>CAJVXY010000073.1 GCA_913009895.1 uncultured Acidiferrobacteraceae bacterium | reverse complement strand
GGAATGTAGTAGACTGCTGGTGTGTTGTGAGGAGAGAGAGGAATAAGTGTTCAAGAGTCTTTATTTTATTATTAAGGTATTATGTATTGTTTTTTTTTTTTCAAGCAGAAGACGGCATACGAGATATATCAGTGTGACTGGAGTTCAGACGTGTGCTCTTCCGATCTGTCCAAGCAGACCGGCAAGCAGTATCGTTTACCCAGCGAAGCGGAGTGGGAGTATGCGACGCGGGCCGGGACCGCAGGGTCCTTTAGTTTCAGTGGGCCCATAACCTCAAGTAAAGTGAACTATAACGCAAACTATACCTACAAGGGCAGTCCCAAAGGCCGGTACAGAAAAAAGACAGTCCCGGTGGGCAGTTTACCTGCCAACCCCTGGGGGCTGCATGAGGTGCATGGGAATGTCTGGGAGTGGGTACAGGATTGCCAGAATAAAACGTACCGTGGCGCACCCACCGATGGGTCGGCCTGGCTGAGTGGTGATTGTAACTGGCGCATGATCCGCGGTGGTTCCTGGTCCCACGAACCGAGGTACGGACGCTCGGCGTTCCGCGGCTGGGAATTTGCGGTCATCCGAGCCTGGGACAATGCGTACATCCGCCTCAACTACTTGGGCTTCCGCCTCGCCAGGACGCTTTAGCTTTACACTTTATGCTTTTTCCTTTACGGGGGATCCAAGGGGGCGGAATCCCCTTGGATAAATAAAATTTCGAAGGTTTATGACCGTATTGACTAAAAATGTGGTGCAACCCGAGTTTTTATATGCCATGCGCACATCGAGGTGTTTCGTATTGTTGTTGAACAGTTTACCGACTAACGGAACAGGGTATGGACCGAACCAATAGCCAGGCATTGCCCATTGGCGCGCGTATCGAGCACTATGAGATTCAGACGGTTCTAGGGTCGGGTGGGGACGATCCGTAGGTCGTGCACGAAGGGCTCAAAACCGCGCGATCAAGGGTTTAGAGTACTTGATTTTCTAGTTTCTCTAAGCCCCGTTACCGCCGAACCCTCCCCTCTCGGGTCACTGGCCGCCATCATTCTTTTCAGCCTCTGATTCCAGAACACGATGTGCATATTGCCATAGCCATCGGCCTTCTCTTTAAGCTTATGTCCTTTGCTTTCTAGCTTTCGCTGATCGTTTAACGTCAGGGCGTCGGGCTCGTAAGTGATGCGGTCCGGCAAGAACTGGTGATGAAAGCGTGGCAGCGCTACCCAGGTCTTGACCGAACCCCTGCCGGCCATGGCCTCCAGCGAGGCCAACAACACCATGGTGATAATGCGGCTGCCGCCCGGGGTGCCAAGGACCACGACACTGCCATTCGCCGCCTCCAGAAACGTCGGTGTCATACTGGACAACGGCCGCTTGCCGGGTTGAATGCGATTGGCCCTGGACCCGACCAGCCCATAGACATTGGGGACACCGGGCTTGATGGAGAAATCGTCCATTTCATTGTTGAGCAACACCCCCGTGCCCCGGGCGGTAAAACCGGAACCAAAGGGGTAATTAATGCTCAAGGTGGCGGACACCCGGTTACCCTCGGTATCGATAATGGAAAAATGGGTGGTATCGCTGCCCTTGTTACGCAATAGGCTTTTGTCCTGTGCCAGACTGGCACTAGAGGTAGCGCGGCGTCGATTAATGGAACGGGCCTGTTGTTTGGCGTAGGTCGGGGCCAACAGGTCGGCAATATCAATTTTAATAAAATCACTATCGCCCAGGGTTTGGGCACGGTCGCGATAGGCGCGGCGCATGGCCTCGACAATAATATGCAGCCGTTCGGTTCTGGACAACCACTTGATCGGAAACTGCCTTAAGATATTCAGCATTTCTACCAGCACGATGCCGCCCGACGACGGTAGTGGCGCCGAGACAATACGGGTACCACGGTAGTGGCCGACGATGGGTTTGCGTTCAATAACCCGATAGGCGCGTAAATCCTGGCGACTCCAGATGCCGCCATGACGCCGGGCGCTGCGCACCAGCTTGCTGGCCACCGGCCCGTCATAGAAACCATCCCGGCCTTTGCCGGCAATACGTTGCAGCGTCCAGGCCAAATCCGGTTGTTTCAATACAAACCCCGGCGGCGGTACGGCCCCGTCCTGTAAAAATATTCTTTTGCTCTCGGGGTAACGTCGCAACACCTTCAGGCGCATG
>CAJVXY010000072.1 GCA_913009895.1 uncultured Acidiferrobacteraceae bacterium | reverse complement strand
TTGATCTTCGTGTCGTCAATGTACAAACTGGCGTAATAGAGCATGTGCGTACGGTCGAGGCACGATCCAGCTCCAGTGGCGTGAGATTTGGTCTCAGCAAACGCTACTTCAGCGGTGGTCTGAGTTCCCAGAAGAAAACACCGGTCGGTAAAGCCATTCGCGGCGTCATTATTGAAGCCACCGATTATTTGCGATGTGTCATGGTCGATAAAGACGATTGCATTGGCGAGTTCAGGGCAAAAGAGAAAAAGCGTCGTCGAGGTTCCAGGGGTTCTATCAAACTGGATTAGTATTTATAACGCTGGTAAGAAAGGCGGTCTATGATGACCGCCTTTTTTGTCTTGAGTGTAACCTTAAGAAATTACGATGAGGACGGATCATCCGTATCCAGGTCTTCAATAATCGGGCAACCGTTCTCCGTTCCGCGACAAAGATTCAACAGCAATTGCAGTTCATTGCGTAATGTGGTGAGTTCATTGATATGGGTTTCGATGTCATTGAGTTTCATTGAGGTAAGCTTGCGTATCTCGTCCTTGGCATGCTGCGGGTCTTTACGCATGCTCAATAAATCACCGATCTCGGCGAGACTGAAATTCATTCTCTGTGCCCGTTGAATGAATTTAAGGCAGGAAACATCTTTATCGTCGTACTGACGAATACCGGACGTGTTCCGCGACACCTTAGGTAACAAGCCAATTTTTTCGTAATAACGTAGAGTGTCGGCAGTTAAGCCGAGCTTTTGTGCGATGGTACCGATTTGGTAATTGGCCATGTCCTGCTTCATCCTGTGTCAAATGCGGTTAAAACGTGACAATAAAAAAATAATTGTTCATAAAGTATAAGCCCGTCAGGATTAGCGTAAATCCTGCGATTACTTCGAATACCTTCTGATGTCGCGTCAACGCCCTCAGTGATTGCAACTTACCCATACCCCAGGCGCCCAGAATAATAGGGATGCTGCGCCCGAGCGCGTATGCTAACAGCAAAGCGAAACCGAATGGCGCCGAGCCAATGGACGCGCTGGCCGTAAGCGCCACCAACATGGCCGGGGCACAGACGGGACAGATTGCTACTGTAAAAGGTATACCCAACAGAAAGGCGCCCCATGCGCTGGTTACCTGCTTGCCGCGCATGGAAAACCACGGAATGCGGAGCTTTAACCAGCCGGTCCAGATCAGGCCAAGAAAGATCAACAAAGGCCCAAGCAACAGACCCCATTCACGTCCCGAGACGCGCTTGATCCAGTCGCCACCCAACGCCGCCGCGGCCCCGAGCACCCCGTGGACCAGTAACATGCCGGCGACAAAGGCACAGGCCAGGAGCACGGCGCGTCGCGGGGTCTGGGCCTTTGTGACATAGGCCAGCACTACCGGTACGGCAGCGAAGACGGCCGGATTGAAGCTGAAGATGAACCCGCCAAGCAGGCTCAAACCGATAGCGTACAGATCGGGCTGCTGCAAAGCCAAACGTAAGGTTTCAATGTCCATCATATTTAGCAATTAAGAGAAAAGAGAGAATCATTCCTTATTTTTTTTCTTGTGGGTTTTCACTTTTCTCTGATTTAAGTCGTTCCTCCAGAAACGCACGCAAACGCTTTGCCGAAGGTAAGGAAACAAAAACCAGTTCCCCGTCAATGGCGATGGCGGGTGTGGACAGAACGCCCATGCTCACCGTGTAGTCTATCTCTTCCAGAATATTGACTTCGCGCCACTGTATTTTGCCGCCGCCCAACTCATCGGCGAGTTTGCGTAACACCACGATGGCATGACCGCATTTACTACAGCCCGGGGACGAGAAGATTTCTACTTTAACCGACATGCCCTGCTTCAACTCCTTACCCGATTGATAGCCTATTTCTCCCTGGGGCGCCATTTCTGCACCCGGTTATTCCTGAAGTCAGCTATAAAAACAGTGCCGTCATCAGCAACCGAAACGGCAATGGCCTTGTTGAATTGGCCCGGTCCTTGACCCTTGTCGCCGAACGTGGTCAGGAATGTACCGTCGGGCGAAAATTTCTGGATGCGATTGTTGTAAAAATCGGCGACAAACACATTGCCTTCGGGACCAATGTCGATCGATGTCACGGTGGCGAACCAGCCGTTGAATGGGCCGAAGATATTGAGCGCCAACGGCCCGCCCCATTTACGCAGAAATTTTCCATCCGGGCCGAAGACCTGGATGCGGTCGTTGTAGCCATCGGCCACGTACAGTTTGCCGTCGGCTGCCA
>CAJVXY010000071.1 GCA_913009895.1 uncultured Acidiferrobacteraceae bacterium | reverse complement strand
CGAGGACATAACAAACAGACGGTTTTTTCGAGTTGTGAGGACTACCAGTTTTACCTGGAGAATCTGTTTGAGTGGAAAGAAAAATTACATTGCACTGTTTATGCCTGGTGTTTAATGACGAATCATATTCATCTCATTATCAACCCGGGGGAGGATGCTGAGAGCTTAGGCAAGTTAATGAAGCGATTGGCAGGCAAACAGACGCGATTTGTGAATCGATTGGAAAATCGAACGGGTAGTCTGTGGGAAGGGCGTTATAAATCCAGCCCGATTGATACTGGAGCATACCTGTTAGCGTGCTGTCGTTACGTTGAACTTAACCCTGTACGTGCAGGTATGGTAGCTAAACCGGAAGAATATAAATGGTCAAGTTACTTGGCAAAAGTAAACCAGAAGCCGCATGGTCATCTGGATTTTGATGGTTGTTACTTGAATCTGGCTAAAACAGACACACAGCGAAGAGCACGTTATAAAGAATGGGTTGAACTGGGAATACCCGCCAATGAACTGAATTTTATACGTGAAACAAGCAAGCACGGCCATCCAGTGGGCCGTGAAAAGTTTGCAAATGAAATAGAGCAAAGACTAGGGGTGAGAATATCATTAAATAAACCAGGCAGACCGCGAAAAGAATCTAAACAGATGAGTAAGCCAAAGCCTGGATATTATGATTAGCAACGGAAAAATAAATCTGTCCCCGTTACCGTTATAAAACAGCAACACATTGCATATACTCTGGCTAATGCTACAATGTAATACAAAGTAGTCAATTGTAGGGGCATAATCATGAGTGTAACAAGCATCCGACTTCAACCTGAAATTGAAAGTCCATTAGAAAAACTCGCTACCAAGCTCGATCGAAGTAAAAATTACTTGATAAATCAAGCAATTAAAGAATTCATCGCCCGTAAGTCTCGCGATGAAGCAAGGTGGAATGAAACACTAGAGGCGCTCGATTCAGTAAAATCAAATAAGCTCATCGAAGAAAAAAGCGTTAATGAATGGCTCGAAAGTTGGGGAACTGATAATGAGGTCAACCCACCTAAAATATGAAGATATCTTATGCTCCCGAGTCAGTAACTGATTTAATACGTTTACGAGCGTTCATTGAAACTAAAAATCCTGGCGCTGCTCAAAAGATCGCCTTATCTCTACATCAAGGAATTTTCCAATTAAAAATATTTCCTTATTTAGGTATAGAAGTCGAGCTTGCACCTAACCCGGAAATGATACGTGATTTAATTATTGGCAATTACATTGCTCGTTATTTAATATATTCAAAGCATATAGTTATTTTACGGGTATGGCATCATAAAGAAGAACGCTCATAACAAGCGACTGTGGCGTCAACCCCTGAATAAAATTCAATAAGCCCAATCACATTTCAAAGCTAAAATAATAATGACAACAAACACCCAAATCCCGACAGAACGCCCTGATCCGGTGTCTTTCAGCGAGGCCCTGGTCTACTGGCTTAAGCTGGGATTCATCAGTTTTGGCGGGCCGGCCGGCCAAATCAGTATGATGCACCAGGAACTGGTAGAAAAACGCCGCTGGATTTCCGAGCATCGTTTTCTCCATGCACTCAATTACACCATGGTGTTGCCGGGGCCGGAGGCGCAACAACTGGCCACTTACATTGGCTGGTTAATGCATGGGTTGTGGGGCGGCATTGCCGCGGGCGTGTTATTCGTGCTGCCATCATTGTTCATTTTAATCTCCCTGACCTGGATCTATCTTGCCTATGGCGACTTACCGGTAGTGGCGGGCATTTTGTATGGCATTAAACCTGCGGTTACCGCCATTGTTGTGTTCGCCGCTTACCGCATTGGCTCGCGGGCATTAAAAAATAATGTCCTGCGCATTATGGCGGCCCTGGCCTTTGTCGCTATATTCGCCCTGGGCGTGCCTTTTCCCTATATCGTGGTCGCGGCTGGTTTGATTGGTTATATCGGTTCACGTTTTGCGCCTGAAAAATTTGTCGCGGGCGGTGGTCACGGGTCATCAGAAAGTGAATATGGCCCGGCGCTGATTGATGATGACACGCCCATGGCGGAACACACCCGTTTCAAGATGAGCCGGTTTATTACCTATTTGGTTATCGGTTTACTCATCGGTACGGGCGTGTTTCTTTTTTTGTTAAATCAATACGGCTGGCAGGGCACACTCACTCAAATGGGCTGGTTTTTCACCAAGGCTGCATTAGTGACCTTTGGCGGCGCCTATGCGGTGTTGCC
>CAJVXY010000070.1 GCA_913009895.1 uncultured Acidiferrobacteraceae bacterium | reverse complement strand
TACGTGAATTTCGTGATGACGAAATTTCTATTTATCGTTTGCAGGATCTGCACCAAAATATGAATAGGGAGATGGAAACGTGATCAAGGTACCTATGACAGTGCTCGGTGCTGAGAAGCTGAGGGCAGAACTTGATAATCTTAAAAAGGTTGAGCGTCCAAGAATCATCCAGGACATCGCCGAAGCGCGTGCCCACGGTGATTTGTCCGAGAATGCGGAATATCATGCTGCCCGGGAACAGCAAAGTTTTGCTGAAGGCAGGATCAAGGAGATTGAAGCTAAATTATCTACTGCCCAGGTAATTGATCCCACCAAATTAAACACAGAAGGGCGAGTTGTATTCGGTGCGACCCTGGATTTGCTTAACGAAAGCACCAGTGAAGAAGTTACCTACCAAATTGTTGGCGATGATGAAGCAAGCATAGAAGAAGGCAAGATTTCCATTAATTCACCTATCGCGCGCGCCCTGATTGGCAAGGAAGATGGCGACGTGGTTGATATTCAAATCCCAGGCGGGGTTCACACTTATGAAATTCTGGGTGTGCGCTACAAATAAGTTTTTTTGTCCGCCCAGTCTTTATTTTAATCTTAAGTCGTTTTAATCATTAATCACTTTTCTTATATGTTAAACCCGTTAAGTCGATGGAACTCGCTGGAGCGTCTAACCTTAACAATATGGGTAGGCGGGTTGTGGATTAGCGGGTTTGTGGTCGCACCGATCCTGTTTGCAAATCTTGAGCGCCAGGTAGCCGGCAATATTGCTGGCCATATTTTCCAGGCCACAAGTTATATTGGTATAAGCTGTTTGCTTGTACTTTTGACAGTCAAAACTATTTTACTGGGCAGGAGAATATTTCAGTCGTGGCAATCCTGGATGTTGCTGGTGGCATTGATTATCACTTTGTTTGGAGAGTTTTACCTGGCCGAAGCGATGCGCGATCTAAAAATTTTACAGCCAGCGCTTGAGAAGGGCAGTCAGGTTTACACAAAGTTTGCGAGACTGCACGGCATTTCCAGTGCCCTTTTTCTTGTTAATAGTTTGTTTGGGTTAATTCTGGTTTTGACTTACCAGACTAAGAAATTGTCGGGGAAAAACAGTCACCAGGCAATTTAAAAGACCAGGTTACTTTACGAGTTTAATAGTCGGCTCTGTTGCCGGGCGATAAAGCACAACAATATGACCAATCACCTGGACAAACTCTGAATTGGTTTCACTGCAAATGGTAGCCAGCAGCGCATCTCGATCAGCTTTTGCCAGTGCCGGCAGTTTAAGTTTTAACAGTTCGTGGTGTGCCAGTGCCGAATCGAGTTCTGCTTTAATAGACTGGGAGTAACCCCCTGAACCGATGGCAACAATGGGTTTGAGTTTATGCGCAAGTCCCCGTAACTGATTTTTTTGTTTTCCCGTAAGCGGCATGTTTTATATATAATTTTTGGTTAAAATAATTATAGTCTTGATCTTTAGATGGTAATGATGCCGTTCCTTAACCTACGAAACAAGTGTTTATGACAAGCAGGCGACAAAAAAGTAAAAAATGGATGCAGCGCCATTTGTCTGACATTTATGTGCAGCAGGCGCAAAAGGAAGGTTATCGCTCCCGTGCCGTCTATAAATTAAAGGAAATAGATGAACATTATCGCTTGATTCGCCCGGGATTTAACGTGGTCGATCTTGGGGCGGCACCAGGCGGTTGGTCCCAGTATGCAGTGAAAAAAGTGGGTCATCGTGGCCGTCTTTTTGCCCTGGATATCCTGGACATGTCAGCAATTAATAATGTGATATTTATCCAGGGTGATTTTACTGAACAAAAACCGGTTGACCTGTTAACGGTTGAATTGGGCGATCAACAAATTGACCTTGTAATTTCTGATATGGCCCCCAATATGAGTGGTATTGGGGGCGTTGATCAGCCGAGGGCAATGTATTTATCTGAGTTGGCCGTGGATTTCGCCCTAAAAACACTTAAACCGGGTGGTAATTTGCTCATAAAGACCTTTCAGGGTTCAGGCTTTCCAGAGTTACGACAAACTATTCTGTCGGGTTTTGACAGGATTGCCACCAGCAAACCGAAAGCCTCCCGCAGCAATAGCCGTGAGGTATATTTGCTGGGCTTGGGCAAGAATACCGGGTAAATACAGAGAATAATTGCTTGTTAGGCTATAATTTGGCCAAGCAATATTTCAGGACAAGACATAGAACTTGCAAAATACTAAACTAGTGGCATCTGGTAGCAACATTATGGGCGAATGTACTTAAAGTAGATTTTGTAATAAACGAGACTGATTACGGGAATATCACAAGAGGTATCAATTGAATAACCT
>CAJVXY010000069.1 GCA_913009895.1 uncultured Acidiferrobacteraceae bacterium | reverse complement strand
GCGTTGGATGATGTGGGTTATGAAACCCCTTCCCCCATCCAGGGACAAACCATCCCCATATTACTGGCTGGCAAAGACATTATTGGTCAGGCCCAGACCGGCACGGGTAAAACCGCGGCCTTTGCCCTGCCACTAATATCTAACCTGGACTTAAAACAAAAAACCCCCCAGGTGCTGGTACTGGCACCAACCCGGGAACTGGCCATCCAGGTGGCGGAGGCATTTCAAAAATATGCCAAACACATAAAAGGATTTCACGTATTACCCGTCTATGGCGGCTCGGATTACAGCGGTCAAATCCGCGCATTGAAACGTGGCGTCCATGTGGTCGTGGGCACACCCGGTCGGGTCATGGATCACATGCGTAAAGGCACCATGAAGCTGGATAATCTCAAGGCACTGGTACTGGATGAAGCCGATGAGATGTTACGCATGGGTTTTATTGATGACGTGGAATGGGTGCTGGAACAAACCCCGTCGGACAGGCAAATCGCATTGTTCTCCGCCACCATGCCCTCACAAATTCGTCGCATTGCCACGAAATATCTCAACAAGCCCGAACAAATTACGATTAAGAGTCAGACTGCGACAGTGGATACCATTCGCCAACGATTCTGGCCAGTCAGTGGTGTCCACAAGCTGGATGCCTTAACCCGTATCCTGGAAGCCGAGGATTTTGATGCCATACTTATTTTCGTACGCACCAAGACCGCTACCGTAGATCTGGCTGAAAAACTGGCAGCGCGGGGTCATTCCACCGCCGCACTCAATGGCGACATTCAGCAGAAGCAACGTGAACGCACCATTGAAAATTTAAAAAAAGGCAAACTGGATATCGTGGTGGCGACCGATGTGGCCGCCCGTGGTCTCGATGTACAGCGCGTGAGCCATGTTATTAATTTTGACATTCCCTATGACGCGGAGGCTTACATTCACCGTATTGGCCGCACCGGTCGTGCCGGTCGAACTGGTGATGCCATTTTGTTTGTTGCCCCGCGGGAAAAACGGTTATTACATGCCATTGAAAAAACCACCCGTAAAAAAATTGAAATGATGACCCTGCCTTCTACGGAAGTGATTAATGACCAGCGCATTGTTAAATTCAAACAACGTATTTCTGATGTACTGGCCACGGAAGAACTGGGATTGTTCTTTCCCCTGGTTGAATCATACCAACAGGAACATAATGTACCGGCACTGGAAATTGCCGCCGCCCTGGCCCAGCTTCTGCAAGGCGAAACACCGTTCCTGCTCAGCAATAAACCTGAGCGGCAGTCAAAAGTTAACTGGGATGATGAGCGCCCTCGTGGCAGCGATCGTGGAGGAAGAAATCGTGATCGTGGCTCAAGAAAAACGAGCAGCAGAGATCGCCATCCCGATGCCGGCATGGCCCGTTATCGCATTGAAGTCGGTCATGATCACGATGTACAACCGGGCAATATTGTCGGCGCTATTGCCAATGAAGCCGGACTTGATAGTAAAGACATCGGCCGCATTGTCATTCATGATGGTTACAGCACTGTTGATTTACCCGATGGCATGCCCAAAGAAACACTCAATGACTTGAAAAAAGCCAGGGTAGTTGGTCAGGCTTTGAGAATTTCCCGTGACTCAAGTAGTGGTGATGCGAGAGGAAGTAACCCAAGAAGTGGCGATCGTAAAGATTATAAAGCGAAAGATAAAAAACCTAAAAAGCTTAAATCCAAAGATGATAAAAACAAAGATCGAAAAGATGGTAATTTCAAATCAAAATTAACCAAATCCGAAAAAGCTGCGAAAAAGAAAAAAAATAAAGATAAGGGCAAGAGACGGGATAAAGGGAAGCTTAAGTTGAAGATCGCGCCTAAAGAAAAGAAAAAGGAAGAATAAATAGCACGAATCTAAGCTTTATGGGGCTTGCTTTAAAACTGAAAACGGACGTTGAGTAACGGTTCAATGAGTTGACAGAAAATTTGCGGCACAAGCTGCGGATTTTACTGTCAGCTCGATTGCCTGATTATGTGGCATTTTATTTTGGATAAAATTTAACGCCTTCCAGACCCTTAAAATCGGTATCCTGGGTCCACAGTACGGCACCATATTTCTGGGCGGTGGCATAAATGATGCTATCCGCAAGTGGCAACTTGTACTGAACACCAAAACAAGCGGCATCTACAGCCAACCTACTATCCAGGACCGCTTCTTCCCCTTGCTCCATATGGGCTATCGCTTCAATAGCTGATTCTTCATCCCGTTGGCGAAGGATACTCTTAAACACTTCCGTGATGGTGATACTGGGCACCAATAACTCTTCTAGTGACTCTATCGGTTTGGCAAATGAGCCCGCATTTTTATCGCCTGCAAAATAAGATAGCCATCCTGACGAGTCAACGACATTCATACCCTGTCTTTATCTCGCCTTACTTTCGTATTAATGCCCTTTAGGAAACCTCTCATTTTTTTCATGGGCCTTATCGGAATGAGCTCTATCCGATTTCGGTAGGTAAGAACCTGAATCTTCTGACCGGAGTAAATTCCCAGTGACTCCCGTATCTCTTTAGGGATCACAACCTGGTATTTCGGTGAAACAGTTACAGCAGTCATGAGCATTACTCCATCGATAGGCTATTGGTATTACGATAGTCC
>CAJVXY010000068.1 GCA_913009895.1 uncultured Acidiferrobacteraceae bacterium | reverse complement strand
GTGGTCAAATCGCCAGCCAAATTAAGTTGAAGGACGAGAAAGGACGGATCTATACTTTGTATGAAACCCGCGCCTCGGATGCCGTGGCCGGATTCACCGAAGGAGAGTTGTTAGTCGACGGTCTTCGACTTTCAATTTGGCGCGAGTCCGGATTACTGTTTGGGCTTGCCGGCCCGGTGGATTGATTAAAGTGTCCAAAGAAAGCGGGCGTCCGGTATAACCAGACGCCCGCCCCTTCGAATATCGTAATTTACTAGCCGCGTGGCCTCTAGTTGTTGCCTGATCCTTCAGTCAGCGTCTTCATCACGTCATCCAGATTAAACTTGGACGGCTTCTGGCGTGGCGGAAATTTCTTGAAGGTTGTCAGGAATTTTCCTACGTATTGTTGTGCAGGTGCCAGCAAAAAGACATGCCGGATCCACCAGGTATCGTAGTTATTGGAATCGGTGTCGGCCCGCTCGAAGGGATCGCTGCGCAGGTTAAAAATCTTCGGTACCCGCAGAGATACGAAGGGCTCGGACCAAACGCGAAAGGTGCGTGCGCGTTGCTCGTTAAATACGAGCTTCCACTGGTCGTAGCGCAGAGCAACCAGGACACCGTCATCGCTAAAGTAGAAAAATTCCTTGCGTGGGCTCTTTTTTACCTTTTCAGTGAGCACCGGCAGCAAGTTGTAGCCATCCAGGTGTACCTTGTATTTCTTGCTTCCGGCCCTATGACCCTTCACGAGTTTTGCCTTGATGTCAGTCTCGCCAGCGGCGGCCATCAGTGTTGGCAGCCAGTCCAGATGTGATGTTATTTCGTTAGAGATCGCTCCTGGTTTGATTTTTGCGGGCCAGCGCACCATGCCGGGAACACGGTAAGCGCCCTCCCAGTTGGTGTTCTTCTCGCCACGGAAGGGGGAGATGCCGCCGTCGGGCCACTCATTGTAATGGGGGCCATTATCAGAGGTGTAGATGACAATCGTGTTGTCTGCGATCTTGAGCTCATCCAGCAAGTCAAGCAATTCACCGACATGGCCATCGTGCTCCACCATACCGTCGGCAAAAATCCCAAGCCCGGTTTTACCCTTGCTCTCAGGCTTGAGGTGGGTATAAAAATGCATACGAGTGGTATTGATCCAGGCTAAAAAAGGTTTGCCGGCTTTATTGGCGCGCTTGATGAAATCGACCGTTTTGGCGAGGAATTCTTCGTCCGCGGTTTCCATACGTTTTTTGGTGAGTGGGCCTGTATCTTTACACTTCTGTTTGCCCATGGGGCCAAAGCGCGGGACATTGGCCCTGTCATTTTTTGTTGTGGCGACACAATCCAGCACGCCGCGCGGGCCAAACTGGGCGAAGAATTTGGGATCCTTGGGATAGTCCTCATTCTCTGGCTCTTCTTCACCGTTGAGGTGGTAGAGGTTGCCAAAAAACTCATCAAAGCCGTGCACGGTGGGTAAATACTTATTGCGATCACCCAGGTGATTTTTACCAAACTGACCAGTCATGTAACCCAGCGGTTTAAGTAGCTCGGCGAGAGTGGGGTCTTCTGGCTGCAGGCCCAACGGGGCGCCAGGTATACCCACCTTGGAGAGACCGGTACGCAATGGACTCTGGCCGGTGATGAAGGCGGATCGACCCGCGGTACAGCTCTGCTCGCCATAGTAGTCGGTGAATAAAACACCCTCATTGGCAATGCGGTCGATGTTGGGCGTCTGGTAACCCACTAGCCCTCTGCTGTAGGCGCTGATGTTCGTGATGCCGACATCATCGCTCATGATGATCAGGATGTTGGGCTTTTGTGATTTAGCCGCCTGGGCTGCTGCCGGGAAAAGAAATATCGAAAGCGACAAAAGAGTAAGCGAGAGAATTGTCGTTGACTTACGTACAAACATATAGACCTCCGAGCTGTTAATGTATCGAGCTTTTTTTATTTTGATCGGGAAATGTATACTTTTCCTCAGGTTGTGTCTAGATAATTTTATGCGAGTTAGTGAATAACATTTCCATAGGGTTATTCATTAAATCATTTGTTAATAACTACATTCACGCAATCATTGTTTCCTGCTTTCCAGTGTCTGAACCAACTGTTTGATTTGTGGATTACCCGGCAGTAAAACCTGCAACTTTCTTGCATAGTCCAGTGCTTCTTTTAGCTTGCCTGCATCACGATTAAATGAAACCAGTGCACTGACAACGTCGATGTTCGTGGGATGCTGTTTATGTATTTTTTTAAGGGTGGTCATTGCCTGCTGTGATTGGCCCCGACTATTCAATGCCACTGCATAGACATATCCATAACGGGCATTATTCGCCTGCAGGTTCCAGGCAGCTTTTAATTCATGCAACGCTTTGTCTAACTGTTTTTTGCGGATATAAAGCAAGCCCAGGGCATGGTGCGCGGCGGCATTTTGGTTTGATAATTTTAAAGCTTTTTTCAAGGCCTGTTCTGCCTTGTCGTCCTGTTGTTGTGAACGATATAAATCCGCCAGGTTCACATAGGCATTGGCAAAACCTGGATCAAGTTTCAGCGCCTGAAGGTAGAGTTTTTCTGCCTGGGTAAATTGTTGTAAACGTATCGCCAGTATTCCCAGGTTTATGTAAGATTCCGGTCGGTCAGCATTGATCCGTTGTGCCTGACGATACTCAGCAAGCGCCTTGTCGAGCCTGGACTGTTGTTGCCCGGACAGCGTGTTGCGTGGCACCACTGCCAGCACCCTGGCGGCTTCAATGCGAACAGCGCGAACCGAATCACCAAGTAACGGGCCAGCGGGTTTTAAACGAAGCTGTACTGGCATGGTATCCAGGGTTTGCAGTGCCGACAGTCGGATCATTGGATTTTTATCTTTTAACAGCTTCTGCACGACGATATAGGTCATCGATCCCGGATAATTTTGCAGTAAACCAGCTGCGCTGGCGCGGGCGATAGCCGGCAATTTGGGTGACGCGGCCACGGCGGCCAGGTCCTGGCCTATTCCGATGCTACCAGTTC
>CAJVXY010000067.1 GCA_913009895.1 uncultured Acidiferrobacteraceae bacterium | reverse complement strand
GTGACTGTAACCAATGTTGATACCTGTCTTGATCGAACCACATTCGATACCCAGGTATGGCGTTACAATGTTTATGACGCAACCACAGGTAAACGAACTGAGTTAAACAGTAGTTTTTCTTTTAGCTATCTGGGCGATTACGGCAACGTAGGATATAACGGGTTATGGTATAATGGCGCCACGCTCATACCAGATGGTGCGACGGTTGACCGAGACTTGCCCGGCGGTGGCAGCGTGCCTGTTGATGTGAATATATCTGATGGCCTGCTGCAACGGAAATCTGCCAACACGGAAACAGTTGCTAACATGATTGGCCAGCGCATGTATTATTGGGGCAATAACCCTGATCCCGCCCTGACCTCTCCCTCTGCAACAGACCCCAGTAACGGTTTTGATGCCTGGGCAGTCGATGTCATTGTGGTTGCCTCTCAGAATCGTTTTGTCGTCACTGGCGGGATTAATTTCACCAACAGCGGGGCGCAGTATACTGCATCAACAACTCCTTCTACTGATGCCCAAAGAATGCTAACCACAACACCCTTGTTTTTTTGGTCAGATGCCCTGGCGGGTAACGTATCGTTTGTCGATGATACGGTCGTCAATAATTTGTGGAGCGTAACTTATTACACGGAAGAAAAAATTACACCAGCCGATAGCGCGTTCATGCCGACAACTATAAACTTGAAATGTTACGATCGTTGTCCCATTGGCGGATTGACGCAAGCTGCTATTACCACTGCTGCAGGTGCTGGTGGTTATAATGATTTGTTTTATGCGTCTAATGCAACTGCAAAACTCTATACTGCAACAGCAACAGTTGATGGCAAGGTAGTCCTGACAGATGTTACTGCCGCTGCACCGGTCAGTATTGTTGGTCTGGATATGTCAGCGTTGAATACAGACCGGCTTGATTCAGGCCCAATGGTCGAGAGTACAGTAATCGTTGGCGGGACGTTACCATTCAGTATTTATAACGAACCCGTAACATATAGCTGGATTACCGGTGACAATTACTGGGATCGCCTGGTGACGGTGACACCTTCGGGTAGTAGCACGGTAATCGTTTTCGACAAACCGCTTCGTTTTGATTATACCCATGATGCGGTGAATGAACTCAATGCAAGTAACGCTACCAGTCCTTATATTGGCAGCAAAATGATACTGCAATATGGTGGCCCCGGAGATTTGTCCGGTTTTCCCTATACCCAGGATCCAGTCACAAATCGCTGGGTATCTTCCGTGGTATTAAAAAATGCGGTCTTGTTAACAGATTTACAATCCAATACTTACATTACCAAAGGGGTAGAACGGGAGCAAACAATGCAGGGCGTGGCTATTGGTAACTGCGCCGCGCTTGATTCTTCTGCCGCTGATGCACTTCGATTGCCGCGTGGTTCAGATATTGCCCCGGTGGCGATAACACTAACCGACAAGCCGACAGTGACTTCTCCCCCGGCCGTAATCGATGGAGTCTTGCAGTAAAGTAACTTATTTTTAAATAACATACTTCCATTGAAGCCCCGTTTTCCAGACGGGGTTTTCTTTTGCTTGCCTGAATGGCCTGTTATTGATTATGCTGCTGTGAGATAAAAAAACCGTCCGCACTAAAAATTTTTCTGAAGTATCTGAATTATCAGGGGACATCTGAAACAATGATCAAGCTGAAATTACACTGGCAAATCATCATCGCCATGGGCCTGGCGGCGTTTGCCGGTGCCCTGACCGAAATGGACAGCACTATTATTGGCATTAATCTTTATGCCAGTTACGATTTTTTCGGGCAAATGTTTCTCAATGCCCTGAAAATGATTATTGTTCCCCTGATCGCGGCATCAATTATTACCGGCATGGCCGGTGCCGGGCAATCATCAGCATTTGGGCGTCTGGGCCTCAAGACGCTCGCTTACTATATGACTACCAGTCTGATCGCCATCATCATTGGCCTGGTACTGGTGGATATTATTGCGCCCGGCGAGATAGATGGCGTACCCATCAAAGACCAGATCGGCCTCAGCGCCGATACCTCCGAAACCCTGGCCAAAACTGAAGGCAAGGGCCCCGCCGATATAGCCCAGGTATTTATTCGCATGATTCCAACCAATGTCATTGCCGCCGCGGCCAATGGTCAATTACTGGGGCTCATTTTCTTTTGTTTGTTATTTGGTTTTTTTATCACAAAAATAAAAGAACAATACAAAAAAGCGTTGCTCGATTTCTGGCATGGCGTGTTTGAAGTCATGATGCATTTGACGAACTGGGTAATGAAGTTTGCACCCATAGGTGTGTTTGCACTGGTTGCCAAGATTGTGACCCAAACCGGACTGGAAGTGTTTATCCCGCTGTTCTGGTTTGTTTTAACCGTGTTGCTGGCACTGGCGACTCACATGTTCGTTGCTTTGCCGCTATTGTTAAAACTTGTTGGCCGCGTCAACCCGGTACGCCAATATCGGGCCATGGCCCCGGCCATGTTGACGGCGTTTTCCACGGCTTCTTCATCCGCCACATTACCTTTGACCATGAAGTCTGTGGAGAAAAATGCCGGCGTCTCGAATCGAGTCACCAGTTTTGTTTTGCCCCTGGGGGCGACCGTCAATATGGACGGTACTGCGCTTTATGAATGTGTGGCAGCGATTTTTATTGCCCAGGCCTACGGGCTGGAGATGAGTTTTGCTACCCAGTTTACTGTGGTGTTGATTGCCCTGATGACCTCTATCGGTGTCGCCGGTATCCCGGCGGCCAGTTTGGTGGCGATTATCGTGATATTGGGATCCATTGGGCTGCCAGCAGAGGGCATTGGTTTAATCCTGGCAGTGGATCGAATCCTGGATATGTGTCGCACCAGTGTTAATGTGTTTAGCGATTCCTGTGGTGCCGTGATTATTGCCAGGACCGAAGGAGAGACGGATATTTTGACACGGTAGGTGACTATTTTTACCTGGCCTTGAATTTCCGGTACTTCAGCCCTATTTAGCTATTTTGGCCTCATGAACAATACCTGGGCAATACATCAGGGCTCTGGACCTAATGGCACTGACTTAAGTCTGATATCTGGTTTAAACATGGTTTTCCGTAGGTTGGACTGAGGAACGAAGTCCAACGCAAGTGTTAAACAAAGCGCCGCTGTTGGACTTCGTTCCTCAGTCCAACCTACAAAAAAAGACTTATTGGGCTTAAGTCAGTGCCATT
>CAJVXY010000066.1 GCA_913009895.1 uncultured Acidiferrobacteraceae bacterium | reverse complement strand
TGAAGAGATTAAATTATAATAATATGAATATAACTAAAATAGGTTTCGTGAGCCTGGGTTGTCCCAAGGCCCTGGTTGATTCCGAGCAAATCCTTTCCCGCTTGCGTGCCGAAGGTTATGACATCTCTGGCAGTTATGACCAGGCCGACCTGGTCGTGGTTAATACCTGCGGCTTCATTGACTCAGCAGTAGAGGAATCACTGGACGCCATTGGCGAGGCCCTGAATGAGAATGGTAAAGTGATTGTTACTGGTTGTTTGGGTGCCCGCGGTAATCTTGTCCAGGAAAAATTTCCCGAGGTCCTGGCGGTGAGTGGCCCCCATGCGCCCGACGAAGTGATGCAGGCGGTGCATGATCATTTTCCCCCGCAACACGATCCGCACATGGATCTGATCCCACCCCAGGGCGTCAAACTGACACCGCGACATTATGCCTATTTAAAAATTTCCGAAGGCTGCAACCATAAATGTACGTTTTGTATTATTCCCGACTTGCGCGGCAAGTTGGTTAGTCGACCAATAGAAAAGGTGATGCAGGAAGCAGAAAACCTGGTGCAGGCAGGCGTCCAGGAATTACTGGTGGTATCACAAGATACCAGCGCCTATGGCGTTGATAATAAATATCGCAGCGGTTTCTGGAAAGGTCAGCCTGTTAAAACCCATGTGACAGACCTGGCCAGGGCCTTGGGTGAGCTGGGCGTGTGGGTGCGGTTGCACTATGTTTATCCTTATCCCCACGTGGATGAGTTATTACCCCTCATGGCGGAAGGGAAAATTATTCCCTACCTGGATATCCCATTTCAACATGCCAGTATCGATATTTTAAAAGCAATGAAACGACCCGCCGCAACCGAGAATACCCTGGCCCGGATCAAACAGTGGCGCCAGATTTGCTCCGACCTCACTTTGCGCAGCACATTTATTGTTGGTTTTCCGGGGGAGACAGAGGCGCACTTCCAGGAACTACTGGATTTTCTCGACCAGGCGCAGCTGGATCGAGTGGGATGTTTTATTTATTCGCCGGTGGCCGGTGCCCGTGCCAATGACCTGGTCAATCCGGTACCAGAGACACTCAAGCAGGAACGGCTGGAGCGGTTTATGTTAAAGCAGGCAGAGATTTCACAATCACTATTAGAGAATAAAATAGGCAAGCGCCTTCAGGTGCTGGTGGATGAAGTCTCCAGTTTGCAAATTGTTGCCCGTTCCAAAGCCGATGCTCCGGATATTGATGGCCTGGTATTTATAGATGCCAAAGCAACTGACATCAAAGTGGGGCAATTGATCGAGGTAGAAGTGATTGCCGCCGACAAGTACGATTTAACGGCAAAATTATTATAACCGGTGTCGCCTGTCCTGTAATAAAAATCCAGTCAACGGCTGTTCTGTATTTTTCCCCAGGGCAATGACTTTTATGAGTTCGCCCATTTCGTGGGGCAAGGTCAGTTTTTGGACTGCCTGTGACATCTCAAGATGTTTTTTTACATCCTGTACCTGCTCACTATCAATATTTGATTTTTCTGCCATCAGCTGGTCCAGCCCCATAGACATTAAAAAACCTGCCTGGCTGGTGTATCCCAACACATCAGCCCCGGCCGATACTGCTGATTCGGCAATGGCGGTAAAATCTATAAAACTGGTGATGTCTTGCAGGCCTGGCAGGGTAAAGGGATTGTTGTGCGTGCGATGGCGGTAGTAACACATGAGTGTGCCGTCTTGTCGGTCAGGTAAATAATATTCAGTGCGGGGATACCCATAATCAAAAAACAGGGCTATGCCTGTGTCGAGACAGTTGACAATACTTTTTGTAAATTCTTCTGCAGCCGGGTTAATTTCCGAGACATATCCCTGGGGGAATTTATTTTTACCCAGGCGATGACTGGCTAACGGCAAGGGCGATCCCTGGGTCCAGGTAAATTCACCGTTTTGTGTTGCCACACATAATTCATGAAAATTATTTTCATTAATAATAAACCGCTTAACGGGCAGGGCGTCCAGTATTTCATTGCCAATGATTACACCAGTAAATGATTCCGGTAGTTGACTGAGCCACTGGACGCGGTCTGCAAACGAGCCGGCATTATTTTTTATTGTTTCAAGTTGTTTATCACGCAGGCGCTCGCTCCGCTCCAGGATAAAATACTTGTCTGGCAATGAATCATGTTTGGCAAGATCATTTAAAATGGTTGCGGCCAGCACGCCGGAGCCAGCCCCGATTTCCAGTATGTTGCCATTATTGATTTGCTGTAATACTTGCGTGCATTGCCTGGCGATACAGATACCGAACAAGTCAGAGATCTCCGGCGCCGTGAGAAAATCACCCTCGGCACCAAAAATAATATTCTCTGCCACGTAATAACCCAGACCAGGTTCATAAAGGGCGGTTTCCATAAATTTGGCAAACGTAATCAAGTCGCCCTGTGCTTTAATGCGATCCCGTATTAAAGCGGCTAATTGCTGGCTGCGTTTGGCTTCTTTTTCATTTGGTTTGGGCAGGGCAGCGCCCTCCGCAATGGCCGCCTTAAAACGGGCACGAAAATGATTATGGTCATGAGTGGCTGGTTTATCGTTCACGAATCTGGATAAATAAGGTATTGTCGTCCATTCTACTCTGAAACCCATTCTAACTTGTTCGGGAACCGATGACAGCAGCCCAGGAAAAAACGGTTTTAATTACCGGTGCCGCCCGGCGCGTAGGCGCCCATGTGGCCCGTGTGTTACATGGACAGGGTATGCGCCTGGTTATCCACTATGGCCGTTCAGAGCAGGATGCCCAATTATTGGCCAGGGAGTTAAATAAAAAACGCGCCAACAGCGCCGCCATTATCCAGGGTGATTTGCTGGTTACCGATCAGTTACCGTTATTAATTAAACAGGCTGCGGAGTTTTTTGGTGGGTTAGATGTGTTGATTAACAATGCCTCCAGTTTTTACCCGACACCTGTCGATCAGGCTTCTGACCATAATAAGCTTGACAGGCAATGGCAGGATTTAATGGGTACCAATCTCAAGGCACCGTTTTTTCTGGCCCAGGCCGCCGCACCTTACTTGAAAAAACGCAAAGGCTGCATCATCAACATGGCGGACATCCATGGCGAGCGTCCAATGAAAAATCACGCCATTTATAATATCGCCAAGGCTGGCAATATTATGATGACTAAAACTTTAGCCCGGGAGCTGGGACCCGACATACGGGTAAACGGCATCGCCCCCGGTGCCATCCTGTGGCCAGAGAATGAAATTGAAGAAAAA
>CAJVXY010000065.1 GCA_913009895.1 uncultured Acidiferrobacteraceae bacterium | reverse complement strand
GATTTAATCAGTAAATCCAAAGAAACTGATTTATCGCCAGTTTCCATTTTGGCGACGCGAGACTGGCTGGAATCAATTTTTTTAGCGAACTGCTGTTGGGTTAAGCGGCGCTTGATTCTCATTTGCTTCAAGCTGTTAGCCAGTTTTAATTTAAGCTCAACATAGGCCGCTTCTTCATTTGTCAGTTCCAGAAAATCAGCTGCACTACCAACCTTCCAGCCATGGGCTTCAAGTTTTTTACGTTTAACTGCTTTCATTGTCATAACTCCTGATTCTGTCTTTACACGTATCGATAATATTCTTTGGCGTCACATTGGTTTTCTTGCTGAAAACTTCCAGTATCACAATTGCATCTGAATCAATGCGGTAGACAATTCTCCAGGTGCTATTACTGTCATTAATTCGCAGCTCATGACACCTGCGACCCACAGTTGGCATGGGGCGAGCATGCGGCATGGAAAGCTTCAATCCCTGTTGTAATTGCCTCAGCAAGAAGCCTGCTTCAGTACGGGCGTCCCTGAATATGGGGGCGTTTTTACCGCGCCATGTAGCCAGACCAAGTCCTTTTCGTCAGCATTCATGGGTTAAAGTATATGTCAGGATTGACATAATTTAAAGGGGGGGGGTATCTCAATCCGAACTTTTTAAAGCCTGCTTACTATTTTTTTAAATTCACTAAAAACAGGTGTGGCAATATCATCAGGAAAATTATCCGGCAGTTTTGAAGCAACTTCGGCCAATACTCCATCGGCAGTGCCGACAACCTGGTCAATGATTTCAGTCATGGTTGTTTCTGGAAAGTCCACTTTTTTCGACTCATCAAACCAGTGGCGAAGCAAGATTTCGTGCCAAAAATAATGTTTGTTTTTTCCATTCAAGGCCATCGCCATTTTCATGTTTCGATATTCAATTTGACGCTTTTGTGCAAGTGGATACGCCGAAATAACATCGTAAACAGGTGTTAATGCAAAGCGACCACCTTGCTTCAGGAATATACTGAAATTTTTTGCATGACCATCGATTGCGCCAAGCAACCAGAACAGAAAAACGGTTAGCATGAATTGTTTGCGATCATGTTCTGGTCGAAGTGATGATTTCAGTAGCTTCATAATCTGAAAAATACCGGGCCCGCCATCGCTTTCATATTTTAATGCAGACGCAACCCCGTTTGCCTGACACATGTCTTCCACGGGATGGCGTATGATCCATGATTTATCCTTGGCCAGCTCCCGGTCAAAACGTTCAACAACCAGCACCTTTACCTCTTCAAATTTTTCAATGCTGACCACCGGCACGGGCAAACCAAAACCCCTCAATATTTCCAGGCATAACCATTCATTTTCCACGCTGTCTGATAAATCAATGCCAGCATGTTCGATTTGGCCAATGGGTAATTTGAATATATGTGTCGTAGGCGTGGCGCCTGTGGGGCGCAACCATTGTCCGTTGTGCCGCAACAAAGCCGTTTTTTCCTGAACGCCGGCAATGGATAGTCGAAATTCCTGATCCCTGGACATGCCCAGTGGCAATGTTTTGTAATTTCGGAGTTCTTCTGCGATCTCTTTTTCACTAAGAGTTGTGCCCGAAATTTTTTTTACATCGATTGCTGCCCGCTTGCTCACGAGCTGAATGGCGCCCACACAGTCGCGCCCAATCTGTGCGAGCAAGTCAAAAGCCCGGTTGGTTTTTACACCGAATCGGGCCTGGATACGGTTTCGAATATCCATGCTGTCTGGCAAGAGATTGTCGAAGTAGTTATAAACCTGTTCGCCCTTATGACCTTTATCTGTCAGCGGTAAAGAAAGGGAGAGCGGGATCGCAGACTCGCCCAGGGCAAGCCACGAATCACCGTAAATAAATTCCTGGGCACCGCTACGACGCTGGATGTATTCACCCACCTCATAACCGTTCATGTAAATGAATAGTGATGCCATTACCAGAGCGCCCTGTCTGCAGGCGATTGTTCCCTGGATTCCAGGTGCATCTCCAGGCCAAGTGCCGACATGTATTTAAACAAAGTCCCCAGTTGCGCGGTTGAAATCCCTGACTCGATTCTTGAGACAGTCTTTTGGGGGAGGTTAAATTTCTTGCCCGCTTCGCTTTGCGTTAAGCCCAGAATTTTTCTGTAACTTCGCAGTACTTTGCCGAGCGTCTCGGGAGAGGTGATCGGTAACATGTGGCCTTGCTCCTATAATTAGGGAATTCGTCATTCCGGGAAAACCAGCGGTGCGACCCGGAATCCAGAAAAGGGATTAATTAGAGATTCTCCTAGTTACTTTAATTTCACTTATAACCGAACTGTTATAATTTAATAATATAACAGATATGTTATAAACGTCAAATATTACCGTGCTGTTATAATTTATAATGGCGTGCTGAGGCTAGTTTTGCCCAATATTAGTAAAAAATGCCGTTTAATTCGGTATTTTCAGCCTGTGGGCCAGGGCCACACCAGCTCGCTAAACCTGGGTTAGCAGCTTCAGCCAGAAAAGGGCGTTGACCACTTGTGCCCCGGCGCCCAGGTGCAGGATAATATCCGGTCAAAAAGCCAGGTTCGATTTTCGCCGGGTAGATCAGTTTAATCTCAGCCTTGATCCGGAAAAGGCCCGGGAGTATGCGACCAGAACCAGCCCGAGGATGACATGGCCGTGGAGCTCAAGAAGACAGGGCCGGAGATTTATGAGAAGTCCTAATAAGCTATAATATCTAACATAGATTCGAGCATAAAAATATGGCCAGAAGCATTGAAAAAATAGAACAAGAGTTGATGGGCCTTTCCCATGAGGAAAGAGCCCGCCTTGCCCATAGCCTGATTGTAAGTCTGGACGAAGGTGTCAATGAGAATGTTGATGCTTATTGGCAAGAAGAACTCTCACGCAGAGATGAAGCTATTAAGACCGGGAGATCGAAAACCATCCCGGCAGAAGAAGCGATGCGAGCTGCCCGCAAGTCACTAAAGAAATAAATAATAAAAGAAAAGATCTCAAGGAATGAGAGTTAATTATCACGAAGATGCTGCAAAGGAATTGCAGGAAATAGCCAGATATTATGATCGAGAATTGCCTGGTTTAGGGCTAGATTTTCTGGAAGAGGTAAGCCGGGTTGAAAAGCTTATTTCAGAGAATACGAAAATCGGTTCTGTATTCGTAAAACCTTTTCGTAAATTTCCAATTCAGCGTTTTCCTTTCTCGATCTACTATAAGTTACTCGACGACGAAATAAGAATTACCGCTGTCGCTCACCAGCACCGGAAGCCCGGTTATTGGCTTGATAGATAGTAATCGAGATTACCCGAATGAAGAGGACGTAGGTAATAACAAATAGACGATTGGACGGTTGATTAAAATTTAATCCCTCCG
>CAJVXY010000064.1 GCA_913009895.1 uncultured Acidiferrobacteraceae bacterium | reverse complement strand
GGGTGGTGATGGCTAGTGCGCATCGGTATTCTTGAAACGGCGACACTGGCGCCTGAAGTTAAAAATGAATATGGTAGTTACGCGGAAATGTTTCAGCGATTATTCCTGTCCGTTGATGACCAGGTGGCGTTTAATGTTTACCCGGTAATAAACGGACAGTATCCCGGGAGTAATGATGAGTGTGATGCATTTTTAATTACCGGCAGCAAGTTCGACGCCCACGGAGAAGAGCCATGGATAATAAAACTTCGGGATTACATTGTTGACTTACATGAACAACGCAAGAAGTTAATCGGTATTTGTTTTGGCCACCAACTCATTGCCCGGGCATTGGGCGGGCTTAGCCAGAGAAGCAAAAACGGCTGGGGGGTGGGAAATGTGAGTAGTGAGATTAACCAGGTCAAACCATGGATGGGTGATGAAAATGACCCGTCCTTTAAAAAACAGTTTTCCCTGTTGGTGAGCCACCAGGACCAGGTGGTTAAATTGCCTGACCAGGCCACGCTCATCTCCAGTAGTAAGCATTGTCCGATATCTGGTTTCCAGGTTGCCAGTCATATTCTTACGTTCCAGGGGCATCCTGAATTCACGGCGGACTACCTCAGGTATACCATGAATAAACGTCGCGACCTGATAGGCGAGGAAAAATATAATAAAGCCATAGATTCATTAAAACGACCTGACGATAGTTTATTGGTAACACGGTGGATGTTGAATTTTATTAAAATTGGTTAGGGTGCCATGGACATTGAATCAGAAATAATCAGAATCCAGGGTTTTGTCGATAAAGGTAATTACCACGCCGCTATTAACATCGCGCTTTCCTGTTTAAATGAGTGTCGCCGGAATAAAGACCAGGCCGGGATTGAAAAGTTTATCGTCATCATTAAAGGCATTGTAAATACATTGGCCGAAGAAGTTAGCAAATAATGTAGAGCAGACATTGTTCACCACCATCCCGTCATTCCCGCGGAGGCAGGTTATTTTTTTACTTCTTTTCCAAATAAAGCGCTTCTACTTTTTTTCGTGCCCAGGGCGTACGGCGCAGGAATTTGAGCGTGGAGTTAATGCTGGGATCATTGGCAAAACAGTTGATGCGGATACGGCGGCTTAATTCTTCCCAGCCATATTTTTCGACCAGCTCGGTGACAATCATTTTTAGCGTGACCCCATGCATGGGATCCTGGGTGGTTTTATCAGTCACTTAGAATCAGCGTTTTTAACGCGAATCTTGTTGCCGTCTACTTCCTTGCCATTGAGGTTTTTCATGGCCGCCTTGGCGTCACCCACCTTGGGCATTTCTACAAAGCCAAATCCTTTGGATTTGCCGGTTGTTTTGTCCATTATTACCGTACAGAACTGCACGGTGCCATAAGCTTCGAAGAGGGTAGTGAGCGTGGCCTCAGTGGTGGCGCGGTCGAGATTGCGAACTAATAATTTCATCCGCCTGCACTAGGCACTGGCACGCGCATTCACTTCATCGCGCAAATATTCTTCGTAAGTGCCACTGAAGTTGGTAATACCATCTTTTGATAACTCGATCACACGCGTGGCCAAAGACGAAACAAACTCCCGGTCGTGGCTGACAAACACCAGGGTGCCGGGATAATTTTCCAAAGCCAGATTTAGTGACTCAATAGACTCCATGTCCAGGTGATTGGTGGGCTCGTCCATGACCAGGACATTGGGGTTTTTCATCATGAGTTTGCCAAATAACATACGGCCTTGCTCACCACCGGAAATCTTGGTGACAGATTTTTTAATATCGTCTTGCGAAAACAACATACGACCCAGCACGGCGCGGATGGATTGCTCGTCATCTTCCGGGCGCCGCCACTGCTCCATCCATTCATAAACCGACAGGTCTTTTTTAAAGTCAGCCGAATGATCCTGGGCGTAATAACCAATCCTGGCATTCTCGGACCACTTGACCGTGCCGCTACCGTTCACGTCTTCGTCTTTAAAGTCATCCACCAGGGTACGCAGCAGGGTGGTCTTGCCAACGCCATTGGGGCCGATCACGGCAATGCGTTCACCGACCTTGGCCAGCAGGTTCAAATCCTTGATTAAAACCTCGTCTCCATAACCTTTGCTCAGGTTTTCTACTTGCAGCGCCGTGCGGTGCAGTTTTGTTTTTTGTTCAAAGCGAATAAAAGGATTACGACGACTGGAAGGTTTGACTTCGTCCAGTTTGATTTTTTCAATTTGTTTGGCCCGCGAGGTGGCCTGCTTGGCCTTGGAGGCATTGGCAGAAAAACGGCTGACAAAGGTTTGTAGTTCAGCGATCTGGGCTTTTTTCTTATCGTTATTGGCCAGCAGTTGTTCCCGGGCCATGGTCGAGGCAGTCATGTACTCATCATAATTGCCCGGGTAAACCCGCAGCTCGCCGTAATCGAGATCGGCCATGTGGGTGCAAACGCTATTTAAAAAATGGCGGTCATGGGAAATAATAATAATGGTGCTGTTGCGGGCGTTGAGCATGTCCTCGAGCCAGCGAATGGCATTGATATCCAGGTTATTGGTGGGCTCGTCGAGCAGCATAATGTCCGGCTCGGCAAACAAGGCCTGGGCCAGCAAAACCCGCAGCTTCCAGCCCGGCGCCACGGCACTCATCAAGCCCGTATGTTGTTCCAGGGCAATATCCAGGCCAAGCAATAATTCACCGGCCCGGGCTTCTGCCGTATAACCATCGAGCTCGGCAAATTCCACTTCCAGCTCGGCTACCTTCATGCCTTCTTCATCACTCATTTCGGCCAAAGAATAAATACGATCCCGTTCTTCTTTTATTTGCCACAGGCGTTCGTGACCCATGATCACCGTATCAAGCACGGTATTGTCTTCAAAGGCGAACTGGTCCTGGCCCAATTTACCCACAGACACGTGCTCATCCACCGAGACATTGCCTGACGTGGCCTCGAGATCACCGCCCAGGATTTTCATGAGCGTGGATTTACCGCAGCCGTTGGCGCCAATCAGGCCATAACGATTGCCATTGCCGAATTTAACGGAAATGTTTTCAAACAAGGGCTTGGGCCCGAATTGCATGGTGATATTGGCGGTAGTGATCAAGGGGATATCCTGTATTTAAAGGTGGCTGTCACATTAAAAGCGCGCGCATTATGCCACAGCGAGACCCGTCTTACACGTAGCAAGCACACATATATGGTATATAAATCTTCATCATCCCCACACCATCCCGACATTCCGGCACCATCACGTCATACCGGCATGTTCTTAGCCGGTATCCAGCATTTGATCTTAAATGCAGGGTGAGCACTGCCCACCACAAATGTTCATCATAATTTCAGCACATCTTTTAGCTTTTCTCTCGCATCCTGCTGTTTTTTCTTATCCATCTTATTAATATTCTGCAACTTCCACTGAATAGCAGGCAATCGCTCAATGCCTGGAATATTAATTAATGACCAATCAGGCGTGCCTGATTTTATTGATATGAGAAATTGCCGTTCCTGGTCGGTCAATCCATCATTAATCAGTACAACCAGTTGCTTGCGTATTTCCAATAAGTCAGTTAGCTCGACTGGCTCAGTGGTCATGCCCTGGAATTGTGATTGAAACGCCTGCTCTATATTTTTTAACCTGGGGTCGAGTAGTTCGCTCATTGGGCGCGGATGA
>CAJVXY010000063.1 GCA_913009895.1 uncultured Acidiferrobacteraceae bacterium | reverse complement strand
TAATATGTTAGTATAATCAATAATTTATAGATAAAATAAGGGTATTAGCCATTTAAACTTGATCTAAATACCAGCATCCAATTATGAAACATGCCACCCCAAAAACGATTTACCTGAAGGAATACACGCCACCAGATTACTTGATTGATACAGTGACCCTGACATTTGAGCTGGCAGAGTCCGAGACCGTGGTGCACTCACATTTAAAAATACGGGTGAGTAATCCGGATTCAGCAGGCCAGCGCCCCCTGATTTTGCACGGCGAGGACCTGGTTTTGACCGGCCTGGTGCTGGATGGCAAAACACTGACCGATGACGCTTTTCAGGTAAGCGAGGAGACCCTCACGATCCACCAGGTGCCCAGGACCTTTGAGCTGGAAATCACGACCAAAATAAATCCTGGAGCAAATACCTCCCTCGAGGGTTTGTACGTCTCAAACGGCAAGTTTTATACCCAGTGTGAGGCCGAGGGTTTTCGCAAGATTACCTATTACCTGGATCGGCCCGATACCATGAGCCAATTCACCACCAAAATTATTGCCGACAAGGAAAAGTACCCGGTGTTGTTATCAAACGGTAATTTGCTTGCAACGGGCGAACTGGATGGTGGCAAACACTTTGCCACCTGGCAGGATCCCTTCAGGAAACCCTGTTATTTGTTTGCCCTGGTGGCGGGCAAGTTAGCGTGTCTGAAAGATAGTTATACGACTGGCTCTGGCCGGGAAGTTGCCCTGGAGATTTATGTTGAAGAACATGACCTGGACAAAACCCAACATGCCATGGACAGCCTGAAACGGGCCATGGCCTGGGACGAACAGCGTTTTGGTCTTGAGTATGATCTCGATATTTACATGATCGTTGCCGTTGGCGATTTCAATATGGGCGCCATGGAAAACAAGGGCCTCAATATTTTTAATACCGCCTATACCCTGGCTCGGCCCGAGACTGCCACCGATGCCGATTACGAAAATATTGAAGGGGTCATCGGCCATGAGTATTTTCATAACTGGACCGGTAACCGGGTCACCTGTCGCGACTGGTTTCAACTGAGCCTCAAGGAAGGCCTGACCGTCTTTCGTGACCAGGAATTTTCTGCCGACATGGCATCAAGGCCGGTAAAACGCATCCAGGATGTGCGCATGTTACGGGCACGCCAGTTCCCGGAGGATGCCGGCCCCATGGCCCACCCGGTGCGACCCCAGTCTTATGTTGAAATCAATAATTTTTACACGGTGACGGTGTATGAAAAGGGTGCCGAAGTCGTGCGTATGGTCCACACGCTACTGGGGGAGGCGGGTTTTCGCAAAGGTATGGATTTGTATTTTAAACGCCACGATGGCCAGGCGGTGACGACTGATGACTTTCGCAATGCCATGGCTGATGCCAATGGAGTGGATTTGACCCAGTTTAACCGCTGGTATGACCAGGCGGGTACGCCTTTATTAAAGGCAAGCGGTCAGTATGATAAAAAAAATAAAAGTTATGTATTAACTTTGAAACAAAGCTGTCCCGAGGTCCCGGACAATAAAACGCCGAATAATAAAATGCCAGGCGATGTCATCAAGAAACCATTTCACATGCCGGTAACGATTGGGTTACTGGATAAATCGGGTCACGATATACCACTGCAGTTGCAAGGTGAAGGTACTGCGGCGGGCACCACGCGGGTGCTGGAATTAAAAGAAAGTGAACAAAGTTTTATTTTTATTAATGTCTCCGAAAAGCCAGTACCTTCAATCTTGAGAAATTTTTCGGCGCCGGTTGAACTGGAATCTGACCTCACCGAAAACGACCTGGCTTTTCTGGCGGCCCACGACTCGGATGCCTTTAATCGTTGGGATGCCGGCCAGCGGTTAGCGACCGGTTGTATGTTGTCGTTGATATCAGATTATCAGCAAAATAAAAAATTAAAAATAGATCAACGCCTGGTCACAGCCATTGCTAATACCTTGAGCAAAAAAAGCCTGGACGGTGCCCTGGTTGCCAGCGCCCTGACCCTGGCTTCCGAAAATGAACTGGCAGAAAAAATGACCGTGGCCGACCCGGATGCGATTTTTGCCGTGCGCAAATTTGTCCGGTTATCCATTGCCGAAGTTTTGCAGGATGAATTTTATAAAATATATCAGGCCAGCAATGACAATGGTGAGTATATTTTCGATTCACAGCACACAGCAAAGCGAGCACTGAAAAATACTTGTCTTTCTTACCTGATGGCGCTGGATCCAGAAGGAGACGATAACCAGTTTGTGGACTTGTGTTACGAGCAGTTTACCAGTGCCAATAACATGACGGATAAAATGGCGGCCTTGTCTTTCCTGGTGCAGCGGGATTGCCCGGAGCGACAGCTGGCGTTGGATGCATTTTACAAACAGTGGCAGCACGAGGCCCTGGTGGTCAATAAATGGCTGGCCCTGCAAGCCAGTGCAGGCTTGCCTGGCGCACTTGACCAGGTAAAAGCCCTAACCAGCCATGAAGCTTTTTCCATTAAAAACCCAAATAATGTTCGCGCCCTGGTTGGCAGTTTTGCTATGCGCAACGCGATAAATTTTCATGCCACAGACGGTGCCGGTTACCAGTTTCTAGCCGACCAGGTATTGGCCTTGAATGATATCAACCCCCAGGTGGCCTCGCGTTTAGTGACCGCGTTTAGTCGTTGGCGTAAATATGGTGACAACAGGCAACAGCTCATGGGCGCGCAATTGGCGCGAATCATGGCCCACCCGGACCTGTCAAAAGACGTTTATGAAATTGTGAGTAAAACGCTTAAATAATTTTAAGATTCATTTTTCATTTATTATTCAATAGATTATAGTCTTTTACTCATGATGCTTGCTAAAAGTTAATACCTGTATATACTTACAGTTCCTGTAATTATATACAGTATTTTTCATGAAGCTAACAAGCAGACAAGCCGAAGTCCTGAGCCTGATTCGTGAAGCGATTCGTGATCACGGTGCACCCCCCACTCGAGTCGAGATTTGTATGCAGCTGGGATTCCGTTCTCCCAATGCTGCCGAGGAACACCTTAGGGCACTGGCCCGTAAAGGGGCGATTGAAATGGTGCCCGGCACGTCCCGTGGGATACGTTTAATAGAGCAGCTCGAACTGGGTTTGCCCCTGGTGGGGCGGGTGGCCGCAGGATCACCCATATTGGCCGAGGAGAATATCGAGGATCATTACCAGCTTGAGGCCAGCCTGTTTCATCCACGTGCTGATTATTTATTGCGGGTTCAGGGTAACAGTATGTCTGGTATAGGCATTCTTGATAATGATTTATTGGCGGTTCATTGCACCCCCGAGGCCAGCAATGGCCAGATTGTGGTTGCCCGGCTCGATGACGAAGTCACGGTGAAGCGGTTTAAGCGTCGTAATTCCCGTAGCAAAAAAATCCAGTTATTGCCTGAGAATAAGGCTTACAAACCGATTGAGGTTGATTTACGGACCACTTCTTTTGCCATAGAAGGACTGGCTGTCGGTATTTTACGTAATGGTGGCCTGTCATGAGCAGGTTAGCCAGTAATACGGTGAAACCGGAATCGGGTAGTTTTACCAATGGCAGCCTTGCCTGGCATCACCATGCCCGGTGCCGGTCAGGCCCGACCCGTGTCACTGTCAGACAGTCGTCATCCCAAATCATTGCTTCAGGTATGCCCGCTCTTGACGACTGTCTGCCTGACGGTGGCTGGCGCAACGGGGCGGTTGCTGAAATTCTGTCAGATATTAATGATGATTCCGGGCTTAACCTTGTCATGCCTGCACTGGCCACGGTCAGTCGGGAAAAAAAATGGCTGGTCTGGGTTAGTCCGCCACAATTTCTCGACAGGTTTAAGCTGGCCAATGCCGGTATCGATATTTCCCGAGTTCTTCTGGTACACCCCCGGACCTCTGCAAATGGGTTGTGGTTGGTTGGACAGGTTTTGCGTGCTGGTACTTGTAGTGCCGTGTTGACCTGGATGACCGGGGGTGATGCTGGTGACGTAAAAAATGCCGATAGTTTAAGGCGTTTGCAATTGGCGGCAGAAGCAGGAGGGTGCCTGGGATTTGTTTTTCGTCAGGCTTGTTATGCCAGGGAAACT
>CAJVXY010000062.1 GCA_913009895.1 uncultured Acidiferrobacteraceae bacterium | reverse complement strand
ATTTGAGGGCGCCCATGAAAAAAATATACATCTACCATTTCAATCGCAACCACAGATACATCGGCCGAACCTACCGAATGATCCAGGAGGGCAGCAAGATCCATCCCGGCCCGAGAGCTACACGAAAAAAGGTAGACCTGACCAAGTTGACTGAGCATAAAATCGCCCTGTTCCGCCATCACGAATGGAAATATGTAGATGATTACCGGGGTCCGGCTTGGGATAAGGTTACACTTACTGAGGAGCAGGTTGTGAAACTCGGCCCTTTGCCCGTAAACCTTACCCACGTCAAACCGCCTTACGCCTGGAGTGCGTGGAAGAATGGCAAGTGGGTACAGTCTCGGAAACTATTTCGCCAGACCAAGATCAAGGCATTGAATCGTATATTCGCTGCGAAAACAAGGACTATCGGCTCTCGGGCAGATATCCTCGAAGCTATTTGCGCCTTGGCCCGAAACTCCACGGCGGATCAGGACACAATTACCAAGTGGGCCGGACTTGCTGCTTACATCGACTCGCTCAAGACCGTCTACGACCAGGCCAAGGCCGATCTTGTCGCCGCGACCACAATCAAGGAGCTTAAGGCAATTGACTTGAGTGCGATTGTCTGGCCGGAGGTTGCCTGATGAATGCACGAACGCAGATGTTCTTCTTCTCGTCTCAGCCGGGAAAGATAATCGTCGACGCAGCAGGAAATCAGAACTACATGACCTGGATTCCAGCATATAATGTTGAGGACAAGACCGCTAACGCCGGGACAGGACTACACCCCGCATTTATTCGGAGCGGAGTCAGCCTTAAGGGCTTTTGGGCTGGGATGTATCAGGCCAGCAACCTCGGCGGCAAGGCCGTATCTCAACCTGGCAAAGATCCCTGGGCCTCAATCAACTTCGACACTGCCAATGCTGCTTGCAACGCCATGGGTGCAGGCTGGCACATAATGACCAATGCTGAATGGGCGGCGATTGCCTTGTGGTGCTGGGCGAACGGTACAATGCCGACAGGGAATAATAACTATGGCCGTGAGACATCTGACCATTCACAGGTCGGCATCAGGGTGGATGGGCTGGCGCCGGGCGCAGCTGGCACGGCTAGAACATTTACCGGCTCTGGCCCGATCCAGTGGAGGCATGATCTGACTCCCGCCGGACTTGCCGATATGAACGGCAATGTGTGGGCAATGGTTGGTGCTGGTTATCGCCTGGTGGATGGCGAGATTCAGGTGATAGCAGACAACGACGCGGCGGTCACGGGTGCCGATCTTAGCGCTACGAGTGCCCTGTGGCAGGCAATTGATGGATCAGGGGCGCTAGTGGCCCCCGGCACCGCTGGGACACTAAAGTTTAACGCGAGTAATGCCGATGGATCTGGCGTCGCCATTTTGGATAACGTCGTCGTCAATCAGAGCGATGGAACCACGTCTACATACAATACATTCGAGAGTACGGCCGTGGACGGCATTAATGTCCTCGCCGCACCAGATCGGCTTAAGCAGCTGGGCATTTTCCCGGCCGACGCGGGACTGGGCGGAGATGGCATGTGGATGCGCAATCTCGGCGAGCGTTTTCCGATCCGTGGCGGCGTCTGGTACAATGGCGGCACCGCCGGCGTTTTTGCGGTCGACTTGCTCAATCCGCGCACGGGTGCGGGCGCGGGCCTTGGCTTCCGTCCGGCTTTCATCGAACCATGAAATACTTACTAATCCTCGCCCTGCTGCTTTCCGGATGCGCCCTGCACCCCAGGTTACCTTACACCCCGGTGGAAAAAGCGATGTTAATCTCAGCAATCGGCGGCCAGGTCGGGGATTACGTCTCGACGGAGCGAGGACTTAGCCGTGGATGCGTGGAGGGGAATCCCTTGATGGCGAATCCGGGGGTCATGATCGGAGCTAAGCTCTTTCTCGGCGGCGCTGTTTATCTGGTCTCGAATGCGGCCGACACCCACACCACACGAAAAGTGTGGCTGGGGTTAATGAGTATTATTGGCTGGGGAACTACCTGGCACAATGAAAACCTTAATTGTGGAGGTAATTAAATGCGGATGCGATACGGGATAACTGGGATTATCATGTGGGCCATAGCCGCGTTTGTGGGTACGGTCCTTTTCAGCGGTTGCGGGCTATTGAACGGCCCGAGCGATTACAAAAATTACTCAGATGCACTTTCTGCCCATGCCGCGTCTGAGAGCGCAAGGATTGGCACCCAGTCGCAGGCCATCGTTAACTCGTTGCTCACGGCCAATCCTAAAACCGATACTGAGCGATCCTTGATGGCGGTAATCGGGATGATGGAGATTTCCCGGCTTGCGCCCACTACTCTTAATATTGTCAAACCAACTACAGGCTATGACGTGCTTGACCACAACATTTCACCTATCTTTGGGACGGTATTGACTGGCGCTCTGGGCTATTGGAGCTATGGGGCGATTAAGGCCCTGGGAAACCATCCGGGGAATATTTTCAATATGAAGAAAGGCGATCTGAACGCTACCGGGTCATTTAATCCCACTACCACAACGGTACATCAAACATATTCTTCCGGCGGGACAATTCGCATGGTCCCCGCCAAGAAGGCGCCTGAAATTACGGCTCCGGTGATTGCGCCGACAATTCCAACAACTACCCCGGAGGTGAAATAATGGTATGGCTCAATCACGAACATCAAAATATAGCACCGCCCCCCAGGGGATTCGGCGGGAGCATGTGCGTGTGCCCTAAATGCCAAATAGAAAGAGCTCTTGGGAGCGCGGCCTATCGGATAGGGTGCCAAGTCCAGATGAACAAAACGGTGGATGATCTTCTGAGCCTTGCAGATATGCTGAACTCTCCTTACAAAAAAGAAAAGCTCTCTGGGATAGCGGCAATGCTGCGGGATTGGGCAAAAAATATTGAGGTCAAAATATGAAGGACATGTTTCAAGACCCGTTTGGGAAGACATCAGAAACGAGAGTTCTCCGATTCGCTGTCACGATTATCTTCATGATAACATGGGCAGTGTTATCCATCCAGCGTGGGTACATGGTCCCGATAAGCGGCTCTATTGTCGCAATATTTGGGGCCATATCGGCCCAGAAAGGTATTCAATCTTTCGCAGAACACAAAGGAGGAGTAAAATGAGCAAAAAACAGTTGATTGGAATTACTACTGCTGCAGGTATTATTCTTTTGGCGGTAGTCATTTCCGCTACAGCCGGAACACTTAATTTTGTGTGGCAGTATACAGCAAAAGACCAGAAGACTATTACGCGGTTTGAGCTGGTTCGGGACAACGGTGATCAGATTGTAATCAACAATATAAAGCCGTCGGCAAGGGCTGTGAGTTATGATGAGGCGGATCTGCTTGGCAAACACGTGTTTGGCCTTCGGGCTTGCAATACGGTCCAATGCTCGAAAATTTCGCACTTGGTGGTTGCTATGCCGCCAGTGCCTGCGGTTCCGGCTGGGTTCAAGATAAAATGATTGAGTTTGATTCAGACAGTTTTTGGCGGGTGGTAATATTTATACTTTCAGTGGTGTCGTTCGGGGCTATCTCTTCATATAAGATCACAGAGCATGGACGTGATCTAAAGGAAATCAAGCGCAAACTCGACCCGGAAGAAAGTGGCCATCGCTTTATTACCTCGGGGGACTTGGAGATGCGACTGTCGTCATGTTCAACTTTGCATTCGATCTCGACACAACAGATCATTCGTGATATAAAAGAGATAAAGGATACCTTGAAAAAGGGCGAGGAAAAACGAGATGAGGCCCGGCAATCGCGAGACGAGCACATGAGCGCCCTTACGGCTGCGGTGGAAAAACTACTTGAAAAATAAAAAAGGAGCACAAAATGGACCAACCACTCCCAGACAAAGCAATTGAAATTAATGCGAAAGATACAATCTGCCCGAATTGCAAAGGGCCTATCCCCCATGTCGCGACCCTGCTACACAATGACCCTGGGGCAAGATATTCGGTTTGTTATCGGTGTGACCACGAATTGCACATAAATTAAGGTATATTCCGAGACTGGCGCTGATGCTTGGCTGATGCGGGCGCCTATCTCGCCACAGTGGCCTTTCATTCGCTATGGCTCTCCCCGCCCCGAAAGGGGCAGTTCCACCCCGGAACTTAAATTTGCCAGGGTTTTTTATTTTGATGGAATCCCTTAAACGAGGGGGTCAAAGCGGCCAGATCGGAAGAGCGTCGTGTAGGGAAAGAGTGTAGATCTCGGTGGTCGCCGTATCATTAAAACAAAAAACAGAAAAAACAGTAGATCCGCGTGCACATGTAGA
>CAJVXY010000061.1 GCA_913009895.1 uncultured Acidiferrobacteraceae bacterium | reverse complement strand
CGGCCACCGGTCATCGCATTTGTAATGACTGTATGAAGGCCTGTATTTACCAGAAACAAAACCCGGTCAACATTCCTGAAATTGAAACCCGGATCCTGACCGATGTCCTGGCCCTGCCCTGGGGCGTTGAAATTTATGACTTGCTCACCCGCTGGAACCCGTTACGTGACCAGCAATGGATCATCAAACCCTATAACGGTTTGAAGGTATTGGTAAACGGCATGGGGCCGGCCGGTTTTACCCTGTCACATCACTTACTCATGGAAGGTTTTGCGGTGGTCGGGGTTGATGGGCTCAAGATCGAGGCGCTGCCAGCAGAATTTATTAACCAGCCCATTCGTGATTATGCCAGCCTGGAAGAAGACCTGGATACCCGGGTCATGACCGGTTTCGGCGGTGTCGCGGAATACGGCATTACCGTGCGCTGGGATAAAAACTTCCTGCGCCTGATTTACCTGACCCTGGCACGACGCAAACACTTCCAGGTATTTGGCAATATTCGCCTGGGCGGCACAGTGACCCTGGAAGAGGCCTGGGATCTGGGATTCGATCACGTGGCCATTGCCGTCGGTGCAGGCCTGCCTTCTGCCCTGCCCATTCCCGGTAGCCTGGCCCGCGGCATGCGCCAGGCAGCGGATTTTCTCATGGCATTGCAATTAACCGGCGCGGCCAATGCAGCCAGCCTGGCCAATTTGCAAGTACGGCTGCCCGCTGTCGTTATCGGTGGCGGACTCACTGGTATTGATACGGCTACTGAAGTTCAGGCCTACTATATTAAACAAGTTGAAAAAGTACTGGCCCGTTATGAAATTCTGGTAACTGAAAAAAGCCCCAGGGCCGTCCGTACCGGGCTCGACGAAGAATCACTCAGCACACTGGATGAGTTCCTGGCCCACGGCAAGGCCGTGCGTACCGAACGCGAACAGGCGGCCAAAGAAAATCGTGCACCTGACTTCCTGCCCCTGGTTCGCAAGTGGGGTGGTGTCACCGTGGTTTATCGTCGTCGCATGCAGGACTCGCCGGCCTACTTACGCAACCATGAAGAAGTGATCAAGGCCATGGAAGAAGGTATTTATTATGCCGATTGCCTGAGCCCGAAGGCGGCGCAACTGGACAAATATGGCCATGTTGAGCAATTAGTTTGCGAAAAAATGTCTGTTGACGAAAACGGCAAGCTGGTATCGAACAATGAAGACATTAAACTGGATTGCCGGGCGATATTTGTGGCCACCGGCGCCCGGCCCAATATTGCCTACTTTTTTGAACACCGTGGCACCTTTGAATTAAACGGGCCCAATTATCAAACCCACGAAATGGTCGATGGCAAACTGGTCACGGCCGAGGATAGCGAAAACTGCAAACACCAGGATTTTGGGCCTTTCACGTCATACGAACATGACAATAAACACGTTACATTTATTGGTGATACCCATCCCACCTTTCACGGCAGCGTGGTCAAGGCGGTGGCCTCCGGTTACCGCACCTATCCAAAGATTGTAGAAAGTTTTGGTGATCGCGCTAACAAAACGGGTGAGGCGAATGAGTACGACGCTTTTAATAAAAAGATTCAGGATCAGTTACAGCCGGTACTGAAATCAATTGAGCGAATCAGCAAAAGCGCGGTCGAGTTAACCATTCACGCGCCCATGATCGCCAAACGTTTTAATCCCGGCCAGATGTTGCGTTTGCAAAATTATGAACGCCTGTCGCCAATTTATGAAAACACTCGCCTGCAAACAGAAACCGTACCCATTACGGGATCAAAAGTAGACAAGGAAAAAGGCACGGTGTCGCTGATTGTTTTTGATCGTGGTGCCAGCTCTAAAATAGCCACCACATTCAAGGCCGGTGATGCCATGGCGGTCATGGGGCCAGGTGGTGTCCGCACCACCATTCCTGAAAATGAAACCGTGATGGTGGTAGCTGATCGCCTCGGTGCCACGGCCATGCGTTCACTGGGCCCGGAATTGCGGGAACATGGCAACACGGTTTTACTGGTGATCAGCCTGGTCGATAAGGACGAGGTTTTTTGTCAGGATGAGCTGGAGGCTGCGGCTGATGTCGTGCTCTGGGTGGCCAATAATGGCGATGCCATAACGACTCGCCGGCCCGAGGATTTGACCACCACCGGTGATATCCGTGAGGCCATTGGCGCTTATGCCAGGGGTGATTTAAGTAATGGTAAGGCACCGATTCCACTCCAGGATGTAGACTGTCTCCATATCATTGGCAGTGGTTGCCTGGTGCAAAGGTTGAGAGATTTAAAAAATAATGGTCTGAAAGAACAGTTTGCCAAAAACCCGGTCACCACCGGCTCGGTTTATTCAACCATGCAGTGCATGTTAAAGGGTGTCTGTTCCCAGTGTCTGCAGTGGCAGATCGACCCGAAAACCGGTGAACGCACCAAGGCGGTATTTGCCTGTTCCTGGCAAGACCAGCCCATCGATATTGTGGATCTCGACAACTTGCAGGAACGCCTGGCCCAGAACCGGTTACAGGAACATTTAACGGGTCAATGGCTGGATTATGTTTTGGAGAAACATAAGGTTAAAAGAATTTGACTAAATGCTTACTTCGTCCTGCTCGACCACTTCTATTAATTTTTAGCCATACTATCCATAACATTCCATCATGGTCGTAAGGCATGGTTTGATATAACGCGATATCAACGCATTCCTATTCTCGAAGGCTGTACAGTCACTGGTAGTTTTATCACTTATTGTCAATACATATGTATTGACATAATTAGATGACACACCTAGACTTTAAAAATGAAACAGAATAAAACTGAACAACTACAAATCAGGCTATCGCCTAGAGAAAAGTCGCGTATAAAGCGTGCCGCCAGACAGGCAAACCTGCCAATGTCTGATTGGGTACTGGGTCGGTTATTACCCGACAGCCAACAGAAGTTCTACGACATTGTGGCAACAATCAATAATGCGGAAACGCCAAGCTTTCCGCTGGCCTCACTAAACGATTTTCTGGCACAGCTCACGGCTGACGGTTTTAATGACACATTACAGGCAAAACCGTCTTTGCCGGACGACGAATATTTAGCAAATTATATAGCCGCAATGATTGAGTACGCTGCGCATTTCAATAAGGTTGCTGCACCGGACTGGGTTGCTGATATTCGCCCATTAAAAAAACCCCGGTTTGCATCCGACTTAAAAAGTTTAAGGCAGCATCTACTTACGCACTCACCAGCGCCGTTTCGTAGCCGAAATATTTTTATTGATTCAACGGTGGGTAACCGCGTGTGAAAGAAGTGTTATCGAAGAAAGACATTCTTCATTTATTCAAGTTACTGAATGACGAATTAAAATCAGAAGATACCACGGGCGAGCTTTATGTTGTGGGTGGCGCTGTTATGTGCCTGGTTTATGATGCAAGAAACTCTACCCAAGATGTTGACGCCTACTTTAAACCTGCAAATCGAATACGACAGGCTGCCGCTCGTGTGTCTGCTAAAATTAACACTACAGATAATTGGCTAAACGATAGCGTTAAAGGTTTCTTAACCAACACTGGAAAGTTCGATAACTATCTTGAGCTAAGTCATTTGAAAGTAATGTGCGCTCAAGCGGAATACCTGCTGGCAATGAAATGTCTTGCCATGCGTATTGGCGAAGAATTTCATGGCCTTGATGATATCCGCTACCTGTTGCGCAATCTTGATATTAGATCCTATGAACAAGCTTGTGAGATTATTGGTCAATATTATCCTATAGAACAATTCCCGCAAAAAACTCTTTACGCGCTCGAGGAATTATTGGTGGTTTAGGTTTTTAGCCCAGTTAGTATCTCACCTGAATGGCGCTTACTTAAGCCGAATATCTGGTTTAAACATGGTTTACCGTAGGTTGGACTGAGGAACGAAGTCCAACAGTGGCGCTTTATTTTGCACTTGCGTTGGACTTCGTTCCTCAGTCCAACTTACAAAAAGGACTTATTGGGCTTAAGTAAGCGCCATTCGTATCTCACCTATATTTTTATTTCATCCTGATCAATTATTTCTTTTTCTGCCTTACCCGCCTCTATCCATGATTTTATATCCGGATCATTAATCACGGTTTGCACATAGTCTTTTTCAATACCGTCGAGCGAGACATCATAACCCTGAAAGCGAATTGCTACCGGCGCGAACATTGCGTCGGCCGCTGAAAATTTCCCGAACAACCAGTCGCCACCTGCGCCATGCTGTTCGCGACAGCGTCGCCACAGGGATTTCACACGATCTACTTCATGGGCCACTTTTCCAGGTAACGGGTAATTCGGAAAAAACTTACGGCAGTTCATGGGCATGGCAGCCCGTAAGTTGGCAAAACTGGAGTGCATCTCGGCACTGACCGACCGGGCCAGGGCCCGTGCTGCCGGCTCAG
>CAJVXY010000060.1 GCA_913009895.1 uncultured Acidiferrobacteraceae bacterium | reverse complement strand
CCTTCGGCGCCTTTTTGCGTCGCACGAGCCTGGATGAGCTACCGCAGTTCATCAACGTACTCAAGGGCGACATGTCCATCGTCGGCCCACGTCCGGAACGGCCCGTGTTCGTCTCCCAATTCAAGCACGAGATCCCCGGGTATATGCAAAAGCACTTGGTCAAGGCCGGCATCACCGGCTGGGCCCAGATCAACGGCTGGCGCGGCGACACCGATCTCAAGCGACGCATCGAACACGACCTCTACTACATCGAGCACTGGTCGCTCGCCCTCGACCTGAAAATCATCGGCCTGACCCCGTTTCGGGGGCTCATGCACCCCAACGCCCACTGAGAGAACAATTACGGTGTAATTACGGTGACAGTTTACTAAATACACTTAACTCCCATTCGTTATCTTCCCTTTCGGGCCACGCTTTTGGGGGTTTAGTTGCCGCCCCGTCAATACGGAAAGCTTTTCAATCCACCCCCCGGAACCCAGAGGACGGCCTGTCGTTTCCGAGTGGCGTAGCGCCTTGTAAGCTTCAGCAGAATCCTCCTGTTGGTCAAGAAATGCCGCAAAATCTCCATATCGTTCAAGCACGGGCGCAACCTTCACCAATTTGCTGTCTCTACCCGAAAGGTGATGGGAAACACTCGACCAACGCCAGTCCTGCGCTCGCTCTGCAAGCCCTGCGCGCACCGGGTTGAGTGAAACATAACGCACAGCGCACGCCAGATGTTCTTCATCCATGACCACCGAACCAAAACGTCCCTGCCACAAATGACCGGTGACCCGCATGCGGGCATTGATGTATCCGGTATAACGCCGGTGCGCATCTGCAAACGTGCGGCGCAAACCATCTTTATCCGAAGGAACAATGATGATATGCACATGGTTGGGCATCAGGCAATAACACCATATCTCGGCCTCCGCCTTGCGCGCGGCCTCGGCCAGCAATGACTCGTAAAGGGCATAATCTCCATCTTCAATGAACGTCTGCGCACGACGATTTCCTCGCTGGGTCACGGGGTGCGGATAACCGGGAACAACTAGACGAGGTAATCGAGCCATGCGCTCAAAATACGATAGAAAGTGTATTTAGTAAACTGTCACCGTAATGACTCAAGATACGATAAAAGTGTATTTAGTAAACTGTCACCGTAATGATGACAAGGCCACGCCACGAATGCCTTCTATTTTACGCAGCCGGCTATCCTCGGTGACAAAACAGTCTGCTTTATACACAACCGCCGTGGCCAAATGAATTGCGTCCGGAGATTTCACGCCTGACGCTCGAAAGCTGGCCGCACGGCATGCCACATGCTGATTCATGTCACACAAGGTCAAATTCGGGAATGTCGTAATCAGTTCAGCGTATTCGTTCGCCAAGCCCCCCATGCCACACTTGATCGGGCCAGCCATAACTTCAAGCAGGGTCAAACTTGACGATAACGCTTTGTATTCTCCCCGTTCAATGGCGGAAAACAGGCTACGGGCGAGATGACCGAACACCGGATGGTTCTCAAACAGATAGATGAAGCAATTCGCATCAAGGTACAGGCACTGGCGCAACCCCATCCCTTACTCCCGATCCCAGGAAGTTCGCTCCGATTGAAGATAGGCATCTCCGCCGCCAAGTCTGACCCATACATCCTTTCCCAGCCCTGTCATGCGTTCGACATGCCCCCCATGCACCGGTCGCAATACTGCCTTGTCGCCTTCCAGATCAATGACAACAACGTCCCCTTGATGAAGCCCCAATCTGCGCCGAATATCGGCAGGAATCGTAATTTGAAATTTACTCGTCAGTTTGGCAACATTCATCACCGTTCTCCTTACTTATTTATTTGAGAGTAAGGATATTAACCCCTCATGATCATACCTACAAGGTTTTTTTCCGTGTATTCCGTGCTGAATCGCCTTTGCCCTTCATCTTTTTAATCTTAACACCATTTTCCCTGTGTTCCGTGGTGGAATAAAAAATCCGCCTGAATGGCAATCCCCTTTCTGTCGTAAGTCATATTATAAACTCCTGCAGTAACTATTCAGCGCGATTAGTGAGGATCAGCCACATTGGTTGTTATAACTGCCCGCTCTACGAACCCCACAATGTGGACAGGGGGGCAGCCCAGATATTACTACCCAGAGGCATTGTCTCATCGCCATCGTACAGCAGCACACCCATTTTGAACTGATTACCTGCCAGGCTGGCGAGCTTTCTCAATCCACGCAGATCGCTCTCTTTGACGGTGGCGGAGGCTTTTATTTCGACACCGACCAGTTGTCCTGCCGTGTTTTCGATCACGACATCAATCTCGAACTTGTCCGCATCCCGGTAGTACAGTAGCCGATAGTCGTCATCAGCCGTTGTCGTGTGCTTGAGTAGTTCACCGAACACAAAGCTCTCCAGAACATGTCCGTAACGGGTCTTGTCCAACTGAACATCTTTGTGGCTGACATCGATGAACATGGCCAATAAACCGGAATCGATGAACTGAAGCTTGGGCGTTTTGGCAACGCGTTTCAGGCGATTGCGTGCCCATACATCAATGCGTTTGAGCAGGTACATCTGTTCAAAGACACCGATGTAGCGAGATACCGTCTTTCCATCCAGACCGACTTGACCGCCCAATCCGGCGTAGTTGCACATCTGGCCAGCGGTTTGCGCCAGGGCGCGAAGAAAACGTGGCAACTGATCAAGTTTGTCAATTTCGGCTACGTCGCGGACATCACGTTGGATAATGGCATCGATGTATTGTCGAGCCCAGGCTACGCGACGTTTTGCCGTCGGCCGTGCAACCGCTTCCGGGTAGCCACCACGTAAGATGCGTTCGACCAATTCATTGCCCAGTATGGGGGGGTCCGCTGTCAGGATTTCTCCGGCAAAAATGCTGTTTATCCAGTTCGCCGGCCTGTTCTCTATTTCACTCTGTGACAAAGGCAGCAGCAACAGGGTTTCCATCCGCCCGGCCAGTGAATCCGCAACCGTGGGCAGCGCCATCAGATTGGCTGAGCCGGTTAGCAGAAATCGCCCGGGTCGACGATTCTCGTCCACGCTTTTTTTGATAGCCAGAAGCAACTGGGGCGCTCGCTGGATTTCATCGATTACGGCGCGATCCAGATTACGAATCATGCCGACTGGGTCTTCACATGCTGACAACAATGTCAGATCATCATCCAGGGTCAGGTAGTGCAGTCCCCGTTCAGCGAATTGACGCACGAGGGTCGTTTTTCCAGCCTGGCGTGGTCCTGCAAGCAGAACCACTGGCGTATCCAGTAAAGCTTCATCAATTCGCGGTTTAATCCAGCGGGGATACAGGGAAGGTGCATGCATGTGAATACAGTATCGTAAATCGCGGAATCTAGCAACGTAAATTACGGAATATATCGGCGGTAAATAAGGAAAATTATGGGTGGGCGCAAGCAGCCTCTAAACGGGAGAAGACTGTGAAACCCTCATTGTGGCAATAATTTTCGTGGCGATTGGCAAGAAATTCTGAACATGGTATTGCCACCTATTCCAACAATTAAGCCATTGATATTACAATGTAAATGGCCTATTTACAATCGAGTGGGAGTGCCCGGCACTGGCTGGCTTTCATGCTTCAGAGAAATCATACTGATCCCTCACCCGGCCGGGACTTGCACCCGGCAAGAAGCGCCAAGCTTCGCTTGGCGCACTAACCTTATTCGTTGGGCATCAGGCAATAACACCATATCTCGGCCTCCGCCTTGCGCGCGGCCTCGGCCAGCAATGACTCGTAAAGAGCATAATCTCCATCTTCAATGAACGTCTGCGCACGACGATTTCCTCGCTGGGTCACGGGGTGCGGATAACCGGGAACAACTAGACGAGGTAATCGAGCCATGCGCTCAAGATATGATGAAAAGTGTATTTAGTAAACTGTCACCGTAATTGTCCAAAACAACAAATATCCATAAGTCAAGCCTGACCCCGTGCATCCGCCAGCGCCCCGGCATCACCCGGTTTCACCACTACACCGCCTTCCCCCGCCACTTCCGCCACCTGCGTGCCGGGCTCGGCGGTGGCGACCACCGGCCGGATGACAGAAAAAGCTGCTTGTTGAAAAAACCGGTCTACTCTCTTATAGTTTTCAATTGGCAGCCAACAAGCACTGATGGACGATATGGCGCCACTCCATCGTTCTCAGCGGCAAAAGTGGTAACTTTGCAATGGACATTCAACGCATCACTCTCGAACCCGGAAAACGTGGCGGGCGCCCATGCATTCGCGGCCTGCGAATCACCGTTTATGATGTGCTGGAAATGCTCGCCGAAGGCCTGAGCGAGGCGGAAATCCTCGAAGATTTCCCGGAGCTGGAAGCCGCCGATATTCGTGCCTGCCTAGCTTACGCCGCCAACCGCGAACACAATCTTTACACCTTGGCGGTGTAATGAAACTGCTGCTCGACGAAAACCTGTCGAGACGCATTGTTGAAATTACGGTGACAGTTTACTAAATACACTTAACTCCCATTCGTTATCTTTCCTTTCGGGCCACGCTTTTGGGGTTTTAGTTGCCGCCCCGTCAATGCAGAAAGCTTTTCAATCCACTCCCCGGAACCCAGAGGACGGCCTGTCGTTTCCGAGTGGCGTAGCGCCTTGTAAGCTTCAGCAGAATCCTCCTGTTGGTCAAGAAATGCCGCAAAATCTCCATATCGTTCAAGCACGGGCGCAACCTTCACCAATTTGCTGTCTCTACCCGAAAGGTGATGGGAAACACTCGACCAACGCCAGTCCTGCGCTCGCTCTGCAAGCCCTGCGCGCACCGGGTTGAGTGAAACATAACGCACAGCGCACGCCAGATGTTCTTCATCCATGACCACCGAACCAAAACGCCCCTGCCACAAATGACCGGTGACCCGCATGCGGGCATTGATGTATCCGGTATAACGCCGGTGCGCATCTGCAAACGTGCGGCGCAAACCATCTTTATCCGCAGGAACAATGATGATATGCACATGGTTGGGCATCAGGCAATAACACCATATCTCGGCCTCCGCCTTGCGCGCGGCCTCGGCCAGCAATGACTCGTAAAGGGCATAATCTCCATCTTCAAAGAACGTCTGCGCGCGACGATTTCCTCGCTG
>CAJVXY010000059.1 GCA_913009895.1 uncultured Acidiferrobacteraceae bacterium | reverse complement strand
CAGGAAAATTTTAGTGTTATTAAAATAGGATTTAAAAATAAGAAGTTACTGGTACTGGAACTTGTAGACAGTTTTGGTCAAACTACCCGCATAAACCTGAACAAAGTAAAAGAGAATTTAAACTTAAAAAACAGCATTTTTAAATTCAAACCACCTAAGGGCGTTGATGTCGTAGGTCAGCAATGACAGGACTGGGTGAATTTGATGTTGATGATATGTTTTCTGAGACAGATAACATAAACGATCACCCGCTCGCCGATCGAATGCGACCTGAAAAAATAGATGAATTTTATGGCCAGGATCATTTACTGGCAAAAGAAAAACCACTCTATAAGCTCATATCGAATAACCGTCTGCACTCAATGATTTTTTGGGGGCCACCAGGCACCGGAAAAACAACACTGGCCCGGTTAATCTCAAAAAATGTCAAGGCAAGATTTATCAAACTGTCTGCGGTGATGGCAGGCGTCAAAGAGATCAGGGATGCAGTTGCACAGGCGCAACAATTCCAGGCAAACGGCAGCAAAACCATTGTGTTCGTCGATGAAGCCCATCGATTCAACAAGGTGCAACAGGATGGTTTTTTACCATTCATTGAGGATGGCACTTTTGTCTTTATAGGTGCCACTACCGAGAACCCTTCTTTTGAACTGAATAACGCCTTGTTATCAAGGGCCAGGGTCTACGTTTTAAAAATGCTTGATGAGCAGGCTATTACAAAGATTATCGACCATGCCCTGACAGACAAGACTCGTGGTCTTGGCAGGCTAGAAATAAAAATCACAGATGACGCCAGGGCACGACTCGTGACGGCAGCAGATGGTGATGCCAGGCGGGCACTCAACTTTCTAGAGATGGCATCTGACTTAAGCGAAGAATTAATTACAATAGAGATAATAAACAATATTGTTAGCGATGGTGTCAGGCGCTTTGATAAAGGTGGCGAGGTCTTTTACGACCAGATATCGGCACTCCATAAATCAGTGCGTGGTTCTGATCCCGATGCGGCCCTGTACTGGTTTGTGCGCATGATTGATGGCGGTTGCGATCCCTTGTATATCGCCAGGCGTGTGGTGCGCATGGCCAGTGAAGATATTGGTAATGCCGATATCCACGCCCTGAATATCGCCCTGCGAGCCTGGGATGTACAGGAACGACTTGGCAGTCCCGAGGGAGAACTGGCAATTGCCCAGGCCATCATTTACCTGGCATGCTCGCCCAAGAGTAACGCGGTTTACAAGGCGTACAAAGCGGCGCATTCCGACGTCAAATCAACAGGCTCATTAGAGGTGCCAGTCCATCTTCGCAATGCACCGACCAAACTAATGAAAGAATTGGATTATGGAAAAAATTACCGTTATGCTCATGACGAGCAAAATGCTTACGCTGCCGGTGAAAGTTATTTGCCAGAGGGGAAAAGGCCGATAAATTATTACCAGCCAGTCAATCGGGGGCTGGAAATCAGAATCGCGGCACACCTGGCAAAATTGCGTGAGCTTGATAAAAAAAGTAATACATAGTGATAAATTAATTGCGAATTGTAACTCACGACATGAATCTTCTCATATGAATCAATTATTGGTATGAATCAATTCCTGGCGATCGCAGCGGGCGGTGCAATCGGTTCTGTCCTTCGATACTGGGTGTCGATTAATACCCATGCAATATTTGGCCGTGACTTTCCATATGGCACACTTACCGTTAACGTTATCGGGTCATTGTTAATGGGTTTGCTGTTCGTGCTTTTTGTCGAACGCTGGGAAATTGAAACTGTAATACGTAGTGCAATATTAATTGGTTTGCTTGGGGCCTTCACGACCTTTTCCACTTTTTCAATTGAAACACTCAATCTCGTTGAAGACGGATCTTACGCCAAGGCGTTGACCAATATTCTGGTAAGTGTTTCTGCCAGTCTGATCGCCGCCTGGCTTGGCATTATTATTGGGAGACAAATATGAATACTGAACAGGTAATGATGGCCAGAATCTACTTGACTGAGGGCGAAAAACAACTTAACAATCTAATCAAAAAATTACGTGACTGGGATAAAATAAGAGGCGTGACAGTATTTCGGGGCATCGCCGGTTATGGCGACTCGGGCGTATTACATGGTGTTGGCGTGATTGACTTGTCCCTGGATCTGCCCATTGTCATTGAGTTTTTTGATACGCCTGAAAAGGTAGAGGTTATTGTCGAAAAATTAGGTGAGACCATCAAGCCAGGTCATATGGTTACATGGTTGGCCAATATCAATAAATAAATTATTAAACGTATAAAAATAAAATATTCTTAAGGAATCTAAAGGTTAATGCATGTTAGAACAACGCTTTTTTAGAGATGATATAAACCTGGCATCTGATTTACTCAAAAAACGTGGCTTTGTACTCGATACTACGCGTATCAACAAACTGGAGGCTACACGAAAATCAATCCAGGTTGAAACACAGGATCTTCAGAGTCAACGCAATACAAAGTCAAAACTCATTGGCCAGGAAAAATCGAAGGGCAATGATGCGACAGATTTGCTGGCAGAAGTCAGCAATCTTGGCCAGGCGCTCAAGGAAAAAGAAACGCAACTATCTGAAATTTTAAGTCAGTTACGAACCTTAGGCCTGAACGTGCCCAATATTCCCCATGACAGTGTGCCGGAAGGGAAAGATGAAAATGATAATCTGGAAATAAAAAAATGGGGCGAACCAAAAAATTATAATTTTGAAGTGCTTGACCATGTTGATATTGGCGCACAGTTGGGCATGCTCGATTTTGAAGTGGCAGCAAAAATTGCCGGTTCACGTTTTTCCCACATGTCTGGGCAGCTCGCGCGACTGCATCGTGTCCTGACGCAATTTATGCTGGATACACATACAACTGACCACGGTTATAAGGAAGTGTACGTACCCTATATCGTTAATGAAAAAAGTCTGGAGGGCACGGGCCAATTGCCCAAGTTTGAACAGGAATTATTTAAACTTAAGACAGAGCAAGATTTTTACTTAATCCCGACTGCCGAAGTGCCAGTTACCAATCTTGTGCGTGACACCATCCTGAATGGTTACGAAGTACCGCTTAAATTTACGGCCCACACGCCTTGTTTTAGAAGTGAAGCCGGTTCATACGGAAAAGATACCCGTGGCATGATCAGGCAGCACCAGTTTGAAAAAGTGGAATTGGTACAAATAGTCGAGCCAGGTAAATCCTATGACGCACTGGAAGAATTAACAGGCCATGCAGAAACGATATTACAAAAATTAGAATTACCCTATCGGGTCGTGAGTTTATGTACCGGGGACCTTGGCTTTTCAGCTGCCAAGACCTATGACCTTGAGGCCTGGTTGCCGGCACAAAAAACATATCGGGAAATATCGTCTTGCAGTAATTTCGAATCCTTCCAGGCCAGAAGATTACAGGCTAGATGGCGGCCCACTGAAAAAGGCAAGCCGGAACTGGTCCATACGGTGAATGGATCCGGACTCGCCGTAGGCAGGGCCCTGGTGGCGATCATGGAAAACTATCAACAGGAAAATGGGGCCGTGGCCATTCCGAAAGTATTACAACCCTACATGGGCGGGCAGAAATTAATTGAGTCCGAAGTCTAGAGCGATGTCTGGAATAATATTTGTTAAACAAGCGAGATCAAGAATATTACGAAAAGAATAACAAGCACAATTGGGAACAGGGCGCCCAACCAGTCTTGAGCGCTGCCTTTGGGACTGTTGGCAAGCATGTGTTTCGCTTTGGGAAAAATGACAACAAACATGGTTGCCAATAACACGGCGCTGCCAATTTTTATCCACAATTCCATATACTTTATCTCCCAAAAGAAAGCCCCGGTGAACCGGGGCTTTTTGTACCTGGTTTAAACCTGCTTAATCATCCCCGCCAAAAATACCCAGAATCTGCAGCAGGCTGACAAAAATATTGTAAAGAGCGAGATATATGCCAATGGTCGCTAATATGTAATTAGTCTCACCACCGTTAATAATCCGGCTGGTATCGTAAAGAATGAAACCGCTCATAATCAAAATGATGGCAGAAGAAATGGTAAGCGAAAGCGCGGGAATTTGAAAAAAGATGTTGGCAATTGCCGCAACCAGGATAACCAGGAACCCGGCAAACAGAAATCCACCCATAAAGCTGAAATCTTTTTTGGTTGTGAGTACATAAGCAGACAAACCAACAAAAATAACACCGGTACCACCCAGGGCCAGGCCGATAATTTGTGAACCGTTGGCCAGTGCGGTGTAGTAATTCAGCAAGGGGCCGAGTCCAACACCAAGCAAACCTGTAATCGCAAAAACCACTGCAATACCGGCACCAGATTTCGCTACCCGTGGCAACACCAGCCAGATAAGCGCAAAAGCACCAATCACGCTGCCGAAGTACATGGCAAAAGGAAGCTGCATGGCCATTGAGAGACCTGCCGTGAGACCGCTAAACAGCAGGGTCATGGATAGCAGCATGTAGGTGTTTCTCAGGACCTTATTAGTAGCAAGAACAGACGCTTGGCCACGGTCAACGATTACTGGATTTTGGTTCATATTGTCTTCCTCAAGATGCGAAATATATGTTATTTAAGCCGTAGCATACGGGAATGTTCCCCCTTAAATCAACCCGAAGCCTGCTAGAAATCAAGCAGAATAAAACGGGTAAATCAGGCTGGTAATCAGCTGATTCATTGGGTATTCTTCGGCTCGCCGTAGGCTGGCCTAATATAGCAATACCAGCTATATGGAGGCTGTAGTCGCCAATATCAAGCAGGTACAGTCAAGCTACGACATAACGGAGAGGTGGTCGCTGAGAAGCGGTGATAGTTACAAATTGGAGCATATAAAAAATAGAAAATAATTTAGTAAAATATTGATTACTGGAGAGGTGGCAGAGTGGTCGAATGCGGCGGTCTTGAAAACCGTTGAAGAGTGATCTTCCCAGGGTTCGAATCCCTGCCTCTCCGCCATAAATATAAAAGGGGCCTTGCGCCCCTTTTTATATTTTCAAGGCCGATAACTTGGTAACTCAACCACATAGGCGTCAACAGAAGTACCACCACCCCAATCACTGCCAAACAGCAGACGTGTCCCGCTCGGGCTGATCACAACCTGGGGTTCGGCCCAGTATCCACGTGGGCCGGCCTTGCCAAAAGTGCGACTATGGCCGACACGGCAGACCTGTCCACCGGCATTGGTATTGGCCAACAACAACTCATTGGCCAGCACGGTTTGACCACTGGTGTTGCCCACGATAGACACTGCCACCCAGCCGGGACTCTGAAGTGCCAGGGCCGAGACATGGGTACCTGAAGGTGGATAGGGGTAACCCGTAGATGGTCCGACAATCACCCGGGTACTACCGTCTTGCATATCATTGACTACCAGCGATCCGGTAAGCGCGCCATCAAAGGC
>CAJVXY010000058.1 GCA_913009895.1 uncultured Acidiferrobacteraceae bacterium | reverse complement strand
CTGATTAAACGACATGAAGCGGACGGGCATAAACCCGTTACGGAAACCGGCTGGGAACTGATCAATACTTTTCGGGATTATTACGAGGCGCATCAGACTCACCCAAGCATGCACAAATTACTCGCAGGCCGGGCAAAGCTCGAGAATAAACAGTTCTCGGACGAAGAGAGCTACAAGGCCTTTCTGTATGATCTGTTTCCTCATGGACCGGTGCGTATGCTTTGTAAATTAGCGGGTCTTCCCAATCCAAAAGACGAGGTCGAGACTTGAGTCCGGGACCAGCTTAAGCCACGGATAAAAATATGCAATATAAAGACTATTATAAAATCCTCGGAGTCGAACGCGGTGCCGGTCAGGACGATATTAAAAAGGCGTACCGTCGTCTGGCAAGAAAGTACCATCCCGATGTGAGTAAAGAGCCCGACGCAGAGGAGCACTTTAAAGAGGTTGGTGAGGCATACGAGGTTCTAAAGGATCCCGAAAAACGGGCTGCCTATGACCAGCTGGGAAGCCAGTGGCAGACGGGTGAGCAGTTCCGGCCACCGCCAGACTGGAATGCCGGTTACGAATACAGTGGCGGCTTTTCCGGGGACGATGCTGCTGCGTACAGTGATTTTTTTGAATCGCTGTTTGGTTTCGCCGGCCGGGCAAAAACCGGGAGTACGGGCGCAGGTTTTCACGCACAGGGGCAGGACACGCACGCCAGGATTCTGATCGACTTGGAAGACGCTTACCGGGGGGCGACACGCAGTATTTCACTGCGACATCCGCAGCTAGATGCCACCGGCCATGTTGCACTGCGCGAACGCCAGCTTAACGTCAATATTCCCAAAGGTGTCTATGCCGGGCAGCATATCCGCTTGAAGGGTCAGGGAGAGTCCGGCATGGGTGACGGGCAAGCCGGTGATCTCTATCTGGAAATTGGGTTCAATCCCCATTCCATTTACCGCGTCGATGGCAAGGATGTCTATATCGATCTGCCGGTAACGCCATGGGAGGCCGCACTTGGTGAACAGGTCACCGTACCAACACCTGTCGGCAAAGTGAATATGAAAATACCTCCCGGTTCGACACAGGGCAAACAAATGCGGCTCAAGGGCAAGGGCATCCCGGCCAAGGTAGCCGGTGATTTCTACGTTGTATTGCAGATTGCGGTACCACCCGCCGACACAGACACGGCCCGCAAGGCATATGAAACCCTGAAGCAGGCCGCAGGCTTCAATCCACGCCAGCATCTGGAGAAGCAATCATGAAAAACCATGATTCGGCGCCGACGCTAAACGGCGAAGTACTGGAGGACTACTGCCTGTCATTACAACAGCTTTGTCACGGCGCCACGGCCGAGCCCGAATTCATATTGCAACTGGTGGAATACGAGGTGCTGGTGCCACAAGGTGGGCAAGAAGCCGAATGGCGATTCAGGGCCGAAGACCTTGCACGACTGCGCAGGGCGCAACGTTTGACACGGGATTTTGAACTGGATCTCTCCGCTCTGGCCCTGGTAATGCAACTTCTGGACGAACTGATGGAACTGCGTGGCTCAGGTTGAGGTTTTAAATTTTTGACGGTAAAAAAGGTAAACGTTATCTCGCCGGCACCTGACTCGGAAAAACACAGGCCGCTTTTAAGGCATCGCATCTCTCTGCCAGCTCACTAGAGACTCTGTTTAGCTAGCCGAATGTCAATGATCGCGTCAGGACATACAGACTTATGAGCTGGCAACCAAACTCTGTTAAAAATTATTTGGGTGGACGTTGTTTACCGACATCCACCCATCGTTTACCAAGCAGATTGAGTTTGAACTGCCGTACCGTTTCCGGTGTTACATATTTACCGCCTGGACCAACAAACGATAAAGCGTCAAATGGACATTGCACAATACACGCACCGCACTGAACGCAATGTGCAATCCCGAGCAGTTCCGCACGTTTATGTATACGATCAACTTGAAAAACACCAAGCGGACAGACTTGCTCGCAGGCGCCTGCGCCCCGGCATAGGTTGTTATCGAGAACCACCCGCAGAAAGCGATCAGGATGCAGTCCGCTTTTGTAGTTCGGTGTGCTCCCCGTCAGATCGATCCCGAAAACCAATAGTATGACTAGGCTGGCAGACCCCCAACGCAGCATAAATCCCCATGACAGCACATCAAAAAGTTCGCCGAAGCCGAATAGCGCAATCAACCACAGTGCCCATATTGTAAGCAGGATGCCGTACTGACCAAAATTGAAAAAGATGAAACCCACGGACCGGGGTGCCGGGATTAACCAGCGTTGATATAGCGGCAAGCCGAGAAAGAGCACCAATGAAAATAGCCAGACGAGCGCGATCAACACCAGCGTGTGTAATCCCCACCAGGGCCACAAAGGCAGGGCCAATAGGGAAATGGGAAAGGCCCACGCCACCGCCACCTCCAATCGCCGCTTCCAGGGAAAATTGACGCGACGCATAGGCGGCGTTTTTACCAGGCCGCCTTGCAGGAAAGCCGGTATATCGATCGCCTCGATCGGCCCCCAAACCGGATTCCAGCCAGTCTTTTTACGGACAACGCGTGCCTCGATTCCAGTTGCAACGAGTTGCGGTAAAATCAACTGTCGATGATCGACCAGTGGCTCGATTCCACTCGTCTTCAACACCGAAACAACGTCGTGATTGGTCATGTGGCCACCGGTTGCGGCACACCAGACGTTGACACCGCGACTGTTGGCAATGAGCAGATAGGCATCCACACCGTTAAAGGCACGTTTAACACGTGCAACTGTCAAACGAAAATTTCCCGTCAACAGAACCGGGGCATCACGCCCCGGATTGCCGATTTTCAACAAACCAGTGCGGCCAGGAAAAGGTAACACGCGCAACAAGGTCAGCCAGAATACAATCCAGCCATATTTTATCAGTTCAATTAAGCTGCCATTTAGCATTTCGCAACTAGCTCAACAAAACTGCCAAAGATATTTGTTCGACGCGACAGAATTGTGAAGCCTGCCTCTACTACTTGTTGTGAAAGATGGCTAATTGGGTGAGTCGTTTGCTGAGTAAATATGTAAACCAGAATCACCAACGCTGTCGGCCAGGGAGAGTGGACACGAGGGCCGATAGTCCCCGATAGCCATGGAATGGCGTAGAGCCATTGTGGGAGTGATGATCAACGTCATCACGGACGCAGGGCAGTCGGGGCAACGCAGATCGCCGGTATAGTCGAGTCCATTTGGTAATGGACGCCCGACAGGGATGGACCAAATGGCTCACGAGACGCCGGCGATCAAGAGGCGCTCTCAGTAACTAATAGATTAGTTGCTTTATACCTTCGGGTCGTATCTCATCAGCTAGTAACAGGAGTCCCCGGGTCGCAAGATGCGTTTCGCCTGTGTCAGGGTAAATGCAATCTCGTCGGCGCTGAGTTCGGAAAAACAAAGACCGCTCACAACAACGTCATAATTCTCTGTCGTTTCAGTATCGAGTTCGGCCACACCCATTTCAATGAATTCGATTACGTCAGCCATACCCTCTCGCCGCGCACGTTCTTTGGCGATCTCAAGCATCCGGGGGTCAATATCTATTCCCTTGACCCGAGCGCCCCGACGCGCTGCATGCAGGGACAGGCTCCCCGTACCGCAGCCCACATCAAGAACCAGGTCCCCTTCGTTGAGGTAGTGAGTCAAACGGCTGTAGACTCTGTTCAACTGACCGAATGTCAACAAGCGGATGCCCAGATCGTACCGCTGTGGAGCCGATTCCAGCAATCGCATCAGGATATACAGACTCATAAACTGGCAACTACTCACTGTTAATGTTTGAATTATACTAATTAATACAGGAATTCATAATGGGTGGCTTGAGCAGTACAGACACTGATAATTCAAAAACCAGAGGTTTTGTGTTGGCTCTGGGTGGCGGTGGCGGCCGCGGACTGGCGCATCTGGGTGTGCTGCAAGCGCTAGAGGAGCACGACCTCATTCCATCGGCAATTGTTGGCACTAGTATTGGCGCCTTGTTTGGTGCCGTGTACGCATTGACACTCGATGCTGCCCAAGTGCGAAGTCAAATAGAGATTTTTCTTAATACCAAGGCCTTTAATCATTTGGACTTACCACTACTGCTGGAGGCGGAAACTGAGGATCATACCTGGCTGGAGAAACTGACTGCTGCTGCCCGGGAGTCTGTGCTTTACGCACGCGCAGCAACCCAGGCATCATTAACCGACGTCAGTGCCATACTGGATATCGTTCAAACCCTGTGTGAGGGCAAGCATTTTAAAGACACCCAATTGCCTTTGTTTGTCACCACCGTGGAATTTCCGGATGGTGAAATTGAAATATTTTCAGAGGGCGACCTTACGCGCGCCATTACCGCAAGCATGGCGATACCAGGTGTGTTTTCTCCGGTAAAAATTGGTAGCAGATACTTCGTGGACGGCGGACTGGCTTGCGAACTTCCTGCCAGGGAGGCGAAGAAAATAGCCGGACCTGACGATGTGGTACTGGCAATCGATGTCGGTGCGCGCCCGCGCCCGGATGTTCACCCTGATACCGTGGTCGGCATGCTGGACTGGGCGATGCGAATCAAGTCACTTTACCTGCGTCAATATATGGCAGAGTATGCCGATATACTTATCGAACCCATTCCCGGTTTTCGTCAGTGGAGTGATTTTTCTCACCCTGATGAAGAAATTGAACAAGGGCGCGAGGCTACGCTTGAGCAAATTCCCGAACTTATGCGTCTCCTTGACTCCTGAGCTGATTATCATCGGCCATACCAGATTCAGCAATCAGGGTAGTCAGTTTACATGGCATCAATCTATTATTTTTTTACCTTTACTGAATCCTTGATAGCCAACAACTTGTGTCGCTGCCAGTCTTCATCAACGCTGCTGGCACTGAGCAGAATAACCTCGATCTCCTCGATGATCTCTTCCTGTCGCAGGGCATTGCATTGTCGGGCCAGTTCGCTCGACTCATCGTCCAGATGCTTAACCGCACCGTCCAGGTGTGCCACGCGATTATGATTCTCGGCCATGAGTGAGGTATACAGCACCTCGTGTAGGGCAGCAAAAAGATACTGTTCCGTCAGTTCGAGCAGAAACTCTGCCGGCGGCAGGTTCAATAGCGGCGGATGTGGAAAGCGTGGTGACTGATGCGGGTAATGCTGGAAGGACGGCAACAATTTTTGCATCACGATGCCATCATTGCCGCCGTGGTAGAGCCCATACACAGTCAACAACCCGTGCTGTTGCTGTAAGGAAGACAAGGCGTGCACCATCCGATTGAGCACGACGGTTATTTCTTCTACGACACTAGTGCCATCGATCAGGGCCGCCACACGCGTATCGTTCTCCATCAGGCTGTGTAGCTTGTGACCAACAGCAATCAGCAAAGGCTTGCCAACTGGATCTGTCTCCAGGGTCGATTCGAGGTGACGCACCAGGCTCTGGTTGAAGTCACC
>CAJVXY010000057.1 GCA_913009895.1 uncultured Acidiferrobacteraceae bacterium | reverse complement strand
AAAATCGGCGCGGACGCTTACCTCGACCGGCATCAGACTTCCTCCAGCACCAACTGTGTGAAACCGCTGCCGTCGTCCTGCAGCACCTGCACGGTATAGCTGACACCATCGACCGTCACGGCATCGGTCACGGCGATGCTTAATGCGGAAACATCCGTAGTTCTCGCCATAGCAACCGGCTTATATCCGGAAACCTCGTTGAACTCGACATAACCCTTGTCGAGAATCACCGTAATGCTGTTACCGGACTTGGTCAGCGTGACCCCGAAGTCGGCCAGCATCACCGTCCGATCGGCATCGGATTCGATCGGCATTATTTTTTGCCTTTGCCGCCGCTAACAAGACCGCCTGCGCTTTTGGTATTAAGCCCTCCGCTTACTTCATCATCACGGTTCTTGGCCTTTGGCCCTTTCCCGCCAACGGGAACGGCCTTGCCTAAAGCGATGAGGTAACGGGCATCCTCCTCGGACGCCTCTACTGTCTCACCGACAACCACCGTTTTTTTGCCACAAACAGTGGCTTGAGTAATCTTTATTTTTTCCATCATGCCTCCTTAAAAAAAGGGGCACGCAATTGCGTGCCCCTTTTGGTCACTTTCTAGAGCCTGCTATCAGACTGTGATGGCGTCGTTCATCATGGCGAAGGACTCGGCATGCCGCACGGCATACTGAACGTCCTGCAAGGCCACGATGCGCACGGTGCCAGCCGTAGCGCCAGTGTACGGATCGGCCGTAATATCCAGACCACCCCACATACCCAGGATAAGATCGGCCCAGTTCGCAAAGAAAATATACGAAAGCGCCGAACCGGAACCCTTGGTGTTGTCGGACTTGACCTGGTTGCTGACCACGGCGTTATAGCCATTCAATGGCGCAGCGCCCTCACCCCAAACCGGGTTGCCGTTGGTGGTGCTGAATTTCTCAGTCTGTTTCAACCTGCCGCGGACCTTGGTGTTGGTGATGTAAGCCAGGCTACCCATGGCTGCATTGGCGTTAGCCACTGCAGACTCGAGGTCGACGATATGCGACCAGGCGGGTGCGAGACCATTGGTACCACCAGCGACCGAACCGATACCACTGACATTCTCGATACCCGTCGGCTGGTTGGATGAGCCCGAACCATGGAGGCCGGCGATATCCAGCGCCATCGCCAATCGCATTGCCAGATCGCTCTGCACAAAATTTTCCACATCAATGGAGCTCTGCAGAATCAGACGACGACTGATATCAGTAAATGCACCCAACGTTGTCGGGTTCAGAGTAACTTGATCAAAAGTCTGTTGGCTCGTTGTGGGCACGCCATTTTCAGCCACCCAGTACGCTGTCGCACCACCGGTCACACGCGGTATGGCGACATTACCAACCAGCCCGTTTAACCGGGTGACGCCGGCAGCAACCAGCGCCATGGCGTTATCCAGTTTCTGGATAAAGCTCTCGGCCAACAGGTCTGTCGCAACGGTATCACCACCGCCCGACGCCGTACCCGCCGTCAGCACACGCTGGGCGCGCAATATATCGAACGGCACCAGGATGCCCTGTGGGTCTTTGCCCATGTGTTCAGCTGCTGCCCGGGATGCCTCTAGCTCGAATGAAGCGTCCTCGATGGCCCTCTTGTGCTCGGAAGTGCCTGATTTGAAAATTTGGGCACGGATAGCGCGCAGTATGGAATACTGACGGATTTCCTTTTCGTTCAAACCGATTGCTGCCGCATTTTCCGGCATCGGTTTGAGCGGCGCGGCGTCACCCATTTTGTCCAGCAAGACCTCGCGGAACTCGGCGATGTCTTTGCCGTTTTCGACAAATTGCTTAGCTAGTTCCGGGTGGCCCATTTTTTCGCCGGCAGTGGTAATGTCGCGGATACGTTGCAACTCACCTTTGCGGGCCTCGGTTTCGATCGCTTTCACGTCCACTGGAGGCGGCTGATTTGCAGCAGGCGCCGGGGGCGTGTTTGTATCTTTTGGGTCTGTCTTCATTGGAATATCCCTCTTTTGTGTTGGTTCAATTATTTCGACCTCGTATTCCTCGACCGCCTGCCGACCGACACCAACTGTCGCGTCTGCAGGTACAGAGACAAGTGAGATCTCCAGCGGCTCCCAGTCCATGACCCGGTAAATATCGGGCCCATCGTCGGACTGCTCCTCGAGCACCATCTTGATTACTCGATAACCGACTGATACGGATTTACGGATGCCATCTACCACGTCTTTAAATATCTCGCTGGCACGCACACTTTCACCAAAGCGTACAAGAGCCCGCCCCCGGCGGTTCTCCAGCGATACTGATTCCACAACCCCGACGTGATCAGGGGTTCTGTGGTCAACCAGCAAAGGCCCAGAGCCATTCAGGCGGCCTAGCCTGACAGACTTTGGACCGTGATCCAGAATTTCAACACCGAACCACCGTTCGTATGGCTCCTCGGAGCTGAACGAGAGTTCTGCTGTGCGATTCTCCTCGTTAATGTGCTCACGGGAGAATTGCGCGGTACGGAAAAGCATTGGACATTTAATCTTTTTCATCATTGTTCTCCTGTGGCATTAAAAAACCCACTTTCGCGGGTTTGTTTGCTAATTGCATTGTGTGTTATGCGGCCACGCCTTCTATCGGCTCAACCACTTTCAGCTTGTTTGCTGATTTGTGTTCGTAATTTGTTCTAACCTCAATCGTTGCCATCATGATAGAAGCTTGAGCAAAAGTTGAAATAATCGTTTCGCCGGTGCTGGCAGCTTCAAATATATCCTCGTTAGCCTTGCTCTTTTTAGCATAAAAGTATTGTGCGGTTAACCCGCCAAGTTTCGACTCAACCGCTTTGATCTGTTCCGGCATCATCGGCAACAGGATCAAAAACGTATCCGATCCGCCGGCAGCACCCAATATCGATAACGGATCTTCGTTCGTCAGCGTTACCTTTTTAAGCCCGACCTTGTCCACCGGTAACGTAAACAGCAGGCTTGACATGTTGTGCCCAAACTTCAAAAAGTCGAACGTTGGTGGCGTTTCCGGATCCTTTGCCTTTACCCCGAACTGCTTGAGATAAAAAAACCGATAAAACAAGTCCGTGCCGTCCACTGCGCTGATCGACAGTGCGGCATCGAATCCCTCGGGCGACGCTATCCAATCGTAACCTTTCAACTTCTTTTTGTCTGCAGCAGACAGCGCCTGGACGAATGACATCAAAGCAAAGATCGTTTCATTTATAATGTTAACGGTGTGCTGCTTTGGCTTTTTCATGCCAGGGAATAACGCCACCGTACCCATGTCTGCAAACGGTTCGACAATACGCTTGTACTTCGGCGCATTCATGGCAATAGTTTTTGAAATAAGTGGCGGACCAAAAGCCATCAGCTTTCTTCCTTCTCGATTTCAATCGCCGGGATATCGCTTGCCGGCATATAGATCGCATCGGCGCCGTCAATCTCCTCGTCGCCGTTTATGATTCTTTTTTCGTTTACCGTTTTTACATCCGGGAATTTGGGCATCTCATCCAGAATGCCCAAATCGCTCATACGTTTTTGTTCCTCTGCAATTTCATGAAACACATCGTCCGGGTCCCTGCCTTGCTCGCGGATTACATCCGATACTGAGCAAATTCGGCGATCAATGGCTTCGGCGCTTGCCTTGATATCCTTTAGCGGATCTACCCAAGCCCAGCGCCGCGGCTGCCAGATCACGCGTTTGTATTTTTCCTCAAGGGCCTGTATCAATGAACTATTACCGATCTTGATCAGACCGAAAGACAATTGCACCGATAACCAGGATTCATAGACCGGCTTGCAAAATGCAGTAACCATCCAGTTCTGCAACGACTTCCATGCCTCGCGGTCCTCCAGCACGCCGGCGCGGATGCTGGAATAATTCACCCCTTCGAGATCATTGGCCAACGTGTTATACGACACCCCGAGGCCACTGGAGATACCACGCAGGCAGGCTTTGATGAAATCCCCGAATTCCCCGCGCGGATATGTCGGATCGTAGGCCTCGAATTTCACACCATTCGGCAGTTGCTCCATTGTTCCGGGCTCTGCTTCGGTAATAATATTGCCGTCGGCATCTTCATCGTCGCCCGGATAACCGTTACCGTCTTCGCTGGTGAAAAACCCCATTTTCGCCGCACCGGCGCGAGCGTTCACTAATGCCGCTTCCTCATAACCACTAAGCATTTGCATGCGCATCATTCCGGTGGACATCCATGGCACCCCACGCTTTTGTCCAATGCGCTCTGGCAAAAAGCTGTGGATAATCTCATCCGCCGGTATACGCAGGTATCGCCGCCCGGCGTAAACATAAGAATCCTGCGAAATATCCTGGTCAATAATGTGATAGGCAACGGGCTGCGCCCACTGGTTAAACTCGATGCCCATACGAACAAAATTACCGTTAGCCCGACGCTCGTTGTAATGCACGTCGAGTAATTCCGGATCAATAAATTGCAGCGCAAAAAAACGTGGTCCGGCAGCACGGCCCTTGACTTTACGCACCAACACCTCGCCATCGACAGCGACGCTCTGGATAAAAAGCTGTTTAATCATTACCCATGACAACGTGTGCGTCATGTCACAAATGCCGATCTGGCCCCAGTTCTTCCATGCCTGCTCGATGGCCTCGTTTGCCGGTTTATCGGCGACGCCAGTGTCTGTGCGCCGGGTCCGGGCCTGCAGGATTATTCCGTCCGGACCAACGACATTATTCTTTACCAAGGCGACAAAGCGCTTGGCGTAATCATTATTTTCTGCCTGCTCGCGAGACCTGGCGCGTAATACGCGCAAATATCGGCGCAAGGTCTCATCCGATGTCAGCGCGGTCGTGGTCCACGATGATTTTAGCCGATCTATTTTACCGGCCTGGTAATTGCGGCGTCGTCCCGGCTTTACATAACCAAAACGCCGGGCGAGTCTATCCAGCAGGCTCGCCATCAGAATCTAACCAGCACACGGCCATCGTGGCCTTTACCGTTTTTGATTCGTTCTTTCCTGAGCTCCAGGGTGTATTCTGCTTTGTATTTCTTGCGCAACTTAATCAGGTCCTCTATCGGAGTCCGCGCCAGGGTGCGGCCATTGATGGTGTAGCTCATCTGGTCCTGGCTGGCGCGTTTCTCGATTACCGCCTCGATGGACTCGATGACTTTTTTGACGTGGCTGCGCGGATCCGTGGTGGCTTCATCGCGGTTGGCCTTGACCTCGAATCTGCCGGAGCCAATGACGATCCGCTCGCTGTCCGAGTTACGGGTGATATACGCCTGCCAGCGATAGGTGCCGGGTGCATAGCTGGCGGTATCGGATTGCGACACCTCCACCAGGTAATCGTCACCACTGGCTGCCGCGGTGATCTCTATCTCTACTGATCCGTCACCCTCGAGCCGAGCCGAATATTTCAGCGTGTAGAGCGCGTTGGAATAATCGACATTCAGGTCCGTGCGTTTCCAAGTCCAGCGATCGCCGGCAACCAGCTGCTCCGGCTCGATGGTCGGGTAGTTTGCACTATCGAATAAGTTTGTCATTTTTAATCCGCGACTACGGGCAGCGTTATTTCATCGTATAACGTCTGCGCTGGCGTTGAGTTTGTGGCGCATGAGATGCGTATTTTGTATATTTTGCCGGCCATTCCGCCCGACACGCTGGAGTCATTGATGGTCAATGATCGCGGTGCTCAGGTGTTTTGTAAATACGTTTTTATAGCATCGGCTTTCTCCGGGCAATAAAAAACCCGGCGCGGGATCCCGGCCGGGTCGTTGTTGGAGTCACTTCTCCATATTTGGCATAATCATACAGGTT
>CAJVXY010000056.1 GCA_913009895.1 uncultured Acidiferrobacteraceae bacterium | reverse complement strand
TGGATGTGAAAATAAACAGCGATGATCCCTTGCAGCTTCGAGACCTGGCAATGTTTGAACTGCTTTATTCGTCAGGATTGCGATTGTCTGAACTGACTGGCCTGAAACTTGAGCAGCTTGACCTGGCCAACGGCCAGGCCCGGGTGATCGGCAAAGGCCAGAAAACCCGCTATATCCCTATTGGTAGTAGGGCAATTATCGCCATTAAAAACTGGCTGCCAGTCAGGGCAACTTTAGCGGCGGAAAATGAGCAGGCGGTTTTTGTGGGTCAGGGTGGCCAGGCGCTTGGGTCACGGGCGGTAGAATTGCGTCTCAAACGTTGGGCTCGGCTGCATGGCATTGATGTGGCAGTCTTTCCCCATATGTTGCGGCATTCATTTGCCAGCCATTTACTGGAATCCAGCGGCGATTTGCGTGCCGTACAGGAATTGTTGGGCCATGCTGATATTTCAACAACCCAGATCTACACCCACCTGGATTTTCAGCACCTGGCCAAGGTTTATGACAAGGCCCATCCCCGTGCCCGCAAAAAGCCTAAAATTGGGTTAAAGCCCAAAACTGGGTTATAATGCGCCGGCAATGCCGCTGAGCCAGATCACTGCTGAAGCGGCTTCTGGTTCGGGGTGGGGATCGATAGCCTGATCTTGGTAAAGTTTGAACTGTTTGCTATATAAAGTAGTGGATGTTTGATGTTAGGTCATGATGCTGTCTTGTTGGTCTAACATAACAATCAGATCACAACTCGAATAACAGGCAAATAACAGGCAAATAACAGGGAATGTGGTCCCCGTGTATTCAGGGCCCAGGTTGGCAAAGATAAAAAGTATGGCTGTATTTTCAAACTACAAACAAAGAACGCTCAAGAATGTCATCACCGCAACTGGTGTTGGCTTGCATACGGGTGAAAAAGTTTACCTGACCCTGAGACCCGCCCCTGTTGATTCCGGGATAATTTTTTGCCGGGTAGACCTGGAAAAACCCGTAGAAATACGTGCTACGCCTCGGTGTGTCGGTGATACCAGCTTATCGACTACCTTGATCAAGGGTGATGTTCGCATCTCTACTGTTGAACATTTGCTTTCGGCCATGGCTGGTATGGGCATTGATAATGCCTACATCGATGTCAGTGCACCGGAAGTGCCCATTATGGATGGCAGTGCCGCGCCTTTCGTGTTCCTGATTCAGTCTGCCGGTATCCATGAGCAGGATGCTGCCAAGCGTTTTATCCAGATCAAAAAATCTGTCGTGGTCGAAGATGGTGATAAATGGGCAAGATTTGACCCTTACAAGGGATTCAAAGTTACATTCAAAATTGATTTTGAACATCCAATTTTCAAAGACCATCATAGTGAGTCATCGCTGGATTTTTCCTCAACTTCATTTGTTAAACAAGTCAGTCGCGCCCGTACATTTGGCTTTATGCGCGATATCGAGGCCTTGCATGAAAGAAACCTGGCCCTTGGCGGTAGCTTCGATAATGCGGTGGTGATGGATGATTACCGCATACTTAACGAGGATGGTCTGCGCTACGAAGACGAATTTGTTAAACATAAAATTCTTGATGCCATTGGCGACCTTTACTTGCTTGGTCACAGCCTGATTGGCTCCTTTAGTGGCTACAAGTCCGGTCACGCACTGAATAACCAGTTGCTCCGGGCATTGTTATCTCAGGCCGATGCCTGGGAAATTGTGACCTTCGATAACGATAAACCTTCACCAATCCCTTATATCCAGCCCGCTCACGCCAGCGTGACATAGTTTCTTTCTTCGCTTTTTTGACTTACCGGACTGGTACCAGCAAGGAAACTGGTCTTAACTGTATCCATGTACTGCAAGAATTACCGGCTGGAGAAGTTAACTGTCTGTTCCTGAAGTAAAATATTTTAGTATCCGCCGGTTTGGGCCCTACCAGGGCACCGCCCAGGTTGTCCAATGCGAAGGATTTCGTGCTATCAGTGGCGACGGCATAACCTGGCGGGTACAAGTGCAGCACCCGGAAGCGCGTTATGTCACCCAGGCCATCTGGCGTCGCGATGGACAGTCCACACTCACCGAAAATAAATTCACCGCACCATTAATCGCCGCCATGAATAATAGTCCCTCGTTGCCACTGCCAATGGCAGATACACTGGAATTGTGGCTGCTTGATGCGAGTGCAGACCTGCCCCTGGCGATTGTCACCAGCGCCTTACCCAGAAAACGGGTGCCGGCAATTGAATCAGCCGATTGGTCGGCTTTTTTATCAGGGGATCACGATTTTTGCTCACCAGGGTTTCAAAAATTAATGTCGGGGGAAGATGACAGCACCGTGCCTATGGACCATGGCGAAATCTTGCGCCGTTACATTAATGTAGCCGCGGGCAGTATGCCCCGAGCCCAATGGTTTCAGCGCGATCATGAGGGAAATGGCACAGGCCTGGCCGGCCTGAGATTAAAGGTCGGGGAGCTGGGCAGGTTTTTAACGGCCGATTGTTTTCCCGAGTTATTGGTGTCGGAGCACTGTTGGCAAAATGAGGCAGAACAGGTGTTGGTCAAAGATTACCATCATTGGCATGCGGCCAACTTACTGAGCCAGAATAATCTGAGTCTCGATACCCGGGAACGACTTGAGCACGCGGCCTGTGCCGAGGCCTATAAGCTTTATGAGCGCCGCCATATTTTGCCAACCATGCTGAACCGGGAACGTGTCAAAGTTGCCTTCGTGCAGGCAAAGATTGGTTTGGCAAACCGTACTACCGTCCCAGGCGCTAGTACCTAGTACCTAGTACCTGGCGGCTGGGAGTTTTCCAATTTTTCTTGCTTGACCCTCGAAACACTGGCCAGACTATTCAAAGACAGTGTAATGTTACCCTACCAACTAAAAATAAAGCTTAATCAGGAGTCTAGAGGGAAGTGGCTATGCGCAGGATCATGATTCTCAATGCCAAGGGCGGCAGCGGCAAGTCCATGCTGGCAACCAACCTGGCCAGTTATTACGCCTGGTTAGGCAAGTCCGTGGTGCTGGCGGATCTGGATCCGCAGCAATCCAGTCTCGGCTGGTTATCTGTTCGGGGTGACCAATATCCACGGATACTGGGCATAGAGCTTAAGGATGGGCGCTTGCGCGTCCCTGGCAAGCCGGATTATTTAATTATGGATACCGCCGCTGGCAGTTTTGGTCAGTCACTGGCAAGTCTTGTTCGACGCGCCCACTCGATCCTGGTACCGGTGCAGCCCTCACCTACCGATTTGCGTGCCGCGGCCCGATTTGTTCATGACTTGCTGGTCGTGGGCAGGGTCTCGCGTAAACAAACACGGGTGGCACTGGTGGCGAATCGAGTCCGTCAAAATTCAGATATGATGAGTTCTGTCCAGAAACTGCTCAATGGGTTGATGATCCCCTTCAAGACCCAGTTTAGCCAAAACGAACAAACCATGGAGGAGTTTTTGCACATGTTTAAAATTCCGTTAATTGCAACCTTGTCTGACAGTATCGCTTACCAATCGGCTGATGCGAAAGGTGTCGGCTTGTTTGAGCTGGAGGAAGCAGAGGGGATTAAGGAGAAGTGGCAGTGGCAGTCCTTGATTGATTGGCTGGCAAGCCGCAAGAGCCTGCCTGTTGTTAATAAAAAAAAATAACGACCAACCCGACTGGTAGCTTTGCAGGGTATTCCCGTACTATTCCCATACTATTTTAGGCATGACAATGACTGTAAAGAAAACTATATTCCATTGCTTTAATACATGATGAGATGAGCATATGAATGATATTGGCGGCGGTTGTTCAGCGGCAGAGCCTTATGCCTTACGGGTATTGGGTGACAGCATGGAGCCTGAATTTGAAGAGGGCAACATTATTATTGTCGATCCCGGCACGTCTGCGACCAATGAGTCTTACGTTGTCATTGATTACGATAATGACACGACGCTCAGGCAAATGATTTTCGAAGGCGAGCAAAAAATATTGCGCGCTCTGCATGAAGATTACCCTGATGTTTTAATCGCAGGTGAATACCGGGTGAGAGGTGTAGTGATTCAGCGATCTAATGGCAGGCGCTCCAGTATTAAGCACTACGATTAGGTTGATATTTTATTTTAATAATAAAACCACGTCAAAAGATTATTTTTTACCACAGAGGACGCAGAGGTCACAGAGTTTTTATTTTTCAAACCTCTGTGACCTCTGCGTCCTCTGTGGTTCAAAAAAACAGTGGTTGAAACTGAGTAGTATCAGGACGAGAAAACAATTTAGATGATAACCAAACTGTTTATAAATCCCTTAGTGGGGGTAAGCGCAAAGCCACGCTCTAAAGGCACGGATATTTATTCCTGAATGTCGCGATATAGATGATCCCGTGTTTGCGGGATTTTGTTGTTTTGGTTACGAGAAAATAAAATCTGGTACAACTGCAATTCACCTATGTTAAAGGTAGCTATAGAACCCACCAGGTAAAGTCGCCAGGCGCGAATAAAATTGTCATCAAACATTTTCTCCATAACAGGCACATTTTTTTCGTAACGTTCCAACCAATGCTCCAGTGTCCGGGCGTAATGGAGTCTGAGGTTTTCCACATCCAGTACTGATAACTCATTTGATTCGAATATATTCATCATTTCTTTTAATGCTGGCGGATAAGCGCCCGGAAATATTCGTTTTTCTATCCAGGGGTTCATTAAAGCAGGTCGATTACGACCAATAGAATGCACCAGGCCAATGCCATTTTCATTTAGGCAGCGTTCAATAACACGACCCAGTCCTGAATAATTTTCTGCGCCTACATGCTCGAGCATGCCGATTGAAACAAAGGCGTCATATTTTCCTTCGATATTACGATAGTCATCTTCGACGTATTCTATGTTTCTATCCAGGCCTTCGGCTTTGGCACGTTCGCGGGCATAAATAATTTGTTCATGAGAAATATTATAGGAACGAATCTTGACGTCATAATGGCGGGCCATGTAGCGCGCCAGTCCGCCCCAGCCACAACCTGCTTCGACAACCGTGTCACCTGGTTTTATTTGCAACTTGCGACAGACATGTTCCAGCTTGGCTGCCTGCGCCTGTTCAAGCGTCATATCCTGTTTGGCGAAATAGGCGCAGGTGTACTGTGAGTAGTCTTTGTCCAGCCAAAGCTCATAGAACTTATTGCCAATATCGTAGTGATGATAAATATTCTTTTTGGCGCCGGCCATGGTATTGGCGCGTGGTGCCTTGGTAAGTATTTCACCAATCCATTTTTTCAACGGGCCGGCTGTTAATTGGGCAGTGTACATGGCCTGGGTTGTGGTCATGATGAAGTCGAGAAAATCGCCATCGATTTTCAGGCGGCCATTGCTATATAAATCACCAAAATTCAGGTTGGGATTGGTGAATAAGCGATAAAGTGCACCACGATCATTGATTGTTAATCGTGACCTGGGTTTGGCATCGGGCCCCACAAATGTCTCACCGGTCCAGAGCACTATCTCAATGGCAGGATCATCCAGCATTTTCAGGGCATAGAGGATTAACCAGCGCTCAATAACAAGTATACGCGTGGTGGGAGTGCCAAGATCAAGGGGTTCCAAACCTGGCGCATTGCCTTGCCCGGCTGGAACACCCATTGAAATGGATTTTTCTTTTTTTATTGAGCCCAAGTCTGTCATTTTCGTCTTTTCTTGTTATTTAATAATTTCGAGAACAGGGGTGTAATCCTAATTCGATTTGCCCTTTGTGACAAATATTGATTTTTCACCCTTATTTTACCGTAATCGCCGGTCCTGAGGCATCAGATCGTGTGGGTTTTCTATAGCCTTTTGGCCTGATAGCCACGGTATTCTTGATTTTGGTGCAGCAACTGCCATCGGCCAGGTAAAAGCCCAGCTCAAAGGTGGGGGTTGCCCGGCCCCGGCGGTTTAATTCTGCCCTTATTTGAGCCTCTTGCGCTGGATCCATATCAAAACGCAAGGTCAAATCGGTGTTGCCTGGCGTTTGAAAATCCAGGCTCAGGTCTCGTGTCCAGACAGCATATTCCGGGAAAATCCGGGCGCAGGCCAGGGCCGGGATGGGATCGGCCAGGCAGGCCTGGGCACCACCAAACATGGCGCCACCACCGTGACGATTAAAAAAGCTAAGTGGCAGGCGAATTTCAATATGGCGCCAGTCTTTTTGGGCCTTTAGAATTCTGATATCCAGCAGCCAGAAGGGCGGGAAAAGTGTAATGTCCCGTCGTTTGCGCGCCCAGGGTAGTTTGAGAAATTTTAACCAGTTCATAGACAGATAGTCTGTCATGGAATTGATTGTTCACCAAGTTGCCGTAGAAGTTAGCGGCAAGGCATAATGAATTAATAACAAGGAGCAAACCCATGACAACCAGCAAGCTGCATAATGGACTACCAAAAGACCAGCAACCCGTGATCCGGGTTGTGCCTTATCCCCAGGACACCAATCCCGCAGGGGATATTTTTGGCGGCTGGATTATGTCGC
>CAJVXY010000055.1 GCA_913009895.1 uncultured Acidiferrobacteraceae bacterium | reverse complement strand
ATGGTTTTCCGTAGGTTGGACTGAGGAACGAAGTCCAACGCAAGTGTTAAACAAAGCGCCGCTGTTGGACTTCGTTCCTCAGTCCAACCTACAAAAAAAGACTTATTGGGCTTAAGTCAGTGCCATTCGGGCCCGGACCTGTAAAATAGACCAGTCTGAGATCTGGTTTAACGGCCAGGTAAAATTATTAACAATTAGTCATAAAAAGGTCTTTATTTTGGAACAATACCGCGGTACCACGATTTTATCCGTGCGCATAAATAACAAGGTAGTAATTGGCGGCGATGGCCAGGTGTCCATGGGCGATACCGTCATGAAGGGTAATGCCCGCAAGGTGCGCAGACTTTACAAAGACCAGATCATTGCCGGTTTCGCTGGTGGCACAGCGGATGCTTTCACATTATTTGAACGGTTTGAGGGCAAGCTGGAAAAACACCAGGGCAACCTGATGCGGGCAGCCGTAGAGCTGGCCAAGGACTGGCGTACTGATAAAATGTTGCGCCATCTTGAGGCGTTACTTGCCGTGGCCGATAGTGAGGCCTCTTTGATTCTTTCGGGAAACGGCGATGTAATTGAGCCGGAAGGCGGTTTGATGGCGATTGGTTCTGGTGGTAATTACGCCAAGGCGGCAGCCCTGGCCCTGAAAGAGAATACCGAGCTTGATGCCAGGCAGATTGTTGAAAAAGGCCTGGGCATTGCTGCAGATATTTGTATTTATACAAACCATAATTTAGTGATAGAAGAACTGGAATATTAATTATTATGTCGGAAATGACACCCCGTGAAATTGTCCAGGAGCTGGACAAACATATTGTCGGTCAGGATGAAGCCAAACGCGCTGTTGCAATTGCCCTGCGTAATCGCTGGCGTCGCGCCCAGGTACCAGATGCCGAGTTACGTACAGAGATTACACCGAAAAATATTTTAATGATTGGCCCTACCGGTGTCGGCAAGACTGAAATTGCCCGTCGTTTGGCCAAGTTGGCGAAAGCGCCCTTTATTAAAGTAGAAGTGACAAAATTCACTGAGGTGGGTTATGTGGGCCGGGAAGTCGATTCCATTATTCGAGACCTTACAGATATGGCAGTCAAAATGCTGCGACTTGAGGCCATGGAACATGTTCAGACTCGTGCCCATGATGCGGCCGAAGAACGGGTACTGGATATATTGTTACCACCAGCGCGCGAAGTTGGCTTTGCTGTCGGTGACAACACCACGGGTAACGAATCCGAAGGTGCGGCGCGGCAAAGATTTCGTAAAAAATTGCGTGAAGGCGAACTTGATGAAAAAGAAATTGAGGTCGAGTTAACCGCTGCCAACGTTGGCGTTGAAATCATCACGCCACCAGGCATGGAAGAAATGACCAGCCAGTTACAGGGCATGTTCCAGAACATGGGTGGTCGACGCACTAGCACGCGCAAGGTGAAGGTTAAGGAAGCAATCAAGCTTTTAACCGAAGAGGAAGCAGCGGACCTGGTAAATGATGATGATATCAAGGCCAATGCCGTTGAGCGCGTTGAACAACACGGCATTGTTTTCCTGGATGAGCTCGACAAAATTGTTGGCCGTAGTGAAAGCAACAGTCCCGATATATCACGAGAAGGTGTGCAACGTGATTTATTACCGTTGGTTGAAGGCTCAACAGTTTCGACCCGCTATGGCACCATTAAAACAGATCACATTCTTTTTATGGCGTCGGGTGCATTTCACCTGTCCAAACCTTCGGATCTCATCCCGGAATTACAGGGGCGATTGCCAATTCGCGTGGAGCTACAGGCCCTGACCGCAAATGATTTTATTCGTATCCTGACCGAGCCTGATGCATCCTTAACAGAACAATATAGTGCATTACTGGAAACCGAAGGATTGCATCTGGTTTTTACCGAGGACGGGGTGCAGCGTATTGCCGAGATTGCCTGGCAGGTTAACGAGCGCATCGAGAATATTGGTGCCCGCCGATTACATACGGTTATGGAGCGCCTGCTCGAACAGGTTTCCTTTGAGGCCGCCGATATGGCATCTCGTCAGGCTGGAAAACCAGTCAAGGTTGATGCGGCCTACGTGAATGATCATCTTGACGATCTTGTGAAGGATGAAGACCTTACTCGTTATATTTTGTAGATGTTTTTCTAAGTCATCACGAACAAATTCAAAGTCCATTTTTTATTCCCTGTGTAATTTCTGGATACCGTGACACCCGATCCGTCCTGTTGGTACAAGGGCTTGTGGCGACAAATTAATACCCCCCGGCATTCAAATTATTTACCTTTGAAACCTTGAAATAATTGACCCCTATCCCCATCCTGATAACAGCGGTAGTTTAACTTAATACTTAACGCATACGAGAGCGCGAATATTTTGTATGCAATTGATACAGGAGAATATTATGAATATTGTAAGCAGATACCCGGTTAGAAATCCTGCCAGAAGCAGGCCATCATTTTTTAATGATGATATTTTCAGTAACCTGTTTAGACCATCTCAGCTGATCGAAGAGGCGCAAAGTACAGACCTGACCCCGCCAATCGATATCAGGGAACGGGAACACGACTATCTTGTCAGTGCAGATATGCCCGGCGTCAAAAAGGACAACGTTGATGTCCAGATTGAGAACGGCGTGTTAACCGTAACTGGCGAAATTGAACGTAACAGTGAAGAAAAAGAAGGCGAACGTCTGTTGCGACAAGAACGTTATTATGGAAAATACGTCAGGAGCCTGCGACTGGGCAAACAAATCAATTCTGATAAAATTGAGGCGTCCCTGAAAGATGGTGTGCTTGAATTGACACTGCCCAAGGCAGAGGAAGTTAAGCCGAAAAAGGTCGCTATCAAAATCGCTTGATCCAGGGCATGTTTGCCAGGCAGGAATGAATTACCTGCAGCATGACCTGAAATATAACAGGGGTCGCCCACTACCGGGTGGCCCTTTTTTATAATTTTATTTCGTGACCGTTCCCGCACATCTCGGCAATTGCCCGGTCTCTCGATTACTGTTCCAGACTCGACTCTACCGACTCCTGCCCTGGAACAATCCTTGCCCTGCACAATGGCCGTTCCCGCACGTCCTGTGCTCCACGGCACCTGCACATCTGACCGCCAGGGAGGGCGGGAATGCAAGAGGATTGTCTGGAACAATCCTTGCCTTGTGCAATGCAAGTAAGTGCTGACTTCTCTTCCTGAATGCGGTAGTTTTAAGTTCAAATATAAATAAAAGCAAAACAGGACAACCCATGGCCCCAAAAGCCAAAGCGGCAACCAAAAAAACTACAGCCAGAGCAGAAGTACTGATTGAGGCATTGCCGTATATCCAGCGCTTCCAGGGAAAAACCATTGTCATCAAATTTGGCGGCAACGCCATGGTTGACGATGAGCTCAAACATAATTTTGCCCGGGATGTGGTGCTGATGAAACTGGTAGGAATGAATCCGGTTGTGGTCCACGGTGGCGGGCCGCAAATTGGCCAGTTGCTGGAAAAAGTTGGCAAGGAAAGTCGTTTCATTGAAGGCATGCGGGTTACTGATTCGGAAACCATGGATATTGTTGAAATGGTACTGGGCGGCCTGGTAAATAAAAATATCGTCAAATTAATTAATCAAAACGGCGGCAAGGCCGTAGGCATTTCAGGCAAAGATGGTGGCTTGATACGTGCCCGTAAAATGGTGATGAAAAAATCTACCAGTGATAAAAAATTACCCAGTGAAATTATTGATATCGGCCATGTGGGAGAAGTAGACCAGATTGACCCGGAACTGGTGCAGTTGCTGGATACCAAAGATTTTATTCCAGTGATCGCGCCAATTGGTGTTGATAGCGAGGGTCAGACCTACAATATCAATGCTGATATTGTTGCCGGTAAACTGGCGATCACACTGAATGCAGAAAAATTGATTTTGTTGACCAATACACGCGGCGTGCTGGATAAAAATGAAGACCTGGTAACAGGACTGACTGCATCCGAGGTAGATGCATTGGCACGAGCAGGTACGATTAGTGGCGGCATGTTACCAAAAGTGCACTGCGCACTTGATGCCGTCAGGTCGGGCGTGCGATCAGCACATATCATTGATGGCAGGGTGGCCCATGCTGTATTACTGGAAGTGTTTACTGATGAAGGCGTTGGCACACTGATCAATCCCTGAACCGGATCAAAAAATTTTGACAGGATTAACAAGATTTACAGGATGAAGGCCTTATACATTAATTTATCAAAGCACGAATTATCCTGATAATCCCGTAAATCCTGTCTAAAGTATTTTATTCTCTTAAAAATAAATTGGAGCATACTTTGGTAGTAGCAGTGCGTGGCGAAAGACGGCAAATGATTCTTGAAACACTGGCTCGAATGCTGGAGGAGAATCAGGGCGAGCCGATTCGTACCGCGGCACTGGCCAAATCTGTCGGGGTATCCGAAGCTGCGTTGTATCGGCATTTCCCCAGCAAGGCCAAAATGCTTGAGGCGCTTATTGAATTTATTGAGGAGACCTTATTTACCCGCATTAATATCATCCTGGCCGAAGAAAAATCTGCCAAAATCCGCTTGCAACAAATACTTACGCTGTTCCTGACCTTTGCCGAGAAGAATCCTGGCATTACCCGGTTACTGCAAGGCGATATTTTAGTTGGGGAAACGAGACATTTACACGATCGGGTTGCCCAGTTGTTTAATCGACTTGAGACCCAGTTAAAACAGATACTTCGGGAAGGTGAGGTTCAGGGTTCGGTCAAGTGTCCGATAACAGAGACTGCCCGTTTATTACTGGCGGTAGGGGAAGGTCGAATCTCACATTTTGTACGTTCTGGATTTAAAGGTTCACCGATTGACGGCTGGGCCGAGCAGTGGCAGATTCTTGAAAAAGGAATATTTGAACAGGACTGATTTTGCTCAAACCCGGATTAACCCTGGATACTCAGCTCTATCTCCCGAACTCCTTTTTCCCCCTGAGACTCGTTGTAAAAATCATAAGCACGTAATTCCAAAATCCCTTTTGTGCCTAGTGAGATAATCAGGTAAAAAATATCTTCATAAGCCGCCTGCTGGATATCCCTAAGCGAAGGGTAGGCAGCTGTAACGGGGTGGCTGTGATAAACGGCCTTAAAAGTTGCATTGTCTTCCCGGATCAGCCGCATGGAATCCAAAAGTTGCCTGGGTTCCATTTCGAAACGTGTTTTTTGATCCTGCGCGATATTTTTTACCGGGTAACATTTATCCAAAATATCGTCTTTTCCGGAAATAAGCCCGCAGATTTCATTTTCAGGAGACTTTTGTGCCAGCATTAAAAGTTTATTGGAAAGCACCCTTGTCAGGACAATAGATTGTTTCATAACCCGTAATGTTTAACCGCAGACCGGACATTCTGGATCAGGGTTTATTTTAATCGTGCGCCATTCCATTGTAGTGGCGTCCAGTAATAATAATTTCCCAAGTAATGGTTCGCCCAGATCAAGCAATATTTTCAGGCCTTCACATGCCTGGATGCTGCCAATGATGCCGACCACGGGCGCCAGGACACCATTTTCAGTGCAATTCTGGTTCTCCTCGCCCCCGTCATATGTACCATCGTCTTTATATAAACAACGGTAACAGGGCGAGCCTTTTTTACTCATATCAAATACACTAACCTGGCCTTCCATGCGAATCGCCGCACCACTCACCAGTGGTTTTTTTTCAGCCACACAGGCCGCATTAATTTGAAAGCGTGTTTTAAAGTTGTCAGTGGCATCAATAATCAGGTCTGATTTTTTTATTTCTGCCCTTAAATCATTGTCACCCGGTTTTGAGCTTATTAAATTTATTTTTGTTTCCGGATTAATTTCATTTAATCGTTTTTTTGCCGAATCTGTTTTGCGTTGACCGATTGATGACGTGTCGTGAATAATCTGGCGCTGTAGATTTCCCAGGTCTACCACATCATTATCAACCAGTGTTAGTTCACCAACACCAGCAGCAGCCAGGTACATGGCAACGGGTGCGCCCAGCCCGCCGAGGCCAATGATCAAGACCCTGGATGACAGCAAAGTTTCCTGGCCGGCCACATCTACCTGGGGCAGCATTATCTGGCGGCTGTAACGGAGCAGTTGTTCGTCGTTCATAAAATATTTTATTGTCTCAGTACGCTGGTTTATAAAAATATGCACTTTAAGTGCAAAACTTTAGTAACAAATTTTTATTAACTCAAGTCTTTACCGCAAAGGTCGCAAAGGTAAGCAGAGAAAATCAATAAAACCTATTGGCTCGGGCATCCTGTTTCTTCTGCCAATTCTTGTCATGGAGTCGTGCGCACCTCTGCGATCTCTGCGGTAAAACATTTTTTTCTTAATATACTTTGTATTGAAGCGATTCTTAATATCTATAAAAATAAACTATGGACTTTTAATTCATAGCTGATGAGTTTCTGAAAACACAGGTGCTGACGCGATCCAGCCCTGCCAGATCCTGGTGACAGACTATATTATCCGCGCCCGCAGCTATTAACAGGGCATGTACTTTTTGCGCTTGTTCGGCACCATGCTCAAGCATCAACAAACCATCAGGCAGTAAATATTCTTTGGCTTTTCCTGTAATAAGCCTGATGTCATCGAGACCATCGCTACCGGCAACCAGTGCCGTGTGTGGTTCGTAACGAACATCACCCCGGGATAAATGGACATCACCAGCGGCGATA
>CAJVXY010000054.1 GCA_913009895.1 uncultured Acidiferrobacteraceae bacterium | reverse complement strand
AGAATATTTAATGACTTTACCCATTAACTTAATTACTGCTGGAATTTTTATTCTACCCGCTATTTTTGTATTTTCAGTAGAGGGTGACTACTGGAATACTGCGCCAATCTTGCTCTAAAAGGGGCGATAGTACTCGAAAATTTCATTTCCTGATCGTGCAATATCCGAGAGCCTGACTTCATCAATCAGGCCGTTGATCACACCTATTGGGGCGCCAACGTTGTAGCCTGTTGGTACAGGCAGGGTAAGGGCGATGCTGGTATCTTGATTTTCCGGGCTTCCGTCAACGTAAAGTGTACCAGTTGAAGTGGGCCCATTGAAAACACCCGCAATGTAGTGCCAGTTGCCATCAGCAATATTAGATACACCAATCATCTGGTATCGGGTTATACCATCTGACAAAGTGAAAACGGTTGCGTTGCTACTATTTATCTGAAAACTAAAAATTGAGTTATTTGCAGACAATATATCCTGATCAATGCCAGACAGGTAGGTTTTGACCCAAAATTCAACGGTCAGCTGGTTGCTCGAAAAAGCATTCATAATAATCTGACGTGTAGCATATTGGCCGGCAGCATTAAATGAAAGCGCCTGATTAAATTTCCCTGCACTGTCCCATGATGGGTCTGCAGCTTCTATTGTTGTGTTTGAGCCAAGGGTGAGGTCATAGCCGTTACCGCTGGAATCACCTGTAATTTGTCCCATGCCTTCATCGAAGTGCCATAGCGCCAGTGTGCTGGGGTCAGCACTAAATGGCATCGCATAATCCCGGGGTGGCTCACAAGCACATACCTGGCACCCCGTAATCAGCAGGGTCATACCGACTAAAGCCAGTAGTGCTGTAAGTCTGAATTTTGATAAATGTAGGAAATTACGCATTTTAGATTGTCCCACAGGGGCGCCACGAATTTGTTAATACTATTTCATGGCTGAGGTTACAAATGAGTTACTAATATTGAATTTATTAAGAAATTAACTGGATTATGGTCAATTTTCGTTATAACTTCACTTACAGAATAATAAATATGGTTTCAGGAGTTATTTATGCCGAAAAATATTGTAGTTTTCTCAGATGGCACCGGCCAGGAAGGCGGTCAGGGTAATAATACCAATGTTTACAAGCTTTTTAATATGGTTGAGGATCGAACCTCTGACCAACTGGCATTCTACGACAGGGGCCTGGGCACGGGATGGCGAAAAATAAGTGGTAATGTTGGTGGCGCAGGAATTTCTGAAAATATACTCGAATGTTATGAGTTTATATTTGAAAATTATAGTGCAGGCGATCAGATTTACCTGTTTGGATTTAGCCGGGGGGCGACGACAGTTCGCAGCTTGTCAGGATTTATCCATATGTTTGGTATATTGCCAAAATCAAGACCTGAATTGATCAAGCAGGCATATAAGATATATAAAGTAACAAACAAAAAAAAGCGCAATAGAAAAGCTGCGAATTTCTTAAGTAAACACCATACCATGTGGTCCAAGATCCAGTATCTCGGGGTTTGGGATACGGTAGCGGCACTGGGCCTGCCTTTAAAACCGCTTGATGTTATCCTGGATAAAATTCCCGCCTTCCGACATGATTTTCATGATTTAACACTAAGCAAGAGCGTTGTTCATGCCCGTCATGCATTGGCAATTGATGATGAACGATTAACATTTCACCCAACACTTTGGGACGCTGAAATCAAGCAGGGCCAAACAATCAAGCAGGTCTGGTTTTGCGGTATGCATACGGATGTTGGCGGCGGGTATGTTGAGCAGGGATTATCTGATATTGCCTTGACATGGATGGTAAAAGAAGCGACGGACAATGGCCTGTTAATTTTCGCTGCCAACACGGTTGCCATGAAACCTGACCCGGACGGTATGATGCATGATTCACGGGGTAAGTTTTTTGAAAAACTGTATAGAAAAAAGGCTCGCTCGTGGGATGCGCAAACACATGGCAAACCCGTGGTCCACGAGAGCGTGCTTGAGCGTACGCTCAATAAAGATAACAGGGAAGATCCACCCTACGCACCATGGATTTTGGTTCAGACTCATGATGTTGAATCATAATATTATCTAAATATTTAAATCCAGCTCTAAGAGTTAACATATGAAATACTCAGAAGTTATTCATTTTTGGTTTACTGAGCTCGAAACAAAACAATGGTGGATAAAAGATACTAAACTTGATCAGGTTATTCGTGACAGATTTCTGGATATTCACAGTCAGGCCATAAATACCGGGTTAAGCCGCTGGCGGTCTGCACCAGAAGGGCGACTGGCAGAGATTATTGCCCTGGATCAGTTCTCACGTAATATTTTTCGTGACAAACCCGAAGCATTTGATTCTGATGAAAAAGCACTACATCTGGCGCAAGCGGCAATAGATATCGGTGCTGATAAAGAACTGGAAACCAGTAAAAAACCTTTTTTGTATATGCCATTTATGCACAGTGAATCACTCTCGGTGCATGAGCGGGCAGTTGAAATTTTCAGTGAACCTGGTTTGGAAGGGATGCTTGAGTTTGAATTAAAACACAAAAAAATAATTGATCAATTTGGCAGGTATCCGCATCGCAATAAAATACTGGGTCGTGAGTCAACTGCTGAGGAACTGGAATTCCTGGAATCACCCGGGTCATCGTTCTAGTTTACCTAATATTTTTCTTAATATTATTTTTAGCTGCGAACCAATTTTTTGAATTTTATCCTGTGCGGCTGGTCGGCTGCTGTGCCAAGTCGTTTTTTTCTATCCGCCTCATAATCGGCATAGTTTCCTTCATACCAGGTAATATTACCCTCATCTTCATAAGCGAGAATATGCGTGGCCACTCGATCGAGAAACCAGCGATCGTGGGAAATAATTACGGCACAACCGGCAAAATCCAGTATGGCTTCTTCGAGGGCGCGCAGGGTTTCAATATCCAGATCATTGGTTGGCTCATCAAGCAACAACACATTACCGCCACTGCGTAACAATTTGGCCAGGTGGACTCGATTGCGTTCACCGCCAGAAAGATGCTTGATAAATTTTTGTTGATCGGTCTTACGAAAATTGAAACGACCCACGTAAGCACGAGACTGAACCTCCTGGTTGCCCAGTAAGATCATATCCTGGCCGTCCGAGATTTCTTGCCAGACGGTTTTATCTCCGTCCAGGGCATCACGATCCTGATCAACATAAGCCAGTTTTACAGAATCCCCTATGTGTAGCTCTCCCGAATCAGGTTGTTCCTGTCCCGTGATCATTTTAAAGAGTGTTGTTTTGCCGGCACCGTTGGCCCCGATAATCCCGACTATGCCACCGCGTGGTAAATTAAAATTCAGATTTTCTATTAGAATACGGTCATCGAAACGTTTGCTGATTCCGCTGCCATTTACTACCAGGTCACCAAGCCGGGGACCGGGAGGAATAAAAATCTCCTTGGTTTCATTTCTTTTTTGAAATTCTTTTGAGGCCAGTTCTTCGTAGGCGGAAATCCTGGCCTTGCTCTTGGCCTGTCTGCCTTTCGGGTTTGCCCGTACCCATTCCAGTTCCCGTTTCATTGCTTTCTGGCGCGAAGTTTCCTGTTTTTCTTCGGTGGCCAGTCGTTTCCCTTTTTGTTCCAGCCAGCTTGAATAATTTCCCTCCCAGGGAATGCCATGTCCGCGATCCAGTTCCAGGATCCAGCCAGCCACGTTATCAAGAAAATAACGATCATGGGTAATGGCGACCACGGTACCCGAATAGTCATGCAGGAACCGCTCAAGCCAGGCAACTGATTCGGCATCAAGATGATTGGTGGGCTCATCAAGTAGCAGCATATCGGGCCTGGCCAGTAATAACCGGCACAAGGCAACACGCCGGCGTTCGCCCCCAGATAATTTGCTGACATCGGCGTCCCAGGGCGGCAGTCGTAACGCATCAGCGGCAATGTCCAGTGTCCGTTCCAGTTCCCAGGCGCCTGCGGCATCAATTTTTTCCTGAAGTGTTGCCTGTTCTGCCAGCAGGGCATTCATTTGATCGTCGTCCATGGGTTCACCAAATTTCATGCTGATCTCATTGAATTGATCCAGCAGTGCCCTGGTTTCGGCGACACCTTCCTCGACATTGCCGCGAACGTCTTTACCGTGATCAAGCTGCGGCTCCTGGGGCAGGTACCCAATATTAATATTTGATGCGGGTCGCGCTTCTCCATCAAACTCTGTGTCGACACCGGCCATGATGCGCAACAAGGTGGACTTGCCGGAACCATTAAGACCGAGCACACCAATTTTGGCGCCAGGAAAAAAAGACAGGGAAATGTCCCTGAGAATTTCACGCTTGGGCGGGACAACCTTGCTTACGTCCTGCATGGTATAGATGAACTGGCCTGACATTAATTTAATACAATATGAAGGTAAGGTAATATATGAGTAAGGTTTAAAAGATTAAAAAAAATAACAAGCTTCCGGTAAGACATAACTTTTATATCAGGTTTATCGGGTAGTAACCTAGTTACTCCAGGACGCAGATGCGTCATCAGATGAAAGTGTTGTTTCATCCTCACCTGAAAAATCATAATTTGTTTCCGTCTCAGCACCCTGGAAGTAATTGCCCTGGACATACTCAAAACCACGGGTCCAGAGTATTGATAACGAGGCGGCATCTTCCACGCATTTAGCTACTTTTGAAATTTCCAGTTTTTCAATCATTGCAAGTGACGAGTCAAGTTCTTCGTCTTCACTGGTCTCACCCATTTTTTCAATATCGGAACTGTTAACCTTAACGTACCTGACCGTATGACGTGGCAGGTTCAGTAATACACTGACATTCATTCCGAAGTTATCAATAGATATGGGACAGCCAACATCTGACAAGTCACCAATGAGCTCATTGGCAATCGCAAGATTTTTCGAGATGACGTCCTCATCCAGTTCAAACACACAGTGCCGTGGATTCACCCCGGAAGCATCAATATATTGTTTTACCAGTGGTGCCAGTTTTTCGTCTTCAAATGCGGTATGAGACAGGTTGATAAAAAATGTTGCTTCCCGGCCTTCTGAATGCATTGCGCTCAGGGCTTCGATGGACCTGAGAATCACCCAGCGATCAATTTCCTTGAGTTGGTTTGTTTGTTCGGCCTGGGGCATGAATTCCCCTGGTAGTAGCAGGCGACCGGTCTCGTCCATCATTCTTACCAGTACTTCATAATATTCTTCCGGTTCACCATGAAGATTGATCATGGGCTGGTAAGCAAGCCTGAAACTATTGTTGGTCAACGCGGTAGCGATTCGTGCCTGCCAGACAGGGTCGCCAGAATGGGCAGCGACTTTTGGTGTTGGCTCAGGTACGGGTTCTGGTTCAGGGGTTGGCGCCGCAACAGTTTTAGGTGCCGGCGTCGGTTTTGCTTTAGTTTTTTCAATACTTAGATGTACCGGTTCTTGCTCAAGTTCGATGCGATTATCAGGTTGTTCATTTGTTTCGGCAAAGGGAACAACATTGGTATCTTGCGCTGGTTGCGTCGCAGGTTTGGGTTCCGGAATTGAAACTTCTGGTTTATCCTGTTCACACGCAGTTTGTGCCTGTGTCAGCAAGGACAGTGCGTTTTCGCTACCAGACAAGGGAGTTATGCTGCTAATAAAGTGGCAAAAATAATTCTCTCCTTTTTCAGAAATAGGAGACTTGGTAATCACTTTTTCAAGTTTTTGTGCAATCCTGGTTCCATCTGCCTGGTTCTTGTCTTTGTAAATTACTGCAAAGTCATCGGAGCCAAGTCGGGCCAGTTCGGTATCACTGCCAAGTGTATCTCGTAACAGTTTTGTGATTTTGAGTAACATGCGATCGCCCGCGGTGTAACCCAGAGATTGTATAATATTCTTTAAGTCATATAGATTTATATATAAGAGTACGCCGGTATTCTTTTTCGCTGAATGAATGGCTTCATCAAGCAGGCGGACAAAATGATGACGATTGTAAAGGCCGGTTAACGGATCGCGCTGGCTTAAATACTGTAAACGATTTTCCGCGGCTTTACGTTTGGATACATCCGAGACAGTAATCTGGATACATTTTTCACCTTTTAAGTCTACTGGCGCAAGCGTGGCCTCCAGGTTGATGATTGAATCATCTTTTTTGCGTGCAGTCAGCTCTACCGGGCCATCCAGTTTTATATTTTTATTTGTTTTACGAAGTGCACTTTTAAAATTTGCCTGGCTGGCCTTGTCAATCAAATCAAGTACGGGCAGGATTTCAAGCTCAGCAAATTTTTCATAACCAAACAGGCTCAAGTAGGCGTGGTTAACTTCAACATGCAGACCATCGAGCATGTAGGCAACGGCCTCGTGGGAGCCTTCAACCATGGTGCGATGTTTGTCTTCAATTTCCTTGGTGGCACGTATGGCACGAAGATGTTCTTTCTTTTCTTCCAGTACGCGCAGCTCCCTGGAAATGACGGGCACGATCCTGGCGTTCCTGGATTTGTGGATGACATCGCGGATACCGCTGTTCATGAGGTCTATGGTCTCCTCATCACTAATGTTGCTGGTGTAGATAATAAAAGGCAGGTCAGGGTTGTTGCCGCGCACAAGTTCAAATGCATTGCGGCTTTTCAGACTGTGTAGTTTATGTTCGCAAATAACCACATCCCACTTGCTGTTAGTGAGCGCACCTTGCAGGCCCGCGGCATCGCTAACACGTTTTGTCTTGAGCATAAAACGGGCAATACGCAGGCTCTTGGCCAGGGCATCTGCGTCATCAGGCGAGTCGTCTATTACCAGTAAACGCAGGATTCGTTTGGTCTTGTTCACTTTATGTTAGTGCCTTCCTCATGCGTATAGTTTAGGGCAAAATTTTGTAATAGGGTACTTTTTGTCTACTTGTCTTCAGAAAAGGCAACCAGGTGGTCTGCCTCAACCCGAATGCCCACCATTTCCCCCAGGCCGTGGTCAAGATGGCTGGGAAACAGGGATAAAATCTCGTGTCCCGTGGGCAGTCGCAGGGTGTAGAGTATTTCCGCACCTTTAAAGGCCTTTTTAATAATCTTGCCTTTTAAGTCACTACTGCTATCAGGCACAATATCATCAGGCCTGAAAAGTACGCCCACATCGGTGCCTTTTCCCCAGTTATAAGCCCGGTTGCCCTGGTAAGTACCAATAGCCGTTTCTACAGTATCAGGTGCAAGGAGCGTGCCGGGCAAGAAAACCCCCTGACCAATAAAATCGGCCACAAAACGACAGTTTGGTTCGTGGTAGAGATTATAGGGCGTATCCCACTGTAGTAGCTGGCCTTCATTAATTACGCCTATTTGATCACCCAGGGCGAAGGCCTCGTGCTGGTC
>CAJVXY010000053.1 GCA_913009895.1 uncultured Acidiferrobacteraceae bacterium | reverse complement strand
AAGCAGAAAAACTTGTTGGCGGCCTTTACGGTATTAGTCTCGGTCGTGCTTTTTTTGGTGAATCCATGTTTAGTCGCGTTAGTAACAGCTCAAAAATTGCCCTGACAATGCTGGCAATACAACTGGAGCGGTGGCATTTTCATTTTATCGATTGCCAGCTACCCTCGGATCACCTGAGTTCACTGGGCGTGGAATCAGCTACCCGGGAAGAATTCTTGCAGGCATTAAAAACGGCCCTTACATTCAAAGACAAGCCTGGCGCCTGGTATTTCGACGAAAACATTCATGAGCAAAAAAGAAAATAATCGCAGGATATGGATGTATATGGCACAGGGATGTAAAATATTTATATAAATTTTATTAGATTATGATCAAATCATATAAAAAATGACTGCACAATATAACAAGCCCAGTCTTTTCCTGACCATGCCCCATGCATGCAGTTATCTCGATGATTGTATCGCTACCACATTATTTGTTGACCCAAAATATGAATGCCGGAAAAAAGTATTTTCACGCTTTATGCAACTGGGTTTTCGTCGTAGTGGCAATCTTGTTTACCGCCCCCATTGTGAAAATTGCCAGGCCTGTATTTCCGTTCGCATTCCTGTGAATGATTTTCATGCTTCGAGAAGTCAAAAAAGAACCTTGCAACGGAACCAGGATATCGAGCTCATAAAAACGAAAGCAAAATATAATGAAGACCACTTTCAGCTATATTGCCGCTACCAGGAAAATCGACACCCGGGTGGTGATATGGCAAACACAGACCCGGCCAAGTACATGGAGTTCTTGTTAACGGGACATACTGAGACATGGTTTTATGAAATGAGACTTAAGAGCGACACTGGACAAAACCCCGGCAAGCTACTTGGTGTCGCCGTGATCGATGAGCTGGTCGATGGTATTTCGGCGGTATATACATTTTTTGACCCAGGGGAACACAAACGGGCACTGGGTGTCTTTGCTATTCTACAGGAAATCGAGCTGGCAAAAACGGCGGGGCTACCCCATGTATATCTTGGTTACTGGATCAAGGACTGCCAGAAAATGTCCTATAAAATGAACTATCGGCCCCTGGAAGGATTCTCCGAAGGCAATTGGGCAAGCCTGGAGGGAAAGACACCGCCTGACGACGTCGCCTCGTTCACAGAAACATAATCTAAGGCTTTACCCACCCAAGCCCATCGGGCATTATACGGCGCCAGAAGAGCTGGTAACCCGAACAAATCTGATATCACGAACAAATCAGGCAAACACTAAATTTTCATACTTAATTAAAGAGAAGGTATTTTGGCAAAAGAAGAAAGCATCGAAATGGAAGGTACTGTTGTTGAAACACTGCCCAATACCCTGTTCAAGGTAGAACTGGAAAATGGCCATGTTGTAACAGCGCACATATCCGGGAAAATGCGTAAGCATTATATTCGCATCCTGACTGGTGACCAGGTTACCGTCCAGCTCACACCTTACGACTTAAGCAAAGGCAGAATCACCTACCGCGCCCGTTAGCACTTTAATGTCCAGGTGCCCTTACGCCTGGGCGCGAATACTGTAAAACTCGCCAGGCAATAATCATTCAGTAATACGCTTTCGGCTACTCCACCAATATAAACCAGCAATAATCCGCCGCTGGCTCAACGTCCATTCTCATGATCTATCGGGGTTTTAAAACTGGCTGGTTTAAAAATTGGCATTTATTCTATCTTGAGAACAAATTCACCTTTTTTCATCTTAATGAGTGCGTGGCCGCCATTTGCCAGCTTGCCGAACAATATTTCATCAGCAAGTGTTTTCTTAATTTTATCCTGAATCAACCTTGCCATGGGTCTCGCCCCCATTGTCGGGTCATAACCATGTTCAGCCAGCCAGTCACGAGATTCATTATTAAGCTCCAGTGTTACATTTCGATCTTCCAGCTGACTTTCCAGCTCCATAATAAACTTGTCTACAACATGTTTGATGGTGTCCTCATTCAGGGCCACAAATCGTATGACTGAATCAAGTCGATTACGGAATTCAGGTGTGAACAGGCGTTTGATTTCTTCTGAGTCATCATGACTATGATCCTGCTCGGTAAAACCCATAGAACTCCTGCTGGCACGTTCGGCACCGGCATTGGTGGTCATCACAATAATGATATTACGGAAATCCGCTTTGCGCCCGTTATTGTCTGTCAGGCTGCCATGATCCATTACTTGCAATAACAGGTTAAACACATCCTGGTGCGCTTTCTCAATTTCATCCAGCAACAACACGGCGTGGGGATGTTTGGTAACCGAATCAGTCAACAGGCCGCCCTGATCAAATCCGACATAACCTGGGGGCGCGCCAATTAACCTGGAAACCGTGTGTCGCTCCATGTACTCAGACATGTCAAAGCGAATAAGTTCTATCCCCATCACATGGGCCAACTGGCGGGTCACTTCGGTTTTACCCACACCAGTCGGTCCGGAAAATAAATAGGCGCCAATTGGTTTTTCCGGATCCCGTAATCCGGATCGCGATAATTTAATTGCACTTGCCAAAGTGGTTATCGCCTCATCCTGACCAAACACAACCATCTTCAGGTCCCGTTCAAGATTTTTCAACGCACTAATATCAGTCTGGGAAACAGATTTTGGGGGTATCCGTGCAATCTTGGCAACAATATTTTCGACGTCATGGACACCGATTGTTTTCTTGCGTTTTGATGGTTTCAGAAGCTGCATGCTGGCGCCCGCCTCATCAATCACATCAATTGCCTTATCCGGCAGATTACGGTCATTGATGTACCTGGCAGATAATTCTGCCGCACTTCTAATGGCCTGGGATGTATAACGAATGCCGTGATGGTCCTCGAACCTGGAACGCAGGCCCCGTAAAATCTGGATCGTCTCTTCCACTGAAGGTTCATCAATATCGATTTTCTGGAATCGTCTGGACAGGGCCCGGTCTTTCTCAAAAATACCACGGTATTCCTGGTAGGTAGTTGAGCCAATACATTTTATTTCGCCAGTGGCCAAAACCGGCTTAAGCAAATTTGAGGCATCCATGGCGCCGCCCGATGCTGCGCCAGCACCAATAATGGTGTGAATTTCATCAATAAACAAAACCGCCCCTTCCTGCTTTTTCATACTGGCAAGCACGGCCTTCAATCGTTTCTCAAAATCACCCCGGTACTTGGTACCTGCCAGCAATGCGCCCATATCAAGGGAATAAATAACCGCATCAGCCAGTACTTCGGGCACTTCATTATCAACAATTTTTTTGGCCAGACCTTCCGCCATGGCAGTCTTGCCAACACCGGCCTCGCCCACATAGATTGGATTATTTTTTCTGCGCCGACACAAGACCTGTATGGTGCGCTCAAGCTCATTATCACGCCCGATTAACGGATCGATTTTACCCTCACGAGCGCGCTCATTAAGATTGACGGTAAAGACATCTAACGGGCTTCGCTCTGGTGCAGTTGTTGTTTCGTCGGCCTCGTCTGGCGCCGGCAATTCATTCTGGTTATCTTCAGGCAACTTGGAGATGCCGTGTGAGATAAAATTGACTACATCGAAGCGAGTTATATTCTGTTTGTGCAAATAGAAAACTGCATGGGATTCCTTCTCGGCAAAAATAGCGACCAGCACATTGGCACCAGTTACCTCTTTTTTGCCCGCTCCCTGTATATGCAAGACAGCGCGCTGAATGACACGCTGAAAGCCCAATGTTGGCTGGGTTTCGACCTCTCCCTCGCTTGGCAATACCGGGACACTATCTTTTAGAAAGGCATCCATGTTTGAACGTAAATCATCCATATCACCGCCACAGGCTCGCAATACCCGTGACGCAGTCGCATTATCGAGCAACGCCATTAGCAAATGCTCGACAGTTATGTACTCATGACGCCGGTCGCGTGCACCCTGAAATGCAGCGTTAAGCGAATTCTCAAGTTCTTGAGATAACATTCCCATTCTATACGTCTAAACCCTGATAATTTGTTTGTAGTTAATCAGTAATCACTTTAACTGGCTCTAATTTCAGTTTAGCAGCAAAATTCTGATGCGCATTTAATATTGACAAAATTGCTAAATATTTTTGTAAATAATCGGGAACATTTGCCTAGTCTGGTTCCAGTGTACACTGTAGTGGGTGTTTGTTTTCATTGGCAAAATTTAACACCTCCTTGACTTTTGTCTCGGCAATATCCTTGGTATAGAGACCGCAAACACCGACACCCCGGGTATGGACATGCAACATGATTTGCGTAGCCTGATCTCTGTTTTTATAGAAAAAACGTTCCAGGATAACCACCACAAACTCCATAGGCGTATAGTCATCATTGAGTAAAATAACCTTATACATTCGTGGTTTTTGCAGGCGAGGTTTCGCTTCCTCTATCAAGGCCTGGTCGGAGTGTTGTGAGCGCTTGTCGGACATTAAATTTTTCTCATGGTAATAACTGCTTTATCAATCACTCCATTTTGAGGCACTTGCACAATATTTCAAGCCCAAAAATATGACCTTAATAGCCCGACCTTAACCGTCCAAAACCGAGTAAGTCATGAAATTAAATAACCTGATTCTTGACTTAAGACAAAAAAACAGGATCATGTTGCTTTCTTGCTGAAAAACCGTGGCAAATTAATACAACGGTTCAGCGCAGGGTCTATTTTAATTGGCCAGGGAAATTTACTTAAATTTATTACTGAAATAACCAGGAGTTTGAGTATGGCAAACGGTACCGTGAAATGGTTTAGTAACAGCAAGGGATATGGTTTTATTTCTCCGGAAGATGGCGGCAATGACGTCTTTGCTCACTTCAGTGCCATAGAAATGGATGGCTACAAAACCCTGAAACAGGGCCAGGAAGTGAGTTATGAACTCAAGGAGGGGCCCAAGGGCCCGCAAGCCCATAATATCCAGGCAGTCGCCTCCACCAGCCCATCTACTACTGAGGCCACTACTGGGGCTACAGAGGAAGTGTCGACGGCATCGCAACCAGAGGCAGTGACCACTACCACGACGCCAGAGGTTGTCCACTAAACAGATAATATAGGCCGGTGATCAAGACCTAAATTATTTAGACTGAAAAAAAATCTGGTAGTTACGGGAATCTGCTTTCCTGCACTCAGGTAATGTCACCTATGCCATATTTTGAATCAGGGCATCACCAAATTTTGAGCAACTAATTTTTGTTGCGCCCTCCATCAGACGCGCCAGATCGTAAGTGACCGTTTTATCTTTAATTGCGCCTTCCATTCCCTTAATTATTAAATCTGCCGCTTCAGTCCAGCCCAAATGACGCAACATCATCTCGGCAGATAATATTAACGATCCAGGATTCACCTGGTCTTTACCGGCATATTTTGGTGCCGTGCCATGGGTCGCCTCAAACATCGCAATGGTGTCTGACAGGTTGGCGCCAGGTGCGATGCCAATTCCCCCAACCTGAGCGGCCAGGGCATCAGAAATATAATCGCCATTTAAATTCAAGGTTGCAATCACGCTGTACTCTTCAGGTCGCAACAGAATTTGCTGCAGGAAGGCATCGGCAATAACGTCTTTGATGATTATTTTTTTACCGCTGACAGGATTCGTGAATTCACACCAGGGGCCACTATCAATCTCAACAGCACCAAATTCTGACCTGGCAAGATCATAACCCCAGGACTTAAAACCACCCTCGGTAAATTTCATGATGTTACCCTTGTGCACCAGGGTGACGGAATCACGGTCATTGTCGATGGCATACTGTATTGCCTTGCGCACCAGTCTTTCTGTTCCCTCTCTTGAAACAGGTTTAATGCCAATGCCCGAAGATTCAGGAAATCGAATCTTGGTGACACCCATTTTATTTTGTAAAAATGCAATCACTTTTTTAACTTCAGGGGTACCCGCGGCCCACTCAATACCCGCGTAAATATCTTCCGAGTTCTCACGAAAAATAACCATGCTGGTTTTTTCGGGAGACTTGACCGGGCTTGGGGTACCGGCAAAATAACGGACGGGTCGTAAACATACATACAGGTCCAGCTCCTGTCGCAGCGTGACATTTAACGAACGGATACCGCCGCCAACAGGGGTTGTTAAAGGCCCCTTGATAGAAACCACAAAATCTTTAATTGCGTTCATGGTTTCTTTCGGCAACCACACATCAGCACCATAAGTCGCGACCGCTTTCTCACCGGCATACACTTCCATCCAGGCGATTTTTTTTTGTTCACCATAGGCTTGAGAAACTGCAGCATTTACGACTTTTTGCATCACCGGGGTAATGTCGACACCAATCCCGTCACCTTCTATGTAGGGAATAATAGGCTTGTCTGGAACACTGAGGAGACCTGCTTTCGAGACAGTGATTTTTTCACCGTCAGTGGGGGCAGTTATTTTGTCGAATGACATGCTACTTGCTCCATTATCATGAAATCAAAAAGGAGGCGCATTCTACAACGTGGCTGCCTTTTCACAAAGCAGTATTACAACCAGTAGAAATGGTTTTTGTGGAGCGATCCTGGCTATAGATGGCGGGTTTAGTAGGTGGCGCCGGCCTGCAGGTAAATCTGGTTCTCACCAATAACATCATCCAGGCCAGTGGCAAAACCAATACGCAAGGGCAGCAAAAAGTTGTAACCGAAAACTATATCGGTATTAAGCTCGATACCCACACCTGTGTAATATTTATCTGGTCTGTTTTCATCGTCATCCCAGGTGCCACCGGTATCGACAAAAACGGTGGCGTGTAACTGGTGCAAACCAATTGGGGGAACGGTAATGCCACGTTGGGCCCTGAAAATTGGCGCCCGATATTCCAGCGAGGCCATTTGCATCCGGCGACCTTCAAGTATTGAGAGCCCGGTGGGATAACCGCGCAAGGCAAAAGCCCTTTGATTAAACGGGGATGAAACAACTGAACTTCCGAGATACGAAGGGCTTGTCCCGGCTCGTCGACTGCCACCCAGCCTGAAAGGTCTGGGGTCTTGCGTGCCCCATCCTCCCACTGCCCTAATGCCCAACACATGCTCACCAAATAATTGAAAGTACTCGCGCCAGTCGAGAGAATAAATGCCACCGGTATAATCTCCGCCCTCGATAATTTCACTGTTTTCGGCAACAAGTCGAATGTGGCGCCCGTCGCTGCGACTAATTGATCGTGGATAATTCCAGGTGGAATCATAAACAATTGCGGCACCAGCAAGATTATCAATCTCGTCTGGTTCTTTAACAATTTTATCTTCTACCCAGCCATCGGATTGGTAATCTCTTAATGCCGTGACATGAAATGAAGCACGCCGATCCAGTTTAAACCAGGGCAGTATTGCTTCAAACTGGTACAAGT
>CAJVXY010000052.1 GCA_913009895.1 uncultured Acidiferrobacteraceae bacterium | reverse complement strand
CCTTGCCGTACTTGCTGCCCTTGCCGTACTTGCTGCCCTTGCCGTACTTGCTGCCCTTGCCGTACTTGCTGCCCTTGCCGTACTTGCTGCCCTTGCCGTACTTGCTGCCCTTGCCGTACTTGCTGCCCTTGCCGTACTTGCTGCCAAGCTTGGTTCCTTTGCCATGCTTACTGCCTATTGAGGGCTTATTTTTGTGTAACCCAGGATCTTTTTTAGCTGAAGGAGTATACTGCGTTGCACTCTGTTTGAATTTAAATGTCTGGCCTTTTATATCGGCTGCGATGACGTTAAAGGAGAATCCTATGCCGACAACAAGGATTCCCAATAGGGTTACCAACCTGTTCATAATATTCTCCTCTCTAAGGGATAGGAATTTCCTTCTGCCTTACCTTTAATATACACCTCTAAAACACCTCGATATTCTTTGTGTCGCTTGGTTTTATGATTACGTTCAAAATTTATTGCCATTAGTTACATTAGCTAATTATAATTTGCTAATAAAAAAAGCAAAAAGGGGTCCCCACTATTATTTTACTGACTGATACTGCCCGTAACTATACCAAAGCGTGGTCGGCCCACCGGCCTTGTCCTTCTCATTTTTTCAAATACTCTTGTATCTTTCCCCTTGATTTATTTGGAGACGGCACGGGGATCGTAGCGCACATGGAACACGGCCGAGACGTACCGGCGCTCCTGGGGGAACTTACGGGCAACCCTTGTGAAGGAAAAAGGTTAGCGTCCCCTTTCCCTTTACCGCCCCACACAGAAATCAGATGGGAAATGGATGTTTAAAGCTTTCCGGCTTGCCCGAATGTGTGCCAAAAGCTGAATTGTGCGCCCTGCAAGAACACCCATGGATGGCGTAGGCATACGGAGTGATCCTGCCGTTCCGGTAATACCAAACTGAAAGTGCCTGCTTGCTCCTGCCGGTATGCGTGAACGTAATTGAGTCAATCCTCTCAATTGTAAGGCGTTGTTGCGTCCCACGCGCACATGTGGATATGCATCATCCACCCCAAGAACGAGGAGTCCATACCTGGGCCTGGTGGAGCTGGATGGAACGAAATCACCCCCGATATTCTTCAAAACAATATCGACTGTGGCAAATTTAGGGCCATCCGTCCTGCATTCATAGGGTCGCTTTAACTGTACCCGAAAGCTTTGAATCTCCAGACGATACGGCCAGCTCGCACCGGATTGCACCAACCCGCCACGAATAACATTCTGCTGGCAAATATGTAGTGCATATTTCAAATTACTTAGATGTCTTTGTCCCTTGTTAATTGCTAGCCAATAGGTCTGGTTATTGCGAATACCACGGCGTGGCACACGCACGCGTATGCGCGTGTTATTCCATGATTGAATAGCAAGAGGCTGGATGCCAACGCCATGGCCGCCAAGTTCGACATATCGGCCATTCGCGGTATTGCCAAACCCCGTTCCGACAATGGTGACTAGCCCACCAGGAGAGGCGCAGCTTTTGCCAGAAGCATAATCGTAACCGGTAACAACTGGTTTTATTCCCCCGCCACGAATAACATTTTGCCGGCAGAAATTGCGTGGGAACCTGTATCTCACCATGGTTTTATTGTTGCGCGTATTGCTCTCCCTAAGGCCCGGCGATCCATAGGAGGTCATCTTGATAAGAAAGCGGTGCGTCTGCCCCGCCAGCTCATGCATCCGGCTGACGGTAAAGGTGGTGTTGTTGTACCCGATGCCCAGCGCGGTATGCGCCACAAATGTCGCACCCGGAGCAATGGGCGTCATTCTAATATGGGCCCAAGGGCCCCATCTGCTTCTGCCGGGTCCGCCGGTGCCACCCAGATAGCGTTTGTTCGTATCAAATACGCGTTCGCGGAAGTCCGTGGTCTGGGCAGACAGCACCACCCCGTAACGGTCCATATAGGCCGTTCCCCGGCCCACATTCTTCACCACCAGATCAAAATTGAGAACAGGGATACTTCTGCCGGGACGATCCTTTCTTCCCGTGCGGCAAATGCCGGCAACACGCGAGTTGATACGGGGCACTACCCGCACGATCTTCAGGTCGGGCAACGCACCGACCTCACCCTTACCCGCGTCACAACGCATCTTGAATCTGGCACGGTTGGAACGGGCACGATGCGGCGCCAGGACGACGATTTGTTCCCAGCCGCTGTAAGACCTTAGGCCGGGTCCGCCCAGAGTCCAGGTAGTGCCGACAGGCATTGCCCCCGGTTTGGAGAAGACCAATGTTTTGATCGGCCCCTTGGCCCCGTCGCTGCGGATAAAGCGGTATTTCACTTCGCCGCGTTTTCCTGACTTAATGAACCCCTTGAAGCTAATTTTGACTGGACACTTGCCAGTCGCTGTTTTCGGCGACGCCGATAATTCCGCACTGATAGGGGCTGCATTGGCCGGATTAGCGCCTATCAGTAGGCCGGCTAACACAATGACGCCGGGTACAATTATGGCAGTTTTCAACTGTTTCATGTCACGCTCCTTTGTTGTCATTTGTATATGTAAGTAAATAATGAGGTAATAATATTCATTCTAAATCAGTATTAATTGCTTTCTGGCCCAGTTTGTTACTACCATTCCCTTGAGCGGATACAGGCGCGATACGGCCCAATGTTGACCCGTCTGATGTCGGCAGGATTGCGGGCGACGATCCGGAAACTGAGACAGCGGCTCGGGCAGACGGCGCTGGTCTGCATATAAAAGGGGCGGCTGTCTTCAGTGCGGCGGCCGGCGCCGAGGCTGATCGCTTCCCGGTAATCACCGGCGCCGGTGGCGATTACCAGCCAGGCCGGGATGAGGGTGCCGTCGGCCCGCCGCGGAAAGTTGTAGTCGAACGATACTCGGCCTTGGAGCCGGTCACTCATAGGGCTGGCACACCAGGTGCTGAGCTGTCCCACATAGACCGTGAAATAAGCACTTATGAACCTGAGTCTGCGCATAGCCGCACGGACGGCCTCTTTGTCCAGTTGTCTCAGCCCCGACCTCGGGAGCGCGGGGTGGCGGCGTGGCAGTGAGCCGGAGGGAATCCGGTAGCGGGGGCGGCGTCGCAGCGTGCCGGGGGGGACACGCATCATGGGCCCAGCGGCACGGGCGGTAATCCTGATGGTCGTGCTAGCTGAACCCGAACAACCATAGCCGAAAGCGCTGACGCTAATGGTCTTGGGGCCCGTGCGGGAATATATAACGTTATACCTGTGCGGGAGCGAGATGTAAGGAGCCGGAAAGGTGAAGATGGGATTACTGGCGGACATGCCGTCGCCAAAGGTAATACGGGAACCGCATGTGCCGTTACCGATTACGGTGATCCTTGCCTTGGTGCCTAACACCGCGGTCCGCGGTGTTACTGTAACACCGGTAATCCGGCCAGCGGCATAGCTGGCGGTGGCGAATAGCCCCAGGGTCAGAAGGGCCAGTGGTTTTAGCAAGTGTTTGATGTTCATGGGTTTTTCTCCTGGTGCTAAGAGCGATTTAATATATTACTTCTACCTATGTCGTTACTTTATGAGTCGTTACGACCTGGAAATCGGTTCAATGTATTACAGGCATCACGAACCCGGGTTTTGTATAAATCTATTATGCTAGAAACGGGACCCAATGACGCTTAAGCCAGGAAATAGTGTGCCATCTATCCTGTTGACCTAGGTCATCTCAACGCCAAACTGAAGCGCTTCCTCAGCGGTCGCTATGGTGTGTTGATAAAGCCACATGAAGTACATCTGGACTAACCACTACGGGCCCCTATCGGGGCCCGTAGTGCTTGGTGCTTATAGAAGAGCAATGATGGCTTAAGGAATACTAATCCGAAGTTCACATGTGCCATTAGTGCTATCCGAACCGGGACCACCATAGCAACGGTCGTTGCCGTCCCCACCATAGACCCCATCGTTGCCGGGCTCACCATAGAGCACATCGTTGCCGGACCCACCAATGAGCACATCGTTGCCGGACCCACCAATGAGCACATCGTTGCCGGACCCACCACGGATATGATCGTTACCGGGCCCACCAACGAGCCGATCGTTGCCGGCCCCACCATAGACCCCATCCCAGCCGGTCCCACCATAGAGCTTATCGTTGCCGGCCCCACCCCAGAGCTGATCGCGGTCGGACCCACCGTCGAGATAATCGTCGTCGGTGCCACCATAGAGCCGATCGGTGCCAGACTCACCATAGAGCACATCGTTGCCGGACCCACCATAAAGCGCATCGTTGCCGGTCCCACCATAGAGCTGATCGATGCCATTGTCGCCAAAAAGCGTATCGTTGCCGGACCCACCATAGAGCCAATTGTTGCCGGACCCACCATAGAGCCTATCGTTGCCAGAGCCACCATCGAGCGAATCGTTGCCAGAGCCACCTCGGAGCTGATCGTGGCCGGGCTCACCTCGGAGCTGATCGTGGCCGGACCCACCATAAAGCGCATCGTTGCCGTACCCACCACGGAGATGATCGTTACCGGGCCCACCATAGAGCTGATCGTTGCCGGACTCACCAAAAAGCTGATCGCGACCGGACCCACCACAGATTATGTCGTTGCCGCCACCGCCATAGATGGTATCGTTGCCACCCAGGCCATGGATGACATCATTACCGGGCGTGCCCCTAAGCGTGTCATTCCCCGCGGTACCAACGATGGTGGCCCGCCTTCCCCCACACATGACTGGGGCCCGACGGGCGGCGCTTCTGGCCCGTGGGTTCAGCGCGGGGATCGCGCGGTGGCGGCGTGGCAGCGTGCCGGCGGGGATTCTACGGGCGGTAATCGTGATCCTGATGGGACGGAAGGTCCCAGATGCCTTACACGTTGGGGTAACGGTGATGGTCTTGGCGCCCGCGACATTGTACGTATGGGTATACTTGTGCGGCAGGGCACGGTTGGGAGTACTGCTCGATCTACCGTCGCCAAATCTAATATGGGAACCGCATACGCCGCGACCGGTTACGGTGATCCTTACCGGGCTGCCTTTCATTGCGGACGACGGGGCGGACACACCGGTGACATAGGCAACGGCATAACTGGCATTGGCGAACAGTCCCAGGGCCAGAAAGGCCAGTGGTTTTAGCAAGTGTTTGAGTTGCATGCGTTTTTCTCCTGGTGCTATGGGCGATTTAGTAGACTTCCCTTGTATGTCGTGACTATCCCAGAATCCGTTCAAAATATATGGGTAAATCGGTCCGGGGTACATCCGGGGTTGGAGATGCGGGACAAAAAACCAGGGCTAATTAAAACACTGCCTGTAACTTTTGCCGGCACAAATACGACGGCCGGAACGATCCGTGTAATACTCTTTTTGATTAAAACAACGCACGACATAACCGGCCAGACCCCGGTTGGATAGCACCTTGCGTTTGTGGCAATAATCAAAATCACCACGGTTGACCCTGGCGCCCTTGCCCACCAGGTAGTCCACCAATTTTTTATTATTACTGCGCACGGCATAATACATCACGCTATGACCGGCCTTGCTCTCGGCATTCACATTGGCACCATAACTTACCAGGGCGCGGACATTGTCCAGGCTGCCAATGCGAGCGGCGTGGTGCAGGGCGGTCGTACCGTCCTTTTTCTTTATATGCGCCGGGGCCTTTTTCCTGATCAACCAGCTAATAACGGTACTGTTTTGTTTAAATCCGGCGGCACGGTGCAACACAGTGGCGCCTTTTTTATTTTTTACTTTAATAGATGCGCCCTTCTTTAATAAAAGTCGGGCGATCGATTGCTTGTTTACCGTCAGCGCATCAAACAACGGGGTTTCGCCAAAGACATTACGGGCATTAACGTTCGCACCCTTCTGAATTAACATGCGACTCTGTGCCATGGCACCAGTCTGTACTGACAGAAACAGTGGTGTGTTGCCCAGGCGATCACGGGCATTGATCTCGGCGCCGTTATTGATCAGCGTAATAACAGCACCGCTCCAACTCCTCTGGATAGCATTATGTAGCGGGGTTTGACGATTGTTGTTTTTCAGATTGAGATAGGCGCCGGCCCGATACAGGGCCTCGATAATGGCAACATTTGAGGTTTTAAAAATCGGTGTTTCACCCAGGTGGTCTTTTTTATTCACATCAGCACCGGATTTAATAAGACGAAATACCTCGTTGGCCCGGCCGGATCGAGCCGCCGAATGCAGATCGGCCTGAACCAGGCCGGGCAGCAACAGTAAAACCGCTGTTGCGAATCCAGCTATAATCACTGTAACCAACCCATTTCGTATCATTCGTTGCCTCTCGTCAGGCAAATACCATTAATAAATATTCGAGTGAAATGTATTCCTTAAAAATCAAGGCGTGGCGACCCACTCGAACTGCCAGTCGCCATCGGCAAGCCGGGACACACAGACCACGGTACCGGGATAAAATTCCACTGCGTCTGTGGCGCCCAAATGTCCGGACAACAACCCCAATAATGTCGGCGCAAAGGGCAGGTGGCTCACCACCAGGGTATCGTCCTGCCAGTCGCCTATTTCTGCCAGTAGCGTTTGAGGATCGTCATTGGGTTTAATGTTGTCGTGCAGGGCCAAGGCTACTTCGGGGGCAATTTCAGCGGTCATGATCTCGGCGGTCTGCCGGGAACGGGTCTTTTCGCTGTGAATGACCTGCTGGAAGCGAATGCCTTGCTGTTTTAATTGCTGCGCCAGACGCTTGATATCGGCCGCACCTTCTTGCGTCAGCCCCTGTGCCGGATCCATCACTTTCATCGCCGCCTGCCCGTGGCGCATTAAATAAAGTTTCATATTATCCCAGCAGTGCAAATTCAAAATATAGTTGATTATTATTAATACACAAATCCATAATATCCATTATAAAACACTTATTGCTGATGTGTTGGCCTACAAATATTCCGACGGGTTTTCCCGGAATCGATCCAGGCAGCGCCGGGTACAAAAATAATAATGTCTTCCTGCATGCTCTGTAGTATTACTCGCAGTCCATTGATCCACACACATCCCGCAGACGGGGTCGAGCAACAATTGTCGCCATGCCAACCTCAGCATCCTGCCCCCCCAGATTCTTCAGTGAAGATAGGGACTTATCACACCACAAATAAATAAATCTGTCCCTGTTTTTTCTTTACCTTCATGCCGTTAATATTGCATGATGTCCTACCGACGGAATATGGAAAACACGGATATGCGAATTCTAGCGCTTTGGTTTATATTATTGCTACCAGGTCTGTCCTGGGCCGAGGAAACAAACACCAGGCCGGATAATCACAAAAGCAATCGTAACATCCTCCCCATAGGCGATGTATTCCGGCCCCTGCTTGCGGATCCGAAGGAGCCACGCTTTTTTGTCAGTTTTCATAAAACCAAATCGCCGGTGAGCAATTTCAATAGCGCATCAGTGGGTGTTGGCCAGAACTTTGGCCTGCTTCGATGGAAAAAAAATAATGGTAAGGACGGCTGGCAACTAGGCTGGTTTGCCGGGCTGTTTTCCCAGTTCAATCTCGATGGTGCATCGAATGATTTGTTGAACACCGACTTTACCATCGGCATCCCGGTGACCTGGCGCAACGGGCCGTGGTCGGCACGCTATCGCATCTTTCACCAGAGTTCCCACCTGGGTGATGAGCTGCTCCTGGGTAATCAGGCCCCGGTGCGAGAAAACCTGAGTTTTGAAAAAATCGACGCGGTTTTCTCCTACGAATGGAAACAGTGGCGCCTCTATGCCGGGGCAGGCTACCTGA
>CAJVXY010000051.1 GCA_913009895.1 uncultured Acidiferrobacteraceae bacterium | reverse complement strand
ATTCTCGGATTTTAGGGCTGTTTGCCAACGAACTACATTTTCTGCTGTTTCTTGCCAGTTATAATTTACCCAATCATTGCCTTCGAACTGCCGATAGGCAATTTTTCTCGGTGAGTCCTGAACCCGGGTCTGAAAGAGATCAGTTAACGTTTCTGCTTTTTCAATACGCATAACTATCAGCTCCTTATATTATTCAAGAATAACAAATCACTTTTACCGTTTGATCGTGTCATGACCAGCCCGCATCAGGCTTGAAACGTTTGCCATATTCTTCAGATAAACGATAAAGCGTATGGCTGACTGCTTCGTTGCCTAACACTTCGGCGTAGTGCATCGGCCCTCCCCGAAACGGCGCAAATCCTGTACCGTAAACCATACCAGCATCAACATCATCGATGGTAGTAACGACACCCTCACGTAAACATGCACTGGCCTCATTCAATATTCGCATTACCAGTCGATCAGCTACGGGAACATTAGTGGATCGGGCGGCAGGTTTTTGGGCATGACCTTTTTTGTCATAACGATAAAATCCCTGGCCGGATTTACGACCCAGTTTGCCAGCTTCTACCATTTTAGCCAGTGTTTCCGGCACGGTTATACCCAGGGGTTCGGATAGTTCCTGGGCAACAAAAAGACAAATATCGAGGCCGACCGTATCGGCCAGTTGAATGGGTCCCATGGGCATACCAAATTTCAGTGCCGCCTGGTCAATGGTTGCAAGACTCACCCCTTCGCTGGCCAATTCCATGGCCTCGATCAGGTAAGGCATCAAAATTCTGTTTACCAGAAATCCGGGGCTACTTTTAACGTCCAGGGGCAAGCGACTGATGGCCGTGGTAAATGCGCGGGCACGATTAAGAATGGTTTCACTGGTTTTTTCACCCTTCACTATTTCAACCAGTTGCATCATGGCGACCGGATTAAAAAAATGTAGTCCGACCAGCCTGGAAGGATCTTTCAGGGACTGGCAAATTACTTCCAGCGGAATACTCGAAGTATTGGTGGCAAGAATTGTATTAGGTCCAACTTTTGTCTCGACATCTTTAAATAGTCCCTGTTTGGCTTTTTCATCTTCAATAATTGCTTCGATAACAAGATCGGCATGGCGAACTGCGTCACCGGAAATATCTGGTATCAACCTGTCCATGGCCGCTTCTATCTGGCGTTTGTCTTTGAGTTTTTTGCGGAACAATCCATGGGCACGTTTAATTGCCTTGGCAATCGCTTCTTCACGCTGGTCCTGCAAGCTGACACGAAAACCCTTCAACGCTGCCCAGGCCGCAATATCGCTGCCCATGACGCCGGCACCGATCACATGAACATGGTTAATATCATGGTCACAGGTTTTACCGCCTCGTTTTAAATTTTCACTTAACAAAAATACCCGCACCAGGTTACGACTGGTATCAGTCACCATCATCTGGCCCAGGGAAATTGCTTCGGCTTCATAATTTGCTGCATTCAACCAAAGCTTGATCATGCGAAACGGGGCCGGGTAATGTTCCGGGCGTGCCTTTTTTTTCACCTGGCTTGTCATCATTGCTGCAACCAGCGGTCTAAATGGTGCCCAGCCTGGCAACCTTTTCATGAATGAAGGGGTGAATTTCTTTCTGCTTTTAACCCAGGCCTCGGCCGCAGTCAGTAAATGTCTTTCTGGCACCAGGTCATTGACCAGGCCAATACGACGGGCAGCACGGGCACGCAGGGCGCGACCGGTTAACATCATATCCAGCGCCGCCAAATCTCCAACCAGTTTGGGTAGTCTGACCGTGCCACCGAAGCCGGGATTGATGCCCAAACGAACTTCCGGTAAACCAATTCGGGTACCGTCGTCATTGCAGGCAACACGGTAATCACAAGCCAGCACCATTTCGGTACCGCCGCCCAGGCAATTGCCATGAATAATAGCGACGGTTTTACAAGGCAATGCCTCAAGTTTATTAAAAATACCCTGGCCATAACGGGCAATATCGGCGCCAATTTTTTCGTCCTTAACTTCCAGAAATTCATTAATATCTGCTCCGAAAATAAATCCTGATTTTTTTCCTGAGCGTATTATCAATCCCTGGGTCGGCCTGGCCGTTAAATCAGTCAGGATACTATCAAACTCTTCTAACACTTCCCGGGACAAGACATTGGCAGATTTACCCTGCACATCTAAAGTCAACAGGGTGTATTCCGATCGATCATCACGACTCCAGTGTTTAAAACTCATGGGCGTAACTCCTTATGGTCGGCTTGCTTGCCAGTCTTGACTAACATGGCACCACCCTGACCGCCGCCGATGCAAAGGGTGGCAATGCCCTGACCGCCACCCTGGCGACGTAATGCATGCAATAAATGCAATACGAGTCGCGCGCCCGTTGCCCCTACAGGATGACCGCAGGCAACCGCACCACCCTGGGCATTTAATTTACTGCTATCCATGGCGCCTAAGGGTTTATCCATGCCCAGTTCATCCCGGGCATAATCGGCACTGTCCCAGGCCCGTTGGCAGCCGATGACCTGGGCCGCAAACGCCTCGTTTAATTCCATTAAATCGATATCCTGCATGGCCATTTTCTGTCTTTTTAATAATTCGGCAACCGCATGCACCGGGCCCAGTCCCATTTGGGCCGGGTCAACACCCGCCCATTCATGGTCGAGGATTTCGCCCAACACCGGTAAGTCGTATTTTTTGACGGCCGCTTCACTGGCCAATATCAACATTGCCGATCCATCAGTAATCTGGGAACTGTTTGCAGAGGTGACTGATCCATATTTTTTATCAAACACCGGCCGTAAGGTGGCCAGTTTTTCTATTTTAGAATCACGGCGCATACCGGTATCTTCCATATAATGTTTGCCCTTACTGTCGTATAACACCTGGATTTCGTCTTTCATTTCACCGGAATCAAAAGCGGCTGCCAGTCGTTGATGGCTCTGGATGGCATAGGCGTCTTGCTCGGCCCGGGTAATTTGAAACCGGTTGGCGACAATTTCAGCAGTTTGGCCCATGGATAATTTTACCAGGGGATCGCTCAAGCCATGAATAAGGGTGATCACGGGTTTTAATAAAACCGGTCGTAACGCAAAAATTGCCTTCAGTTTAGCAAAGGGCGATCTTGCCCCCATCAAGCCTGCCAGCCAGTTCACCATGGCGGTGTTCCACTGGATAGGCGCCCGGCTCATGGCCTCGGTACCACCGGCTAAAATTAAATCCGAATAACCCAGGGATATTCGTTCCCGGGCACTGGCCAGGGCTTGCATGCCCGAAGCGCAGTTACGCTGGACGGTATAAGCGGGCACTTTTTTTCCACAGCCCAGCCGCAGGGAAATAATGCGAGCGATGTTTGATTCATCCGGCGAAGGAATAACACAACCAACTATGACTTCATCAATGTCTTCGGGTTTAAAAGGCATACGCGCCAGCACCGGACGGGCGGCAGCAACCGCAAGGTCAGCAGCACTAAAAGGGCCTGTTTTGCCCTTGGCTTTCAGGAACGGTGTACGGGCGCCATCAATAACATACACGGGCCTTGTTTCTGACATTTTATTCTCCTTCCTAAAATTATTTAAACCGCCAAGCCACCAAGGACACCAAGAGCCCAGTTACTCTTAAAAAAACAAAATACTTTAGACAAGATTAACAAGATTTTCAGGATTAAATCTTAAAACCAGTGCCTATCAAAAAAATAAAGTCGTCCTGCATATTGATCTCCCTGGCGTTCTCTGCCCCTTGGCAGTTCATATTTTCTTTTGCTTCATCCTGTTAATCCTGACAATCCTGTCCAGGTTTTTTATTACATTAAAAAACTCAAGAAAAATCCGGCGGAAAATCATCCACCTTGATGGCCGTTTGACGAGCATCATTGGCACTTCTTAATAATGCTGCTTCATTTTCACTAATCACATGTTTACTTATTCCTTCAGCCAACAGCGCTTCAAAACCTTCAAGTGCACGAACGTGGTAACCGATCTCCTTGGCCTTACGCAATTTTTTGGCGGCTGGTTCCGCAACAATCACTTTTTCAAGTCCGACTTCCACTCTGCCAATGGCATCTTCAGGATCATCCGAAAGAAACACACCGTCGGTCAAGCGGTCACGGGTGCTGGAGGGCTCAATTAAAATGGATGCAATCTCGTGACCCGTTTTATCGGTTGGCGGCCTAAAATGACGACCCACGGGAAATATAATCAGGCGCATAATGACAGCAATTGGCTTATTGGGAAAATTGCGTAACAAGCCATCAAGGGCCTGCTGACTTTGGTAAAGCGCCAAATCACAATTCCAGCGCACCAGTGCTAAATCAGCCTGGGGTTTTCCCTGATCCTGGTAACGTTTCAGGACAGCTGATGCCAGGTAAAGCTGGCTCAATACATCACCCAGGCGCCCGGACAACTTTTCCCTTCGTTTTAGTGATCCGCCTAATACCAGCATGGCAATATCAGAGACAAAAGCAAAAGCGGCACTGATTCTGCTCAGGTGCTGATAGTAGCGCGCGCTTTTATCGCTAACCGGTGCTGGCACCAGCAAACCACTGGTTAATGCAAGCATAAATGATCGCACGGCATTACTAATGGTGAAACCAATATGGCCAATAAAGGCCTTGTCAAAATTGCGCTGGGCAAGTTGTATATTGGTTTCGCGGACCGCCTCCATTTCCTTGAATACATAAGGATGACAGCGTACTGCACCCTGTCCGTAAATAATCAGGGATCGCGTCAGGATGTTGGCACCCTCAACGGTAATGCTTATGGGTATCGCCTGGTAGGCACGACCAATAAGATTGTGCGGACCCATACAGATTCCTGATCCCCCCCGGATATCCATGGCGTCGTCAATCACCTTGCGCATGTGCTCAGTCAACTGGTATTTAACAATGGCCGATATGACCGAGGGTTTTTCACCGATATCAAGTGCACCGGCAGTCATCACCCGGGCCGCATCCATCATGTAGGTGTAACCGGCAATCCTGGCCAGCGCCTCTTCAACGCCTTCGAATTTACCAATCGGCATATTGAACTGGCGCCGAATCCGGGCATAGGCACCGGTAGATCTTGAGGCCAGTTTACCGGAGCCGGTACTTAAAGCGGGTAAAGAAATCGAGCGGCCGGCTGCCAGGCTTTCCATTAACATGCGCCAGCCCTGGCCAACGCGGTCGGCACCGCCAATAATCCAGTCAACAGGTATAAACACATCCTTGCCACTGTTTGGGCCATTCTGGAAGGCAATATTTAGCGGGTTATGGCGACGGCCAATTGTGATGCCGGGCGTGTCTGCAGGTATCAGGGCAACGGTAATACCTAACTCTTCCTGTTCACCGAGCAAATGATCCGGGTCATAGAGTTTAAACGCCAGTCCTAAAATTGTGGCCACCGGGCCCAGGGTGATGTAACGCTTTTGCCAGTTAAGCCGAATTCCCAGCACATCCGCCTTGCCTTCGAATTCACCCCGACATATCACACCGGTATCGGGCATGGCCCCGGCATCACTGCCGGCCTCCGGGCCCGTTAATGCAAAACAGGGAATCTCTTTACCTTTTGCCAGGCGCGGCAAGTAATAATTTTTTTGTTCTTCCGTGCCATAGTTAAGCAACAGCTCAGCGGGGCCCAGGGAATTTGGTACCATCACTGTCACGGCTGCCGCGCCACTACGGCTGGAAATTCGTAATATAATTGAGGAATGGCCGAGGGCGGAAAACTCGAGACCGCCATATTCCTTCGGGATAATCATCCCGAAAAATCCCTTGTCTTTAATGAATTGCCAAACCTCTGGTGGCAGATCGTTATACTTGTGATGAATCTCCCAATCATTCAGCATCCGGCAAAGTTCATTCACCGGCCCATCAAGAAAGTCCTCTTCTTCCTTGCTTAATTTTGGGGCTGGTGTTTTTAGTAATTTCTGCCAGTCAGGACGACCGCTGAATAGCTCGCCATCCCACCAGACACTGCCTGCTTCCAGCGCTTCCCGCTCTGTTTGTGACATGGGTGGCATAATGTGGCGAAATATTTTCAGGACAGAATTGCTGATTAATATCCTGCGCAGAACCGGTAGATTGAGGATCAGTGCCACTACAGCAAAACTGGCCCAGAGAATATAAAGCAGGGTGTTGTCCGCATTCGCGGTCAGGGTGTAAACGCCCAGCAGGCCCGCGAACAGGCTCGTGGTGAGAAGGAGTGGCACCCTTAAGTATGCGGCCACCCAGAATATCAGCACAATTGCAGCCAGCCAAAATACGATCACATTAAAACCCTCCTTGAGTATTGTTTAGAATCCTGAACCTGCCCATGGTTCAATCGGGGGTTCAGTCCACAATTTGATCAGTTCTATTATTTTCCTAACTAGTGCGAATACTACTTTTTATTAATGCTGCTTCTTAAACAACTTAACAATAGTAATAACATAAATCGTCGGTTTTTTTATTGTTTTGTGACAAAAAACCCCCGGTTACTGCATTATTTACAGATTTCTTATATCTATATGATATATAATGCTATTTTTCGGGGCCTCCTCGTTTTCCGGCTCCCTGGAACAAAATATCCAGGTGTTTACCTGTTTTCTCTCGTCCATGCCTTGATTTAGTTTTCACGCTATTTTAGGCTTTTCCAGGACATATGTAATAAGAAACAAAAGCAAGAACAAATAATTAAACGGGCAAAGACCAGGGAGCGACAAGGTCCAATACCTTTCGCCAAAACAGGGCACACCATGCAATTAAGCATTTATGCAATACCCGCGATTCTGGCGTTATTGGCCAAGGTTGTCATTTTTTTCTACGCACGGAAAACAGGTACCCGAAATTTTCTAACGCGGCTCTTCGTCTGGTTCCTGGCGATACTCTCCTTGCAAAACGTGGCTGAAATCGCACTTTTTGCCTCCCATTCCTATACTTTGGCAGATCCGCTGGGAGGTAGTCTCTATTTCGCCAGCGTTATCCTGGCATTTTCCATGTTATTGCATTTAGTACTTATTCTTGTACTTGACTGGCCGCGTACAAAATTTCAGCAACAACTCACCTGGTGGCTCTATTTCCCGGTTATTCCCCTGGAACTGTTACTTTGGTTCACGCCCTGGTTAATTGAAGGCTTCCGGATCAATAATTATGGTTATACGGAAATTGCCGGGCCGGTTTATTTCCTGTTCGAGTTATTTGTATTTATTATCTCCCTGGGCGTCCTGGCCTTGCTGGCTTATGGCAACAGGAAATCAGAGCAACCATGGCGTAAATTAAAAAATCGCCTCATGCTAATTGGTCTGTTGCCGCCGCTGTTAGTGGTATTAACAGTTATGTCTTTACAACATTTTGGTATTTTTATTTTCAATGCCACGGTTACCTTCCCGATCGCTGTCACTTTTTTTCTGATTGTCACGGCCTACGCGATACACCAGCACCGACTGTTTGATATCCAGTTTTATATTCCTGGCTCTAAAATACGACGGAGAAAAACAGCTTTCTACAGTCGTATTAAAAGTATGATTGCGGAAATTGCAGATCTCAAATCAATAAGTGATGTGATCAACAGGTTAGCAGAGACGCTTAGTTGTCCGGTGGTGCTGGTATCTGGCAATAAACCCGTTGTGGCTACTTTGGGAAATGCCCAGTACATGGCCAGTGTACCCCATAATTTTTTAACAAAAATTGATCACATCCAGGTTGCCAATGAAATCAGTAGCGACAACCCGGAACGTTTCCGGCAAATGAAAAAATATGGCATTGCGGCCATTGTACCGTTTTACCCCTATAGCCAACATGTTTCAGGCTGGTTGTTGCTGGGAGAATCATTCAGTAACCAGGTTTATACATCAAGAGATTTTCGGCTAACTGAACAGTTGTTTGAAAAAATGGCTGACTTGTTCCTGGACAAAATCCTGAACATGCGCCATCAATTAGCCCACACCGCCAAAGAGCTAACTGCAAGCAAGCGACAGGAATTGCTCACGAAAACACAGCTTGAACAGGCAGTAACAGAGCTTGCAAGTCTGAAAAAAATTAATCAGCGCCTGACCGGCAACCAGCTGGCCGACAGCACCAGCATAATTGATGCCAATGAAATCGGCTCCATGTTTGAGGGCAGGGTAACCTTGTTATCCCGTGATAAATCATTACTCAAAATCTTGCGCGAAGAATTCCCCCAAAGCGCCTGTTATACGGGCCCGGATTCTATAAATTTTAAAAAACAAACGCCTGCCGATGTTTATGTTTGCAATATCACTGAAAAAACCAGCGCAACACAAGCACAAAGTATTTTAAGATTTATTAAGAAAGAAAAAGCAGTAAGTGCATTTCTACTGTTTGGCGATCAGGCAAGTCACTGGCTACAACAACACCGGAAAGAACTGACAGGAAATATTATTGATGTCCTGCAAGGTGCTGCCGATAAGCAATTAATCTTCCAGAAAATTCGGGCACTACGCTTGTTACGTATAAGCCTGATATCAGAATATGACGCTGACTACCCTTACGTTAACGCCCAATTACAGTCACAGGAAAGCCTGAAACGTGCCTGTTATTTTGTCGAAACGGGTGAGAATATTCTGATTACCACCCGGGACATCCAGGAAGCGGAAACCCTGGCCACGGTTGTACACTATAAAACCAGGCATGATGATCATCCCGGTAGTCCTGATGGAAGTCCTGAAAAATCTTTAGGCCTGGTAAATTATAGTGCGCTGGTTGTCATGGAACAGGCGGGCGAACTTACCGATTATCTCAATAACCTGACCGGAGCCAGCCTGGTTATTAATTTTACTATTGCAGACTCGGCTGCTGACTCAGATGGTAATGAATTTAATCAGGGCATTGCAGATCAGATCATTAAACGAAAAAACAATACCCGGTTTTTTTTCGTCACTGACAAAACCACCGTCACCAATATCCCGGCCCAGATACTGAGACTAACGCCACTTAAAGAGAGAGAACAGGACCAGCAGGTGCTGGCCCATTATTACGTGCTCCAGTTCAATCTCCAGTCACTTGAGAAACGTTATTTATCACAAGATGAATTGACAGATTTATTAAATTCACTGACAGATACCACGCTTGCCAACATACGTTCAGCGGTAATAAAAAAACTGGGCGCCAGTAGTGGTTTAAAGCACCAGGATGAAAAGTTATTTGAGGACGGTGGCCTGCCTACCCGGGCCCTGGACGAGTACGTGGCTGATTATGAAAAACAACTGATTATAAAAACCCTAAAACACACTGGTGGCAATAAATCACAAGCGGCCAGGATCCTGGGGATACGGTCAAACACCTTGCATTACAAGTTAGAACGTTTTGGGCTGCTGGAAAA
>CAJVXY010000050.1 GCA_913009895.1 uncultured Acidiferrobacteraceae bacterium | reverse complement strand
AATCGATCAACTGAGATTAATGTAACCATCCCCTTTAGGGGATTCAAGGAGCCGCAGGCTCCGTTAATGCCGCTTTGAGCGGCTCACAAAACTAAAGCCCCCGGCTTTGCCGGGGGATATTTACTGTCTGGACCAACCACCGCCATTTCAATTGTGGTCTTTTCGGCAGTGAGTCACCACACTGATCCAGGCACACCGGAATTTGTTTCCCTGGCCCTGACGCTTACTTTTTTGGCCGGTGTGTATCAACTTGCTTTTGGCCTTGCCCGTCTGGGCGCGTTGGTCAACTTTGTTTCCCATACGGTTGTCATCGGGTTTACGGCGGGGGCCGCTATCCTGATTGCCACCAGTCAACTCAAACATATTACCGGTATTTTTGTGCCCAAGGGAGAGTCATTCCTGCATACGTGGATTGATTTATATTCACGAATAAACGATTTAAATATTTACCTCGTTATTATTGCTTTGGTTACACTTGTGACTGCACTTTTATCAAAAAAATATATTCCAAAAGCGCCAAATCTGCTGATTGGCATGATTGCCGGCGGTGTCATTGCTATTTATTTAAAAACATTTACCACAGGCATAACCCTTGTCGGTGAAATACCTGCCCATTTACCACCACTATCAATGCCTGATTTTTCAGTTTCGACGATCAAATCATTGGCATCTGAAGCTTTTGCCGTGGCCTTGCTGGGTTTGATTGAAGCCGTTTCAATCAGTCGTGCCGTGGCATCAAAATCCGGTCAAAGAATAAACTCGAACCAGGAATTTATCGGACAAGGTATGTCCAATATTTTCGGCAGTTTTTTTTCCAGTTATGCGGGCTCCGGTTCATTCACACGGTCCGGGATAAATTATGCAGCGGGCGCCAAAACCCCATTGTCGGCTATTTTTGCAGCCATTGCCTTGATGGGAATCGTATTGCTGATAGCACCGTTAACCGCGTATCTACCTATTGCCTCAATGGGCGGCGTGATTCTTTTGGTCGCCTATAATTTAATTGACTCCCGTCACATTGCCCAGGTATTGCGATTTAGTAAGTCGGAATCTGCAATTTTACTGACGACATTTTTTGCCACCCTGTTCCTTGAGTTGGAGTTTGCTATTTACCTGGGTGTAATATTGTCTCTCGTTTTGTTTTTGGCAAAAACATCAACGCCAGCCATCCCTACGCTTTCTCTGGATACGTCTCCAGATGGTAAATCAAGAAAGTTTATTAATATAAATAAAAAACCGCTAAAGCAGTGCCCGCAACTAAAAATCATCAGGATAGATATGTCTGTTTATTTTGGCTCAATTAGTCATATTCAAAAAAGGATCGCAAAAATATCAGATAATGAAAGAATAAATCATATATTGATAGTTGGTAGCGGGATAAATTTTATAGACCTTGCCGGTGCCGAGGGTTTGGTATCAGAAAATAATCGCCTGAAGAAACTGAATGGTGGCTTGTATTTTGTCGGATTAAAAGCATCTGTATATGAGTTTGCTGCAAAATCATGTTTTATCAAACAAATAGGCAGTGATCACTTCTTTGATTCAAAAACTGCTGCGATTGCAACTATATACAGGAAATTAGACAGAGATATTTGCTTGACCTGTAATGCCCAGATATTTAAAGAATGTTGACAGGAATACCGGTACTACGTTCAAGTAATCACCAGCTTTCCAATATTAGCTGTAAATGTCAGGCCGAAATAATCAGGTCGTTATAATTAATGAAAAGATAAATTATATTAAAAACATCCCGATGCCCCGGGTTGTTATAAACATTTAATAGACTTTTGTCATAAGGTTTAGAAAAAAACTAACCAATGCGTTAAGCGGAGACTATAATACAGGGAGAATCGGTTACTTTTGCTTTACTGATACATTATTTTACCGCTTACGTAAAATGCAGGCTGAAATACGATGCGACGTTTTTTGAGAAAAATGAATGGTGGCGAAGTTTGCCCGCCGCGAAAACCATTAAGCAAAATCGCGTGGTCATGGTTGGGTGCGTTTATTGGCATTTATCTTGTCTCCACAATGAGCAGGATAACAAACTCTAATTTGTTGGATAGTTTATTTCTGGTGGGGTCATTTGGGGCCTCGGCAGTCCTGATATATGGTGCGCCCCAGGTTGAATATGCACAACCACGTAATTTAATTGGTGGCCATATCATCTCTGCTGCAATTGGTGTAACGGTCTATAAGTTTTTAGCGCTCGATGTGGCATTAATGGGTGCGCTGGCAGTTTCATTATCAGTTGTGGCAATGCATCTAACCCGCACAATACATCCACCGGGTGGTGCGACTGCCCTGATAGCAGTAATAGGCAGTGCTGAAGTGCATAAAACCGGTTATCTATTTGTGGTAACGCCTATAGCCTCCGGCGTTTTTATTATGTTAATTGTGGCTCTGGTGGTGAATAACTTATCCAGTAACCCAAAGCGACATTACCCAAGGTTCTGGTTTTAGACACGTACAAGCGGACGACCAATATAATTAAGTCTTCATTTCTTCTGCCAACAATTCTTTAGCTGTGGCGCTAATTTGTCTGCGCATGAACAATACGCGAAAACGATTACCCCCCAGTTGATGCCACAAGTGGGCGGCCCGGATGCCCGCAAACAGGGTGGCACGAATTTTTTCGGCAATGGCCGCTTGCCTCAGGTATTCAGGCTTACCATCCACCATAATTTGTGGTTGCAAAGTACTAATTGTCAGGCGATATAGTTCGGCTAGTTTGGTTATGGTTGTGGGATGGATATCTTCAGCATTTTCGGTTTGAAAAAAACTGCTTTGTTCGGCTATGTTTGTTACACCTTCGGCTATGGCATCGGACATGGCCTGTTTTTTGGCCATTTTTTTGGCCAAATGCATGAGAATGACCACGTAGCGCAGCATTTCCAGATCGAGCTCATCATTGCTTTTCACCAGGCGGTCATTGATTAATTGCAGTCCTGTTTTGACACCAATAACGCCACCAAAAACCGCTTCAATTGATTCGGGATTGATTGCAAAAATACTTTCAATACTGTGCTGCCAGGCCTGTGGGTCAGCTTTACCCTCATGGGCAAATTGTTGGGCCAGTTTGCCAGCCTGAAAAACGCCCGCCAGTGCCAGGCAGCGCTGCCTGTCTTTTTGATTCATAGCTGATTACAAGTCTGGTTTAAACTGCGGTGATAAATCTATTTAAGTTAACGTAATAATTATACTTATGAATGTCGATGTCTATAATAAGAAACCAGACAATAATAAGCTCAGGCGTTTTTCATACAGATGCGCTCGACTTCGCATTCACTGACACCGTTTATACCAAGCGTTGCCTGGCGAATGCTTTCGACAATTTTATCTGCAAATGGGCACATAGGTGTGGTTAACTGAATATCCAGGTGGACGTAATCATCGGCAATCTCGATTTCCTGGATGAATCCCAGGGCCACGACGCTACGATTCAGTTCCGGATCCATCACTTTGTCGAGGGCAGCGAGGATAATTTCATCGGTGATTGGTGAATCCATGGTTTTCTCCTGCTTGCAAGCTTGCCGACCTACTATAATATTGAGTGTCAGTGCCCATAGCAACAAGGTCACAAACCAGGGGCCAAACATGCTTGATAAAATCTGTCAGGTATTCATGATGGCGGTAGAACATAAGCCGTGATAAACGGTCAAAATAACGAATAGTTCTGCTTTAAGTCATTAATCAGATTTGGCGCAATCATCAGGCTCGAAACAAAGCTCGAATAAGATAGGGCGAATAACAATAAAGTGAAAAAAAACAAAGCAAAAATAGGACTAATACTCTCTGGCGGCGGTGCCCGTGCGGCATACCAGGTGGGTGTGCTCAAGGCGATATCTGAATTATTGCCCCGTGGTGCCCCCAACCCGTTCCCCTTAATCTGCGGTACCTCTGCTGGTGCGATTAATTCAGCTGCCCTGGCGATTTACGGTGCCCGCTTCAGTGAGGCCGTCGGCCGATTATTGCGAATTTGGCGTAATTTTCATGTGCACCAGGTTTTTCGTTCCGATTTTACTGGCATTGTGAAAAGTGGTGCCCACTGGATGTCGGCTTTTTTTCTGGGCGGCCTGGGTACAGGCAATCATGTCAGTTTGCTTGATCGTAAGCCATTGGGCGCCTTGTTAAAAAAATATGTGCCCTGTGAACGAATCGCCCAGTCCCTGGATGCGGGTGTACTTGAGTCCCTCGCAATTACTGCCTCATCATATGGTTCGGGCAAGTCTGTTATTTTTTACCAAACAGCTAAAGAGATTAAACCCTGGTATCGGGCCCGTCGCTACGGCAAGGAAGAGGTGATTACCTTGCAACATCTCATGGCCTCTTCAGCGATTCCATTTATGTTTTCGGCAATCAAGATTGATAACGAGTACTTTGGTGATGGTTCAATGCGCCAGACTGCACCGGTCAGCCCGGTCCTGCACATGGGTGCAGACAAGGTGCTGGTGATTGGTGTGACCAATAGCGATATTGAAACCAAACCCGGTATCGACGAGCCCGAGTATCCTTCATTGGCGCAAATAGCCGGCCACATCCTGAACAGTATTTTTCTTGATAGTCTGGAGGCAGATCTTGAACGTTTGCAAAGAATTAATAAAACGCTGGGTCAAATTCCCAGCCACCAGTTAGAGGAGCACGGTACAAAATTACGACCCATCGATGTCCTAGTTGTTGAGCCGACAGAGGACCTGCAGCTCATATCAAGCAAGTATATTAAATCCTTGCCCTGGACCATCCGTTTACTGTTACGTGGTATTGGCGCGTTCAATAAAAATGGCAGCAGTTTGATTAGTTACCTGATGTTCGAGAAACCCTATTGCCGTGAACTGATCTCATTGGGTTATGCTGATGCCATGCAAAGAAAAAACGAATTCATAGAATTTCTTGAGCTGGAGTAAAGCTAATGTGGGATGAGCGTTACAGTGATGACGATTATGTCTACGGCACTGACGCTAATGATTACCTGGCCAGTGTGTTAGACCAGCTACCAAAAGGAAAGGCCCTGTGTCTTGCAGAAGGTGAAGGACGGAATGCAGTCTTCCTGGCAGAAAACGGTTTTGAGGTACTGGCGGTTGACAGCTCAGCCGTTGGTTTAAAAAAAGCAGAAAAACTTGCCAGCTCACGGGCAGTCACCATTCAAACTTTGTGTATAGATCTGGCAGATTTTCAGATAAAACCGGGTAGCTGGGATGTAATAGTTTCAATTTTTTGCCATGTGCCGCCGGATATCCGAAAAGGTTTGCATCAGCAGGTTGTCGCAGGATTACGAACTGGCGGTTACCTGGTGCTGGAGGCCTATACACCGGAACAATTAAAATACAAAACCGGAGGCCCGCCGGATGAAAAAAAGACCATGACATTAGCGGCGCTGCAAGAAGAATTTAACAGTCTGAAGTTTATTCATGGCAGGGAATTGGTCCGGCAGGTAATTGAAGGAAAATATCACACTGGTTTGGGTGCTGTGGTTCAGATTTTGGCCAGTAAGTAACGGGTAAATCATCGAGACTGCTTTTAACCAGTTATGCCTGAGTTATTAAAAAATATTTATAATAAAAAATTTATCAACAAACTGGCCAGTGAGTTTGATAAAAACTATTCTCGATTTGATCCAGATAAATTCGTAAACGATATATTTTCAGATGGCTGGAGAAATAAAGAACTAAAAGAAAGAATGAGGCATATTGCCTTAACCCTGAAAAATCATTTACCAGGCAATTACACTCAAGCCCTTAATGTAATGAAAAAGTCTATTGACAGGTCTTTCGAAGGTTTTGAGTATATGTTTTTTCCGGACTATGTCGAGCTTTTTGGTTTGCACGCATTTGATGAGTCTGTTGCTGCGCTTGAATACTTTACTGAATATGCAAGTGCCGAGTTTGCAGTCAGACCATTCATAATAAAATTTCCCGATATAATGATGAGACAAATGAATCTCTGGTCTGATTCAAAAAATTACCACGTGCGGAGGCTGGCCAGCGAAGGTTGCCGGCCCCGGCTGCCCTGGGCCATGGCGTTGCCTGTATTTAAAAAGAATCCAGCGCCGGTTATAAAGATTCTTGAAAAATTAAAAGCAGATGAAAGTGAGTATGTCAGGCGTAGCGTAGCCAATAACCTCAACGATATTTCCAAAGATCATCCAGAACGCGTGGCCGCACTGGCCAAAAAGTGGTTAGGCCAGCATGAGCATATCGACCGGGTTGTTAAACACGGCTGTCGAACCTTGTTAAAGAATGGCCACCAGGACGTATTAAAATTATTTGGTTTTACTGCGCCCGGTCACATCAAGATAAAAAAATTTGTCATCGACAGAAAAACCCGCATTGGTCAGGATGTATTATTCTCATTTGCCGTCCAGACAAACAAAAATAAACTGGGCAAATTAAGAATTGAATATGCCGTTGATTTTGTTCGGTCAAATAATAAATCAAACAGAAAAGTATTCAAAATATCGGAAGGATTATATTCTGAAAAAGAAAGAATTATTGAAAAAAAACATTCGTTCAAAAAAATTACAACACGAAAGTATTACCCGGGCACACACAGGATTACTTTAATAATTAATGGCAGGGAAATGGCTAGTAAAAAATTTCAACTGGACAGCGGCGGGTGAAAAAGAAATTATCGAGTAGGACGAGGCCAGGCTGCAGGGGGGGCATTGCCCACCAAAAGAATCAACACAGGTGACAAAGTGAATGGTGGACAGTGTCCACCCTACATATAATTTCTGTACATTCTCAAGTCCGGTATGACGTTATTCAGTTAGCAGGTTTGTGGTGGATTCAGTCCCTGAAGCGACGCTTATATTAGTTGTAGGGTGGGCATCGCCCACCATTAACGTTCTGTATATGCTGGTATTTCGGTGGGCAATGCCCACCCTACATTTAACTACAAGCCCGGCATGACGGTGTGACTTTAACGGGACAGGCGTACAGGTTTTTATATTCTCTTGACCTTGTGTTTATCTAAAACATAATCCAGCCATTGACCCGTTAAATGTTCCTGTAAGCGATTCTGGGCCAGACGTTCCTGCAGGTTGTCCAGGTCAACAATATCAATGGGCTGGTCTTGCCAGGAACAGGCGAACACTGCCTTGGTGCGTTCGCCGGTTTTGGGGTCTATTTGCCATTGCAGGCATTGGGAACAAACACCCTTCAACATGCATTGCATGGTTGAATAAACCGAGCCGGTGGTGACCGGGTTTTTGGCAAACTGTTCTTTCAAGGCATTATTTTTTAAATCTTTTAATCTCTGGACAAGGCAACCACTGCCAATGATATGGAGACTGTCTACATCCTGGAGTGGAATCGGCGCCTTGCCATTGCTTAAATCACCCCTGGCATAAGCAGCAATGGCCTCGCGGACATCACCGGTTGTTGAGATATCTTCTCCGCGGCCGGCAACAATTGCATCGCCATTATTGGCTACCCAGAGCACCACATCGGCAGCAGACTCCAGTTCATCCTGACAAAAGATTTCGTCCTTATCCACCAGGCTGATCACCAGTAAAACCGTGTTGCCATGTTCCCGTAATTCAGGCCCTAGTGAGCGCATGGCCGTGGCGCCGAGGCGATCAGCCACTACCATGACAGTTTCATTTTCAGGAATAGTGGTGCGGACACCGCCAGGCCCCATGACTGCAATGGCATCACCGGCCCTGAAGGTAGTGGTTATTTTTGAACTGGCACCACGATCAAAGACAATCAGTGATACCGTGCCTTTTTCCTTGTCTACCTTTGATCCCGTGATAGGTACGGTTTCAGTTTGCAGGCGGGTATTTTCAACTACCTGCGACAGGCGTTCATAATTTTGCAAACGTAACATTTGCCCGGGATTAAAACGTTTGGCAATCATGGGTGCGTGAATGGTTAACTCGACAGCATTTTTACTGATTCTCTCGATTGATTTCAGTACCGGCTGCAATTGATCCTGTATGTTTTCATTAAATTGTGAATATTCACTTTCATCGCCAGTGTTGCTGGCATGCTCATCAAAGCTTGCGACGATCTTTGGATAGGTGCGGTAACCGGAGGCCACGGCCTTAACCACACTGCCGTGAAACGTAGGATGGGTATCGCCAATAAATGTGACGTGCTTATGGTCATGTTCATAGGACGTAAAGGGTCCAAAATTCGGGTCTTTGCAGTTTTCGCTTTTTTCGGCCACTACCAGTTTGCCATCTATGATTTCGTGTGTTTGGTAATTTGGCCCATTTAATTCAAAGGTGCCACGGTGCTCAAAAAAGTAGGCAATATTGGGTCGGGCACCGGTGGCAACAAATATCGCCCTGCTATCAATATTAATATTTTCATTTGTTGAAACCAGCTTGCCGTTTTCGTCAACAGACATTTTTTCACAAACAAGTTTTTCCACGTGGCCATATTTATCCAGTTGCGCCGCTTTCGGACTCAGTTTATCCGCGTAATAAATGCCTTCTTCCATGGCCTTGATTACTTCTTCGTGATTACGCAAATAGGCCGGCGAGTCCTGCAAACGACGGCGATAAACAACAGTGACACCACCCCATTTTCGAATCAGGGGCAGGAAGTCCGGCGCGCGATTTTCTTTGGCCGCCTGTTCGCGTTCAGTACGCACGGCCTTGCCGTGGGCCAGGAACTCATCCAGTGTGCCCAGTGATTCTTCATCGAGCCCGGTACGGACGGCCCTGGGACTTTTCTCTGCGACTAACACTTCATAACGGGCCAGTACTTTTTCAACCTGTTTAATATAGTAGGCCTGGACTTCGGTGGCGGTATCAATGCCGGTGAGGCCACCGCCAATCACCACGGCCGGCAGGCGCACCTGTAAATTGGCAAGACTGGCCGCGTTAGCTGCGCCGGTTAGTTGCAAGGCCATGAGAAAATCAGCCGCCATGCGCATGCCGCGGGCCAGGCTACCGGGGATGGGCAGGGCAGAGGGCAGGCCCGCACCGACCGCAATGGCCACGTGATCGAATCCCAGATCCCAGGCCTCTTCCAGGGTAACCGTGCCACCCAGGCGAATATTGCCAAACACCTGGAAGTGTTTGCGTCGTGCCAGGGTCAGGTAAATCAGGCGCAGGAAGTTTTTGTCCCAGCGCACGGTAATACCGTATTCTGCGACGCCGCCAAAACCGGTCATGACCCGGGTATCCAGGTCTTCCTCCAGGCTGGCATAATCACGAATGGGCTGGTTAATAAATTCTGCTGGCAGGGCCTCGATCTTGAGACCATCGACCCCGACCACCGCAAAACCTTCCATTAATAAATGATGTGACAGGGTAAAACCGGCAGGCCCCATGCCGTTTACCAATACCTTCAAACCATTATAGGGTTTGATGATCCACTGCTGGTCACGTAACGGGTTCCAGCGGGTGAGCAAGTCATAAATTTCCACGCCCCAGGGCAGGGCCAGGACATCGGTCAGGATCCGGGTTTCAATTTCAGGAATGTTGACCGGGTTTTGTTTCTGGTAAATACAGGCCTTCATACAGTCATTACAAATGCGATGACCGGTGGCCG
>CAJVXY010000049.1 GCA_913009895.1 uncultured Acidiferrobacteraceae bacterium | reverse complement strand
GCATTGATTGTTCGTGATTTTTTGTACTTTTTCCCCAATATTGAAGTCTTCAGCTATTTTAGGGAAATCAATTGTTATCTTGGTGCCATCGTTAAAGTGAATTACGGCATAACGTTTGTCTGACATTGTTTTACTCCCTCTTGTTTATCTCGCTAAAAACCGCTACGTGGTTCTTTAATTATTTCCAAAACACGCCTTGCTCGTTCTGGGTATGAACGAGGATAACATATCTCGATGACAGGTCGGCGACAACCGTTCAAGACTGGCATTTATCGTACATTTTCACCCGCTGACTGCCTAATATTAAAAACTGCTGATATACGAGTAAAATCACGCATTTTAAAGTTAAGCCTGGACCTGTAATATGGAGTCGGGTTGATTGCTACTACGCGAACACTGTCGATTTATAAGGAGATTGTTATGAATAATAAAAAAACCAGCACATTTCTGCTCTTGCTAATCGTTGCAATGAGCGCCTGGGCCACGCCAGCATTAACTGCCACAATTCCAGAGGCACAGCCAGACAAAGGACTGGTTGTGTTCTACCGCCTGAGCAAATTCAGTGGCAAGGCAATCAATTTCAGTGTCGACCATGCTGACGGCCCAATAGGTACGCTCAGGAGTGGCACGGTGCTCCATAAATATTTCGAGCCGGGCCCACAAACTTTTTACTCCCAGGTAATATCCAGGGCTTCGCTCACTGTAAATGTGGAGGCAGGTAAAACCTACTTCCTCAGGGTTGATTCCAAGATGGGTCTTGTTGTTGCGCGACCCAAATTTATCCTGATACCTGAGTCGAAAGCCAGATCAGAATTAGCAAAGCTGCAATAAGAAAAAATATTCTGTTCCTCTGGATTGCCGAAAGCGGGGTTGATTGTGGGATTTACAACAAAATTCATTAAAGACAGACATTTTGTGCTTACGCTCATTGACGATGGCGCCAATGACAAACAGCTAAAAGAACAGGTACGTTTTATTACAGCACAAACACAAGAGATGCGCCCCTTTGTCGAACTTGGAGATGCAAGTAAGTTACGTGACTTGTCCGGGTTTACCGAGCTCGGGACCACGGCAGCCGGTGCCCTGGAATTTGAAAGAAAACCTTACAAACTGGATAAACTGGCTATCCTGGTGTCCAGTGACGAAGCAAATACACTGGCGTCCTGCTACCGGGCCACCAGTCTTTACTATCGTCATGATGTGAGAATATTCAGGGATTTCAGGCAAGCAATTGAATGGTTAGGTGTTGCCGATCTCGAAAATGAGATAAACGAATTACGGAAGGAACCAGGCTGATCCATTTCGTTCAGAAATAACTATTACCTGGCACTGGTAGATAGTTTTAAGCTCGCTTCACCATAGGCGCCACGACGCCGGTCATTTTTTCTCAGTTTTTTTAGTACTGACTCCAGGTTACCCTGCAGCAACTTTAAACCACTTTTGGTGGTTACCCCTTTCAAGTTTGGGAATGAACGTGATGAGGCAAAGGCCATTATTTTTTCCCGGCCAAAGGGTGCGCTGATTTTAAAGTTAAATGGCTTTTTTTCGTCTGGTATCTGAAAAAAGTTTCCTTTTTTGTAAAAACTTTTTTTGTTATAAGTGTTCGGCAAAATCTGGATTAATTCTTTCTTCGCATTCTGGTAAATAATGAGCAAGTAGGCATCCCGGTCCATGCTGACAAAAAATGAAATAGTGTCACCACTGACAAAATTCTGGTTATCGCCCAGGTGCGTGGTAATTTCCAGGGTGATAGGCACCTTGCGGGTTATGGGTGATTTATGGGGCCCGATGGCAAAGGCACTAACAGGCAAAAGCAAACTGACAACCAGGCCAAAAAATAGCATGCCAAAGAGACAACCCTGGCAGCAGTCGCTGGTTAAGAAAAAGACTGGTCGTTTATTTTTTATTTGTAACAATCAAAACCCGGCTATATATAAGATCATAGACAGGTTTTACCACAATTTGTTACAGGCTGAAAACAGTACTGAAGCCGATAGTTATACCGTTGATGTCATGTATTTCAGTAATATTATTATCATAGCGATATTCCTGTCGCTGCGACTTAAACGTGCTGTAGAAATTTAACATCCTGGTCAATCGGTATAAAACCCCAAAGGAGGCTGCGGTGCCTACGCCATCGCCAATATTCCTTTCGTTATAACCCCTTTCCTTGGATTTAATATCCAGGGAGGATGCGCCGAGTGAACCAAATATCGTCCATTTTGGCGAAAAGCTGTAATGCCCGGTTACACCTGCACCCAGTCCCGCATAAGTTATTTCATAGTCATCTGACCATTTTAATGATTTGCTTCTTAAATCAACAAAAATCGACACCATATCCCAGACATAATAACCGATTAGAAGATCAAATTCGTTGCGCTTAATTTTAATCGGATCATCTTTCAGGGGAAGAATTGCCGACGGCCTGGCCGGCGAATAATCTTTGGTATTAAACTCATACTCAGCACCAGCCACACTAATGCCAGTATAGAGATCACGCCATTGAAATTTCAGATTAATACCAAGGTTTGTCGCGCTGGAAGAAAATTTTTCACCCGTGTCTTTATTTTCTCCGGACCAGGTATTTGGAAATAATACGACGCCGGGGGTAATTGAGATCTGGACATCGGCACGGGATAGTCCCGGGCTGAGTACTGCCATCAAAACTCCCACTGTGGCGAATAATGTTAGCAATGGATTGTTGGGCATATTTTTAGGCTTATACATTCTTGTCACCATAATTAATAATAATTCTGAAACTTATCAGCTGACAGTCACAACGTAGGGACCGGTAATATAATGGGTCTTTTTTTAGGTTTCTTTGGTGTCGATTTTTTTACACCTGGTTCTTTGTCCTGAACAACACGTACATCTACTTTAATTTTATCTTTGGGAATACCCTGGGCATCGACAGCAACTCTTACCTTGATAAATATAAATTCCCCCAGCTCATCACCGGCTCCCTGGAGTACACCACTCTGTGGTTTTTGATCCACATTATTTGATACAGCGGTTTCAACATTCCTTGATAATTCCGTGGCAGTCAGGTAAGTGCGATCATTGTACTTAAGCTCATTGAGCAAAAAATAGGTAAATGGCGAATGGCCAGAGGATCGGTAGTCATCATCAACGAATTCCAGGCCACCTGCAGAAACAATCTGGACACTTTTTTTACTGGCAACTTTTTTGTAATACCTGTCATCACCAAAACCGGGCGAAATGCTACGGGTGCTCTGGCTTAACAAAGATCCGCTAAAACATGAATCAGAAATTAAAAGTGTGTGCCGCGCGCGGGATGCAATGACATTGAGTTCATCACGAATCGTTGAATTACGCAGAAAAGTAGAATTATCTGAACCCACTGCATCGGTTGGCACCCAGTAACCTCTTTCGGTCTCGGAATCCAGGTAACCGTGCCCGGCATAATAGAGCAAGACGCTGTCATTGGGCCCTACCTTACTGGATAACTCGTTAATGGCTTGTAACACCTGCCGACGCGTTGCGTTCTCTAAAAGTTTTACGTCCGCAAAACCATAATTCTCACGCAAAATTTTTGCAACCGCCGTGGCGTCATTGACAGCAGTTTTCAGGGAGGGCCAACGTTTTTTAGGGTCCTTGTATTTATTGTTTCCAATAATCAGGGCACGGTATGTGCCAATTGTTAAATCGAGATTTGGTGTTTTTTTGATTGGCTCGAGTGATATGCCACGGCTGGCCGCACCGACAGGTGAAATTAAAAATATAGCAATACTCGTAAAAAGAATTAAATATTTGACTGACACCATTAACATCTCTCCGCGCTCGCCTATTCGTATATTGGTACGACAATTGATTTTCATCACAGGTTTTTCGTATTACTCATCACCGGTTATGACAAAACCACCATCCGTGTGGAATAATTGGCCATCAGTGGTCTTGCCGCTGATTTCCCAGAAATAATTTCGTCTATTATCAGGCTTGAAAACCGGAAAAGTAACAGTGGTAGCAATTGTTTCCTGTTGACCAACAATGATTTTTTCATTGTTTTCAATTTTAGAAATTCTGACCGTATATTTTTCTGCATTTTTAACCGACGGCCATACCATCGTCACCCGACCCTGTTTATCGGTACTGGCTAAAACCTGGCCATATTTTATTTCTGATTCCCGGGCCGCATTAAAAAATCCGATACCAGGTATGATTTGCGTGGTTTTCTGAAAGTACATAATGGGCTGATCCTGATACACCGCAACCAGGTTTGATTGTTGTACTGGTAAATTCACCATCACAGCAATCACCAATAAGGCAGTTACCGGCGCGCTTACCCAAACAGGGGGCTGCCAGCGCCAGAAGTTTTGCCAAATATTTTGTAACTTTTCTTTTGGTGAAATCACGACATTAGAATAACCGATTTGTTTATTGCCCGGCATCGGTCTCGCTGATTTGGCTGTCCCAACCATGATTTCATCAGACATGGCAGCGCTATGAAGTGAATAATGCAGGGCCGCCTTCATAAGATTTTTATGCTGCTGGATTTTTTTGGCAATATTATTTTTTTGGGGATCATCAAGCTCACCATCTATATACTGTGCCACCTTGAGAACATCCTGCTCGTTTAATCTCGTGGCCATAGCAGGCATAAACTCAGGAACAAATTTTTGTAACTTACTTACAAGCATAGAATATTTTTCAACGGTTTTCCGGCATTGTCGGCATTGGCTCAAGTGCTGTCGTAACTGCCTGAACTCATTATTTTCCGGGGTCTCACTATATAACGCGAGGATTTCAGCATCTGGGTGCTCTGACTGTTTCATTTACCTGACTCCAACACTCCGAATTGGGGTTACATGGTAAAGAGACCCCAGAAGCTGATATTTTTGAATCATTGCTGACTGCCCATTAATTTTTCCAGTTTTATCAGCGTCTTACGACGAAAATAATAAAGCTGTTGTTGATTCGTTTCCGTTGCCGGTACGCCCTCGGCCAGGCTGATATCCAGTCGCACAAGGGCATTGAGCACGTCTTTTGCGTCCTGTTCCTCGACCAACATAGCCTCCAGTACAAACTGTTCTGCTGCGTCCAGCTCTGCCCAGGCCAACTGTAATTGTCGTCGATTCTCCAGGTCTTCGGCAGACTGATCGCGGCTGGCCACATCCAGTTGGCCACTATTATCGGCTGAATCTGACGTGCCGGGTGCCGGGTTGGTAAGAGAGACAGTTTGTGGCGGGTCGAGCAAATGGAGTCGTTTTCTTTTTGTCAGGCTTATGATGATATTATTCACCAGGTCTTCAATTTCGGGTTCGGCCCGGACCAGCTTCTGGGCAATCATGGGTATATTTTCACCCCCTAACAGCGCCAGAAAAACTTTTGCGGCATCATGCTCCATCTCCCTGATGTAAGTAGGCACGTGTATCTTGCGGCCAAAACGCCAGTCTTTCCAGCGCTCATAAAATGGTAGTGAGTTGGCGATATGGAAAAGATAACCACCCAACCTGGCGCCATCGGTTCCCTTGAATGTTTTTAACCTGGATGTTTTGGTTAGATCATCCAGCATCCATGTGTAGCTCGCGTTACCCCATTCACAAAACAATGCATCAGCACGGGAGGATCCCCAATCAGGAAACAGGGTACACTGGTGATAATAGTGATTTTCTTTACAAAAACGCTTACAAAAACTATTTGTCTGGTAGCTTATAATTGGGTGGGCGATCTCAGACACACGTTTGCGTGCAGGGACATCACCGTCGGCTGCGGCCTGCGCCAGGCGGGTACTACCTTCATCCTGGGCGTAGGAATTCTTGGATTTTTTTATTTTGGGACTGTTCAAACCAGCAAAAAAATTGTAATCAAGGAAGTCAGGTTAGTAACAGTCTAGCATAAGCCTGTGTTTTAGCTGATATAAATACAAGTTTTACAAGCTAAACACCCCATGATCAAGCATGGCCAGGTCTGATCAAGCCGGGCAAGTGTATTTAGGAGACGGGTTCGTACAAAAACCAACCCTGTACACGGCCCGAAACAATTAATAAGGCCAGACCCAGCTTGTCATAGGCAAGATAATCACCGCTCACCATGCTGATTGATCTTGATGGCAAACCAAAAACCTTAAGCGGGCGATCGGCTTCATCACCCATTTTAATATCACCAATACTATTTTTATCCGTTGCCCCTTGCCAGATGCCCAATACTTTCTTTTTTGGTCCCAGCACCAGACGAGATCCATCGACATAACGATAAAGCTTCATACGATCGCCTTCATACCAAAAATTTGATATCTGGCTGTACTGTTTGCTTAAACTGTTACGGGTGGTGGGGTCGCCTATTCTTCGGTTATTAATACTCAGATGCTTGTTCTCATCATGTTTTTGCGCGGCTTTTTTATGATGGGGTGTATTTACCTGGTTCAAGGCCAGTCGGAATAATAAACTCTCGCCGTTGTTTCTTGATTTTTTTGCCATGTCCTGCCAGATTTTTTTGGCCAGTTTAAGGTTGCCTCTGGCTGTTTCCATTGCAGCATAATTATGATGCACGGCGTAGGTGAGGAGGTCTCGTGGTAAAATGGAATTATTTTCTGACTTGTCAGATATAGTTTTTAGCAGTTTTTTAAATAATTTTTCAGATTCTTTAAATTTTCCTTCCTGGGCATTAATCATCGCCATAAGCAGGTCTGTTTCCATGTCCCTGCCAAACCTTGGCATCAGCTCACCCTGGACAACACCGCGGGCCACGTAGGTATTATTTTTTACCAGTTGGGCCATGGCAGATAATAAATATGTATTGCGGTACTCCGGCTCCAGTCGTCGGGCTTTTTCGAAATAATTGATGGCCTTGGTGGTGAATTTTTTAATCAGCTTTTTCTGTTTTCTTGTCTGGTTATCCGACTGGCCCCGTTTTCTGGCGGATCCTGTTCGGGTAATTTTTTGTGCCTTGGGACTGGCATCCAGTACCAGTGGATAAAAAAACTGCGGTCCTTTTAATAAACCACGCTCCAGCAGTGGCCGGCGTAAATCAAGCGCCTGTGCCAGGTAGGTTAGACCAATAGCGTTATAAACTGCCCGGCTTGGATAATCCCGTCCGTAGGCGCGAAAATAACGTCGCGCCGTTTCATTGCGGCCTGCGATATAAGACTGGACACCCAGATCGTATAAAACAGACTGGACGGCAACTGTTTTTAACTGGGTGCGGGTGCGCAATGCCCGGGTCCTGGCCTTGTTACAAGCCTTGGCATAGGACCTGGTATAAGATTTAACCCCGGTTTTCGAAGTACCCGGCCCGGCACAGGGAAGCTGCCAGATGCTCTCAACCCATTGGGTAAAGAAATCTTTTTTATCTACTATCCTGAATGGGTCATAACCAACCACTGACATAATAGTCAGGCCGTCATGATCGGCCTGAGCTTCACGCCTTTCCAGTGTTTGAACCGCTTTTGAATTTGTCACGCCCTGCAATATCTGTCTTCTGACGGCGGGGGCCTGGCTGCCTGCCAATCTGAAAAACTTGTAATGCCAGAGGTCATTACTACGCTGATGAGCCAGTTCGTGGGCCAAAACAAATGCCAGCAAATCCTGTGATTGTGCTTTACCAAAGCTATTGCTGATTTTTATTGCCTGGTAACTCAACAAAATATTTCCATCCAGTAACGAGGCGGCCCAGGGACCAGCGTCAGACCTGACGACATATAAACTTGGTTCTATTCTTGAACCGTCCCAGGTACGTAATAATCTTGAAAATATTTGATGTGCCCTGGCAACCGCCTGGTTACGCTCAGGATCGATAATATGTGGCTTCCAGTAGTTGATTGACTGGGTGGCATCTGCCGGGGGAGATAGTGTAGTTGGTTGCTGGGATAGCTGGGTCGACAATGGAGCAGCTATTAATGCGCCTGGCATTAATAAAAACATCAGTCCCAGCCCTGCAGTGATTGCTTGAAAGTTCATAATTTCCAGGCTTCTCAATTGTCTATAGTCTAGGTTAAGTCTTTGGGCTCACTTATTTCTACGTTAAATGAGGCCTCGTGTAATCAACAGACCTTAAATTTATTGTTATTTGAAAAATTTTTTCCATATTCGTGGTTTGTAATTTAATACCGCCGTATAAGCGCCAGTTGGCCATAAAAATCGGCCGTTTATCGTTTAACCATTGGAAAACCGGGTACAAGTTTCAAATTTACCCCCTGTGACGGTCTCTATTACCTGAATTTACATTAATTATCACTTCAACATATCGTAAAAGGAGATGAACAAATGTTAACACAATGGAAGTTTGGCCTTGCACCGGCCTGGAAAGCGGGCCTTATAACTGCATTTTTTGCCATTTTACTATCTGGCTGTGGCGCGACAACAGCGACTGAAGATACTACTGCGCCCTTAAGCAGGGTTGCCCTGTCACTACCTGATTCCATGACCGGTGGCAAAGGCACGGGTGCGGTCGCGCCCCTGGTTGGAGTACAGACTAACCAGGCACAGGTACAGGCAATGACCTCGGCACAGGGAACCAGCCAACCTTGCGCCTTTAATGGTGCCGGTACCGATGATCCATTTGAAAATGGATATAACATGACCCGGTTCATGGTAGGCGCCATTGCATCCTGGACCTGTGTGGCTGACTTTTTTATCAATATTGCCGAGTATGTCCCCCATGATGGGCTGATCAAGGAAACCGACAATGACACCCTGGCTGGCAACTATGACCCCAAAGACCCAACTCACTATAGTGTGACTGATGACAGCACAACTAAAGTCTCAGTCAGGCTTTATTATGGTTATGATCGGGCAAACCCTCCTGTCCCCGCTGACATACCGCAATTTTTTGCATCCTGGATTAATGGCCCCGGTGACAATATTGACGGCCGCCTGGTGTTGGATGTGGTAACCATTGCCGGTATTGATCGGGATATAGATGATCCTGCTGCCATGCGGCTTGATTTTACTTACACCGAGGCACAAAAACTGGCAACCATGTACCTGAAATTTAATGGTGGCAATGAATGGGCCAACGGTTTACGCATTGAAGTAACCCAGGACCTGGGCGTTAACCCTTTAACCCAGATATACCTGGCTCGGGGTTTGCTCGATATGAAACGCCAGTTTATTAATACCCCGGGCGTACCTGAGCTACCTGTTTTCCAGATGTATACAGTGTCTGACCAACTGGGTGCAGGTGCCGCTATTGCTGACTTTATTGATGTTGCTATACCACTGGAGCTTAATCCAGGTACCGGTAACCACCTGGGTAACTATATTTTCAGCAAACAGGATAAATACTTTTTCGATAATGACAGATCCTGGGACTGGATAGACAAGGCATTTACCTCATCTGAGTATCGCGGTGCCCGTACTACACCGGCAACAGGCGGTACGTTCACACCTTTCGATCCTTCACTGGATATAATTATCGCCGCGTTGATGCTTGATCCGGCCTATTTCACTGGCACGGCCTGTAATGCTATTGGTGATGATTGCACTGATCTTCTCAACGCAATCTATCGTGATGGTTTCGCAAGTCATGAACCAAACCAGGGTGCAGACCCCATGGACTGGCGTTCTACCGCGGTCGCGACACCGGTTTACCTGAACAGTGTTTATCCCAATGGTGTTGACTGGACTGGTGCCTTTGATCCTGTTTTTTAATTAATTTAATTATCTACAACTCGACACCCGATGCTTTAAAAGCATCGGGTGTTTTTTTATTCAACATAAATCCTCACCCGCATACATATCCTCGATTTCACTGGCATAGCGTTTTTCAATTTCCTTGCGTTTTAACTTCAGCGTGGGTGTCATTAAACCATTTTCAATAGACCATGGCTCACCAGCTATGAGTACGTAACAAATTTTTGCGTAACCCGGGAAATCGTGTAGCTGTTTGTTGGCGCGGTCACTAATTTCTTTGGGATTCGTAAGACTGGTGACAACCAGCAAGGCCAGCTTGGTCCTGCCTTCGCCAATTACCATGGCCTGCTCAAATGCCGGATCGGCAGTGATGGCCTGCTCGGCATCGGTCGGTGAGACCTTTTCACCATTCATTAAAATAATAATATCCTTCACCCTGCCGGTGATGAATACGCGCTTACCCTCAAGCCGGGCGACATCACCGGTATGGAACCAGCCACCGGTAATGGCGTCGGCAGTGGCCTTTTCATTATTCCAGTAACCTTTCATGATGATTGGCCCACGCACCATTAATTCATCGGCCTCACCCAGTTTCGCCTCAACACCTCTCAAGATATTACCCACTGATAGAGGCTCATTGTCATGGACCTGGTTAAAAGTAATAACGGGGCTTGTTTCAGTCAAACCATAACCGTGGAGGAAATTAATACCCAGGCCCATGAAAACTTCGAACAGGTGTGTTGGCATGGGCGCGCCGCCTATTAATACAAATCGTATTCTGCCGCCAAAACGGCCCCGTACTTTTTTTCCGACCAGCTTGTCCAGTATTGGCCAGAAAAAACCTTGTAAAAATGAAATACGTCCCCTGAACCGTAACCAGCCCAGGCGATAGGCATTCTCGAACAAAAAACGTTTGAGCTTGCTGGTACCCAGGCCATCCTGAACCTTGGTGTAAACACGCTCAAAAATTCGGGGCACACAAACCATAATGGTCGGTCTCTGGCTGACCATGTCTTCGGCAAGATCAAGCACGCTGCGGGCATAAGTTGTCTGGGCGCCCGCGGCCATGGCAACGTAATAACCTACCGTGCGCTCAAACATGTGGGACAAGGGCAGAAACGATAAAAACAAATCATCACCATCAATTTCCGGGCAACCGGCCAGCAATGCTGCCACGTCATAGGCAATATTGTTGTGGGTCAGCATGACGCCTTTCGGTTTGCCCGTGGTGCCAGAGGTGTAAACAATGGTGGCCAGGGTATCCGGCTTCACATCTATGGATTCAGGTTTGGTGCCTGTGCCTGATTCAGCTTTAGCCAACCAGTCATTTAAAGAGATTACTTTCCCGTCTCCCTCTGGCGTGTCCTGGAAACAAACCACGCGCTGGATAGAGGTGATTTGGTCAGACATTTGCGGCCAGACAGTGCCATCACCTAGAAATAAAAATTTAGTGCCGGCGTCTTCCAGGCACCAGGCCATATTGTCAGGCCGGTCATTGTAAAACAAAGGCACCACGACCAGGCCCGACGCCAGGGCCGCCTGCTCAAACAGCATCCACTCGTAACGATTTTGCAGGCATATGCCAACCCGGTCCCCCGCCTCAAGATTCTCGGATTTTAGGGCTGTTTGCCAACGAACTACATTTTCTGCTGTTTCTTGCCAGTTATAATTTACCCAATCATTGCCTTCGAACTGCCGATAGGCAATTTTTCTCGGTGAGTCCTGAACCCGG
>CAJVXY010000048.1 GCA_913009895.1 uncultured Acidiferrobacteraceae bacterium | reverse complement strand
ATGGCATTCTCTGTAAACGCTCGCTCGTATAAAAAAGTGCCTCCGGTAGTCAAGATAGATAGAACAAGCATAAGCCTTAATGCCCTGCGGATGGTGTCTTGAGTTGTCATTGTCTATTGCACATAACGTTTTTAATAAGGGGCTTTCAAAAAGCAGAGCGTAGCGCCGCTTTTTGGAAGTCCCAGCGAGTGACAACGAGCGTTCTTAATTAATTTGTTATATGGTTTAGCCATATTTAACCTTTTTTATTTTCTTTAGTTTTAACTTGCTTTCTTTTGATTTTAGAACTCAAAAATACCACCAATTACGCTTGACTTAAACCTAGTACGTGGTGTTTTTAAACTATTTAACTTCACGCTACCGCCACGCCAAAAATAATTAGCGAAGGAGATAATATTTAAACTTGTTCTAGCTTTCCAAGTGCAGATGATTTTTTGTTTTTAATGATTCTATTTGCACTTATTGTTTTTGTTTTTTACATATAACGTTTTTAATAAGCGGATTCCAAAAAGAGAAGCGTAGCGCCTCTTTTTGGAAGTCCGAGTGAGCTTGCGAACGGCTTAATTAGCTTGTTAGCTGTTTATTATATATGTTTTCGTACATATGACTTTATTTCGATTAATATATCTGTGATTTCTTTTGTATAACTAAGAGAATACTTCCATAACTCATTTTTAAAATTTGACTCGCTAAAGTTACTATTTAAAAACTCATGGTATGAGTCGTTGTTGTTTATACAATATTCAATGATATTACTTAAATATTTATGAATAGTTTTTGCTTTGATTTTATCAAGTATTTCTAAGGTTTCGCTTAAGTAAATTCCTTGTGAGTTATATATGTATTGGGGGAAACCACCTTGCTTTAGATCGTAATACAATATTGCTATCAAGGACAACGCATTCTTGGAATTTTGATAGTTATCTGCTAAGTAATCGTAATTTTGAGATTCTTTCTCTCTTAATGCGATTTTACTTAACTCTGCTTCTATATCCACGCTCTTTCCTATACAGCTAACAGTTGAGTATACGGCGGTGTCGATTTAATAAATCGACCTGTCCGGATATTGTGGGCCTAAGTTTATCTTTTTATTAACTTTATTGCTCGTGTATCAGCAGATACTAATATTACATACACGACAGTTGCAGGTATGCAATATATACTGTATGTTTATACAGTATATTAAATGGGAGCTTTGCTATGGACGGCGGTACAAAGTCAAAGTTATCAGGTCAGATACAGAACACATTACGGGTTAGGCCCAGGTACGTTACCCCGGCTGACCTTACACAGTCTGCTCCCGCCCTGTGTCTGTACGGATCGCAACCCTCCCCGAACCGGCATTGTTAATTATCACCTGCTTTTCCACTCACCCGCAATTTCATGACGAAATGTTGGTAAATAAATTGGCTGACCTGGGGAGCTTATGTTGATTATTATGGTCATACTAACTGAAGCAAATTAGGGAGTTATTTGTGCTGGATCAGTTGCTGACCTATGCCGGTCACCCGGTATTCATGTTTATCGCTATAATACTGGCCTCTTACGTGCTGGAGGACCTGGCCATTGTCTCGGCGGCGATACTGGCGGCGGACAATGTTATCTCGGTGCCGCTCGCTGCTGTGGCCATATTGGTCGGGATTATTAGCGGGGATATTGGCCTGTATCTGATGGGTTACCTGGCGCAGTCCCATCAGCGCTTGCGCGAGCACTTGTTTAAACAAAAAAACCTGGAGCGATTCCGGCCGATTTTTAAAATAAACCTGGTTTACAACATTATCATTATTCGTTTTGTGCCTGGCTTGCGGTTTTTGTGTTACACCACCTGCGGCCTGTTTAAGGCGCATTTCTGGTATTTTATTTTGGGTGTGACCCTTGCCACGGCTTTATGGGTCACCGTGGTTTTTACCTTGATTTACCAGCTGGGTTCGAGCACCTGGCTGCAATATGGTCAGTGGAAGTGGGCCCTGGTGCCGGTGGCCTTGTTGTTGCTGTATTTCAGTAACCGGTATTTCAAGGGTCGACTGGAAAGGGAATATTCGTTATGAGTTTATCAGGCCTTACCAAACCCGCCGAGGATATATATAAAGGTATGCCCAAACTGGAGACATTGGGCCTGGCGGCGACAGGGCCGGATTCTCCAGAGAGAGCCTATTCTTTTTTTGAGTTCTGGCCGGTGCAGCTCATCTATATACCGGTTATTTTTCAATGGCTGTGGCTATCGTTGCGTTATCGCAGCCTGACCTTGCCCCTGGTAGCAAACCCCTCCATCCCCCTGAGTGGCTTTGTCGGTGAATCAAAAACGGCGATACTGAATCTTGCCGGTGCCCATGCCCGGTCTTATATCGCCCCTTTTATTACTCTCTATAATGATGCCGGTTTATCCATCACCGAACGATGCAACAACGCCACTTCTAAATTACAGCAAGCAAACATAAGGTTTCCCGTGGTGGCTAAACCGGATATCGGTTGCCGGGGTGCCGGGGTCAAGGTAATTCACCAGACCAAAGAGTTGGCACAATACCTGGCACAATTTCCTGCTAACAGTTACCTGTTGTTACAACACAAGGTGCCACTGGAAGCAGAGGCGGGTATTTTTTATATCCGCGAACCCGGCACAAAAAAAGGTTACATATTCTCCATCACCTTGAAGTACGCGCCTTACGTGGTGGGTGATGGCCGGCACACATTGAAACAACTGATCGAACAAGACCCGCGCGCCAGCAAAATCGCGCACCTGTATTTTGATCGCCACAGGGATAAGCTGGATAAAATCATAGCCGACAAACAGGCATACCGGCTGGCCTTTGCTGGCAGTCATTGCAAGGGCAGTATATTTCGTAATGGCCAGGAACTGATTACCGTCGAACTGGCACGTGTGTTCGATAAAATCGCCGATGATGTAGACGGGTTTTATTACGGGCGTATTGATGTGCGCTTTGAAAATACTGAGAATCTTAAGCAAGGCAAAGGCTTTCAGATTCTTGAAATCAACGGGGCCAGTAGTGAAGCCACCCATATCTGGGATCGGGATACCCGCCTGGCAGCGGTTTATAAAACCCTTTTTTACCAGTACCGGGTTTTGTTTAAAATTGGCGATATGAATCGCAAAGCTGGTCACAAACCGGCCTCGCTGTGGCAGTTGTTACAAGCCTACTTGCGGGAACGAAAACTGGTCAGGCAATATCCTGAAACAGATTAATGATTAATAACTAATGAATATAAATAGCACCACACCGTTTCGACTGCCCGCCCCGGGTTACCTGCGCTGGCTGGCGCCTGTTGGAGAATTTTTACTGGGCCTGAATGTACTGGATCGTTACTACAGGCAGCGCCAGGACAAACTATCTGACCGCGGTTTCCTTCGCTATACGCTGGAAAGGCTGGATATCAAGTACACCATCGCCAGCGGCAGTCTCGATGTGATCCCCGACAGCGGGCCCGTGATTGTGGTGTCCAATCACCCGTTTGGCGCCATTGAGGGGGTGATGCTGACCGAGTTGTTGTTACAAAAACGTAGCAATGTAAAAGTCCTGGCCAATGAGTATTTACATCGAATCACCGAGATATCTGATTTGTTTATTGGAGTTGATGTATTTGAAACTAGTAATGCGGTTACCCGCAATAGCCATGGACTGAAAAAAGCCATACAGCATTTAAAGTCTGATGGCGTATTACTTGTCTTTCCAGCCGGTGAAGTGTCGTCACTGGATTTTAACAACTACCAGATCACGGACCGAAAATGGAATCGCATTGTTGGTTTAATGATTCGCTTGACTGGTGCCACGGCAGTGCCAGTTTATATCGAGGGCAGGAACAGTCGTTTGTTCCATTTTGCTGGTTTGATTCATTCGGGACTGCGCACCTTGTTACTGGTACGTGAAATGCTGAATAAAAGAAATAAAACAATTCAATTACATTTTGGTGAGGCCATCACCAGCAAGGAATTAAAGCCATTGTCATCCGACAAAGCGATTACGAGTTATTTAAGATTAAATACTTATTTGCTCGCCGGTAGTGCCGACAATAAGCAGGGAATAAAAAACGCCCAGAAAAAACCGGAACAAGCTATTGCCCTGCCAGTGGCTAAAAACCTGCTGTTTGCAGATGTGGCGGCAATCCCGGCAGACTGTTTACTAATTAAAAAAAATGAGTACGAGGTTTATTGCACCTCCGCCGATAAACTCAGAAATGTATTACCCGAGATAGCACGGTTACGGGAAATAACTTTTCGCCAGGTGGATGAAGGCACGGGCCTGGCCAGTGACACGGATAAATATGACGAAAGCTATTTGCACATGTTTATCTGGAATCGTGAACAACAGGAAATAGTCGGCGCGTATCGCATGGGGCTGGTTGACAAGTTACTGGCAAATAATAAGCTGGATGCTTTATATAGCAAAAGTTTGTTTAATTTTGATGAGCGTTTTTTGAAAAGTCTTGGTGGCTCAATCGAGCTGGGTCGCTCTTTTATTCGTATCGAATATCAGCGGCAACTGGGTACGCTGTTATTGTTATGGAAAGGCCTCACGACTTATGCGGCACGACACCCGCGTTACACGACATTTTTTGGGCCGGTCAGTATCAGTAATTCGTACTCAAAATTATCGCGATCGTTACTGGTGAATTACCTTGAAATCCATCATTACGATGAAAAACGCGCGCAATCTATCAAGCCGGTCAACCCCCGGATAAAACCGGCCAGTAAATTCTGGACCCGTAATATGTTAAGGGAAATAGGCAATGGCCAGTTGATATCGAAACTGATCTACCGAATGGAAGGCGATAAGGGATTACCTGTGTTATTACGTCAATATTTAAATATGAAAGGACGGCTGGTATGCTTTAATGTTGACAGGAAATTTAACGATTCACTGGATGGTTTGATTATTGTTGACCTTCTCCAGGCGCCTGAAAAGTTGCTCGGGAAATACATGGGCAAACAACAGGCGATTAATTATTTGAACAGGAAATAATATGGATAATATAAAACAGGGTTGCCTGGAAGTATTAAAGCAAGGCGAAAATTATCTTAAGTCTGTGGATAAAGAAAGTTACACAGCGATCATTCAGCCTTATTTTACGAGCTCGCCTGGAGAGCACATCCGGCATATTCTTGATATGTTTTTAGCGGTGCTTAACAGTGATAATAATGAGATTGATTATGACCAGCGAAATCGCGGCAGCGAAATAGAAACCCATCCCTCGTCGGCACTGGAACAGCTGTTAACCATAAAAACCTGGATTGAATCATTAATTGATAGTGATTTTGAAAACATCATAAAAATGAAAACAGAAGTGTCTGTGATTGAAAAAAGAGTCTCAGAGTCAACGACGACATTGGGCCGTGAATTGATTTTTTGTGCCAGCCATGCGGTCCATCATTTTGCGATAATCGCGATTGCAGCAAAAATGAAAAATGTTGAGGTCGAAAATGGTTTCGGCCTGGCGCCGGCCACGGTCACCTATTTGCGAGAAACCTGTAATTAATGTGCACACTGACCTGGCTGCTTAACGATAATGGTTACGAAGTATTTTTTAACAGGGATGAACAGCGCAGCCGACCAAAAGCAAAATTACCCGTTTACGATACTGTCTCGGAAAGTATTTTCCCTATAGACCCCGGCCCGATAGATTCTGTAATAGATCCAGACCCGATAAACCCAGGCCAAATAGTTTCCAGGGGCAAAGGCACCTGGATAGGGGTTAACAAAAAAGGCCTGAGCCTGTGCCTGTTAAATAATTACCAGGACGGTATCAAAGCGGGAAATGGTGATAATTTCACCAGCCGCGGTGTCCTGATACCAAAATTAATCCACTTAAACACGCCTGAAAATATTATTGCCGCTTTAGGTGAAATTAATTTAAAGGTTTTTCAACCGTTCTCCCTGTGTATTTTTCCCGCTAATTTATCAATTAAAAATAATCGCGTATTCACCTGGTCATGGAATGGCGAAGTTTCAACAGAGGGTATTGCCGGTCAACCGGTCATATCATCAGCGGTTCTGCTTGAAAACGTTACCCGGAGTCGAACTGATTTATTTAAACAATTAGGCCCTCAGGAAAATATCACTGACGACTCGCTGCTAAGTTATCACTCCTCTCATAAACCTGAAAAAGGAAAGTTCTCTGTTTGTATGCACCGCGACGACGCGCGGACACAAAGCTTGAGCCACATACAGGTCGGTAAAAACATCTCTTTTGGTTATCACGATGGCCCGCCCTGTAAAAATAATAAGTGGACGAAACTTTTTATGCCGGAATAATCTGGACTCCGGCTTCGGCTTTGGCATCGTGCGTCGCTCTACCGCCTACTTCCCTGTAGGCGTTCGCCGGAGTGACGATGGTTCTTAGTATAGTGAAGCAGCAGTACCCCCTGCCCCGTCATACCGGCGAATGCCGGTATCCATGCATCACAATAGCTATTGGCTCATTGGCAAGCGGTGCCAACACTACAAGAGCTTTATTATAATTCCTGGGTTCCGGATAAGCGGTCGTTCGCGGGTATGACGCTGTTCTTTTACTGGATCTGGGATGGGGCGCTTGATAATTAAACTGAAATAATTAAATTTTCGATAATAAGAAAAAACCGCATGCATTTCCATACCACTATGCCCGACATCAACAGCATGTTCCCATATGGTATTATTCGTGGCCCGATTCTCTTTGCAGCAGGGCCTCGACAACTTCTCGCGGTGTTATGTTTTTATAAAGCACCTGGTAGACCTGTTCGGTGATGGGCATATCTACGCCTTTTTCCCTGGCCAGTATGTGTAACTCCCTGGCGGTTAAAACGCCTTCCGCTTCCTGGCCCAGGTCACTGAGAATTTGTTCCAGTTTTTTGCCCTGACCCAGGGCAATGCCCACCCGGCGATTTCGTGATTTATCATCAGTACAGGTCAGGACCAAATCGCCGACACCGGTCAGCCCCATAAAGGTTTCCGGTTTGCCACCCATTGCCACACCCAGGCGTGTTAACTCAGCCAGGCCGCGGGTAATCAGGGCGGCACGGGCATTGGCGCCAAAACCAAGGCCATCACTAATACCGGCGGCAATGGCCATCACATTTTTAATTGCGCCACCCAGTTGCACGCCAATCATATCTTCACAGGTATAAATGCGAATCCGTCCAGCGCGCAACCAGCCGGCCACGTCTTCAGCAGTGCCTTGATCTTTTGAGGCAATGGTTAAAGCAGTGGGCAAATCCCTGGCCACTTCTTCAGCAAATGTTGGTCCTGATAATACTGCCGTGGCTTGCGCCGCTGGCAGGATATTATCGGCGACTTCGCTGAGCAAAGCCTGGCTGCCCTGCTCCAGGCCCTTGGTTGCCCAAAGCACGATAGCGTCCGGCTTCAAGTTGGGTTTAATAGCTTCGAGGGTCGTACGGAACGCATGACTGGGCACCACGATCAACACCCGTTTCACTTCATTTATGAGCTCGGGTAAATCGCTGCGGATATATAAATTATCAGGGAACGGAAAGTCAGGCAGGTAACGACTATTTCTTCGTTCATGGTTTATGGTTGCCATGTGGGCTGCATCGTGACCCCATAAAAATACTGGCAATCCATTGCGGGCCAATAACAAGGCCAGGGCGGTGCCCCATGACCCGGCACCTACTACAGCAACTGCTTGACTGTGATCATTTTGAGTCATGGCAGTTTAATGTTTTAAGTCGCAGGCATGTCCATGTAAGTATCAATCCCGTCTGTTAGTGTTTGACGGCTTTGTCGGTCTGGGCATGTCGTTGTTGATACAAGGCCTCGAAATTAATGGGATTAATCAGTAACTGCGGAAAACCACCCTTTGCCACAAAGTCATTAATGGCTTCGCGGGCAAATGGCAATAAAATGTTTGGGCAAGCTATTTCAAGCACCTGGTTTAACTCTTTTTCTGGTATGCCATTGAGTAGAAATAAACCAGCGTGTTTCAACTCGACAAGAAAGACGGCTTCCTTTTTTTCATTTTTTGCATCAACCGTGATTGCCAGAACAACTTCAAAATATCCTTCAGTATCGGCAACGGGCTCGTGTTGTATATCTACCTGGATGTTGATTGCAGGCGCTTTATCCTCAAGAAACATTGCTGGTGTGTTAGGTGCTTCATAGGAAAGATCCTTGATGTAGATTCTTTCCATGGAAAGTGAAGCCTGTGTTTCATCGTTCATGATTTATGTTTCCTGTATTTATTTTTAAATTTAATACCTAAGCATCAGGCACTTAACATTGGATCCAGCTCGCCATCCATATCAAGCTCAGCAAGATCCATATATCCGCCTACATGGGTGTCACCAATATAAATTTGGGGCACTGTGTACTGACCGGTCCGATCAACCATTTCCTGTTTTTTTCCAGGCTCCTCGTCTATTTGAATTTTGTCGATATCAATACCTTTTTTTTCAAACAGGCGTACTGCCATCTGGCAGTAGGGACAGGCGCGGGTACAATACATTGAGACTTTTGACATGGGTTTTTGTGATTATTTTTCAATCGGTAAATTTTCTTTTTTCCAGGCGGTTAAACCACCCGTAAGAACATATATCGACTCAAAACCATTTTTACGCAACATAGAAGCAGCGCGGCCAGAGCGATTGCCGGTCTTGCAACTTATTATAACTGGCTTGGCTTTATGCTTGTCCATCTCGCCAATTCTCTTGCCCAGGCTGGATAAGGGCATGCTGACCGAATTTATGATGTGGCCCTCTTTGTATTCATTGTCTTCGCAGACATCGATCAATACTGCTTTTTCCTGGTTCATTAACCGGACGGCCTCAAAGGCACTAATGCCATTAATGCCCATCAACTTCTGGGTAATGACCCCCCCATAGAGCAAATACAGCACAACCAGCAGGCCGGCAAATAAATACCAATTAGCAATTATAAATTCCATGGGACATCCACATTAATGAAGAGAGGGGGAGTTTAAAGCATGTTCATGCCTGGCAGAACAGCCAGCGCTAAAAATTAAGTAAAAAAGAGATCTAAAAGCCTCTAAAATACCGGGTCAATAACACTAATAATCGTTATTGCAAAATGCCTCACGTAATAAACTAATCAATTTGGTGATTTTGGGGTCGCTAACCTGGTAAAAGACCTTGTTGGCATCTTTGCGGGCTGTCAAAATACCCTTATCGCGCAGAATTGACAGGTGCTGGGAGATATTGCTCTGGGAAGTGCCCACCTTGGTGACAATTTCGTGAACACTTACTTCAGTCGTCGTTGAGCTCAGCAGGCAAAGAATTTTGAGTCTCAGTGGATGGGCCATGGCCTTCATGGAACGAGCGGCAAGGTTGATGTCTTCTTCATTGTGCATCAACAATTGCACGATATTCTCAGCGGTTGCAGTCATACTATTATCCTGTCAATTTACGTGTAGGTTCTGGCCTTTTGCTGCCTTTATTAATAAAACATTATACAATGATATAGCACAAGATAAAGACCATATATTTTATAGAAGATAACGAACACCAGTTTATGTCGAAATTAACAAAACCCCTTATTTTACTGATACTTGACGGATGGGGGCACAGTGAGTCTCCTGATTACAACGCTATTTATACGGCCCAAACACCCAATTGGGACCGTTTATGGGCGCGCTGTCCCCATACCTATATAAACGCCTCGGAGGCCGCCGTGGGTCTGCCCTCGGCCCAAATGGGCAATTCCGAAGTGGGTCATCTCAACCTGGGAGCCGGTCGCGTGGTTTACCAGGAATATACCCGGATCAACCGTGCCATTAGCTCGGGGGACTTTTTCACCAATAAAACCCTGACCGATGCCGCTGATATCGCTGCAAAAAACGATAAAGCAGTCCACATCCTGGGCCTGTTGTCCCCAGGCGGTGTCCACAGTCACGAAGACCACCTACAGGCCATTATTGAATTAGCAGTCAAAAGAGGTTGTAAAAAAGTCTATTTACACGCCTTTCTTGATGGCCGTGATACACCGCCGCGCAGTGCCGCCGCCTCGATCCAGGCCATGGAAGATAAATTATCTGAACTGGGTCGTGGTCAATTTGCCTCGGTGATTGGTCGTCATTACGCCATGGACCGGGATCATCGCTGGCCGCGGGTGCAGTCATCTTATGACCTGATGACCCGGGGCAAAGCCGAGTTCACAAGCAAATCAGCCAAGGGCGCACTTGACCAGGCTTATGACCGTGGCGAGACCGATGAATTTGTCAAGGCAACAGCCATCGTAGCCGAAGGTGACAAGCCGGTTAAAATGGTCAATGGTGATGTCGTCTTTTTTATGAATTTTCGCTCTGACCGTGCCCGCCAGATCACAAGGCCGTTTATTGAGCCAGACTTTGATGCTTTCGAACGAAAAGCAAAACTTAAGCTGGGCAGCTTTGTAAGTCTCACAGAATATAATTCCGAATTTCATGTGCCCGTGGCATTTCCGCCTGATCGCCTGGAAAATGTCTTTGGCGACTACCTGGCCAAGTTGGGTAAACGGCAGTTACGTATCGCCGAAACGGAAAAATACGCCCATGTCACCTTTTTCTTTAATGGCGGCCGCGAACAACCGTTTGAGGGTGAGGAGCGTATTCTTATTCCTTCACCAACAGATATCGTTACCTATAATCTGAAACCCGAGATGAGTGCAGCCCTGCTCACTGAAAAACTCATTGATGCTATTAACAGCGATCGTTTTGACGTAATTATTTGTAATTATGCCAATCCGGACATGGTGGGCCATACCGGTGACTTTGATGCGGCGGTCAAAGCCATTGAAATACTGGATAATTACGTTAACCAGGTTGTCCAGGCTGTCGAAAAAGCCGGTGGCGAAATGCTGATTACCGCCGACCATGGTAATGCCGAACTCATGTTTGATATTGAAACTGGCCAGGCCCATACCGCGCACACGACTAACGTCGTGCCTTTTTTATACGTCGGCAGAAAAGGCCAGGCGGCAGACAGGGGGTCACTGGAAGATGTGATTCCAACCATGCTTTACTTGATGGGCCTGCCAATTCCCGTGGAAATGACGGGTCGCCCCCTTATCAACCTGGACGAACCGGGCAAAAACACCAGCCCTGATAACTCGCAGGGATAATCCAATTATTCTACTGTCTAATTCACCGGGTCCTGGTAACAAAATTCAGAAGAAAAATTATGCCTTCTCTAGATTAGCTCCGTTTTTTCATGTCTATTTTTCCAGGCAGGCTTATGCCAGACAAGTTTATGCCAAGTAAGCTTATAAAGTTGCCTGTTAAAAATATTATTTTTTTTGTTTGTATTGTATTCATACCCGGTCAGTATTTGCCAGTCTATGCAGCGTCAGAACAGGAAAATCAAGCAAAGCTTGAGCAGGTAAAAAAACAGATTCAGGCGCTGCAAAAAAAACTGGAAGGCACCCGTGGCCAACGAGACGATGAACTGGTCGCGCTACGAAGAACAGAAAAAGAAATTGGCAGCACACTGCGTGCGATAAAAAACACGGGCCAAAAGTTGAAGCAGGAACAACGACAAATGAACCGCTTGCAACAAAAGAAAAGCAGGCAACAATCGTCGCTCACCCAATACCAGTCCCGGCTGGCCCAGCAAGCCCAGGCCACTTACGTTATGGGAC
>CAJVXY010000047.1 GCA_913009895.1 uncultured Acidiferrobacteraceae bacterium | reverse complement strand
CGTTGGGATTAAGCAAGCTGGATCAAACGGAACTGGCGCAGTGTTTCCTGACCCGCACCGCGATGGATTGGGAGCGCTGGGGCGGGGATCACGATTTACCCATCGTCGCCTTGAGGGAGCCGCTGGAACAGGAAAGGGGTCATTGCTTGACCTTATACAGCCGTATTGCTTTTTTACAACCGCGAAAGCTGCCCAGTTCCTACTGTGGTGGGGAATAGGGCTAAATCAAGCAATGACCCTTATCACTTTTTCTTAACCACAAACGAGATTAAAAAACTTGAGGGTAGTTTATCAAATCCCCCAGAAATGGATCACCATTTGGTGAGGTCTCTGGAAAAACATCATTCCATTTGCTATTCTTTAAAGTATCAAGGTTAAAATCGCGCAAGAAAAAGCTTGAAGGCATGGAACTTGCGGCTCAGGGCGAAAGGACGGACTCGAAAACAAAAAGTTCAATCCATCCGATTATCTGAACCTTTGAATTCTCACAGCTTGCCTTGCACCAGACTCGGAATATCGGGTGTATGCGGGAGGAAAACAAGAATCACGTCTCGCCCGAATTCTGCTGCTTATATTCTTTACAGCCAGCGGAGGTGAGCTATGAATATCATTTCGAACAAGGCTGAAGACATTTCTCAGTTAAAGGAAGCACATAATTTTACCGGTTTTGATGTAGATAAAATCGCGCTTAACCGTGATGAAAAAACAACAAAACAGCAACCCAGGCGTAGTCCTAATATGCTTCTTACCACGGAGTATGATCCTGACTATGTGATTCGGATGGCAGATGGGAGCCACCTGGATCTGTGTGACGGAAGTTATATCGTAACTTTCCAGGATAAACTATTGGCATTGTCGGCTGATCGACAACAAAAGCTTGGTACCCATTTGCTCGCAGCCAACGCAGGAATCCCTGTCACGTTATTAGAGCATCCGTCGCTTTCATTATTTAAACAAACCCTGAGCAGGGAACATTTTGACTATGTTGGGTTTAGCACCATTGTTCCTGCCCTGGAAAAAATAGAAAAGATGATCCAGATCTGCAGGGAAGTTTCCCCGCACAGCAAGATTATTCTAGGGGGGCATGGCGTAGAACATGACTACGCAACTCGCCTTGATGCTGATTATGTTTGTCGTGGAGAAGGCATTGCCTATCTGCAAAAATTATTCGACACAAATGTCGAAGATTTCCGTCATCCGGTTTTACCTTATCATCATACGCTGAAAGCCCTGCGCGGTATCCCCGGGGTAAATACAATGGGCGAGGAAAATCTGGTTGTTTGCTGCGGTGCAGGTTGTCCGATGGATTGCGAATACTGCCCGGCATCTTCTTTTTATGATCGGAAATCATTTAAGTTTCTGAATGGAGAATCTCTGTGGTCAGTCATTTTTTCATTAAAAACCAGATATCCAAACGCAAATTTTTTCCTTTGGGATCAGGACTTTCTTATTGATAGAAAACGTGTACGCCTCGTTGGTGAGGCAATATATGCTTATAACCAAAACTGTACGGATGGAAAAAGGTTGATTACATGGTCTGCCCAGGCAAGTGTACGGAGTCTGTCACATTATGATCTGGACGACCTGTTCAGGTATGGCTGCCGTTTTTTAAGCATTGGCGTGGAGTCGTCTGAAGAACGCTGGAAGAAACGCGAGGGGCAAAAGCCAGAGCATTTATTTGCTGAATTGCATTGTAGAGGTATCGGAACCTTTGCCTTCTTCATAATTGGTTGGGAGGGCCATGACGCACCACGCATTGAAAAGGAAATTGATTACTTGCTGTCGCTGCAGCCGACGGTAAACCATTTTACGCTTTTAACGCCCGAGCCAGGCACGCAACAGTTCAAGGATATAAAGGAAGATGGCCGGTTGTTTGACCTGCCGCCACGATGCTTTAATTATGCCACTTTGCAATTTAAGCATCCTCTGATAAGCGCAGATCAAGCCAGTGTTGCTATCAATAATGCCTACAAGTTGGGTACCCAGGGTCTTGGGGCAACTATTTTGCGGGTCATCAATATAACGATTAAAGGTTTGCGCTACTCCAGGAAGCAATCTGGAACAGACAGCCCCGCGGCCCAGGCGTTTACAAATGATTTATATCGTATGTTGCCTGTTCTGTACCTTATGCCATTTTTATATCCCGCTGGTGTTTCCGCTAACCTGGCGAGGAAGCTACGCAAGCTTATCGCAGCAGAGGATATCCATGTTGATTCAAAATCACTCATGAGTATTGTTGCACTGAATATGATCCTGCTTTTCAAAGCGGCGGCATGGCATCTCTTTGACGTCGGAGTTGATCGTTGGCGCCCATCGATCTACCGGTACAAAAATACCAGCGAAGATCAGGTCGTTAACGTCGCTAAAAATAAACGCATGATAAATGTTCGGTAAAAATAAGATGACTTGCGAACTTCGACATGTAGTGAAAGATAGCGAAATTCAGGATATTTTCAACATGCGCTATGAGGTGTTTATATCTGGAATGGGACGTCCAGATCCCGGGGGTTCCGCGCTAACGGATGTATTCGACCCAAAGGCCATTCATGTTCTTGCCAGCGTTGATGCTACCCCGGCCGGAAGTATCCGCTTTCTTCCCGATGCGCCGCAACTGTATACGTTAGCGGGCAAAGAGATGGAGGCCTTTTTTAAAAAAGGCGCCAGGTTACTTGAAATTAATTGTTTTGTTGTCCGGCAACAATTTAGAAAATCAAAAGTTGGACCGATGATAATTCGGCATAACTATTTATATCCATTTAAAACTGGCTACGATCACATCATAGCCGCCGCACCCGCAAGCCACACCCGGCTACTTACATACTATAAACGGCTGGGCTGGCGACCGTTTGGCCGTGGTCATTTTTCATATGACTTTTCAGAACCCTGTGACTGGATTCTATTGCAGGTGCCTATACGCAGTCCTTTAGTCATGCTCAGGTTCTGGCTGCTTTTGCCACTGCTGTTTGCCTTGAAACGGGGTAAATAATTTTCTAAATAACGGTTCCGAAAAGGTATCTACTTAGCCCGTTTTGATTAACATTGGGTTTGATTTTACAGGAGCGGGCTCAGACCGCGATGACGCCACCTGATGGGTCACTTAATCGCGGTCTGAACCCTTCCTTCATGGAGTTGCCCGGTGATTTACATATCTTAAAGTGGACTCCTTTTCGGAACCGTTATTTTGCACAATGGATGATAATGCAGTGACACCACTACGCGACTTCAAGGTATTGACCCTGGCACTGAACGTACCGGGTCCGGTAACGGCGGCCCGGTTGGTCGGGTTGGGGGCCAGTGTCACTAAAATCGAACCGCCGTCGGGCGACCCGTTGGCACAGGTCTGTCCCGACTGGTACCAGTCATTGTCCCGGCATCAGGAAATCATCCAGCTCGATCTCAAGTCTTCGGACAATCGCTCCCAACTCGAGCAACTGCTTAAACCGTGTGATCTGTTGCTGACCGCCAGCCGCCCCAAGGCACTGACGCGACTGGACCTCGATTGGCCCACATTGCACCAACGCTATCCACGGCTATCGCAAGTGGCGATTGTCGGTTCCTCCGGGGAGCAAGCCGATTTACCGGGGCACGATCTGACCTATCAGGCACGCCTGGGGTTGCTCAACCCACCGGCACTGCCCCGCACCCTGGTCGCGGATCTGGCCGGCGCCGAGCAGGCCGTGGGCGCCGCACTCGCATTGCTGCTTGCCCGTGAGCGTGATGGCACCGGTGGTTATCGCCAGGTCGCCCTGGCCGAGGCAGCGGCCGCCTTTGCCGAACCGCTGAACTACGGTTTGACCACACCCGGCGGAATGCTCGGCGGTGGCTTACCCGAATACAACCTCTACCGGACCCGGCAAGGCTGGGTCGCATTGGCGGCCCTGGAACCCCACTTCTGGCAGCGCTTGCAACAGGCATTGGGATTAAGCCAGCCGGGGGAAAAGGATCTGGCAGAGTGCTTCCTGGCCCGCACCGCGGTGGATTGGGAGCGCTGGGGCGGGGATCACGATTTACCCATCGTCGCCTTGAAGGCGCCGCTGGATGAACAATAATCCGGTTCGGTGTTCTAATTAATATGAAAAAGGTCTGACTAAATGAGCTTTTGGCGCAAAGGCGCAAAGGCGCAAAGGCGCAAAGGCGCAAAGGCGCAAAGGCGCAAAGGCGCAAAGATTTTCTCTGCGTCTTTGTGCGATGTACAGGGAAGTATTCCCCTAAAGGGGGACAAGTGTCGCGAGCGCAGGATGCGCAAGAACGGCCCTCTGGGCGGAGTAATCATATGAATCAGAGCTTCCTTAACTAAACTAATAATGATGAGGACATCAATGAACGAAGCAGTCATTCTGGGCGCGGTTCGGACTCCCTTCGGTAAACGCGATGGCGTTTATGCCGCGACCCGTCCCGATAGCCTGTTGGCCCACACCCTGCAGGCACTGACAACGCGGGTGGGTATTGACGCCGGCAAGATCGAAGATGTCATCACCGGTAATGTCACCCAGACTGGGGAACAGGGGGCGAACATCGCCCGCCAGTCGGTTTTGCTCGCCGGTTTTCCCTTTACGGTGCCCGGCGTCAGCCTCAACCGTATGTGCGGATCCGGCCAACAGGCCGTTCACTTTGCGGCTCAGGCCGTGGCTGCCGGTGATGTCGATTATGTCATCGGTGCCGGTGTCGAGAGTATGACGCGCGTGCCTATGTTCAGTGATCTCGGGGGTGGTTTTGAGACCCTGAACCCAAAACTCCTTGAACGCTACGAGCTGATCCACCAGGGTGAAAGCGCGGAACGCATCGCCGCACAATGGTCGCTCTCCCGCTCGCAGCTGGATCAGTTCGCGGCCGAAAGCCATCGCCGCGCCAGTGCTGCCTTCGCCGCGGGCCGGCACGATGAGATCGTAGCGACGCCCGGCACCGACGACGCGGGCAATCAAATCAGCGTAATCCGTGACCAGGGCATACGCGATCACATCAATCCGGACAAGATGGCGCAACTACCCACCGTCTTCCGTCCTTCGGGTAACGGCGTCATCACCGCGGGCAACGCCAGCCAGATTGCCGATGGCGCCGCGGCCTGTCTGGTAGCGCGTCGCGAGATTGCGCTGGCGGACGGGTTTCGACCACTGGCGCGCATCCTTGCCCGGGCCGCCATCGGTGATGATCCGACCTTGCAACTCATGGGCGTGGTGCCGGCCACCAAAATGGCATTGGCCCGGGCGCAACTGGCGTTGACCGACCTGGATTGGATCGAGATCAATGAGGCCTTTGCCTGCGTGATACTGGCGTGGGCGCAGGAACTGGGGCCGGACATGGACAAGGTGAATCCCTGGGGCGGGGCCATCGCCCACGGTCATCCGCTTGGTGCCACCGGCGCCGGCCTGATGGCCAAAATGCTCGCTGGCCTCGAGGCCACGGACGGGCAGTTCGGTTTGCAACTGATGTGCATCGGTCACGGTATGGCGACTGCCACTATTATAGAGCGTATTTAGCTGATGGCTGAGGATGAAACGATCATGCGGGACAAATGGAGGGTGTTATGAAGGCCTGGTTGCGATGTGCTTGCGAGCCGAGCGTAGTCTGGAGGGCAGTAAAATATGCTTTTTTCGTCGGCATCATTCTGATCCTCATCAATCACGGGGATCACATTTTTCGGGGAGAAGTGACGGGCGCCAGTCTCATTAAAATGGGGCTTACCGTGCTGGTACCGTATCTTGTCTCGACCTTTTCCAGCATCGGAGCCATCCTGGAGTTGCAGGCGTTTAAGCGCAATTAAGTATAAAATCCCATTGGGGAGATAACCAACAATGGACATTACAGAAAAAACGTTCCTGATCAGTGGTGGCGCCTCCGGCCTGGGAGCGGCCACCGCTCGCATGCTAATCCAGCAGGGGGCCAGGGTGGTGATCGCTGACCGCAATACCGATGCCGGCGAGGCCATCACTGCCGAGTTAGGTGAGTTGGCACGCTTTGCCCAAACCGATGTGACGGACGAAGACAGCGTACAGAATACGGTAACACTGGCGCTCGAAACATTTGGTGGTCTGCACGGCGCTATTAGTTGTGCTGGCATCGGCATCCCGGAAAAAATCATCGGTGACGAGGGGCCCCATCGCCTGGCCACCTTCGAAAAGGTGATCCGGGTGAATCTGACCGGCACCTTTAATGTTACCCGCCTGGCCGCCAACGCCATGGCCAAGGACGAGGCCCAACCCAACGGCGAACGGGGCGTGATTATCAATACCGCCTCAATCGCGGCCTATGAGGGTCAGCTCGGTCAGACATCCTACGCCGCCTCCAAGGGCGGTATTGTCAGTATGACCTTGCCCATCGCGCGTGAACTGGCGCGCTACGGGATCCGTGTCATGACCATCGCCCCGGGGGTTTTCGACACCCCGATGCTGGCCAGTCTATCGGATGAGGTACGCGAATCCTTGGGTCAGCAAACACCTTTCCCTCCACGTCTGGGCCGCCCGGATGAGTACGCTGCACTGGTACGGCATATTATTGAAAACGAGATGTTGAATGGCGAAGTGATCCGGCTGGATGGCGCCATGCGCATGGCAGCGAAATAGAAAATTTAATCGCTAAACCAGCGTGCGTACATATTTAAGGAAGGCCTGATTAAATCTGATGTAATTAATATTAAACCGCCAAGACGCCAGGAACGCCAAGAAAATATTTTTTACCAACATCTTGACGCTCTTGGCGTCTTGGCGGTTCAGACTATTCTTTCGATTAATGCCCCGTCCACTCGTCTAAAGCACCTACTTTTGGTGCGGCAGAGTTATTTATTCACCAAGCTATCCATAAAATCATTTACCGCGGTCGCCTGCAGGCGTTCGGGATCCTCGAATAACTTTAACAACTGTTGACACTTCTTGTCGGAAAAACGTCTAACCAGGCTGTCGGCAAATTTCTGTTGCAAGGCGGGTCGTGCCTCTGTCCGTCGCCGCGGGTGGCCTAACGGGTAATACACCTCGATTTTTTCCGAACTGCTGCCATCCTGGAACCGGATCTGGATGGCGTTGGCAATGGCACGTTTGTCCGGGTCCAGGTAATCGCGACTGTATTGCGGGTCTTCGACCACAACCATTTTTTCACGCAATTGATCGATGCGCGGATCGGCGGCCACTACATCCTCGTAATGATCGGCGTTGAGTTCGCCGAACAGTAAGCCGACGGCGACCATGTATTGCAAACAGTGATCCCGGTCGGCGGGATTTTGCAACGGGCCGGTCTTGTCAATAATTCTAAGGCCGGCCTCCTGGGTGGTGAGCATAATTTTATCGATGTCATCCAGCCGGTCCTTGACCTCCGAGTGCAACTGAAACGCACACTCCACCGCGGTCTGGGCATGAAACTCGGCGGGAAACGATACCTTGAACAGGATATGCTCGATGACATAGGAGCCGAACGGGCGGGCTAACCGCAGGGGTTCACCCTTGAATAACACGTCGTTGAATCCCCACGTGGGTGCGCTTAAGGCTGACGGGTAACCCGGTTCGTCTTTCATCGCCATGAGTGCCAGCCACAGGGCGCGGCTGGTGGCATCGCCGGCGGCCCAGGATTTACGCGGGCCGGTGTTGGGCGCGTGGCGATAAGTGCGCAGGCTATGGCCATCGATCCAGGCGTTGGAAACGGCGTTAATGATTTGCGTTTTGTCACCGCCCAGTAACCCGGTGGCCACGGCGGTCGACGCCACTTTGACCAGAATAACGTGATCCAGGCCGACGCGATTGAAACTGTTCTCCAGCGCCAGCACTCCCTGGATCTCATAGGCCTTGATCATGGCGCTGTAAACATCGGCCAGGGTGAGTGGTGCCCGGTCCTCGGCCAGACGGCGGCGACTGACAAAATCGGCGGTCGCCAGAATGGCTCCAAGATTATCCGAGGGATGTCCCCATTCGGCGGCAAGCCAGGTGTCGTTGAAGTCGAGCCAGCGAATCATGCAACCGATGTTGAAAGCGGCCTGTACCGGGTCCAGCCGGAACGACGTACCCGGCACCGGCACGCCGCGGGGGACTACGGTGTCGGTCACAATCGGGCCCAGTAAACGGGTGCAGGCCGGATACTCCAGCGCCAATAATGCACAAGCGAGGGCATCCATTAAACACAACCGTGCGCTCTCATGGGCCGGTCCGCTTTCAATCTCAACATTGGTCACGTACTCGGCAATGTCCACCAATAACTTATCAGGTGGTGGCCGGGTATTTGTCGGGGACGGGGACACGTTATTTTTTTAAAATGTGTTACCGACGCTGGTCCAGGGGCACATAGGCTCGCGGGTCGGGTCCGGTGTAGTCCGCACCGGGGCGGATCAGTTTGTTATCGGCGCGCTGCTCGATAATATGGGCGGTCCAGCCGGTGGTGCGGGCGATGACGAACAACGGCGTGAACATCGGCGTCGGAATCCCGCAATAGTGATAGGCAGAGGCGCTATAAAAATCCAGGTTGGGGAACAGCTTTTTCTCCCGTCGCATAATGGCATCAATACGCTCGGACACGTCAAACAGCATCGGTTCGTCACTGGTACCGGCCAGTTTTTTCGACCAGTCCTTGATAATATCGGAGCGCGGATCTGACGTCTTGTAGACCCGGTGACCGAAACCCATAATGCGTTGTTTTTGCGCCAACATGGACATGACACCGGCCTCGGCCTCATCGGGCCCGGTATAACGTGCGATCAATTCCATGGCGGCTTCATTGGCGCCACCGTGAAGTGGGCCGCGCAAGGTGCCGATGGCTGCGGTAATCGCCGAGTAAAAATCGGTCAGGGTCGACGCTGCCACCCGGGCGGCGAAGGTCGAGGCATTGTATTCGTGTTCGGCATACAGAATTAGCGACACATCCAGCGCCCGCACGTGCAGCGGGTCCGGTTGCCGATCGTGCAACAGGTGCAGAAAATGCCCGGCTACCGAGTCCGCATCACTTTGAGTATCGATGCGCTGGCCGTGGGTGTGAAAGTGATGCCAGTACAACAGCATTGAGCCAAAGCAAGCGATGAGCCGGTCAGCGATGTTTTGCTGATCGCGGCCCTCGCCCTCCGGTTCCATTGAACCGAGGACGGAGCAGCCGCTGCGCATTACATCCATGGGGTGGGCGCCTGCCGGTAACTGTTCCAGCACGGTTTTCATCGCGTCCGGCAGGCAGCGCAGACCAACAAGCCGGGACTTGTAATCCGCAAGCGCCGCGGCATTTGGTAGTTCGCCGTAACACAACAGGTAAGCGACTTCCTCAAAGCTCGATTCTCGCGCAAGATCGTCGATACCGTAACCACGATAGTTCAGGCCGCTGCCGGTCTCACTCACCGTGCAAATGGCCGATGTACCGACGATGATGCCGGCCAGACCGCCAGCTGTTTTTTTGGTGGCCGGTTCCGTGGTAGCCGCTTGCGCTAACTTCGCCACAACCTGGTCGTAACGAAGAAACTCATAAAGCTGCTCACGAGTCTGCATGTGCGAGATAAGGTTTTTTTGCGTGCCGTCATTGCGCAAAGTCTGGTAAACATTCAGGGCCGCGGCATTCATGGCCCGGAACGCAGACAACGGATAAAGCACCATGCTGACGTCGGCATCCGCCAGCTCATCGACAGTGAACAACGGCGTGAGACCGAATTCGGTAATATTGGCCAGGACAGGAACACCGGTGGCATCACTAAACCGGCGGTAGTGATCAAGCTCGGTCACTGCCTCGGCAAAAATCATGTCGGCCCCCGCCTCCTGGTAACGACAAGCCCGGTCAATGGCGGCCTCAATGCCCTCGACGGCAACGGCATCGGTGCGAGCCATCAAGACAAAATCCGTATCGGTGCGGGCATCCACTGCGGCCTTGATGCGGTCCACCATTTCCTGAACAGGGACAATAGTCTTGTGAGGCAAATGTCCGCAGCGCTTGGCCGGCACCTGGTCTTCAATATGGATGCCGGCGACGCCTGCCTCGATCATCCCACCCACGCAGCGGGCCATTATGGCGGCGGTTCCGAAACCGGTATCGGCGTCGACCAGTACCGGCAGCTCGGTAATGCCGGTGATGCGAGACACATCCTCCAGCACGTCATTGAGTGTGGTCATACCCAGATCGGGCAGGCCGTGGGAGGCATTGGCAACGCCGGCACCAGAAACATAAAGTGCGCGGAACCCGACATGCTCAGCAAGCATGGCGCAATAGGCATTTATGACGCCGACAATTTGCAGCGGGTGCTCCTGCGTCAGTGCCGCATGGAAACGTTTGCCGGGTGAAATTACAGGGTCCATAATGCCAGTATAGTTTGGTGTAGTTTATTGTCACCTGTCAGCGCTATCTGTACCGCAATTGGAATTGTACTTAGGGAGAGAGAAAGCATGTCAGAAAACAGAACCCAGCAAGCCCGTACCTCGCTCGCCGCATGGCAGGCACATAAACCCACGGACTACCTGCAGGCCGATGCCAATATCCAGCGAGTTCTGCAAATGCACATGGGTGAGGATTATTCACGTCATCGGGGCATGCTGGACAAGGCCGCCAGCCTGTCGGCAACCCGAATGGATGGTCTGGCCATTAGCTCCAACCGCGACGAAAATCTGCCGCGTTTGAGTCGTTTTAACGGTATGGGTGAGCGCACTGAAGAAGTGGTCTTTCATCCGAGCTATCACGAACTCGGCGCCTGTATCTGGGACACCGGCGTACTGGCCGTTTTGGAGAAACCGGGCCATGAACTTCTCAGCGGCGCCCTCTCCTACTTCATCGCCCACAACGGTGAGGCGGGTCATGCCTGTCCAGTGGCATGTACGGCAGGATTGATCAAACTACTACAGCAAGTCGGATCAAATGAACAAAAGAAAAAGTATTTACCACCGTTGCTTGAAACGGATTATGCAAAACGCCTACACGGCGCGCAATTTGTGACTGAAGTCCAGGGCGGCTCGGACGTCGCCGCGATCAGTTGCGTTGCTGTAGCAGATAAAAAACACAAGGGACTGTACCGGATCAGTGGTGAAAAATGGTTTTGCTCGGTCATCGACGCAGGTTTATTCGTGTTGGCGGCCAGACCAGAAGGTGCAGCACCTGAAGGGGCACCGCCAGGGACACAAGGCCTCGCCCTGTTTCTCATTCCCCGGATGGTGGATGGTAAGGTCAACGATTTTTCCATTCGTCGTTTAAAGTACAAACTCGGTACACGCTCCATGGCCTCGGCAGAGGTAGACTTCAATGGCGCACTGGCCGAACCCGTCGGTCCACTGGAGCAAGGTTTCAAAAACCTGATGGGTATTGTGCTCGATACCTCACGTTTACAAAATGCTGTCGCTGCTTGTGGATTAATGCGACGTGCCTGTATTGAGGCGCAAGCTTATGCCCGGCACCGTACCGCTTTCGGCAAGACAATCATCGAGTATCCCACGCTTGCACAAATCCTCGCCCACATGAAAGTCATTACCAGTGCTGCGGTAGCCACCACGTTTCGACTCCTCGCTATGAACGACCAAATTGCCAATGGCAAAGCATCAGCTGATATGACAGGGGCAAGGCGAACCCATGTCAACATCAATAAATACTGGACCTCGATTCAGTGTACCCGGGTGGTTCGTGATGCCATCGAAGTGCTGGGCGGCAATGGCACTATTGAGGAATTTTCCGTCCTGCCACGTCTCTACCGCGATGCCATTGTGCTGGAAAGTTGGGAGGGCACGCATAATACCCTGTGCGCCCAGGTACTGCGTGATTTTGCTACGCGCAGTCTACATCGTCCCTGGCTGGCCGAGTTAGGCGATGCGCTTGCGGCAATCAGACAGCCGTCACTGGAAATACATCGTTCCCGCACGGCGCGACTGCTGAACGATGTGACGGCACGCATTGAGCGGCTGCTTTCAGGCGATGCCGATTACGCCAGCCTGCATATCCGCGGTGTCGTTGATCGCATGTGCATACTCAATAGCTACCTTAGTCTGTTGCTCGAGCTCGATTGGGAGCGCAGCCAGAACATCGAATCCGGGAAGGGATTGATAATTGATTTATATCGCTACCTGTATATCGATCAAGCCGACCCGATGGACAACCCTGAGCTGCCCCGCTTGATTCAGGAGATAATTCAGGGGACTAGTATGGAATGTACCCAGTGAACCCGTCGCCACCCAGCTGCGAAATGGGTTTGAGGGCCTCGTCCAGAGTCATATATTGCCTAATATGCTCATTTTGAATTATTTATATGTTTTTAGCATGGATTTATGGTGTTTGGAAAGATGACAAATATTTTTTAATCAAAAAATGCACGGGTTTTACTGCCCAACTATTAAACCGTTCTCTTATATACGCGGGATAACAAGGTCTTGGGATGTTTTTATGATGTAACTCTTTTATCGCTAGATTTCCGGTATGATAGTTCTGTTTTACGATTCTCAACATTAACGGCGTCCTGACATCTCACTTTAAAGGAGGACGCCCCCAACGGAGGAAAAAACCATGGCACGTGGTGTAAATAAAGTTATTCTGGTCGGCAACCTGGGTCGCGATCCCGAAATTCGGTATTCCGCTAATGGACAGGCCATTGCCAACGTCAACATCGCTACTTCAGAATCCTGGAAAGACAAAAATACCGGTGAGAAACAGGAAAAGACCGAATGGCATCGGATCGTGTTCTTTGGTCGTCTGGCCGAGATTGTCGGGGAGTATCTGAAGAAGGGCTCACAAATCTACGTAGAAGGCCGGCTGCAAACCCGCAAGTGGCAGGACAAGGAAGGTAAAGATCGTTACACCACCGAGATTGTGGCCAATGAGATGCAAATGCTCGGTTCCCGTGGCGGTCCCTCCGACAACCAGGATACTGGTTCTACCCAGAAGTCGGAATCAACTAATGAGCCTGCGGCCACCGATGATTTCAACGACGATATACCCTTCTGAAGCAAACCCTAATGGAGAATGAGATGACAGAAAATGAATCAGAAACCATTGTTCTGCGTAACTCTACTATTACGTTTTCAAAAGAAAAAACAGAACCCTTTAAGGGATCAGAAATAGTGGTTTGTCAAAATTGTTTCACCCTTTGGGAAGATGAGAAAGCGGCTATTAATTGCCCTTGTCTTGATGAATATTAGCAAACCTAATGAAAAATAAATGGGCAGGCTGTACTGGAGATTGTAAAGGACACCCGTTCAATTGTTCTGAACATCCTTTCAATTGTCCTTGTACACAACTAAACATGAACTCAGTAAAAGAATATCTCGAGACTAAAGCCAGGATGGGGGATATAGAAGCCCGAAAGTTCTTGGGTCATTGTCTTAAATGTAACGATACCGGGAAGCTCTTTGGTGCTCAACGACAGGTCAATGTTAAAGGTGAGGAAATTGGTTACCTGGAATACTATACAGCAGACTGTGACTGTATTAGCAAACCCTAATTTGTATGACATGAGGAACTAATTGACACACTGTCGGAATCCGACATATAATAACGCATGTATTCAAAACTATACCGAACCATCTTTGACGGGTCATTGTATGGACAATTTGAAGCACTCACGGTATTCATGGCGATGTTAGCTCTTGCTGACAGACACGGTGAAGTAGATGCCGCCCCTGCCAAAATAGCTGGTTGCCTCGGATGCGATATAAAGTTTGTTCATGATGGCATCACCTCTCTCAGAGCACCAGACCCCTACAGTAGAACCCCGATAGAAGAAGGAAGAAGGATTATACCACTCGTTGATGACGAAGGTAACTCGCGCCCCTTTGGATGGAAGATCGTAAACTACGAAAAATACAGATCAATTAGGAACGAAGAAGAACGCCGGGCCTACAAAAGAGACTGGGACAGAACACACAGAGGAAAGTCGGTTCCGACAAAATCCGACCGCGCCCGACCAGAACCGACCTATACAGAGGCAGAGGCAGAGGCAGAGGCAGTAAAGAGAGAGAAGACACCCCCCCGGAAATCAAAGAATGGTAAAGCACTACCAAAAGACTGGACTCTCCCAAACGACTGGAGAACGTGGACAGAAACCAAGTGCCCTCTTGTAGACCCAGACACCACAGCAGAAGAAATGAAGGACTGGGCATTAGGAAACTCTAATAGACCCATAGCCAAGAAAGCAGACTGGTTTGCGACATGGCGGAATTGGTGCCGTAGAGACCAGACAAAATACGAGGAGCAGGAAAAATGGGCAAAAAAAAGAAGATAGAAGATCGGGAGATTGGTCCAGCCCCGACTCTGAATGAATTGAAATTAGAGATGGAGCGCCGATTGGAAAAGACTGACCTTGATTATGGCCCGTCATTTTTCCTGAACCTATTTGATCCGCACAGACCGGAAGATGCTCCGCAAGTAGTCTCAGACAAGAACGGAAATAGATTCTGGAAATGGCAATATCGAACCCACACGCTGTATCTTTTAGGCAAGTTCATAAAGCAGAAAAAAGTATTCCAGAATTTCGTTATCGAAAGATCGGAAGAGCACACGTCTGAACTCCATCACACTGATATATCTCGTATGCCGTCTTCTGCTTGAAAAAAAAAAAAAAAAACACACTAATTAAATAAAACATATCAAGGCATTAAC
>CAJVXY010000046.1 GCA_913009895.1 uncultured Acidiferrobacteraceae bacterium | reverse complement strand
AAAAAAAGGGCGGCACATGCCGCCCCTCTTCTCTTTTTTACTTTACTTTGCTATTTCTTTTTCTTTTTAAACGGTTTTAAGGGTCTGACCTTGAGCTCGTCAGCGGTCGCATTAATGAAACCGTATGATGCATAGATTTTTTGGGCATCACTGGTGGCAAGATAGGCCAGGTATTTATCGGCATTGGCCTGGTTGCGACCTTTGACTAATCTGCCAATGGCATAACCGACCTTGGATTGCTTGTTGTAAGGGGCGGGAATTGATACCCCTTCGACGCCACGGCCCGAGGCCACGGCATATTGCACTTCGGTGGCCCAGACTATGCCCACATCGGATTCACCGTTTTCCAGCCGGTACGGGGTTTCGCGGTGATGGCGGGAGGTAAACCAGACCTTGCCCGGTATGGCCCAGCAACTCTTGCATTTTTTACCCGCGGTGACCTTCTGGTAGAGGCCCAGATCCTTGAGCATTTCCGAACCATAAAACTTGAAAATTCCCTCGGTCAAAGGGTTGGGATGTGACTGCACGAGATCATCCCGGCCCAGGTCTCGGACGCCTTTGATTTTCTTGGGATTACCCTTGGCCACCATGAGCTCAAGTTTATTATGGGTGTAGATTATGTAGACATCCATGATGTTCTTGGACTTGAGTTTTTTGAGGTGGTTGATATTGACGCTGGCAAAAACGTCCGGATTTTTTGCAATTTTTTGGCCGTTAATTTTGCCCTGTTTCAGCAGTTGTTTTTTGAAAATTTGGCCGGGCGGAATGGTCTCGACGAATATTTTTTTGATGCCGGGATTTTTTTTCTGAAAATCCTGGATCAGTTTTTCCATCACCATAAACTGGTTGCCGGCCAGGTACATGACCAGGTCAGCAGTATAGGAGTCGCCAATTTTCCCGTATTCGATTTTACCGCCGGTAGAAAATGTCCGGTAATCCTTGTCGAGCCCCGCCTCTTTTTTTGCCAATAAAGGGCCGGTTACCAGGCCAAAAAACACAGCAGTGGCCACTGCAACAGTCGTCAGTTTTATTCTCATTATTATTACCTCCAGGTTATTTATTATAGTTAAGTGTGGGCAGATAAAGTGCTTTCCCTTGCAGCCCACGGCCAACATCATCAATTCAAATGAACTCTTTCCGGATAGGACTAGTATTTAGGATCAATACTTTTTGTTACCCACCTTGGTCAGGAACATACTTTAACAATATTCCAGCAAGACGCTTACGGTTATTTAGCGGATTTTTGTCCCCATTTATTGATATTTCTTCTAAAGCTAAAGGTAAAAGGTACGTGCTAGACACAGGTCAAGCGCCAAGAGAAAACTTTAAAAAAACTGCCAGAACCCACGGTGATTAAACTTGCCTGTTTTTAAGGCATAAATGCAGCGAGAATCAGTGTTTTTGGTGTTTCCTGGACGGGCAAACGGGCTTGATTTTCCGATGAAAGCCCGGCAAATCGCAGTTTGGTGATATACAATTGAGAGTTAGTGCCGCATTATTTAGAAGGGAACCCCGGTTATGGATAGATCCAGCAAACGATTAATTAAATTTTTACTTATAATTGGTTTGGTATTGTTCACCTCAGTTCAGGCCGCGGACACGAAAGCTCCGGTCCTTCCTCTGGTTCAGGCAAGCCCACAGACCGACGTAACCAACCGGATAATTGTTCGTTATCGCCCGGGTTTCAGGGCAGCCGTTAACAATAATCGCGGTAGCCAGTTACCGAGTCTAAGTTCACTGGCAGGCATGCCGTTAAAAATGCTTCGGCCCATGTCCGGCGGTGCCCATGTTATTTCACTTCCGGGTTTTCTCAGTCTTGCGCAAGTCAGGCAGATTGCAGACCGACTTGCGAATGACCCTACCGTTGAGTATGCCGAGCCGGATCAGCTAATGCGGCATTTTTTTACGCCCAACGATCCCGGATACATAAGCAACCAGTGGCACTATAAAGATGTCGTAATTAGCTCAGAACCAGCTTCGGCCAACCTGCCCCTGGCCTGGGACATTACAACCGGTGATCCTTCGATTATTGTTGCCGTGCTTGATACGGGTATTACCGAGCATGCCGATATTGATAGCAATATTTTTGATAACAGTGGTCGTGTTGTCGCCGGTTATGATTTTATCTCCGATGAGGGCGCCAACAATACATTCTATGTGGCGAATGACAGCGATGGCCGTGATAACGATCCTCGTGACCCCGGTGACTGGATAACGTCACTTGAGGCCAATGGCATTGACAAGGGCGGGTTTTTCAACTCGTTAGGTTGTAATGTACCTGCAAATAGTTCCTGGCATGGCACCCATGTGGCCGGCACCATTGGCGCGCAAACAAACAATGGCTTTGGCGTAGCCGGCGTAGCCGGAGGCGGTACCGGTGCCGGTGGTGTGAAAATCATGCCCGTGCGGGTGCTGGGTAAATGTATAGGCTATACCGCTGATATTGTTGATGGTATGCGCTGGGCGGCCGGGATCCTGATTCGACCAGCTGGTGGGAATGCGACTGACTTTCCTGATAATCCAGTGAACCCTGCCCGGGTGATTAATATGAGCCTGGGTGGCATTGGTGCTTGTGATATTACTTTTCAATCGGTAGTAGATGATGTGACTGCAGCTGGTACCCTGGTGGTGGTGGCTGCGGGTAATGATGCCCAGAATGCAGCTAATGCTACTCCAGCCAGTTGTAATGGTGTGGTCACGGTTGCAGCTTTGAGAAGAGATGGCGCGATGGCCGGTTATAGTAACTTTGGCACAACTGTTGAGCTGGCAGCACCCGGTGGTGATGGTCCCTTAACCAGTGATTATATCAATTCAACCTATAACACCGGTACCACCACGCCTGTTGCCGACACGTATGCGTGGTTGGGCGGTACCAGTATGGCCACCCCCCATGTTGCCGGCGTGGCAGCGCTGGTTTTGTCAGTGGATCCAACACTCACCCCAGCCCAGGTAACAACGATTTTACAAACATCTGCCCGGTCATTTATTACTGGCACCGGGCGGGATTGCGCTACCACCACTTGTGGTGCCGGCATGCTGGACGCAAATGCGGCCGTCATCCTGGCAGCGGGTATTGGCACGTTACAGGCTGATACGGCTATGTTATCTTTTCCTGGCACGATTTTGGGCGCTACGGCCTCGGCCATGACCGTCACCCTGACCAATACCAGTCTTGCCGCTACCATTAATCTAGATACAGTTATTGATAGCGCAGACATTTCTGGTGCCAATGCCTCGGAATTTGCGGTTGGCACCCAAAACTGTGCCACTGCAGCATTGCTAGTTGGTATGTCATGCACCATTGATATTACCTTCACGCCGTTATTAACGAATGGTAATGGGGTTCGCAGTGCCACACTGACCATTACCAGTGATGCTGTTAACAACCCCAACGTCGTCACCCTTAGTGGCGTCGGCGGACCGACGGCGACCGTGGCCGCGACAGATGCCATGGCTGCGGAAAACCCATTAGATACGGGCACTTACACCATTACCAGTGATCAACCAGCTCTAGCTGGTGGCTTGCCTGTCAATTACACAACCAGTGGCAGTGCTACCTCAGGTGTTGATTACGTTGCCTTGTCGGGTAGCGCAACCATACCGGCAGGCATGACTTCTACAACTGTGACATTAACGCCGATAAATGATGCGGATGTAGTGTTACCGGAATCCGTCATTCTGACTTTATCTGCCAGCATTGATTACACGGTGGGCGCTATCAGTTCAGCCACAGTAAATATTACCAGCGATGAGAATCTGCCGCCCATTGCCAGGGCGGGACCAGACAGGGCCGTTCTTTTTGGACAAACGGTGACGCTAAATGGTAGCACGAGCAGTGATCCACAAGGTGCGATTGCCAGTTATGCCTGGGTGGAAACGACTGCGACCGGTACTATCCTGAGTTCAAATACTGTTGCCCAACCCACATTTACCGCGCCTTTAAGTGCAACCACGATTACTTTTCAATTGACAGTTACTGACGATGACCCGATGACGCCACTCACGAATAGTGACTCAGTCACAATTACAGCAATCCAACCTGGCGGCCAAGGCGGTAGTGGCGGCGGCGGTGGTGGGTGTTTTATTGCCACCGCAGCTTATGGCACGGCTCTGGCCACGGATATTAACTTTTTACGTTATTTCCGGGATCATTATTTGCTAACCAATGGCCCGGGCAGGTATTTTGTCGAATTATATTATCGATACAGCCCACCGGCGGCAGCCTGGTTGCGCAACCAGGATGGTTTAAGGGCTGCAGTACGTGTCAGCCTGGCACCACTGGTTGGCTTGAGTCGCTGGCTCAAGCAAAGTTTTTTAGCAGATTCTCATAATGAGGATGACTAGTTAGTTGCTGTGAAAATATTCAGAAAATTTTTCCAGCACAGAAATTATCACCAAAATTAGCCGGGGTGAGCCTTTTTGGGTCTAAAATAGTTACAATTATTGGGCCTAATTAAACAACCAGGCATAAAATTATGTCGGTTTTTTGCGACAAATCCCTGTATCTATATGAATTTTATAATAAATAATCTGATATGACATTTCTTGCGAAGTTGGCATTTTTCGTGCATTAGCTCTGATGTTCACTAGTATATTAGCAAACGATTAATGTATAATTCGACCCGATTTTAGGGTCCCACCCGTTCAGGGTGCGGGAAATATGGTTTTTAATGAGCAAACAGGATTTTATTTATGAGCAACAACAACATGAGTGACGACAGCGTCACATCCAATATGACCTATATGTTTGTCGCCATGGCAGTAATGGCTGGTATTATTTATGTACTGGCTAATACTATTGGCGGGCAACCTGAAAAAACCGCCGCCGCCGATTCCACCAATGTGGCTGAGCGTATCGCCCCGGTTGGCAAGGTAAGCATTGCCGGCGCCGTGATGAATGCAATGATACCGACTGCCAATGCGGCTGCTGATGGCAAGAGTGCCTACAACTCTGGCTGTAGTGCCTGCCATGCTTCTGGCGTAGCCGGTGCACCCAAACTTGGCGATAAAGCCGCCTGGAAAGCGCGTATTGCTGCTGGTAACAAGACACTTTACAAACATGCAATTGAAGGTTTTCAGGGCAAAAAAGGCGTTATGCCTGCCAAGGGTGGTTTTTCGAGCATGAGTGATGCCGATGTCAAAGCCGCTGTGGATTACATGGTAAAAAGCTCCAAGTAGTTTTTAAAATATTTAGTTTTTAAAAAGGCCCTGAGATTCGGGGCCTTTTTTATGTTACCCATTTTTTATTTAACCTCTTTGTGCTCTCCTTGCATGATCTTCCAGCGTGAATTCTCAGCCCGCCTAAAACAGCGGTCTATTTTAAAATAGCGACCTATCCAGGGTACGGTACTGAATCGCTTCAGCAATATGATTACTTGCCAGATTATCTTCGCAGGCCAGGTCGGCAATGGTACGAGCTACTTTAATAATGCGATGAAAGGCCCGGGCACTTAAGCCCAGCCGGTTAATTGATGCCTCCAGTAACAACCTGCTTTCTTTATCCAGCTTACAAAACCTATCAAGTTCACGATTGCTCAACAGGGCATTGGCCTTGCCATGGCGAGCCAGTTGGCGGTGACGTGCATCATTGACCCGAGATTGTATGGCAGCAGAAGAAAATTCGGCGTCCTGATTATTTTGGTTGTCCAGCAATAGTTCATTTGGCACCGGTGCCACTTCAATATGTAAATCAATGCGATCCAGTAGCGGGCCCGAGAGTCGTGCACGATAACGCAGCACCTGGTCCGGGGTGCAACGACAGCGGTCGGATTGATCATTGAAATAACCGCAGGGACAGGGATTCATGGCTGCCAATAGTTGAAAACGGGCCGGGAATTCTGCCTGGCGGGCAGCCCTGGAAATGGTGATAGAACCTGATTCCAGTGGTTCTCGCAATACTTCCAGTACCCGTCGATCAAATTCCGGTAGTTCATCGAGAAATAACACCCCGTGATGGGCCAGTGAAATCTCCCCGGGCCTTGGGTGACTGCCGCCCCCGACCAGGGCCACCCCGGAAGCCGTGTGATGGGGTGCGCGAAACGGGCGGGTGCGCCAGTTACTGGCGTCAAAACCTTTTTCGCCAACCGATTGAATGGCGGCACTCTCCAGGGCTTCCTTATCTGTCATGGTCGGTAGAATGCCCGGCAAACGACTGGCCAGCATGGTCTTGCCAGCGCCTGGTGGCCCGATCATCAGCAGGCTATGGCCACCGGCAGCGGCAATCGTTAGCACGCGCTTGGCTTGTTGTTGGCCTCTTACTTCTGAAAAATCGGGCCCATCGTTGGCCACTGGCGGCGGCTCGGACTGGTGGACAGGTAAGATCGATTTTCCCAGTAAATGGGCCGTCACTTCCAGTAAATGATTGGCACCGATGCTTTGGCCACCCGCTACCAGCGCCGCCTCGGTGGTATTGCTTGTGGGCAGTATTAATTGGCGCTTGCTTCGTTTGGCCTGCAGGGCCGCTGTTAAGGCGCCTTTAATGGGCCGTAAGGCCCCGGTCAGGGCCAACTCCCCTAAAAACTCATGGTTGGCAATGGCTTTTTCAGGTAGCTGATCGCTGGCACCCAGAATGCCAATGGCAATGGGCAAATCAAAACGACCGCCCTCCTTGGGTAAATCCGCTGGCGCCAGATTTATCGTAATTCTACGGGCTGGGAAGTCAAAACCGGCGGTTTGCAGGGCACTGCGTACCCGGTCCTTGGATTCACGGACAGCGGCCTCCGGCAGGCCAACAATAGACAAGCCCGGCAGGCCATTGGCCAGGTGTACTTCAACGGTAACAAGTGGTGCATCCACGCCTGACATGGCGCGGCTATAGACTACAGCAAGTGACATAAAACCCCCTTCCCTGGTGGTTGTGATAAACACTAAAAAACCAAATGACTAGCTGGTTTTCAGGTTTTTTAGTGGTTCAGTTTTTGTTCCAGATCCCTGGTTAACGTTTCCAGCTCCCGCAGTTTTTCCTGGGTGCGCGCCAGCAGCGCCGATTGAATCTCAAATTCTTCCCGTGTGACCAGGCCCAAATCCGTGAGACGTGTCTTCAACACGGCCTGCATGTTATCACGAATATCATCGGTCAGGCCGGACGGCAATACCCCGTTCAGGGCTTTCATTAATTGGTCCAGAATGGCTGCGTTGTTCATATCCCGATTATCAAAGACCTGCGACCATTTATCCAGTCTATTTATTGTTGTGGGCGTTTATACCTTTGATTGCCAAACTTTAGACCGTACAATCCAGCGCAACAGAGCGACCTGAGAAGGGGTTCTTTGGGAAACGAAGAGATTTTAGGGAAAACCCGAAGGGGTTCTACAGTCGAACTGGGTGTTGATTTGAATATTTTTGGGAGGAGTGGTGTGAGACGAAATATTATCTGTGGCTTGTTATTGGGTACAAGTATAACGTTCATGCCAATCACGAACCAGGCTGCAGGCCGATCCGCTGATAGTATTGACGTTTATGCCGGTGTGGTCACTGACTATCTTTTTCGCGGCGTTTCCGTGTCAGAAAACAAGCCAGCGATTCAAGCCGGTGCTGAATATCGCCACTCAATCGGCATGTATACCGGGGTGTTTCTATCGAACGTCAATACGGATCCTTATCAACTACCAGGCAAAGACGGTTCCCGCGCTGAGTTAGAAGTATATGCTGGATACGGTCAGGAGTATGAAACACTGGGTTTTGGTTGGGATGCTGGCCTGATTGCTTACCGATTTAACCAGAATCAGGATAATTTTGATGAGGCTTATGTTAGCGCCAGTTTTGATCCCTGGAAAGACCACCTGTCTGTAGTGGTAAAGACCTCTTATGACTGGAGTAACAAAAACCTGGTTCTGGAGGCCAAGGGTGCGCTTGATGTAGGCAAGGGTTTTGAGCTGGTTTTAATTCCGGGTTACGTGAACTTTAATAATAAACTACGGGAAGATTATGGATTTGTCACCCTGGGCGCCGATACCCGTTTTGAGATTAAAAATATTATTGAGACCCTGGATTTGGGTGTTTACTACACCACCACCGATAAGGATAAACGGCCTGATGATAATCGTAACCTGGTACGGGATAGCTGGTGGTTATCGTTAGTGGCACATTTCTAAATGATATTCTTTTTTTTATTTTTCAGGCGAACTCACATTCAATCTCGCACCAGGCCCGGTATGTAAGATTCAACAGGCACAAGTTCAGGGCTGGAATAGTCTTTTACCCCGCCAGTCACGGGCCCTGATTTGCCGATTTTGGTTTCACCCGGAAGGCCTATTTCAGAAATAAGCATGTTTTTTGAATGCACTATTTCAGTGCAACCATTCAGAATAGGCTCCCTATAATGGTGCAATTTCGTGACCGCAATCCCGATTATTTTAAATAACTTATTGTTATATATACCTATTATTAGATGGCATGGGATATGCTAACTGTAGCCCATGGGCCCAGGTAGCGGGCTGGTTAAACACAGGGCCGTGTCTTCTTTAATATTATAAATAAAACTATTCAGGAGTGAGTAATGAAAAGTAAAGCAATAAAAATGACCTGCCTGGCAGGTGCCTTGTTGGTCGCGAGTACAGTGAGTCAAATTGCAACTGCTGGCGTCATCGCCAATGCAGCAGCGACCAGTAACTATGTCTGGCGTGGTGTCACCCAAACCGAGAATAGCTCAGCTATCTCCGGTGGCGTTGATTACAATGCGCCCTTTGGCCTTTATGTTGGCACATGGGTTTCCAATACTGCCTTCGGTTCCCAGGAGCTGGATATTTATGGCGGTTGGGCTAAAGATTTTGGTCCAGTTGGCATTGATGTGGGTGCGATTTCTTATAGTTACCCACAGTTTCATGGCGTTGATGATCCAACCACCAATAATAATGAGGCTGATACGAACTGGTTGGAAGCCTATGCAGGGGTTGGTGCGACCGTGGGCCCGGTAGATATTTCTGGCAAGCTCAATTTCACACAAAACGTTTTTGGCACAAAAGAAAATGCAATGTATATAGAAGCCGCTGCTGGAATGGCATTGCCTGGCGTTAAAGGCGCCACAATTGGTGCTCACGTCGGCACATATATTTTTGATGTTGACGCATCTGATGCTGCAAAGGCGACATTTAACGATGCAAAAGAGACCAGCTCTGGTTATGACGATTATGTTGATATCAATGTCAGCCTGAGTTATGACGCCTGGTCTTTTGTCATCAGTGATACCACCCTTGAAAACAGCGCAAAGATAAAAGCCAGTGGTACAAACTTTAACCTGGATGATCGCATCAAGCTTTACGTTACCTATGCCAAAGATTTCACCCTGCTTAAGTAACCCATAGCGCCTACCGTAATTATATACAGGAGAAAGATTGATGAAACTAGTTATTGCAATCATCAAACCTTTCAAGCTCGATGACGTTCGTGATGCCTTGTCAGAAGTTGGTGTGCAAGGCATCACCGTTACCGAAGTGAAAGGCTTTGGCAGACAAAAAGGACACACTGAACTCTACCGCGGTGCTGAATACGTGGTTGATTTCTTACCTAAAGTAAAACTGGAAATTGCTATTGATAGCGCTCAACTTGATCAGGTAATTGAGGCCATTGTCAAAGCTGCCAAGACCGACAAGATCGGTGACGGTAAGATTTTTGTGTCCGATATTGAACAGGTTGTCCGCATCCGTACCGGTGAATCCGGCAAAGATGCGCTTTAGCCCAGGGGAAATAAACATGATGATTACAAATTTATTCAAAAAGCTGGCAAGCCTGGCCGTGGCTGGATTTATACTCTTGCCTGGCCTGGCCCTGGCCGAAGAAGCGCCAACCTTAAACAGTGGTGACACCGCGTGGATGTTAACAGCGACTGCATTGGTCCTGTTCATGACTATCCCCGGGTTGTCATTATTTTACGCAGGTATGGTTCGCTCAAAGAACGTGCTTTCGATACTGATGCAGTGTTTTGCTATCGCTTCGGTAATGACCATCCTGTGGGTGGTTTTTGGCTATAGTATCGCCTTCGGTGGTGAGGGTGCCTTCTGGGGCGGTCTCGACAAGATGTTTCTCAAGGGTGTGGGCGTTGATTCCCTGAGTGGCACGATCCCGGAAACCGTGTTCATGACCTTCCAGATGACCTTTGCCATTATCACACCGGCGCTGATTGTCGGTGCCTTTGCCGAACGAATGAAATTTTCAGCCATGCTGATTTTCATGACCCTCTGGCTGCTCGTGGTTTATGCACCAATTACCCACTGGGTATGGGGTGACGGCGGCTGGCTTGGCGGTAAGGGTATTCTCGACTTTGCTGGTGGCACGGTGGTGCACATCAACGCCGGTATTGCCGGTCTCGTGGCAGCCCTGGTACTGGGCAAGCGCAGGGGTTATCCAACCACGGCGATGCCTCCCCATAACCTGGGCCTGACCATGATTGGTGCGGCCATGCTGTGGGTGGGCTGGTTTGGCTTTAATGCCGGTTCCGAATTGGCCGCTGATGGTGTTGCCGGAATGGCGATGGCAGTAACACAGATTGCCGCCGCCACGGCCGCAGTGACCTGGATGTTCAGTGAGTGGATAAGCCATGGCAAACCCAGCGTACTGGGTATTGCTTCCGGTGCGGTTTCTGGCCTGGTGGCGATCACCCCGGCTTCCGGTGCAGTGGGTCCCATGGGCGCTTTGGCCATTGGCCTGGCTGCGGGTTTGGGTTGTTTCCTTGCCTCCACCAAGATCAAGCGCGCGTTTGGTTATGACGATGCGCTGGATGTTTTTGGTGTCCATGCTATCGGTGGAATCATCGGTGCGCTGCTCACGGGCGTGTTTGCGGCGACTGCCCTCGGTGGTGCCGGATTTGGCGGTGAGATAAAGAGTATCGGTGAGCAGGTTGGCGTACAGTTCTACGGCATTATTGCTACTATTTTTTACACCGGTATTGTAACCCTGGTCATATTAAAAGTACTGGATATGGTCATGGGTCTACGTGTTAATGAAGATCAGGAAACCGAGGGACTGGACATCGCCCTGCACGACGAGCGCGGTTACAATTTGTAAGATCTGGTTTCTTGTTTTTAGTGTTATGAAAAGACGGGCGCAAGCCCGTCTTTTTTTTACCTTGGTTTTTATTTTAGTTTTCGTTCGAGAAAGGGCGGCAGGACTTGCGCGCTTGCATGTATACCACTGGAATAATAAAGCGTTTCAACGTCACAGGCCCTTGGCTTGTTTAGTCTGCTCTTACTTGCCAGTGTGGCGCTCCACCAGCCTGAAGGATAGGTGCACTGAGGAAATAACAGTGTTGCCAGTGTTTGAAATCCGGCGCTGTTCATGTCCTGGCGCATGGATTTGATAAGTGATGCATGAAACAGGGGCGATTCACTTTGGGCCATAAGAATCCCGTCTTTTGTTAATGCGGTGTAACAGGCGCGGTAAAATTCATGTTCAAACAGTCCTGCCGCCGGACCCACGGGATCCGTTGAATCAATAATAATCAGGTCGTAGCTTGCTGTTTTAGAGTTTTGAATCCACTTTATACCATCGTCAAATATTAACCTGGCCCGGGCATCGTTGTTCGATGCGCATAGGGCCGGAAAATATTTTTCTGCTACCCGGGTGACGCCTTCATCCAGCTCTACCTGGTCTACCTGGATGATATTTTTATGTTTAAGAACTTCCTTGAGCGCACCACAATCACCCCCGCCTATGATTAATACTTTTTTGGGGGACGGGTGTGTGAGCACTGCCGGATGGGTCATCATTTCGTGGTAAATAAAATTATCCCGATCTGTCACCATGACCAGCCCATCAAGCGTCATGAGACGACCAAATGATTCGGTCTCATAGATTTCTATACGTTGATAATCCGTTTGTTCATCGTGAATTTTGTCGGTTATACGCAGTGAGATGGCCGCGCCCTGCCCTTGCCATTTTTCTGTATACCAGTTTTTATCAAGCGTCATAATATTGTTCCGTATTAAATATATTCTGTTTTTTTGGTAAGACGATATAGCCAACAACACAGACTTTGCCCCATAATCGCGATACAAAACAAGGTGTGAGCCCCAATTAATATAGTTATTTCAGTTTTTGAGAAAAGTTTATGAGCAAATGGTCAATCGACAAGGCGCGCGCAGTTTACAACATTGCCAACTGGGGCGATGGTTTTTTTGACATTAATGAGTCAGGCCAGCTGGTGTATTGTGACCAGGAGCAGACTGGTAGGACCAACAAGTTGCCCTTTCCGGAACTGGTTCAGGCAATCAGGGATAAAGGTTTGCAGCTACCGGTACTGGCCCGTTTTCCAGGTATTTTAAGAGATCGACTCGGCCATTTGATTGCAGCCTTTGATCAGGCCCGGGATCGTCTCGACTATGCAGGCAAATACACTGCGATTTACCCGATCAAGGTTAACCAGCAGCGCAGCGTGGTTGAAAGTTTGCTCCAGGCCGGTGGCGACCGGCTTGGCCTTGAGGCCGGCAGTAAACCCGAGTTGCTGGCGATTTTGTCAACCATGGCGCCCGGCGGGGTGATTGTTTGTAACGGTTATAAAGACCGTCAGTTTATTGAACTTGCCATGGCCGGCATTGCCATTGGTCACCGGGTGTTTGTCGTGATTGAAAAAATGAGTGAGCTGGACTTGTTAATCGAGGTCGCCCGGGAAGTCGGTCTTAAGCCAAGCATCGGTTTGCGCATTCGCCTGGCCACGGTAGGTAGCGGTAACTGGCAAAATAGCGGCGGCGACAAATCCAAATTTGGCCTGGCCGCCAGTGAGGTTCTGCAGGCAATCACAAAAATAAAATCGGCCCGGTTTGAAGACTGCCTCGACATGATTCATTTTCACATGGGCTCACAAATTGCCAACATTGATGACATTACCCAGGGCATGCAAGAGGCCGCCCAGTTTTACGTCCAGTGCAGTATGTTAACCCGGCCAGTGAGTGTCATTAATGTGGGTGGAGGCCTCGGTGTGGATTACGAAGGTACACAGTCACGCAGTTATTTTTCAAAAAATTATAGCTCGCAAGATTACGCCAGGACGATCACTGCGATAATTAAGGAGTCCTGTTCCCGACATCATTTGCCTGAACCGGAGATATATAGTGAGTCTGGCCGGTCACTGACTGCCCACCATGCAGTGCTGATTACCAATGTGCTGGAGGTAGAACAGCCGCCCCGCTTCCAGCCTGAGAATTTGATGACTACCCAAAAACCCGGTTTGCCTGTGGCCCTGGGAAAATTACTGGACTTGTTGCAATCCTTGTCTGAAACCTTGTCAGGTAAGGTCGTGTCGGAAACTTACCACCAGGCGGGCAAGTATTTATCGGAATTACAGGCGGACTTTTCGCTGGCAAATTGCCCTTTGCAATACCGCGCTGCCGGTGAAAGTATTTATGTGTCTATTTGTGTCGCCATAAGGGAAAAACTTGAACCAGCCAACCGTGTTCACCGTGAGATTCTGGATCAATTGAATGAAAAACTGGTCGACAAATATTTTTGTAACTTTTCCGTGTTCCAGTCGGTACCTGATATCTGGGCAATGCAGCAGGTATTTCCAATCATGCCTGTACAGGGTTTAAAAGAGGAACCCACCAGGCGCGGCGTGATCGTGGACATTACCTGCGACTCTGATGGGCGCATTGATCATTATGTGGATAACGAAGGCGTTGAGGCCAGTTTGCCCCTGCATGAAGTGGGCAATGATGGCGACTATTTAATTGCAATTTTTTTAGTTGGCGCCTACCAGGAGATTCTCGGTGATATGCATAATTTGTTTGGCGATACCAATTCTGTAAATGTCAGTATCACGAAGGACAACAAGATAAAATTGTCTGAAGTGGATCGTGGTGACACGGCCTCTTCCGTTCTTGAATACGTTCACTATGACCAGGCAGTTTTGGCCGAATCGCTGGAACAAAAAATAAAGGCAGCGTTACATTTACCGGATTCTGTTAAGCAGTCCCTGTTAGCGACAATCAGGCGCGGAATAACTGCTTACACTTATCTGAAAAGTTGATTTTTCGTGATTGTAAATAATGTCCGCCCTGATCTTTGCACCGGCCTCCGCCGGGTCATTGGGATTTCACTTTCAGTAAATAAGGCCGTATGCCCATTTGTTTGAGTTTCTGGTTTGTAACCTCCAGGCTGTCAAGGCTGGTAAAAGGCCCCAGCCTGACCCTGTGAAACTGGCCCCTGCCTTCAATAGTGACTTTTTGAATTCTGGCGTTCAGGCCATTAAGCACGAGATTGGCCTTCAGTCGATCGGCATCCTGGAAACGACTGAATGAGCCGGCCTGTAAAATGTAACGAACATCTTTACCGGTTTTTCCAGGTGGCAGTTTTTTAACATCTGATTCTGTTACAACTGTCTCTATTTCAGGCAGGATTGTATAAAAATTAAAATCGGGTTTAGCTGTTTTAGTCTTTTTTTCTTTTACCTTGTCCTGTTGGGCATGTTTATTTTGTGATTGTTTTGCTGCATCAAGCAGGTTATGAAAACCACTGCCTGGCTGACCCGTTCTGTTTATAACAAGCTGGATCAATAATACAAAAATGATGCCTGCAATCAGGCCAATACCCAGCATCACCCATGTGGGCAATGGTTTGGGTTTGCCACGCCGGGTTGCCGAACGTCGCTTGCTATTTTTTTTGCCCCTTTTTTTAATTTGCATCTGTTCAACAATGTCCTACATACTTTCTGGTGCTGATACACCCAGTATCGACAGGCCATTTTTAATTACCTGGCGAACTGTCGAGATCAGGGCCAACCGGGCATCCCTGATTTTTGCATCATCAGTGATAAATGTGTGGGCGTTATAGTAGGTATGAAAATCATTGGCCAGGTCCCGTAAATAGTGACCGACATGGTGCGGATCGTGATTCAATGCCGCATTCTCAATCAATTCCGGATATTTTGATAATGTCACCATTAAATCACGTTCGTGGTCTTCGCTTAATAAATTAAAATCCAGGTTATTTTGTTTAATGTCAAAACTAAACTGCTTTTCCTTTAATTGCCGAAAGACGCTGCATATTCGGGCGTGGGCATACTGAATGTAATATACCGGGTTTTCATTGCTTTGCGACTTGGCAAGGTCCAGATCAAAATCCATGTGTTGTTCGCTTTTACGCATGACATAAAAAAAGCGGGCGGCATCGTTACCGACTTCATGCCGTAATTCTCTTAGTGTTACAAATTCACCACTACGGGTCGACATTTGCATTTTTTTGCCATTTTGATAAAGCACGGCAAACTGGACCAGGGCCACGTCCAGTTTTTCAGTCGCCTCACCCAGGGCCGCCAGTACCGCTTTTACGCGGGGCACATAACCATGGTGATCGGCACCCCAGATATCGATCAGTTGATCATAACCCCGTTCCAGTTTATTGACGTGGTAGGCAATGTCAGAGGCAAAATAAGTGGGTGCACCATTTTCACGGATCAGCACGCGATCTTTTTCATCACCAAAATCCGTAGAACGAAACCACAGGGCCCCGGCTTTCTCGAAGGTGTGGCCGGTTTTTTTCAGGCGTTCAATCCCGTGTTTTAAGGCACCGCTATCAACCAGTGAACGCTCCCGAAACCACTCATCATAAATGACACCAAATTCCTGCAAGTCCTTGCGGATATCACCCAGAATCGCATCGAGACCGGTATCGAGCACCTTGCGGTAAATCTCTGCGCCCAGTAATTTTTTGGCATTGGCGATTAATCCATCTATATGTTTTTCCTTGTCGCCCCCTGCTGGTTCATCATCGGGTACGGCCTGAAAAACAGTATCGGTGCTGTGCTGGTAGGCAGTTTTATTATCACGGTGCAAGGTGGCCGCCACGTCCCAAATATAATCGCCCTGGTAACCATTGGTTGGGAAAGTGAGCTTTTCACCACACAAATCCAGGTAACGTAACCAGATACTGGTGGCCAGGATGTCCATTTGGCGGCCGGCGTCGTTGACATAATATTCCCGGTCGACCTGGTAACCCACTGTTTCCAGCAGGGTTGCCAGGGTGGCACCGTAAGCAGCCCCGCGACCATGGCCAACGTGCAAGGGCCCGGTCGGATTGGCTGAGACGTATTCCAGCAGGATTTTTTTACCTTTGCCGGTTTCACTGTAACCGTAGTTATCACCCTGTTTAATGATGGCGTGGATGACTTCGTGATAGGCGGCCGGGGCCATAAAAAAGTTGATAAATCCGGGTCCAGCCAGTTCGATTTTTTTTACGAGTTCCGATTCAGGAATCGCGGCGATGATTTTTTCAGCCAGCTGCCGTGGATTGGTGCCAAGTTGTTTGGCCAGTACCATGGCAATATTGCAGGA
>CAJVXY010000045.1 GCA_913009895.1 uncultured Acidiferrobacteraceae bacterium | reverse complement strand
CTCGACGCCTGGAAGCAAGCTTCCATCGTTTCCGTTCGACTTGCATGTGTTAGGCATGCCGCCAGCGTTCAATCTGAGCCAGGATCAAACTCTCCAGTTTATAGCTGAAGTTGCCCCCGAAGGGGCGAGTCGTCCCCGAAGGGACTTAGATATGGATGACCAAAAGTCTTAAAAACTACAAAGACTTAAGATCGATTTCCATTGTGACCTGTGCTCCATATGAGCGCCCACACAAATTACTTGATCCAAATTGTAAAAGAGCAATTCAGACGCAAAAAAACCCCAAAGATCGCATCTTAAGGCCCCTGCAGTTAATGCGAAAGCCTGCCATCTCCGAGAAATCTATCCGTCTTGAACAGGCGGCGAATTATACTCAGCCACGCCCAGTCGTCAACGGATATTTTAGCTATTTTGAATACTTTATTGAAATAATTTCAAGGTCGAAAAAACACGGTATTTGGCCGCTCTTATTGCAACAAGTGACCGCCCGGGAGTCCGGGGAAAACCCTCGCCTGGCATGAATGGCGCTGACTTAAGCCTAATATTTGGTTTAAGCATGTTTTCCCGTAGGTTGGACTGAGGAACGAAGTCCAACAGTGGCGCTTTATTTAACACTTGTGTTGGACTTCGTTCCTCAGTCCAACCTACAAAAAAAGAATTATTGGGCTTATGTAAGCACCATTACAGCCTGGCACTAATTATGCGGGTCATCCAGGGGTTTTGCCTTTGAGATCCGAAAGCCCTGGGCATAATCAATGCCCATACCCGCCAGCGCTTGCTCTACTTTCGCAGATTCTACATATTCGGCAATTGTCCTGATATTGGCAACATGGCCGACCTGGTTAATGGACCTGACAATCGCCATGTCCATGGGGTCATCCAGCATGGTCCTGACAAAGCTGCCATCAATCTTGATAAAATCCACTGGCAAGGATCGCAGGTAGGAAAATGAGCTCATGCCAGCACCAAAATCATCCAGTGAAACCTGGCAACCGGCTTTTTTAACTTCTGAAATAAACTTTTCGGCATTGGCAAAATCTGCAATGGCGGATGTCTCGGTGATTTCAAAACCCAGGTATTGGGTCAGGTGTGCCACTTTCCTGATTTTTTCACGAATGAAATTCAGGAAACTTTCATCCCCCAAAGAAGTACCGGAAAGGTTAATAAAAACCCGGCCAAAACCCAGGTCCTCATTTTGCTGGCGGCTTTTTTCCAGCCAGTTTAAAACAGTACAAATCACCCACTGGTCAATCCTTTGCATTAAACCATAACGTTCTGCGGCAGCAATAAATACAGCAGGCAAGACAACACTGCCATCATCATTGACCATTCTTAAGAGTATTTCCCGATGATGTAAAGCAGAAGTATCCTGCAACGGAACAATGTCCTGATAGTAAAGCCTGAATTGTTCCAGCTCGAAGGCATTATTAATTCTCCCTACCCACCGCATCTCACCGTGTCTTCGTTGCAGATCAAGATTACCTTCCTCGTATACATGGACACGGTTACGGCCAAGATCCTTGGCGGCATAACATGCCATGTCTGCCCGGCTGAGTAACTCTTGCATATTGGGCGCACTGGCATCGAGCACAATCAAACCAATACTGGCGCCCACGCTAAAGGTCTTGGCCTTCCAGGTAAATTTGAAACTCTGGACATTGCTCAATATCTCCTCGGCAATCACCAGTGCCCGGTCGGATTGACAGTTTTCAAGAATCACCCCGAACTCGTCACCACCAAGTCTTGCCAACACATCATTGTTTCGCACAGATCCAGATAACACATTCGCCAACTGCTTGAGCAGCTCATCACCGGCAAAGTGGCCACTGGTATCATTGATAATCTTAAATTGATCCAGGTCTATATAAAGTAGTGCATGCTCCTGGTCTTCCTGGCGGGTTTTTTCCAGAATATTACGAAGTCTGTTTTCGAACTCCCTGCGATTGATTAAACCTGTCAGCCCGTCGTGATGAGCCATGTGGTTTAATTTTTTTTCTGTAGATTTGCGCGGCGTAATGTCCTGATAAATACCTAAAACACCGATCACTTGTTCATTCAAATTCTGTAATGGGATTTTACTGACTTCGAGCCAACGCTCATTGCCGCTTCTATCAGTCTGGACAACTTCATACAGCAGCTTGGGTATGCCTGATGTGATTACATCCAGATCATTGGCGCGATATTTTTCGGCCTGGTCTGCCCATGGCAAATCATAATCATTTTTACCAATCACCTGGTAAGGCGTTTCAAGATCAACATCTTTGGCAAACAATTCATTGCAACCAATATAATTCAGTTTTTTATCTTTCCAGAAAACCCTGACAGGAATAGAATTTAAAATAGTGCTTAACATCGACTGGGATGCCTGCAATTGATTGCGTGACTCCCGGGCCTTATTACTTTCCTTTTCAAGCGCATCTGCCATGTCATCAAATGCACTGGCCAGCTGTCCTACTTCACCTTTGCTTGTAATATTGGTTCGTATACTTAAATCACCAGTGGCCAGTTTTCGTGTTGTTGACACGAGTTCACGTAAACGTCGCAGTACAATCAGGTCACTGCCCCAACTTGCTACCAACAGTGCAATGAGAACAACACTAATCAAACCAACAATATTCCTGTAAAATATTTTGTCGAATTCTGCATAGGCCACATCATTTCTTATTCCCACGTATGCGAAAGCCTCGGGTTTGTCAGGGCCGACTTGCAGCGGCAGGAAAGCAAACAGGGATTCTTTCCCATCCAGTCCTACGGACTGGAATGTGCCCGTTTGTTTTCCGGCAAGAATTGAACTGATGACGGGCACATCAAGGTGGTTATCACCCACCCAGAATCCGGGATCAGGTGTACGGGCCAACACAGTGCCTTTAGGGTCAATTATGGTAAGTACGTAACCCGGTGGTAGTTGCTCCTGGGTTAAAATTTGATTGAGCCATGCTAAATCTGTTGAAACAAAAACAACCGCAGCCAGCTTGCCGTCAGCGGCAAATGATGGATACGCCAACGTCATAACAGGCCTCTCGGTAAGGCGACCCATGTAGAAACGACTAACAGCATAATCACGGGTCTTTAGTACTTCCTTAAACCAGGGACTGTTTGCAGCATTGAGGCCGGTATCAAAAGGCAAGGCACTACAGAAAACATCGCCATTTGGTTTTATGGCGCCAATACTGGCAATTGAAGGATAAATAGTTTTAGCCTGGGCAACGACGGTATTACACGCCTTCTTTTTATGAAGAAAGACCTGTGGTAACCGGGCAATGGCTTCCACCAATTGCCGGGCAGATGACAGGGCCTGTTTTTGATCCAGTGCCACCTGCTTGACCAGGCGTGAAGCACTATCTTCAGCCATTTGTTTTGAACGGGCCCTGTTTTCCAGCCCAGTTGCATATAACAAGGCCAAGGCAGGACCTGCCGACAGGAGCACGACAATCGCTAATCTGCTTCTTAGACTTGAAAAAGCCTTCACCCCACCACTCTTAATCCACGTTTTGCCAAGCGAGTATAAATATTTATCAATGAAACCAATGACAAAGTACACATTCAAACACGGCAGTCTCCTGACAATCGCATGCCTTAATATAGTATAGGCACTCTTGGGTCAGAATAAAGAAAGACAACAAGGTCGATCACTTGAATGTTACTTATGTCATAAAGGAAATGGTTCGAGCGGGTTTTGACGAGACAACGAGAGAGAAATTTGACGTTATGTTAGTTAGACCGATATACGCAGTAGCGGGGCCTGGTATGAATGGCACTGACTTAGGCCCAATAAATCTTTTTTTGTAGGTTGGACTGAGGAACGAAGTCCAACAGTGGCGCTTTATTTAACACTTGCGTTGGACTTCGTTCCTCAGTCCAACCTACGGGAAACCATGTTTAAGCCAGATATTAGACTTAAGTCAGTGCCATTCGGGTCTGGTATCCATTGTTCAAAAAACAAATATTTATTATCACGCCATAATCACCCTAGGTGACAGAAACCCGGGCAAATCTGCGTTTACCCACCTGGTAAACATGAGTGGTCCCAACTGCCATTTCCGTGGCATTATCTTCCAGGCGCTCCCCATCGACACGAACCGCACCTTGTTTGATTAATCGCATGGCCTCAGACGTTGTTTTGGTTAAACCGGCATCTTTGAGCAGGTTAGTAATGCGCAATCCCTTACCTGCCGCGGACAAAGATACCTCTGTTATGTCATTCGGCACTTGTCCCTTTTGAAATCGGGATATGAAATTTTCCCGCGCCTGTGTTGCCACTTTTTCATTATGGAAACGGGCGACTATTTCTTCGCCCAACAGGAATTTGATATCTCGTGGGTTTTTGCCCTTTTTTATTTCTTCCCTGAAAGACTCAATTTCAGTGAGCGGCCGAAAACTCAGCAGCTCAAAATAGCGCCACATCAACTCATCACTCACAGACATAATTTTGCCAAACATGTCATCGGCAGGCTCGTTAATGCCAATATAATTCCCTAAAGATTTTGACATTTTCTGGACCCCGTCCAGACCTTCCAGTATCGGCATGGTCATGACCACTTGTGGTTTTTGGCCGTATTGTTTTTGCAACTCCCGACCCATGAGCAGATTGAATTTCTGATCGGTACCGCCCAGCTCAACATCAGCTTTCATGGCAACCGAGTCATAACCCTGGATCAGCGGGTACAGGAACTCGTGAATAGATATGCCCTGGCCACTGGCATAACGTTTGCTGAAATCATCCCGTTCCAGCATTCGGGCAACGGTGTGTCTGGCGGCGAGATGAACCAGGTCAGCGGCCGACATTTTCCCCATCCACCTGGAATTAAAGACAACCTGGGTTTTGTCCGGGTCCAGAATTTTGAAAATTTGCGCTTCGTAAGATTTAGCATTTTCGATGACCGCTTCCTGGGTCAGGGCCGGCCGGGTGGCGCTCTTACCCGAAGGGTCGCCTATCATGCCGGTGAAATCACCGATTAAAAACAGGATTTCGTGGCCCAGATCCTGAAATTGCCTCAGCTTGTTAATAAGCACGGTATGCCCCAAATGCAGGTCGGGCGCTGTTGGGTCAAATCCTGCCTTGATCCTCAGGGGTTTGCCGGCAGCCAGCCGCGTTTTCAGGTCTTGCTCAAGCAGAATCTCGTCACAGCCACGTTTCAGCAGACTTAATGGGTCAAGACTATTTTTATTGGTATGTTTACTGGTGCTGGACATAATTTTTCCTGAATCTGGGTCTAAATCTACCTTCTGGCCTTTGCCGGGGCTTTGTCACTGATTTGCCGCTAATTTGTAAGCGCTAAAGGGCGGCAACCATACCACAGCCCAAACCTGCCAGAGTCTGTCAGTGGTTAAAATCGCTAGATTTTATTCAAAAGTTAAACCATAATATCAGATATTATCTATAAGTTATTGAATAATATTATATTGACAATGATCAACTCCAAGCCTAGAACCAGAAAATCCGGCCAAATGGCCACGTTTCAGCGGCCAAAAACGCCTTTATTATCGCGCCGTGGCGGGTTGGGCCTGGGCGTCTTAATTGTCTCAATCATCACGATTGCGGTCATGTTGCCGGATAATAACAAATCTACCGCAGCTGAGACTGGCCAGGCCTTGCCCCTGGAAATCAATAACGAAACCCGACCGGTCTCGTATTCTATGGCCAGCGGCCAAATTGAAAAAGCTGAAATTGAATCAAACCAGGAAGTCGCTTTATCTCCAGGCCAGCCCGCCAGCCCTGCAGACACACACTCGGGCCCATTAAGATCAACCATTAAACTGAGGCCAGGCGATAGTTTGATTCGGGTGTTACAAAAGCAACAAATTGACAAGGCGGACCGTAATGCAATCATACTGGCAAATATCAAACCATTTAAAAAACTGGTTGCCGGTAAAGACCTGGCAGTCGTCACAGATCACAATGGCGTGTTACAGGAAGTCCGGTATGCGCCAACCCTGACCTACAGCTGGCGTCTGTTTCGTGACCAAAATCGGTTTCAGCTGGAAAAACTTGAGCACAAACTGGATGTCCGTCAACAATCCGTTACTGGCGTAATTCAACAATCACTTTTTGTTGATGGTAAGCGCGCCGGACTCAGTGTCAGGCATATTATGAACCTGGCAGAAATGTTTGGTTGGGATATCGACTTTGCACTCGATTTGAGAAAAGGGGATCGTTTTGCGGTTATTCTTGAAGAAAAATATTACCAGGGTAAAAAAGCCGCAACAGGAGACATCCTGGCTGCAGAGTTTATTAATCGTGGTCGCACTTACCGGGCCATTGCCCATCGAAATGAGAAAGGCAAGTTAAGTTATTTCACGCCGGCAGGCAAAAGTTTACGGCGCACATTTCTTCGGTCACCGGTTAAGTTCAGCTATATCAGTTCACGTTTTACCAAACGCCGTTATCACCCTATCTTAAAAAAATGGCGCGCCCACAAGGGCGTGGATTATGCCGCACGTTCAGGCACACCGGTCAGATCTACCGCCTCGGGCAAGATTGCTTTTGTTGGCAGGAAGGGGGGTTACGGCAAGGCCGTCATTATCAAACATGGTGGTAGCTATAGCACCTTGTATGCCCATTTGTCCCGATATCAACGCCGATTACGCAGGGGTCAGAAGGTGCGACAGGGACAAATCATCGGTTATGTAGGGAGCACGGGCCTGGCCAGCGGTCCCCATTTACATTACGAGTTCCGGGTTAATAACAAACATCGTAATCCACTGCGTTTTCGCTTTCCCAAATCAAACCCCATTGCCAATAAATACAAGCAGGAATTTCTGGTAACAGCTAAACAACTCAACCAGGCCCTCGATGTCCTGACTAAACCGGTACAAGTGGTTCGACGCTAATGATCTACATCGGCCTGATGTCCGGCACCAGCATGGATGGCATAGATGCCGTGTTGGTAGATTTCAAATCAGGCAAGCCAGAATTGATAGGCAGCCTGCATACGTCTTATGATAATAGTTTAAAAAAAGAACTGTCAAAACTGATAACCACCGATGCCCCAATTTCCCTGGTCGCCAGGGCTGATCATCGTGTTGGTCTTGCCTTTGCGGAAAGTGTTAACAACTTGCTAAAAAAATTCTCCGTAAATGAAAAAGATTGTGCTGCCATTGGCAGCCATGGGCAAAACATATTTCATCAGCCCGACACAGAATTTCCGACCAGTATCCAGATCGGTGATCCCAACATAATTGCTGAACAAACCGGCATTACCACGGTGGCAGATTTTCGGCGTCGCGACATGGCGGCCGGTGGCCAGGGTGCACCCCTGGCACCCGCATTTCATGAAATGATGTTTCGTAAAAAAAATAGTGACCATGGCAGCGTGATACTTAATGTTGGCGGTATCTCAAATATCACTATTTTATCCAGCAATCCTGATCAGCCGACAACGGGTTTTGATTGTGGACCGGGCAATACCCTGATGGATAGCTGGTCACTGAAAAATCAGCATAAAGCTTTTGATGACAATGGCGACTGGGGGGCCAGGGGTTCCATTAACCAGGCATTACTCACGGACTTGTTAAGCGATCCCTATTTTCACAAACAGCCACCCAAGAGTACGGGTCGGGAATATTTTAACCTGCCGTGGCTTGAGGCCCGACTAAGTAAATATTCCTCACTAAACGCAAAAGACATACAAGCCACACTTTGTGAACTGACTGCCCTGTGTTGCGGGCAAGCGATTAATACCTTCGCCCCTGCCGCTGTAGAAGTCCTTGTTTGTGGTGGTGGTGTTCACAATGCAGCACTCATGGCACGTTTGGCTGCTGCCCTGCCAAACTGCGACATCAAGCCAACTTCGACTTATGGCGTCGATCCGGATTGGGTCGAGGCCATCGCTTTTGCCTGGCTCGCCAGGCAAACCTTGACTGAAAAGCCCGGCAACCTGCCGGATGTGACGGGCGCCCGGCACCCGGTTATTTTAGGTGGTGTGTATAAGGCATAGTTGCGAGGGACGAGGAACTAGTGACTAGTGGTGAGCCCTTCCTAAAATGAGATCGTCTTTCCCGTGGCCTCAATCACGTCATTCCCGTGACAACGGGAATCCAGCTCTTGGTCTAAAGCCTCCAGCAGGCTCCATCCACTATTCGTTCTAATTTAATAATATATGGATTCCCGTTGTCACGGGAATGACGATCGCAGTGTTTTAGATATTTGTGTTTAGGCCGAAAAAGACGATCCACAACCACAAGTCGTGGTGGCATTGGGATTCTTGATGACAAACTGGGCGCCTTGCAGGTCTTCTTTATAATCTATTTCGGCACCCACCAGGTATTGCAGGCTCATGGGATCAACCACCAGGGTCACGTCATTCCTGACAACCTTGATATCCCCTTCCTGCAGTTCTTCGTCAAAACTAAACCCATACTGAAAACCCGAACAACCACCGCCCTGGATATAGACCCGCAACATTAGCCCGGGGTTTTTTTCCTCGGCAATGAGTTTTTTTACCTTCTCGGCGGCATTATCGGTAAATGATAATGGGTCAGGCATTTCAGTTATATCAGGTGCAATATCACCCACGGCACAGTCTCCAGATTTAAACGATTATGAAAGTATATTAGCATTAACGAATACTTGAATAATAGGACAAATGGTCAGGTTTTTTCGCCTTCACCATTCTGGCCAACACTTTTAAGGTGCGTCACTGAACCTGCGCCTGCCCCCTGCTGGTCACGTACCAGGTTGCCATTGACGCTTGCACCCAGGGCCATTTCAATCATTTTGTAGTAGACATCACCAATAATTTCCGCTTTCGGCTGTAATTCAATGCTCTCGGTTGAGCTGACATTGCCCTGGATGGTGCCATTAATTATAAGGTGGGGTACCGTCACATTGCCGGTTACCACGGCATTATCGCTTAATACCAATGTGCAGCTACCTTCATCATTGATAGTGAGAATATTGCCACTGACCTTGCCATCAATGCGCAGACCACCAGTAAAGGCAACGTCGCCCTTGATTTCGGTATTGGCCCCTATCAAGGTATCGATAGAATTGGTTGGTTTTTCGCCTTGTCGTTTACTCATCATTTATCTCCTGTATTAGGTTCGTTCCGTCTGTTCAAAGCCCGATTAGATCAAGACAAGTCGGGTTGTCATCTACTGTAATCCCCTAAACCATGATCCTCTTAGGTTTCCGGCCAGCTATAACTTCTCTCAATGGTCGTTGCATGTCGGCCACGAGTAGCCACAATTATTTTAATGTCTCTTGGCTCAAAATTTCCGGGTAGTTTCAACTCACCCATAAACTCCTGAAAATATTGAAAATTAACCTTTATTGGTTTTGTTTTCTTGCGAGGAAAAGTGAGTTTCTTGCTTTTTCCCGCCTGTATGCCTGTCACTTCCAGCTTGGCCGTGCCACGAATAAAAAAGTCGTGTTTTAGCGCCTGTATTAATACTAGCTTATATTTGTAGGTATATTTTTCCAGGGTTTTGTCGATATCGAGACTCTGGATACGTAAACCTTCTTTTTTATTGGGCGGTGAAATGATATTGCGATAAAAATTTAAATCTTCCCTTAATTTAGCGATCTCCGCTGCGGACTGCTTAAGTGATTGATTTAACTCACCATAAGCCGCCTGATCCATTTGTAATGTGCGCTCAGCCCGGGCCAGGCTTTCTTTGAGCTGGTTATTTTCTTGCTGTAAACCAGAGATGGATGTTTTCAACCCTTTTTGTGCGCGATTGGCAAGGAAGCTCTCAAAACCGGCACTGCTGAGGCCATAATTGTACAAAGCGGCACCGCCAATAATCACCAAAACGGCAAAAATTAATGCAATGATCATTTTCGAACGCGGCGAATAAGCCGGTTTGACAATCATCTCGCTGGTTCTGTTACGGTTAAACATCAAAAAATCTCATTATCTATGCACTCGCATTATAGCCACGTTGCGATCATGTACAAGCCAAATTATCTCTAGATTACAACCAGTTATCGAGATTGTGCGTCAGGCCCAGCTAGGGTAAAAGGGCTGGATTTAACAAACCGGTCTGCTCATCGAGGCCAAACATAATGTTCATATTTTGCACCGCCTGACCCGCAGCCCCTTTTACGAGGTTATCGATCACTGACAAAATTACTATCTGGTCTCCATTGCCGGGACGATAAACAGCCAGGCGACAATTATTGCTCCCTCGAACGCTACGTGTCTCTGGATGCGAACCCGCGGGCAAAACATCAACAAATTTTTCGTCCTGGTACCTGGCCTCAAACAGTGATTGCAAATCCAGCCCCTGTTTATTGGATCTGGCGTAAACAGTGGCGTGCATACCTCTAATCATGGGCGTTAGATGGGGCACAAAAGTGAGCTTGATTTCCTGTTTTGCGATTTCAGCGAGGCATTGCTCAAGCTCAGGCTGGTGGCGATGTCCCGCCACCCCATAGGCCTTGAAATTATCTGCCACTTCGGCAAATAAAGAGCCGACTTTTGCGCCACGACCCGCGCCACTCACCCCCGACTTGGCATCGGCAATAATATTGGCAGGATCAATCACGTTTTGTTCAAGCAAAGGCAGTAAAGCCAATTGAATAGCGGTGGGGTAACAGCCGGGGTTTGCCACAATCCGGGCTTCTCTTATTTTATCTCGATTGGTTTCTGGCAAGCCATAAACTGCTTCGGGTACCAGTTCAGGGCAGGCATGGGCCATGCCATACCAGTGCTGCCAGGTTTTGATATCCTTGATTCGAAAATCTGCGGCCAGGTCAATGAGCCTGACGCCTGATTCAACCAGGTCACGGGCATGTTTCATGGCCACGCCATTGGGGGTCGCCGCAAACACCACGTCGCAGCCGGCGAGCTTGATCATGTCTGGCTCGCTAAAAACCAGCTCTGAAAATGCACGCAGGTTTGGGTAAAGCTCGGCAACCCGACGCCGCGCCTCACTCCTTGAGGTAATGACCTGCAAGGTAATATCCGGGTGCATCACCAGCAAGCGCAATAATTCCGCGCCGGTGTACCCGGTACCGCCAATAATGCCAACTTTAATCATGCTGCCCTTTTTACTATAAATGGCTGGAGGCCTGAGATTGCCACGTCATCGCCCTGCCCGCAACATTATCTATCGGCATAAAAAAACTGCTTACACATGCCCTGTTCAGCGGTTAGAATTAGCCGCCCTTAATTATACTTTACTTTGAGACAAGCCAGGCCCATGACAACGACCTACACCCTGAAAGCGATAGATGAATTTACCTGTATTGGCGCAGATTGCGAGGATAACTGTTGCAAAAAATGGCAAGTTCAGGTTGATCCTGAAACTCTGGATCGCTGGCAACATTTAGCTAAAGGCTCGCTAAAAGATCAATTACTCAGAGAAACTACAATCTCAACGCTGGATGGAGAAAAAATAACAAGCATCACAATAAAAGATAACGGTAACTGCTACCACCTTGACGATCAGGGTCTGTGCGGCATCCAGACCGAACTGGGAGCTGATAGCTTGCCCAACATCTGCAACAATTTTCCTCGTCAGCATTATCAAAGTGACACTACCAATATCCACTCCGGCAGTATGGCTTGCCCGGAAATTGCCCGGATAGTCGTAGAAAATACTGATGCAAATATTTTTTCTAAAATTGAAGCTAAGGAAAATTCTTTAAATCATATTGGAAAGGGTGAAAATGCGCTGGAAGATTACCTGGACACCTGGACCAGGTTAGTGATGCAAACTAATGATATACCTATTTCCGTGAAACTTTACTACATCGGAAAAGTCACAAATGATTTGAATGCCTATGCTGAAAATAATGAACTTGATGAAAAAACCGTAGTAGAAATTTGTAAAAACTTTCAGAATTATTTAGGAGATATTTTAACAGCAGTCGATAATAAGAAGCTCAGTGTAGATTCTGTGAGTGCCGGCTGGTTTTGGGATATTATTTACAATTTCAGCAGCAAAACATTTACTAAACTTTCAAAGCACTACGAACTTGTCGATCCCGTCGTAACGCTGAATATTCCGAAGCAAAAAAAATCAGCTCAGGATTTTAAAAACCTGTACACGCAAGTCAGCAAACTACTGGCTGATACCCGGCCACAATTCACTGATCTCCAGCTCGGTCTGAATCAATATCTCAAAACCTTGTTCATTAATATGGGGTTTCCCTGGAACCCAATTGGTGGAAATTTTATTGCCAGTTATATTAAGTCCGTATTTCATTTTGCCTCCACCTGGTATTTACTGGCCTTGGTTGCGCGGTCAAAAGGTTCCCTGGACTCTCACGACCTGGCCCGGGTAATTGTTCATGTTGAGCGAGACTATTTTCATAATCCCAGAGTTGCCAATGCCATGAAAAAGAATCCGGCATTATTTGATATTGAGAATTATCTCAGTAGCTTGCTTGACTTACACTAAAGTTACCTAAATTAATTTCAGTCAGAAAGTAAATAAATTAACCTGCAGCAATCTGACAGAGTATTCCTAATTGTAGGTTGGTGCTGAGGTACGAAGCCCAACATAATTATCGGCGGAGTTCCATGACTCAGTTGTTGGGCTTCGTACCTCAGCACCAACCTACAGACCACTACGCCGCAAGCGGCGGGAAATTTACCCTGGAGAGATTAATCTTCGACGGTATAACCCAGTGACTCAATAACCGGCATCAGGATCGGAATAATTGACTCCACCTGCTTGCGATAATTCTTGTAACGGTACATGGAAGAAGTGTACAACTTTTGATTGACCTGGGCATAACTGGCCGTACGGGCAACACGTTTCGATTTATGAAACTCAAGACAGCGCGCATCATAGGGTTCTCCAATAAATTTCATCATGCGCCGCACCTGGGGTTCGGGATCAAGCACCAGGTCTTCATACCTGACAGATAAATATTTCAGGTCTGTTACCTGGGTCTTGTAATGTTCTACCAGAGCAATGATTTCTTTAAAATACATTGCCGTGTCTTCAAGATTCAGCGAATACCAGTGTCTGTGTTGGAAACTGGTAAAATAAGCCGAGAGACAAGTATCCAGTGGGTGGCGGATAACATGTATAATCGGTGACTCCGGGAACATGAGGCTTATCATGGCCAAACGTTCCGAGTTGAGCGGTGTCTTGTCGGTAAACCAGTGGGCAGTTTCTCTCTCAATACCCATTTGATTGGCTTTTTTCAGGTAAGACGTCTGCATTTCAGATAACACGTTTTTATTTTTTGACAACGATAACGCCATCAAACATTCCGGGAATGGTTCGTTACTATTTAAATAACTTGCAACTTTTGCTTCCACCTGGCTCATAAATGGCAACTCACCGCCAAAACAAACTTCAGGATGCGCCCCCAGTATTTGCTCTGTTAGCGTGGTGCCTGATCGCGGGAACCCGAGAATAAACAGGGGTTGGCCCTGACCCTTCTCAATCGAACCTGGAACAAAGCCTTGCCAACTCTCCATGGTTTTCATGTTAAATACCTGCCTGAGCCTGCCGTGTAGGGCCAGAATTTCTTCATGACTATGCTCAACAGCTTTAAATCGTATCCGCGCTTCATTCGCCTTGGTGTACGAACAAAATGCCTGTTCAAATAAGCCAAGTTTGTCCTCAACAGCACTACGTTCAGCAAAATAGAGATTTTTTTCATCGTCAGCCAATCTGTCAACAAACACTCTATTTAACCAGTCCAGGGCCTCATTAAATTTTTTACTTCGTCGACAAAGCATTGCTTTAAGTCTGAAAACCGAATGTTTTGTTTTGTTATCAAGTTCCTGCTCGCGGCCCAGTAAAATCCGGATAAATTGTTGCGCCGCATCCAGGGCATTCCTTTCTTCTGCCAGACACACGCGTTGGAACAGGTAGGCATTGTTTTCGGGTTCATCCTGGCAAAGCTTCTCATACATTTCATCAGCTAGTTGATACTGACCCATGGCGGCATGGGTTTCTGCTAGCTGTTGACGAGTCACGGTATCTGCAGGTTTTTTTTCGAGAATACTTTCATAAATACCAATTGCTTCCGGCGCCTGGTTATTATTCCTGTAAGCAGTGGCCAGTACCTGTTTAATTTCTAAATCTTCCGGCTGATCAGCGGCCAGCCTGATTATGGCCGGTAACGCAATGTCACTCTTTTCCCTGGTTACTAAAACTCGCGCCAGGTTAAACCTGGCCTCAATATTTTCCGGGTTTATCTGGACAGCCATTTTAAAATGCTTTTCTGACTCTATAACCTCGCCGGATTCTTCGAGAACCATGCCTAAATTATTGCGAAACATAGCATCGTCGGGTTTGAGTTCGATAGACCTGACCAGGTAATCCATGGCTAAATCTGACTCACCGTTTTGATGCAGGGCAACACCTAAATAATGCAAGGCATCACAATGGTTTGCATCTTGCGCCAGAATATTCCGGTAACATTTAATGGCTTGTTGCAGCTGGTTGTTTTGCAGATAAGCCTGGGCCTGACTAAATAAATCTGTATTAGCACCAACTACCGGGGACATAGTGGTGGTCGAATTTTTTCGGAAACAGCACTTTTTATATTTCAAACCACTGCCACAGGGACAAGGACTGTTTCTGCCAATTTTTTGTGGTGCTGTACTGTTCATAAGGAAATCTGGCACACCATTGGAAGCCTCAGATTGTATCACCGAACACCATCTCGTCTAAATAAGTACAGGCATAAAAAACGGGGCCCCCTGGGGAGCCCCGTCAACTACGATACTTCAACTACTTATTAGTATGGTATTACCTATATCCAGGTATGGTTCAGACCTAGAAGTCCTTACGAATACCAACAGAGTAGGTTAGCTCAGTTGTGGTTGTTTCATTGGTATCAACCTCAGTGACACGATTGTAGTCCTGTTGAACCGTAGACTGTTGTCGTAAACCGCCGAAGACACGGAATGTCTTGCTTGGACGCCAGCTAACAGCAGCCTGCAGGAACGTACCCGCTTTGTCATACCAATCACCGGTACCTATTTGATTTTCACTATTTGCAGCATAAATACCGAGACCAACCTGGGGCATGATAGAACCAAACTTGCCAACCCAGTTCACGTAACCATGAGTTTCAGTTCGATCAGTTGACTGACGGTCATTAATGATTTCATACTGAACGGCAACCTTGTGTACCTTGGCGAATGAAAAACGGGCACCAATTTTGAAACGCGTACTGTTATTAACCGCTTTCGGAGTAGTAGCCACAGGAACGTTTTTCTCTTGCGTTTCTTCACCATAAACGGCGATGGCTTCGGTCATGCCCCACTTACCCTTGAGGCCAACCTGCCAGGAAGCATTCTGTCTGACACCGTCTGTTTCATTTACAGGCGGTGCAGTTGAGAGATTATTCTTTTTGTCCTCATAATCAAACTGGCGAATCACACCTACGGTTACGCCGGCAAACTTGGGCGACATATAACGCAAGGAACGATCCAGGAAGTTGTTATGACCATAACGACCGCCAGACATGGCATTGGAATTTCGAGCTTCGAGGAAGGTCGCTGTTAATGGATCCCATTTCACACCACCGAAGGTTTTGTAGATACCGTGATGGGAACCACCGGAGACCAAACCAAACTTGCCCTTAATGCCCGCCCAGATTTGACGTTCACCACTACCGCAACCCAAGCCGCCGCACGCTTTGCCATTCTTACCGTTATCGGGAGTCTTCTTATTTTTACCTTGATAACCAGTATCATCGCCTTCACCGTTGGTATCAAACTCCAGATGAGCCAGACCCTTCAAGCCAAATCCAAGATCTTCAGAGGCCTTAATACCAAAACGACCACGCTGTTTATCTTCCAGGGTAGAAGAAAATTTTGAGGTGTCACTAACACTACCACCAGCAGCATCATCCACTTCTTTGGTTGTTGTTTTAGTGCCAATTTCGAACTGGGCCGAACCAAATACCTTCACACCCGCGTTTGCTGTCATGCTCGCAGACATAGAGGTTGCTGCTATTGCTGCACCCACCGCCATAGTTAATAGTTTTTTATTCATTTATGAATCCTCCTGATAACAGGTTTAATTGTTGTATTAGCGTTACAGCAAAAGCTGCACCTGCGCGCATTAAACACCCATGTTTGCAGACATGCAACACTTTTTTGCATTTTTGATACAGGCATGAAAAGTGTTGTTTTTATGCAACAATAGAGAGATTAGGGGCTAGATAGGAGGTGCCGGGTGCCGGGCAAGAAATACCCTCGTTCCCACGCTCCTGCGTGGGAATGCAGTTCGGAACTCACTCATCGAATCTACCTATGGGTTCCCACGCAGGAGCGTGGGAACCAGAAATAAACCGAAAATTCGCATCATCAGGTATCGCGTAGAACTTAGTGAGATTATTCTGCTTGTCCAGATTCCAGGTGTTTGCTGATGTGCCTTATTTCGTTACCTGTTAACTTCACTCTTCTCTAATAGCATCCTTGCCATTTCCGACACACTTATCGCCTCTACACCTTCAGCCACTTGATAACGCTCTTCACCAGCATAAACAACAAATGATTTATCTGGTTGAATATCTTTTACAGCGTTATAAAATCCTTTTTTTGGTTTTGCTGAGCGCCCGCTCTTGATCTCGATAGCCCACTTCTCTGTCAGACCAGGAAACTCCAACACAAGATCAATTTCTGCACCGGCAGATGTCCGGTAATAACTTGGCAAGGTCCCGGACGGGACAACGGAAAGAAGATTCTCGATAACTAAACCTTCCCAGCTCGCACCTGCAACAGGATGTCCAGCCAGACTGTTGTAATCCACAATACCGAGCAATGCATGTAATAACCCGCTGTCCCGGACATATACTTTTGGTGCCTTCACCAGGCGTTTGCCAATATTTGCATGTAATGGGCGCAATCGTCTTACCAATAACAAATCAACCAACAGATCAACATATTTCGTGACTGTAGGCGCCGATAGAGATAATCCAGATGCCAGACGTGAGGCATTGAGCATTGTTCCCTGACAATGCGCCAACATCGTCCATAAACGCTCCAAAGTTTCAGCCGGAATTCGTAGCCCAAACTGCGGTACATCTCTTTCCAGATAGGTACGAATGAGATCTCTACGTAATGCGAAGCTACTTTTCTCATCCCTCGCAAGAAAACTGTCAGGAAACCCGCCCTGTATCCACAACTTGTTTAAAGCGTCTGCTTCTGCCCCGATCTCAGTAACATCAAATGGTTGCATATCGACATATCCAATACGGCCAGCCAGGCTCTCACCAGATTGTCGCAGCAGATCAATTGACGCCGATCCGAGAATCAAGAAACGCCCAGTTCGCTTCCCCTTGCGGCGACCGCTGTCAATGATGCCCCGCAGTGATTGAAACAACTCAGGAACACGGTGAATCTCATCCAGAATTACAAGCCTGTCTTCGAATTGCTCCAGGAACATGTTTGGGTCAGATAACTTATGACGATCATCTATGTCCTCCAGGTCAAGATAGAGCGCATCACTATTATCGCCAATCTCCTGGGCAAGCGTTGTCTTTCCAGCCTGGTGAGGGCCTATCAGCGCGACTGCGGCTTGCCGGTCGAGTGCATCTATAATCTGTTGTTTGATTCTGCGTTCTATCATCCGTGTATATGGTAATCATTCTTTTCAATTTGCAAGGATATTTTTATATTGCATAAGGGACTTTTCTTTAACATCTGCGCTAACAAACAATACGGCTATTTCCTTTCTTTAAGCCATAGTTTTTAAATATGCGGGCCACCACCTTTCTGCACGTCGTCTCTAGAGACTTTTTGGCGGCCCCGACCAACTTAAAAGGAGAGAAATTATGAGTGAGAAAAACTCAAAGCCTGACCAGAAAGCCTTTGTGGTTACGAAGTCTGGAGACAAGCGCTTCACTAATGAAACCGGCGCCACCTGGAAGAACTCAAAGTGCAGATATAGCATCAAACTGAAGGCCGTAGCCGTAAACGGAGAAACCCGCTGCTCGTCCCCAATGCAAAACACCCGCTTAAAAGCGGGTGTTTTTTGATTGGCTGGGGGACAAGGATTCGAACCTTGGTTGGCGGAGTCAGAGTCCGCAGTCCTACCACTAGACGATCCCCCAATAAAGTTGGCGAAAAGCTTGGGGCTATCCTTACGCTTGAATTAACGCTTGGAGTATTGTGGACGTTTACGGGCCTTATGCAGGCCAACCTTTTTACGCTCAACCTCACGGGCATCACGGGTCACATAACCCGCTTTTCGTAATGGGCTGCGCAATGTTTCATCATAAGCAATCAACGCCCGGGTAATACCATGGCGAATCGCGCCGGCCTGGCCGCTGGCACCGCCACCGCGCACATTGATCTTAATATCGAATTTTTTCACCATATCAACGGTTTCAAGGGGCTGATGGACAATCATGCGCGCTGTTTCCCGGCCAAAATAATCCTCAAGCACCCGTTTGTTAACGGTGATGGTGCCGCTGCCTGGGGTAATGTAAACCCGTGCGGTGGATGATTTGCGTCGGCCGGTGCCGTAATGTGTGTTGTCAGTCATAATATTATGCTTGGCTTAATTAGCTTAATTTAGAGTGTTAATTCTTTCGGTGCCTGGGCCTGATGTTTATGGTCAGCGCCATTGTAAACCTTGAGTTTTTTGAACATGGCGCGCCCCAGCGGTCCCTTGGGCAACATGCCTTTGACGGCCTTTTCAATGATTTGCTCAGGGGCCTTGGCCCTTAATTTTGCCAGGTTAATGGTCTTCAGACCGCCTGGAAAGCCAGTGTGGTGCTGGTAGAGTTTATCCTGTTCCTTATTGCCCGTGACCTTCACCTTTTCGGCATTAACCACGACAATGTAATCACCCGTGTCCACGTGGGGGGTGAATTCAGGCTTGTGTTTGCCACGCAGTCTAAAAGCGACTTCTGAGGCCAATCGACCCAGAACTTTGTCTGTGGCATCAACCACATACCACTCGCGTCTCACTTCTGCTGGTTTTGTAGAAATAGTCTTCATTTTATATGTATTGTCCGTGTTCAGGGTCAATAAGGTCGTTCGAAACGAGCGCGGATACTATAGAATGCAGCCCAAAGATGCAAGAAGCCATATCATGATTAGCGCCTGAATTATGGGTAAAAGCTGCCCCAAAGGCTATCTGACGGGGGCAAAATGCGGGCAAAAAAAAGGCGTGGTTTAAAACCACGCCAGAACCATCACTAGGAGGATGGAGGAGCCATTACAATCGTTCGTAAACCGTGTCACCTTCAGATTCATCGTCAGGCTGTATTCATTAGAATACTTGAATATTAGTATTTTCTAATATAGATCCCTTCTTGTCAAGTGATAATTGTTCCCACCACCTAAGTAACTGTTTTATTACTGATTTCCCAGGACTGCAATAGTCAGTAAAAGGAAGGAAATGCGGTTTTTTTGGTCTTGGATTAATGGCACTGACTTAAGCCTGATATCTGGTTTAAACATGGTTTTCCGTAGGTTGGACTGAGGAACGAAGTCCAACGCAAGTGTTAAATAAAGCGCCACTGTTGGACTTCGTTCCTCAGTCCAACCTACAAAAAAAGATTTATTGGGCTTAATTCCCGGTCCTGGATATATTGTCTTCAGAAGTTAGTGTTTACTTCATTTCCTTAATAGGGCACCTGGTTCTTGTCCGCTTGAAATGGCCTGGAACAGCGCGAAGCTCTAATTCCTCGTTCCTCGTTCCTGGTTCCTGGCACCTGTGCGGAAAATACATTAGCTGCTAGACTCGCGCCCCGTAATGAATTCGTTCTACAAATACCACTTGTTTTTTTGTACCAACCAGCGTGATTCTGGCGGGGC
>CAJVXY010000044.1 GCA_913009895.1 uncultured Acidiferrobacteraceae bacterium | reverse complement strand
CTGATGGTTTTGACGACGGTGGTGCTGGCGGTCTCGACGGTGATACCAATGACGGTGTTAACGATGGTGCCTTTACAGCCCAGGATGCCTACCTGGTCGCCTCGGCCCTGATAACGGTAACCAAAACCTCAGCGGTTATTAGCGATCCAATCAACCTGGGTGTTAATCCCAAGCGGATACCAGGTGCGGTTGTTCGTTACACCGTAGTGGTAACCAACACGGGTGGGTCAGCAGCGGCCAATGTCACGTTGGTTGACAGCATCCCTGCCAACACGACCTATGTGGCAACTTCCATCACCTTGGGTGGCGCAGGTCAAACTGATGCGGCTGATGCAGATGCCAGTGACTTTAATGTCACCAATGCAGGCGCAGTAACGTCAGTGATAGGTGCGCTAATCGCTACTACTGGCACACAAACTGTCACCTTTGACGTGACGGTTAACTAGTAGTCGCAACGTGGTGTTCGGTTATAACAAACAGGCCATTGGCACCCTTGCCGGAATTTCCCGGCAAGGGTCTGCTCGTGTCTGTTCTGAACGTCACATTGTTTTATTTGATTTATTTTTACGTGACTGGCTGGTTGTACTCAGCCGGCCAGTCCGTCTTTTTCTGGGTTTTAAAATGAAAGCCCAGAAACAGGCGGCTGTTCTTTTATTAATAACACTGGCATTACTGCAGGTTAATACTGCCCTGGCAGTACCACCAGGTACGGTATTATCCAATACTGCCAATGCCGGTTACAGTATTGGTGGCGTGCCCGGTTTTACCAGTGGCTCCAATACTGTAGATATCACTACCACGTTGAATCTTACGCCATCGAATATTAGTTTCTTCCAGTACTCACCGTCTGGTGCCGGCGCCAACATGCTGGCATCTCCCAGCTTTTGTGCCAACGGTGCAGCCACCGGGCCTTTTATTCCGCAGGGCAATCCAACTTACCCGGGTTTGGGAATTATAGATGTAACCGTGCCCGTGAACCTGTTGGCGGCAACTCGTTTTAACCAGGGTGAGCCAATCTTTATTCGAACCAACGATGCCAATGCCAATATCAATCCAGGGGCACGGGATACCTTGCGCGTTACCGTAACAGTCACGGAAACCGGTGATGCCGAGGTCATTGAAATGACCGAAACCGCAAACAACTCCGGCATTTTTGTTGGTTATATTCCTTCATCAGGTGTCGCCATGGCCCAGTATGATTGTCAGTTGAGTGTCCAGGAAGATAATAATCTTACGGTTACCTACACGGACGTTTATGATGTCAGCGACACCGCCAATGCCCAGGCCCTGGTTGATCCCTTTGGAAGGATATTCGATTCTGCAACTGGCAATTTCATTGATGGCGCAACCATCACTATTATCGATTCCGGTACAGGTTTACCGGCAACTGTTTTTGGTGATGATGGCGTCAGCACTTACCCGGCAACTATCACCAGTGGTGGCAGTGCCACAGACAGCGGCGGCACAGTTTACAATTTTCCACCTGGCGGATACCGATACCCGTTAATGACGCCTGGTACTTATCGTATGACGATAGTACCCCCGACAGGATATTCGGCACCGTCTGCCGTCACCATCCCGGTATTACAAACCTTACCGGGTGCGCCCTTTGCCCTGGATATTAACGCATCATTTGGTCTGGATTTTATTTTAAACGCCGGCCCGCCAGTGAATGTTGATATTCCGGCAGACCCCAGCGGTGCGTCAACGGGTAATTTGTTTCTCAGTAAAAAGGCATCCAAGAACAGTGCAGCCGTGGGTGAGTTTATACGATATACCCTGACCCTGGATAATACAGATTTGCTAGTGGCGTCCAGCAATACGGTTATCACAGATGTTTTACCGCTGGGCTTTCGCTACCAGGAATCGTCGGCGCACCTGAATGGCAATGTCATGGCCGGGCCATCAATCAGTGCCGATGGCCGAACACTGAAGTTTAATATTGGCACCCTCGCAGCGGATAGTCGCGCGACCGTCACCTATGTTACATCGGTTATCGCCAACGCCGAAAAAGGTAAGGCAGTCAATACTGCCCAGGCAACCAACGTCACAGCCAGTTTGTCAAACCTGGCAATATCCACCGTAACGATTAAAGAAGATTTGTTTACCAGCCGCAGCCATGTATTTGGCCGTGTAACGCTGGGTAATTGCAAAATTGATACCCCTGGCACCGGCTTTGTTGACATGCGCTTACGTAGCAAACTCTTTTCTGGTCGAGTCCGTTATGAATTAACCATAACAGGAACAACCGTGCCGGTTAAAAATATGCGCGTAACGGCATCACTTCCACCCGAGTTGAGCTACATCGACAACAGTGCCCGCCTGGAAGACGGCATGAAATTAGCGCCAATCCAGAAAAATAACACACTGGAATTTTATGTTGGTGATCGCGGCAAAAACTGGAGCCGGACGATTATTTTCGATGCCCAGACACAATCCGATAATGCCGGTACATCAACAACCGTCGTATACGCAAAGTTTGATTCGCCTTCTGAAAAAGATTTGATGCTTAAGGCCAGTAACAGCCTGACCCATCGCCTGTTTAAACCGGAAGATAAAACCATTATCGCCTTGCCTAATTTTGATAAATCCAGAATACAACTCAACCTGGCTGATCGCACTGAGCTGGATTCCCTGGTCAAACGCCTGCAAGGCAAGATCATTAAACGGGTAAAAATATCTGGCCATTCAGATTCAATGGTTCTTTCTAATACTGCACAAGACGAATACCTGGACAACTATTCATTGTCGCTGGAGCGCGCTAAATCTGTCGGGGCTTATTTGGACAAGTATTTGAAGATCGACAAAAACAATATCTCGCTACGGGGTTACGGACCAGATCTTCCTGTTGCCGGTAATGATACCGAAGTCGGACGTCGCGCCAATCGACGCGTAGAAGTTGAAATCACGACACTGCAACATAAACCACGACTGAAGTGGGAGATGTTAACAAACGATAGCGAATTACAACGCGCCCGCATTGAAGATGCGCTCCAGAAAAAAGGTGAGCTTACCATGGGCGAAGACTTGCCAGGCGTCAAGGGTGTACGCCTGGTCACTGAAAACGGAATTTATGTCACCACTGATGACCAGGGCATGTATCACATCGAAGGTCTGAAACCAGGCACCCATGTATTACAAATCGATACCGCTACCCTGCCCAGCAATCTTGAGGCCGTACTGTGTGAGGAAAACACACGTTTTGCAGGTAGTGGTTATTCACAGTTTATAGATTTACAGGGCGGCACATTATGGCGGGCAGATTTTTACCTGCGCGAAAAAGCACCACTTCAGGATAACGTGAACCTGCGCATGCGTACGCAACTGAATGAACTGGACGCCGACATCACAATTGATCTTGAAGGTAATCGTTTTATTTATGACAAGCTACGATTACTGGTCATGCTGCCAAATGAACTGGAATATATCCCGGGTAGTAGCCGACACAACAATATGGCGCTTGGTGATCCTGAAATCCAGGACGGTGTGCTGGCTTATCGATTAGCGGGTACCGGTAAAGAGGCCTGGAAACGTTCGCTTACCTTAAAAGTCAAAGCCGTTGGTGTCCGTAAAGGTGAAATCAAAACCAAGGCTATCCTGATGTTTGAGACCCTTGATGGCAAACGCCATAAAACTCCGGTGGCCACCAACTCACTGGTTCACTCTGTACCGGAAGATCGTAAACAACAGTTTACCTTCAGGCCAAAATTTACTTCGGCCCGGGCAAAATTGCGGGTAAGCGATAAGAAACTGTTGAATAAGATTATCGGTCAGTTCAAAGACATACAGATTAATGCGATCAAGGTAATAGGCCATGCCGACAATCAACCACTGTCCGGGGCCGCCAAAAAACGCTTCAAGGATAATATGACCTTGTCTGGCGTACGTGCCACCAGTGTTGCCGATTATATCGGCAAGATATTGAAACTTGATAAATCTCAAATAGAAGTCGTCGCTATGGGTGCGACCAAACCGCTTGTTAGTAATGACACCGCAGAAGGGCGCGCCATTAATCGAAGGGTAGAGTTATTTGTTGACGCGGTCCAGAAAAGCAAGGAAGGCGCCTGGAATCCTGCGGGACCAAAAAATAAAATTTATTATGTGAAATCAAAATATAAAATTGATAACGGCAATCGTGAAGAAATTCAGGTAATTATCAATAACCTGAAAAAGCAGAAGCCTGGACGCATCCGGGTTGTTGGCCATAGTGACAGCAAAGGACTAATCAAGACTCCTGGCAAAGATAATTTTGATACTAACTATGCCTTGTCCAGGGCGCGCGCCGAAACGGTTGCAGAAACATTACGCACTGAGCTGAAGCTGAAACCAGAACAGGTTGTAGTCGACATGAGAGGTGCATCGCAACCCGTGGCCAGTAATCGCACGGAATCAGGCCGTGACCTGAACCGCCGCGTGGAAATATTTGTTGAGGCCGAAGAACAGGAGCACACGCTAAGTGCAAAACCTGACTGGAAACCCGTACAAAGTGATTCCGGCCTGCAGTCGGTTAAGGTGAAAGTTAAACGTACTGTTGGAAAATTTTCATTGCCCCAGCTACCCGAGACCAAAAAGATTAAACTTTCCGATTTCGATGCCAAATGGCTTGCCAAAGAAAAACCGGGCTTTGAATGGATACTACCCCTGGCCAACAGCAACCCGAACATCCCGTCTATCAAGGTGGGTGTTAAGTATGACCCTGCTTATCAATTGACACTGACATTGAATGGTCGTCCGGTCAGTGGCCTTAACCTTGATTCAGTACTAAAACGAAAAGATGGAAAAGTTGCCGTCAATTTGTGGGCTGGTGTGAATATTTTCAAGGGTGACAATGAACTCGAGGCAATATTAACGGATAAATCAGGCAAGGTCGTCAGGCAGATTAAAAACAAGGTTCATTATTCAGGCCCGGCTTCCAAAGTTGAGTATGTTGAAAAATATTCCAGCCTGGCGGCCAACGGTCGTGACACGGTAGTCATCGCAGTTCGCTTGCGCGATAGCGAGGGTTACCCGGTTCGCGCAGGCACAGTGGGTGAATTTATCCTGCTACCGCCCTATGAGTTGAAAACAAAACTGGATGATTTGCGTGTAAATGTTTTAACCGGCAAACGTAAAAGAAATAATATCTACAAAGTTTTGTCCGATGGTATTGCCCTGATCCAGGTAGAACCAACCACGGATGCCAACCAGGTACAGCTCAGGTTTCGTTTTAATGATCGTTATGTACAAAAAATGGGCGTCTGGTTACAGGCCGAACAGCGGGATTGGGTATTGGCAGGTTTGGCAGAAGGAACGGCGGCCTACAAAACTATTGAAGGTAACATGGAGGCACTTAAAGCCCTCGATGAAAAAGATGGCCTGAATACCGATGGTCGTCTTGCCTTTTACGCCAAGGGCAGCATTAAGGGTAACTGGTTATTAACCGCTGCCTTCGATTCCAAAAAAGAGGAACGTCCGGCCGATGCGGTCCTGCATGGACTCATTGATCCCAACAAATACTATACGCTCTACGGTGATAAGACTGAGCGTCGTGTCGATGCGCCCAGTCGTAAAAAACTCTATATCAAGTTAGAGCGACGCCAGTTTTATGCGTTATTCGGTGATTACAATACCGGGCTGACTGTAACCGAGCTATCACGATACAACCGTAGCCTGACCGGTCTTAAGTCAGAATTCGGTAACAAGAATTTTGATCTAAATGTGTTCGCTGCCGAGACTGAACAGGCCTTTATCAAGGATGAAATCCAGGGCGATGGCACCTCGGGTCTTTATAAATTGTCACAACAAAATATTGTCTTTAGCAGCGAAAAAATCACCATTGAAACCCGTGATCGATTCCAGAGCCAGGTGGTCCTGACCTCACGAGTATTGACCCGCTTTATTGATTATACCCTGGACCCGGTGAGTGGCACCTTGTATTTCAGGGAGCCAATTTATTCCCAGGATGCAAATTTTAATCCAATTTATATTGTTGCCGACTATGAAATTGAAAGTAATGGCGACAAGACCATTACCGCTGGTGGTCGTGGTGCGGTGAAATTCCTCGATGAACGTATCGAAGTTGGTGCCACCGCAATTACCGAAGGTACAAAAGGCAATGAAGGCGAACTGGTTGGTGCTGATGTCCGCATTGAAATAACACCCGGGACGCAAGTAAAGGCTGAAATTGCCACCAGCAAAAAAGAGTCTGGTACAACTTCCCGTAAAGGTGATGCCTGGTTGGCAGAAGTGACACACCGGACCAAAAAAGTAGACGGCAAGGTTTTTATCAGGGAACAGCAAGCAGGATTTGGATTGGGGCAACAAATGGGCAGCGAAACCGGCACCCGCAAAACCGGCCTTGATGTTAATTATCGCCACAATGACAAGGTCACCGTTCACGGTGAGGCACGTCGTGATGAAAACCTGGCAACAAAAGGTGTTCGGGATGTCGCCGCGGCAGACCTTACCTTCAGGGAAAAGGCCTACAGCTTGTCAGGCGGTTTTCGCAAGGCCAAAGACACCAATGCCCTGGGTGAAAAATTTAGCTCTAACCTGATGACGCTTGGTGCTTCTCATACTTTCTTTGGCAGCAAACTTAATCTACGGGCCAACTCTGAACTGGCACTGGACAAAAACAATAATGCCAACCCCGATTACCCGTCGAAATTAATTCTCGGTGGTGATTACCAAATACTGGAATCTACCCGAATTTTTGCCCAGGAAGAATTTACATTTGGCAAGTATCAAGATACCCAGGCCACACGGGTTGGTGTCGAAACCCGGCCATTTGAACGTACCAGGATACGAACCGACATGACCAATGAAGTGAGTGAGTATGGACCAAGGACCTATGCTGGGCTTGGCCTGAACCAGGGCTTCAAGCTGTCGGAACAATGGATGCTGGACTTTGGTTTTGACCAGCGCAAAACGGTACGCGATCCAGGAAACACACAATTTAATGTCAACGTACCGCCCGCCTCCGGTACTGTAAACAATGATTTCTACGCAGTGTCAGTGGGCGCTACTTATCGCCAGAAACTCTGGTCTGCTACCGGCCGCATGGAATATCGCGATGCTGAACAGGATAAAAAATCTAACTTATTATTTGGTTTTTATCGTGATTACAGTCCCGGTATTGGTTTTGCCACCAAAATCAATATCTTTAAAGCAGAACAGGTACTGGTGGGAGATGAATCTATCAATGCTGAGGCCGAGTTTTCACTGGCCTATCGCCCCATCAGGAGTCGTTGGGCGGTACTGGATAAACTGAGATTATTTTACAGTGGTTTGACAAATATAAACGGCTCATCTGAGACTGAAAAAATTGTCAATAACATGAACACGAACTGGCTCATTAATCGCCAGAATCAACTGGCCTTACACTGGGGCATCAAACAGGTTATCGACAGTTATGTAGAGGGAGACTACAAGGGCATTACCCAGGCCGTTGGTGCCGAGTATCGCTACGACCTCACCTCGAACTGGGACCTGGGCCTCCGAATTGGTGCTTTATATACGGATAATTACAGACAACACACCGAAACCTGGGGCGTATCGGCCGGTTACAATGTTGCCCGCAACATGTGGTTGACGGTGGGTTATAACTTTGACGGCTTCGAGGATAGAGATTTCTCCGGCGCTGGCTACAGCACCAAGGGTACTTATGTTAAATTCCGATTCAGCTTTGACCAGCTAACCGCCCGCTCAGTCATGGCGTTCTGGGAAAAAGATGAAAATATTAAACCAAAAACACAATAAACTATCTGGTTGCTTACAGAGTTCAGGATTAATTACATACTATATTCGCGAATAATTTCTACAATTTGCACTTTATAATGTTTATACCAGGTAGAACGGCCCAGTTTTTGTGCTGCCAGGTGCTCGATATCCTGCTTCCATGATTTTATTTGTGCCTGGTTTTCCCAGTATGATATTGCAATTTCCTGCCCGCCTTCTGTAACAGAAATAAACTCAGTACACCCGTATTTATTGATAGCCAGATCCTGCATTTCTTTTGCTGTCTCAGTGTAGGCTTTATCGAAATTTTTTATTTCTGCTGTAAAGATAACTGCATACATGGTTTTATTTATTCCAGTTAAACGACAATACTCGAATGTCCGGTTATGATTTGCCAGCCATTACTTGTGTTTTTACACCAGACACGGGTGAATCGAAAATTATTCTCAGATTCCTCACCGGCGAAAACACCGACAATTTTCGCCTGGACAGAAACAATAACGATGTCCCCGACAATCCTGATTTTATTATCGGAAAGAGTAATTTCCTTTATTTTCAACATACCAGACTTGTGCGCTTCCAGGTCATCCTGTTTGGTCATGACCTGTCCAAGATGATTGGTAAAAATAAGGTCTGGCCCGAGTAATTTATCGAGTTCAGAAATATCAGACTCAAGCATAGCCTGCTTAAGCTGCTCTTCACAGGCTTTTATCTCGGCTTTTATCTCTTGATTCATGTGCCGGTCCTTTTTAAAAATAAAATTAATCTATCTCTGCTACGAATGGCACTGACTTAAGCCCAATAAGTCTTTTTTGTAGGTTGGACTGAGGAACGAAGTCCAACGCAAGTGCTAAATAAAGCGCCACTGTTGGACTTCGTTCCTCAGTCCAACCTACGGGGAACCATGTTTAAACCAGATATTGGACTTAAGTCAGTGCCATTAATCTCCGTTACCATTTTTTTTATTTTAACGGCTTTTTCAAAATGATCTAACTGGTTATCCAGGATCCACCATTGTGCTGCTTCCATTAATAATTCCGGATTATTATTTTTATTCTCAAAAAAAGCATAAAACGACAGGCCAACATTCGCCCCTTTTGTGCTGATTTTGTTATTACAAACACTAATTATTTTTTGTTTTAAACTTTTTCTCATAAAATTAATATATTTTTTATTGGAAGAATACTGAAGGAAAATATTTAGCTAACAAACAAACTCAACAAACCCAGTATGGCCACCGATGCAAACAGGGATGTGGATGGAAACCTGAAAGGATTAATATTGCCTTTAATAGCCACGGCAGCACTCAGCAATGCCAGGGCAGTGTTTAAGATGCTCAAAAAAACCACCAGTTCCGGTTTCCCCGGATTTAAAGCAACAAACGCGTATCCCCCGCCCATTAACAAGGTGTAAATAGTCGTCACATGCCAACAATAGTAATTTAACCACTTTGAAGCGATCGGCAGACTGGTATTATTAAGTAAAGGTCTTGCCACCTTCGGGCCACCAATAAAGGTGTGGATCAGGAAAGTAACCAGGCTCATTGTAACAGCTACCCATAAAATAATTACCTGCATTCTTTAATTCCCGTGACGTTCTTATGATGTATCTCTATCATTTGATAGATATTCAATTTTTTTACCAGCGAAATCATTGAACAGTTTCTGATGTGCAACCAAGGAAAATTCATCTGTCCTGACCGGGTACTGCTTTACCCAGTCTATTAACATGCCCAGCTTGCTATTTTGCGCTTCCATAGATTGATACTTGTGTGGTTCCCAGGGCCTGTTCCGGCAATTGTTTACACATGTTGCTACATCTGGATTTAGAAATATAATTTCATTTGCCTTATTCATCACCAAAGCAAGCAAGTCGGCATAACAACCCTCAATTACCCATTGCTGATTTTCTTTTAGATACTGATCTATTTTGCTGGCACTATCCTTCAAGGATTTTCTGGCAGGTGGATCCGACTCCTGCCAGGCCAGACTATCGAGATCCAGGTGCGGCAATTTGAATTTGCCGGCAAAATCCTTTGCCAGGGTAGATTTTCCCGAACCAGCATTTCCAAATATTACAACTCTATGCAATTATTTCATTCCAAGCAGGACAAGTATTATATCCCTCACATCAAAAATAAGTGATACAACGATCGTACCGAACAGAAGAATTATCCAGACACCATACAAACTTGCAGGTTTAAAGGAGGAAGACTTTAAATCGCTTATGACAATATAAACGGCCAACGGCCCCCAGATTAAAAGATGGGCAATACCAATAAGGTGAACAGAATTTGTCAAACTAAAGACCAGCATGGCAACAGGCAGGTTCACTATAAACGCTACCAGGACAATTCTTGCCGTCTTATACTTCCAGGCAAAAGCGATAGAGGTAGCAAATATTACGAACATCCAGTTCATCCACATTTGTACGGCTGGACTGGTTGCCGCATTTATTGCTTGTTCCATTTCTTCCATTTAAACGCCTCCTCCGGAAATAAAAATTTGATGAATTAATTTTATCAATATCACACCCCAGAATTACGACACTTTGGATTCGTCAACAAGGGTACTCCTTAAAAGTACTTTCATGCGACTAATATACTGGGCTGTGGTCCAACCACTTTCCAGCGTCAGTTGTTCCCAGTTATGGATTGATATCATGGTGTATAACATTTCAGTAGCCTCACTACGAGACCATTTTGCAGCAAGAATTTTCTCCTCGTCCAGTGCCTCGATTATATTCTGACAGACATCGTGCAGGCAGCCCATACAACTATTCCAGGCAGCGGCGGTCGCTTCATCGGTATCACGGGTATTTAACAAGGCCTTGGCCAGGCCATAAATCTCGGGAATATGATTACCCCAGACATCGACGCAGATATCGAGAAGATCAACACCTGATGTGGCTTCCTGAAATTGTTCCAGGCGCTCGTTCAACCCTTTCACCTCGTCGACGTAATTGACCGTGGCAATCATCAACTCTGTTCGGGAATCAAAGTGCAGGTACAAGGCCTGCCGGGAAATACCCGCAGCCTTGGCAATATCACCCATGCTGACACCCTGGCCACGACGCTGCTCCATCAGGTGCCAGGTCGCTTCAAGAATGCGGGTACGCGTGTCTATTTTTTTACTTGACATGCTGTCAATCTTATCTTAACTTTACACTATGTCAATTGACACGTTGTAAAGTGAATTTATTCAGCACAAATAGACACAAACAAGGAGAAAAACATGAAACTAATCATTTTTGGTTCAACCGGACGCACGGGTCGCCAACTTGTGGCCCAGGCCCTGGAGCAGGGATATGACGTGACTGCCTTTGCCCGTAATCCAGAAAAATTTGGCCTGAGCCATGAGCGCTTAAGGGTTGTGCAGGGAGATGTGCTGGACCCGGCGACCGTTGAACATGCCCTGCAGGGACAGGATGTGGTTTTGTGTTCCCTGGGCATGCCAAACATTATGGATAACAGCCAATTGCGGGCAAAGGGCACAAAAAATATTATCCGTGCCATGGAAAAAACCGGGATCAGGCGATTCATTTGCCAATCAGGTCTTGGGGCAGGTGATAGCCACGAGGCACTGCCATTCCATTATAAATACCTCATCGCCCCACTCTTCATGGGCGCCCTCTACGCCGACCATAATTTGCAGGAAAATTATATCAAGGCCAGCCAACTGGACTGGACTATTGTCCGTCCTGGCAGTTTAACCGACGGTGACCGTACCGGTATTTACCAGCATGGTTATACGCCAGGGAATAAACCGGCAACCATCAAAATTTCCCGGGCCGATACCGCCCACTTTATGCTCAGGCAATTAACAAATAAAAATTACCTGTACAAGTCGCCCTGTGTTTCATATTAGTTGGTAGATATTTTGTTTGAGTTTTAACTCTGAACCTAAATTGGTTGGCTATTGGTTTGCGCAATCGTTGAGTCACCGATGGGAGTTATTCAACACTATCGATCAGGAGCGGACATTCATGTCGATCTTGATTGGCTATTACCAACATTAATTAGATAAAGTAGCCTTGCGCAGCGAGAGTGGAGCACCAACGTTACTAGTTCAAGTCCTGCGAGACCCGGACGGAGCAAACATTGATCGAGTGCAGGTGATCAAGGGCTGGGTTGATAAAAAAGTGGAACACATGAGTGCATCTATGACGCAGCGTGCTCCGATGGTCGAGCCATTAAAAAGCGTCGTTGCGAGAAAGCGGTAGGCAATACCGTCAACATTAGCAAAGCGACTTACACAAACTCGATTGGGGAACCCTTGTTCGACGTTGCATGGACTGACCCTGACTTTGAAATAAAACAACACGCGTTCTACTACATTCGTGTTCTTGAAATACCAACACCAACCTGGCTGGCATTTGATAAAAAGTATTTCGGGTTAAAAGAATTGCCTGAAGACGCAGTCATGCAAGCACAGGAACGCGCGTACACATCACCGATTTGGTATACACCGTAAATAAATGGGGCCAGAGACTAATGGCACTGACTTAAGCCCAATAAGTTTTTTTGTAGGTTGGACTGAGGAACGAAGTCCAACAGCGGCGCTTTATTTAGCACTTGCGTTGGACTTCGTTCCTCAGTCCAACCTACGGGAAACCATGTTTAAACCAGATATTAGGCTTAAGTAAGTGCCATTCGGGTCAGAGACAAATCGGAACTATACTAAATATTAAAGGGCTCTAACCCCTTTACGATACCTTTACGATACTGCCTGTTTGACCGGCCTTGTTAATACCCTAAGCTACGGTTTGACAAGGCGGTACACCATGGCCGGACCATACAAGGTGGTGATATACATATATCCATCCGGGCCTTCGACCATGCTGGTGATCTGTCCATGGTGTATAATGTGCCTACCTGGCACACCGTCGGAATCGGTGATACCGCCATTATTATCAACGCCGACGGCGCGCATAAAGCCGTCATAAAACTCGGCGAAAAATAACTTATTGTTCAGTGCTCCACCATACCGGGCGCCACTGTAGACATCGCCGATCATAATACTGGCGGAGCCTGTTTTAACACCTTCGGGATCCTCGGCGCGGAAGGCGTCGGCAATGGCGTCATTGCGATCATAATAAACAATGGGATTACGATAACCGGGAATGGTGGACGTGGCTACATAACCGTCATGCGTGGGCCAGCCGAAGTTGGCGGTGTTGGTCGTGTAGTTAAAGCTGTTGATCTCCTCGTTACCCGAACCCACGTCACCAAGATAAACGATATTGCCTGCTATGGACATACGAAAGGGATTGCGCAGACCCATGGCCAAAATTTCCGGGCAATCCTCCGCACTCTGGACCACATCTGAGCATTGCAGGTTTATCGAGTTGAACATATTTCCGCTGGGAATTGTGTAGCCGCCGGTACCGGCTGCAAGGCTGGGCGTAATGCGGATTACTTTGCCGAGCAGGCGCGCATTGTCCTGCGCCGTACTGGAACTGGCGCCATCACCCACCGATGCCAACAACGTCGCATCGGGGGCGAACACCAGCCCCCCACCGTTATGATTCGATGCAGAACCGGGCTTACGGAAATCGATGATCTTGACCGAATCACTGAGAACCAGATTGCCGCTGCCGTCGAACGTGACCGTCAAACGCGAGACCGAGTTGACCGTACTGGATACACTGGTGTGATAGAAAAATACATAGCCATTAGCCGCGAAGTTTGGATGGAATTCCACATTCAACAAACCTTGTTCGCCACCACTCACTACGGGGAGCACACTGCTCAGATCCACGCTATTGACCGGATCAAGGCCGCCATTAAAGTAATAAACAAGGCCGCTTTGTGAAATGACAACAAAGGCAGTGCCCATCCCGGGAATAAAAGCCATATCTATCGGCGAACTGACGACATTGGCATTGACCGCATCTTCGCGGCCAAAACTAATGGTGCTGCCGTTGCTACTGTTGTTGCCACCCCCGCCACAACCGGCAAGGATAAAAACCAAAAGTATCGGCAGTAGCGCAATAATTGGTGATGTTCGGATTGTGTACAACATGTTAATATCCTCGGCTACGTCTCTATGCAATATCAAAAGGGGTCACTCTAAACCTCCCCCGCGACTATTGTGACTACTAATTATTATTGTTGCGGTTCAAAATTGATACTACGCAAACTTAACCCTTTGGCGTGTACAAAATCGGTGAAGTATAAGCCCGCTCGGTAATTATCATTGGGACCTCTTTAGACATTTTAACTTTATAGAACTTGGCATCATAAGCAGTCCAGCGTGGTGTTGGTATTTCAATGACGCGGACGTAATAAAATGCACTTTCTTTGGGATTAAAATCCGGGTCTTGCCACACAGCACTTAAATCGGCACTGCCAAAGGAATTTTTTTGCTAATAATTTGCTAGTAAAATGGTAATTCTAAGCTGATAAATTGGCGTTTTTTCAAATGCCTTTGCATGGCTTTTCAGTGGCTTAGCTTGGTCTAAAATACCACCGCTTTGCAAAAAAGACAAACCTTTAGCAAAGAATTAAAACTAGAAACAGTCAGGTTATTAGCAGTAACAGATAAACCCCCAGAGAGTTAGGTGTCAAACGTAACCAGCTTTATAAATGGCAGGATCAGGGATAAAATTTACCTGCACAAGTCGCCCTGTGTTTCATATTAGTAGATGTGAATAATCAATGCGGAGCTTTAATTCGTCTGTGTCAACTTGGCCTGATTTTTTTCAACCCACTTAATTACATCACTTACATTTTTGTCTGGCGGAAACACCGGGTAAAATGTTTTTTTAATCACGCCATCTATTGCAATAATCGTAATACGTTTTATATATGTCGCAAATTCGTACTCAAAAGTGGGCAGGTTCATGGCCTTCGTTAAAACCAGCTGCGAATCATTCAAGAGTTCATAAGGCAAAGAAAGCCACGCCCTCGCCTCTTTTTGATCAGCCAGGGGTTGCGAGCTGATGCCAAATACTTGTAAACCCAATAATTGCAACTTCGAGTAATCATCCCTGAATGAACAAGCTTGTGGCGTGCAGCCTCTCGCGCCGGGAATGTCATTCCAGCCAACCATGGGTGCTGAACCTGGCTTGCCATTCATAGGATAAAAAAATATAACTACCGCGCCTGCCAGGGAACCAATATCAATACTTTTACCAGAAGTGCTATTAAGAAAAACCGATGGTAGTCTCGAACCTGTTAGGTGATCGCAGGCACCATCATCGGCAGGAACCGGTAAATCGGCAGGTAATATATTAAGATCCTTCATTCTATGAAGCAGACCAGTCCGTCTCTTTTGGTTCCAGCTTATTAGCTATTTCAGTTTAATTTAATAAATCGTTTACGGAACCAGAATATAATCGCACCTAACGGAAAAGATGCTGATATAACATAAGGCGCATAGGGGCTTGATGATGCGAACGAAATACCCAGTAGATGTGCGCTTAGTAATTGATAACCAATATCACCCGTTGCCCAATTAATTTGAACCGTTGATATTCCAAGAAAGACAAATAATAACCACAACCATTTTCTTTTAGGCATTGGTGTACGGGCACAGTAGTAAGCGGTAATAATAATAAACACAGGAATGATTATAGACAGCAATAAGACCAGGTATTGCAAAATACTTTTGTTTTTAAAAGTAAATGTGCGCAGCTCTTTTTGAGACAGAATCGTTTGGTACACATTCAGACCAGCCACTTCATATTTTTCATTAACTTTTATTAAAGCAACATTTGCAATATTCCAGCCATCAGAAAATTGGTACTCAAATGAGAAATTTCCTTGCCATTTACCATTTTGCACCTTTACTTGATGGTCGATGATCTCTGTTGACAATAATTCACCTTTACGGAAATAATTAGACAGCTCTAGCAATATTTCATCATTAGCTTGCGCCAATACTTCTTTACTCATTTGGCTTTTTACGTAAGCAAAGTCTTTTACTCTCAAATTGTTCAGATATTCTTCAGCAAACCTGGCTTCTGCTTTTGGCACAAGCTCATCCGTCATGTCATCTTTGGAACATGACGTGAGCATGCTAAGACTTATAATGATAAAGAGGAATGATATTAATTTTTTCATAATTTCCCTGTTTAATTTGATCGGCTAACAGTGCGACAAGCCGCGCCACATTGCGGTATTACGTGGAGGTATTTTTCAGCACGTTTTTATAATGCTCCACATCCGGGAATGGTTCATAAAACTGGTGTAGTAAATTACGCCATACTTGATATTCATCCGACTCCCTGAAACCGATAGTATGATCTTCTAATTTTTCCCACTTTACTAGCAGTATATACCGATTATTTTTTTCAATGCATTTTTGAAGTTCGTGTGAAACATAACCCCCCATTCCAGAAATAATATCCTGGGCTTTATCAAAGGCAGATTCAAATTCCGCTTCCCTGCCTGGGATTACATCAAGTATTGCAACTTCTAATATCATGTATGTTTTGTTATGACTTTATATTAATCGGACCGGTGACAAATGACACTTATTCCCTGATGTCGCCAGACCCTTTTACTGTACGATGTCCGGTAAATCCAGTCCCCTATTATTCCATATTTTTTTAGTTCCTGTTACAGAACCGAAATAGAAGATGACAAATATTAATGTCGTAGTTTGTTGAATAAAATATTTACTTGGTAAAGAATACCCGGCTCCAACCCTATTTACGAAGGACGACTTCGCAACCAACAGATGGAATTTAAAAAATGAAAAAACATATTAAAATAGCTTTTATTGTCACGAGTATCCTTGCCAGCAGCATGGTCATTGCAAAGGATAAAAGTCCTTCAATGCAGGGCAATCAGAACATGATGGGTGGTCCGGGACAGATGCAGCAGATGTTGGATCAACGGAAGAAAATGATGAAGTCATCACTAAAGTTGAATGAAAGGCAGGAAAATGCACTCAACAACTATTTCAAGCGGAAAAAAGCCATGATGGAAGACATGATGAAACTCAAACAATCCGGCATGAAAAACACGAAGGAAATGCAAGGCGGCCAAAAGGGTGATATGAAAGACCACCACAAGAAAGGAAGTCAGCATGATATGGGTGGAAACCAGCAGGGCATGAAGGGAGGCCAGCAAGGCATGGGTGGAAAAATGGGCGCACTCTCAAGCATGAGTTTCATAGAGCGCATGAACTTTATGGGTAAGCATGCCAAAAAAATGTCTGGGACAGCCAAGGCAGGTAAAAAATTCTACAAAACACTTAGTGCCGAGCAGAAGAAAAAACTGGAAGACATGCCAAAAAACATGGGTGGTATGGGCATGAATAATATGAACACGAAGAACATGAATAAGAATAATATGAACATGAACCAGATGCGGTAAAGGAAAAATAAAAAGGCCGGTGACAAATGATGATTATTCTCAGATGTCACCGGCCTTTTTTTACTCTACCGCGAAGCGCCGCAAAACTTTCACGTGTCGGTCTCGAACGACTTGTTATGCTGCGACTTTCTTCTTAACGACCAGGTCAACATCACGATTAAGCACGTGAAGAAGTGCAACCAACTGACTCATGGACTTACGCGTATTCACTGGATCCAGGAGACGATATAATTGAGGGACAGAGGTCTTCAGGCGCTTCGCTATCTGGCGCATACTAAGCCCACTACCTTCAATTCCTTTTTGAGCTTCCAGTGTAAGCTTGTAAGTTAGAAGCTCGGCCAGATATTTTGGGTCCTCATTGTATTCCAGGATGTGCTCCATATGAATTGAACCCTCTTCCCCGGATTCAAGAATATAGGTAAAAGCTTCATTTCCGAGTTCTTTGTCTACAAAAACTTCAGTCAACCGATCGTCTGCATTTGGGCAAGGATCTGCTTCTGAATAGGGGAAGGTATACGTAGCCCCAGAGCGGGTTACTACCGTAAATTCATTCCTTCTATTATTTGGTGTAACGTTGCGTATTTTCATAACTCACCTTCACTCTTCAGCTGCTCGATAAGTTGAATCAACCTTCGACTGGCTTTTCCTTCCATGGGTTGGCCATTTTCCAGATCCCACTTAACCACGAGTTTCGATTTCTGGTAAACATGGACATGCCGGGGCGAATGATCTCCGATCCAGGTCAGAAATATGTAGTTCCCTCTACGTATTTTACCCATATTGTATATGTTACCACATGTGGTAACATTTGCAATGCCTCATGGCGGTGTAAGGATTAAGCTACAGCGCGCAGCTGTCCCACACGAACGCCTGGTTATGCGGCGTTTATATTAACTTTGTGGACCCTTCCAAGCTTGACGCGTTTCTTCGCCTGCCAGAGATCATATGCATTTTGCATGGATAACCAGCTTTCAGGGCTGCGCCCTAAAGATTTGGAAAGGCGTAGTGCCATTTCAGGGCTAACGCCACTTTGCGTATTTAACACTCTATTTAGAGTAGAGGCAGCTACACTAAGTTTTGATGCTAAATAGCGGCAACTTAAATCAAAAGGCTCCATATAGGTAACCTGAATGAACTCGCCAGGATGCGGGGGGTTGTGCATAGCCATTAGTGAAAATCCTCGTAGTTGACGATATAAACATTGCCATCGGCGAACTCAAAAGTGATACGCCAGTTAGCATTTACGGTAATTGACCATAAACCCTTGAGGCCACCCTTGAGTTGGTGTAACCGATAGCCCGGGATATCAAGGTCTTCAATGTGATAGGCAGTGTCTAAAGCGGCAAGCTGCATATGGAGCTTTTTAGCATGTTTTGCCTGAATGCCTTTTGTACTGCCAGAGGCATAGAATTTTTCCAGGCCTTTGTGCTTGAAGACTTGATCATTTTTCAAGTGTAGTGTGTTGCGCAATAGTGTCAATCCGCATAACGGTTTGATAATTTATGGGTACGGAGGAATAAAATTTAATCCCTCCGTTCTGTTTTCACGTTGAGTTATGCAGCTATCTCATGGTCAACATCCCAGCCAGGGAAAACAAGAACTGCCGGATGGCATTTTAATGCTCTAGCAAGCATTTTTGCCCTTTCTACACCTAAATTTATTTTATCGTGCTCAATTGCCGAAAGAGTTGATTGGGGTATACCAGTTAGAGCAGATAATTCATTTTGGCTTAATCCTTGTAGCTCACGAATAATTTTGACAGATTCCCCAACAGATACATCAACTCTTTTTTGTGCCTCTTTATAATATTTCATACTATTTTCTCCGGCAATCATGTGTTGTTACTTTGACTACTTTTACAAACAGATCTTCCTTTTCTATTTTGTAAATTATTCGGTATTGGATATTGAGTCTAGAGGAGCGATAACCTTTCCACTCACCTCTCAGGGGCTCATCATTAAAACCCTTTATTAACTTTAGCCCCTTAGGCCCAGATATAACTACGATATCTTTCCATTTTTCATAGCGTTTGAGTATATCTACAGGCAATGCTTTCAACTGCTTTAGTGCATTTTTGTGCTCATAGATTTTCCACATACCATATAGAGTATACATATCATTTATGGTATGTCAATAGGTATTTTGCCTAACAGTTGAGCACACAACTGGTACGGTAAAATAAATCGACCCTTCCGGATATTGTGAACTTATGCTTATCTTATTAACAGTATTATGACTTCTATTTACTCTGGACTACTCCCTTTTCACTTGAATGTGATATGTAAGACTTGACCCTCTTACTTTCTACTTTCTGACCCTCTTACTTTCAAAACCGTGGTCTGTCCCTTGTTATTTCTTGTTATTTCGTTTTCCCTCTGGACGGTCTAGCGCACAAGATCGATTTACTCTGCCCTCGTTGATTAAAATAATATTTTTTATAGGTCGGATTAAATGAGTCACCCATAAGTCGTTCCCTTTTAAGATAGAGCGAGAAACCCGGGTTTTTGCGGGGCAGTATTATAAAACAAGTGACTTGACCCCTTTATACCTTTACTTCTGTTAATTTGCCTTGTTAGGCGAATTGTCTTGTTTGGTACTACTGTTCCAGGTTCGATTACCTGCCGTTACTAGTGGTATGAGACCTGGAATTACTAAAAATATAGATTTCCAATTTAACCCAATAATTTCTAACCCGCCATATAAGTAAATTGATAAGACAATTGAACAAAAAAAGAGTGAATATATTGGCAACATCAATTTCCAATATTTTGTATTCGGATGCTTCCAAGGGGCAGTCATACTAATGACGATAATTGCGACTATAAATACCGCTAGCCCTATTATCCCTTCGATTATTTTATTTTGAAACAACCAAATGGCAGATAGTAAACCCAACCATACAAAACCACCAAACCAGCCACCGATCCACCCGAATTTTTCGCCTCTTCGTTTCATTAATTTATCCTTCGCCTAACGTTACCCATCAGCCGCGCCGCTTTTTGGCGTCGGCTGAATGGGCTTGTTATGTGCGGTTTTGTACCACGCGAATATCAGACCTACGAAAAACACCGCCCACAGGACTATAAAAGTGAGCGTA
>CAJVXY010000043.1 GCA_913009895.1 uncultured Acidiferrobacteraceae bacterium | reverse complement strand
GTGGCCAAACCCGAACTGGCATCCAGGGCCGCGAGGCGGTTACGGGCGGCCCCGCCGATGTTGGAGAAAAGCCCCCCGGTATAGACCATGTTGCCGGACACTGCCAAAGTAAAGACAGTACTGTCAGCAATAGGATTCCAGGCCGGATCGACACTGCCATCGGTAAGAATATGAGCCAGGTTGTTTCGTGCGACTGTCTCAACCGAGGAGAAAGAACCGCCGATATACCAGCCACCACTGCCATCCGAGACGCTGGCATACACATCGCCATTGACCTTGGGATAGTTACCCACTGGCAGGCCGCTGGTATTGCTAATGGGGGCCGCCCCACCGGTGTTTGCTGCCACGGTTGTAAAATTACCGCCAATGTAAATCGTCTTACCATCGGGGGAGCGGGTAACAGTATTCACTGGACCATTGGTCACGTACATATTGGCGGTTGCCGGGTCCCCTGTACCCCCACCACCACCTCCATTACTGCTACCACCACCGCAGGCAGAGAGTGTCGCAAGGCTGAGTGCCGTGATGAATATAAAAATAATATTGACAAGTCGGTGGCAAGAATGATGTCTGGCTTTCATTTTAGTTTGTTCCTTTGGGCAATTCGTGTGATCCGGGGCGTATTGTTTTATGGTCGTTTTGACAGGTATTCGCTGTGGATGGATGGGACATTAAATTCATATCTTTAACTTCTAACTATCCGTATGTGGTTGTACTGATCAACTGTCCTGGAATTCAGCAGTAATTATAGAAATTTTATTCTCCAGCTCGCAAAGTGAGCATAACAAGTAATGTGTATATTGGTAAGGTTTTGATCAGGTTCAGATTCTTATCCAGGCCCATGATTATCGCTGACAGAATAACCGTAATCTGAATTCCGCCCATAAAAATCCACAGCTTTCACTCTGTTAACCCTTATTTTTACTGCTGTAGCATTTTTTTCTGCTCTATTGACGATATTGTGAACGGCTTCACAGTTGGTAGTCTCTATTTAGGCTTGAATACGGGTACTCCTCCTGATAGACAATATCAGATTGGCCCTACCTGACCGGTGGGGCTTTTTTTGGTTATTTACCTTTTTTATCAAATGTTTCCATTGTGTAAAATAACAATAGCAGTTAATTCCTTGATTTTAAAAATATTAATTCTTTAGTTGTTATATCGGACAAAAGGTAGTTTGATTGAATTGCATGCCCAGAAATAGCGACTACGCTTCTAATGATACACACCTTAAGATTCAGGGATGTCATGCAGGAAAAGCATATTTTACTGGCGCGTCCGAACCAGTTATTGACAGAAAAAATGGGTCAATTTCTGATCAGGAACCACTATAAAGCCCAAACACTGACAAAGATGGAGCAATTGCCCCATATCAAGCCTGATGGCCTGGATGGCGTTGTTATATCTACAAACGCCGTTTCCGAGGTAAAAGAGAACTATGTCTCTGTTTATGATCTGGTGAAAAAGTATTTTCCGGATGTACCGATCGCATTCATTGTCAGTTCAGATAAAGACACAATGATTCGGTCTATTAAGCAAAATCTCCAGCTAAAAGGGCAAGAAGTCACGCTACTTGATGTGACTAAAGCCGCTGCTGGTCGACCAGGCCCGGGGAAATATGTACTGGTTATTCATGAGAACGAACTGGGTCAGCCTATTAGTGATTTGGTCACAAACGATTTTTTTAACTGACTGATATTACGTCTATTTTAGGATAATTTGTTGTTCGCAGTATTTTTTCGTCAAATAACTACTAATATCACTTATTTGGTCTATATTTAAATTAACACCGAATTTTATGGATAAGTGAATGGGATCAGGGACTGGATCCAGATAGTTTTTTTCGTTATTCCTCCTGACGAGTAGTATGATTTGGCCCCGCCTTTCGGCGGGGTTTTTTAATTATTTATTTAATTAATTAATTTTGGGTGTGCATTTTGTGACCGAGTTCACAGTTATTTTCCCGGGATCGAGGTCTAATGAAGTCCTCCTCCTGATGGGTGACAACCCATTATTTTAGCCCCGCCCCGGCGGGGCTTTTTTTGCCTGGATAAAGGCTCTTGATATCGAATAATCTTGTAAATTGGTATTATTGGCTCCATAAATAAATACTGGGTTTATACAGGCAATTATTCGTTTTTTGTATTTTAAAGAGGAACTCCCATGAGCAAGAAATCAGCAGATAACATCAGGCAGGGTGTACGGGCAAGTTATGGTGAAGTTGCCGAGGCCAGTAATGCCGGCAGTGAATGTGGTGTGGCATCAAGCTGTTGCGGTGTGTCCGATGACATTGATATCAATACCCTTAACTCACTCAGGTTAGGATATTCTGAAGCAGACCTGGCAGCTACACCTGCCGGGGCAGACATGGGCCTGGGTTGTGGTAATCCCAGGGCTATTGCCAGTCTCAAACATGGTGAAACCGTGGTGGACCTGGGTGCTGGCGGTGGTTTTGATGCATTTCTGGCTGCCCGTGAAATTGGAAAAAGTGGTGTTGTTATTGGTGTTGATATGACCCCGGCGATGGTGAGTAAGGCCCGGGCAAACGCCGAGAAGGCAGGGTTTGTCAATACTGAATTTCGCCTTGGAGAAATAGAGCACCTGCCCATCGCTGACAATACTGCAGACATCATAATTTCTAATTGCGTAATCAATCTTTCGCCAAATAAGTTACAAGTATTTAAGGATGCCATCCGGGTATTAAAGCCTGGTGGTCGTCTGGCCATATCAGATGTTGTGGCAACTGCCGAAATGCCGGCAGCTATGAAGAATGATGAAAAATTATTCGCCGGTTGTATGGCCGGTGCATCGATGATTGCTGATCTTGAGGCCATGATGAAAGAGGCGGGATTTAAAGATATTGCTATTAACCCGAAAGATGAGTCACGTGAATTTATTAAAGATTGGGCGCCAGGTAGTAAAGCCGAGGATTATGTCGTGTCAGCATATATTGAGGCCGTGAAGCCAGGTTTGCCGGATTCGAAAGCGCAGCAAGAGAAGAAATCGTGTTGTTGTTAGGATGCCTTTTCGCAGATAAACCTGGATAAGGACCCTTCTACAATGGTCTCGTCAGGTATTTTTCACATAAACCTGGGTCAACCAAACCAGTGTCTGGTCCTGGTAAAGTTTTCTGAAGCCCTGCTCCGTTATCCATTGTTCTATCTGCATTGGGTCATGGACATAAGACCTGAAGTCCGAGCGAAAAATTTTCATGATGGCCGCCATAATAATTTCAGCAGTTTTTGTCATTATGTTTTTTCTTGGATAAGTTAAACCGTAAACGCGATTGGTTTTTTTAACCGACTCATGAACCAGGGAATTGGCATCAGGATAACAACAAACAACTTTATCAAGAATCGTTACATCTGCCTTTTCAATATCGGCAGCTAGATCCAGAAAGTCACCTTGCAAGTAATCAGTTTGTTTTTCAAGTCCCTGGGACAGGGCCAGTTTTTTTGCTTCTGATAACATTTTGTCCGACAAGTCTATACCTAGCGCATTGGCGGCACCGCTTTTAATCATCTGTTGGTGCAAGTAACCAACTCCTGAACCGATTTCAAGTAGCGTGGCTTTATCAAAACCAGCCTGCTTCAGTCCAGCTACTAATTGTAGCTGGGTTTTTTCGAGTCCTTTCTTCAGATATTTTTTATGATAGCGGCGTGCAAAAAAAGAGAAAAACCTGTTCGCTGAACCTGCGTGGGCACAACAACTCATGCTTCTGAACTCGTTAATTTTTTACTGTCCATATGCCAGTCCCAGGCACAATCAAGATGGGCGCGTATAGTTTGTAAGCCTGCCAGTCCATCTTCGGTCATCACTGTGATCGGGCTTCGGTTATTGAAGCGGTTATTTTTTTTATTCAGCCAGAATGTAGCCATTTGGACATTTCGTGGATATGTGGTTCTTAAAGCATCAGCGATCCCGGCAAGATGTTCAACTCTTGTATCAAGCAATTCAGATTCAGGGAAGGGAGTGCCCTGATGATATTGTCTTAGTTGTCTTGCTTTTAATCCGTCCGGTAGGGCCAAAAGCCGAATTTGATCAGTTGCCCGCACTTTCCAGTCATCCAGCAAGGCCATGACTGCCTGGGTAATTGCGACGCGTTTTTGATGAATGTCAGTCATAGTGGTGAGGGCGCGAATGTAAGTGTGCGTAGTCTAACATATCTTTATTAGCGGAGTTTTGTTTTAGATTCAAAGTCTTACAAATTTATAAAAAAAATTGAGCGGCGTATATAAGTCAGGATATGAAGTGAAATTTATCTGTTTCAGATCTGTAATAAAAATTAATCCAGGTAAGATGGCAGTAATTTTGTCAGCGATTGTTTTTCCGAGATTTTATCGCCCGTTAGCGTAAATCCCAATAAAAGTTTTTGTTTATCATAATAACAAGCCTTAACCCCTTTTTTGTCTGCATCAATAGTCAATTGCCACTGATCCTCATGACGAGGATGGGGCGGGCAGCTAATAATTGGATGGGATGGTGTTTTGACTACAACTGGCATGGCTGGGAACGAAACCTGTACCTGGGTACCTGCCAGTGTGCTGGCCAGGGCCCGGGCGCAAAACATGATCGGCATAACGAATGGCAGGACCAGTTCCTCCACCTCCATGCAATCACCGAGGGCGAAAATATTCTGGACACTGGTTTGCAAATAACGATTAACCACGATACCGCGATTCACAGTTATATCGGTTGCTGCCGCAAGTTTTGTATCAGGTTTCAGTCCAACCGCCGAAAGCACAAGATCTACGGTTATTGACTTGCCACCCTCAAATGTCAACGTGTATGCAGAGCCGTCTGAGCTGATATCGTTGGTGAGCGTTTCGAGGTGCCAGTCGACGCCCAACTTTGTCAGGGCGTTTTGTAATGCCCGGCCAGCTTCCATGGGTAACATTTGTTGCAGCGGGAATTTATCTGGGCCGATAACGCTGACTTCGTAACCACTGCCAATAAGATCATTGGCGAATTCACAACCAATCAAGCCCGGCCCCAGTATGGCGACACGTTTTATATTCGCCAGTTTTTCCCTGAATATCCTGTAATCATCCAGGTTGTTAATAGACAGAATGTCCCTGGCCCCATTGCCTGCGAACGGAATTTTGATGGGTCTGGCACCCGTGGCAAATACCAGTTGGGAATATTCAAGATTACCCTGATCAGTTTTAATAGTATTTATCTCAGGATTAATTTTTATTACGCTTGTATTTGTCAGAATTTTCAGCCTTAAATCATTCGCCATTTTTTCGGCATTGGCCATGGCCAGGCTGGCCGCATTCTTTTGATTTGAAAGGGCATTGGACAACATGGGTTTGGAATAGGATGTGCCATCATCGGCAGTTATTAAGGTAACGGCTGTTTCCTTATCCAGTTTTCTAAATTCCCGGGCCAGTGTATATCCTGCCAGCCCGGAACCAATGATTATAATGGGGTGCATTATTATTCCCTGTTAAAGTTTTTGGATAAATACGGTCAATTTCCAACTGTTCTATTAAACACGTTATTATTGTGACTGCTGTAAATTTCCTATTACCATGGACAACAACACCTGTATCATACGTCAAAATGTTTTAATAAGGTTGTTATGACTCCTGCACAATCAGAATTTATCAAAGCCCTGCAGACGCTCTTACCTGTTAATTTTCTGCTTACAGACGAGGAAAGCTTGCGTCCTTATGAGTGTGATGGATTATCGGCCTACAAGCAGTTACCACTCGTGGTTGCCTTGCCTGGTAACCAGGAAGAAATTATCAGTATTATCAAGCTTTGCCAGAAGTTTAAAATACCTGTCACAACACGCGGTGCCGGGACGGGTTTATCTGGCGGCGCTTTGCCGCTGGAAAATGGCTTGTTATTAAACCTTGCACGTCTCAACAAAATTTTAGACATTAATCCGGATGACCGTACTGCACGTGTTCAGCCGGGTGTCCGTAATCTTGCAATTTCCGAAGCCGTATCAGGCCATGGTTTGTATTATGCCCCGGACCCATCATCACAAATAGCCTGTTCTATTGGTGGTAACGTCGCCGAGAATGCCGGCGGTGTCCATAGTCTTAAATATGGTTTAACCGTCCACAATATTCTTAAGCTGGAAATCATTACTGCTGAGGGAGAGCTACTGACAATCGGTAGCCAGGCACTGGATAGTCCTGGTTATGATTTACTGGCATTAATGACGGGCTCAGAAGGCTTGCTGGGCATTATTACCGAAATTACCGTCAAGCTTTTGCCGAAGCCAGAACTAACCCAGGTTTTGCTGGTTGTTTTTGATGATGTCATCAACGCCGGTAAAGCCGTGAGTGAAATAATTTCAGCCGGCATAATCCCGGCCGGCCTGGAGTTAATGGACACACTTGCAATAAAAGCGGCAGAAGATTTTATTCATGCGGGTTATCCCGTGGATGCGACGGCAATTCTGTTATGCGAAATTGATGGCAATATTCCCGAAGTGGGTGACCATACAAAAAAGATCCATGAGTTGTGTCTGCAGTGTGGTGCAACCGAGGTTCGCATTGCTGCCGATGAAAAAGAACAAAAAAAATTATGGGCCGGCCGCAAGGCGGCGTTCCCGGCAGTTGGCCGGTTAGCACCGGATTATTATTGTATGGATGGCACTATCCCGCGCCGTTGCCTGCCAGAAGTGCTTAAACGAATCAGTGAAATGGCAGAAGAGTATGATTTACCAGTCGCCAATGTATTTCATGCCGGTGATGGTAACCTTCATCCGCTCATTCTTTACGATGCAAATGTAACCGGACAGCTTGAAAAAACAGAACAATTCGGCGGACGAATACTTGAACTGTGTGTTGAAGTCGGGGGCGCTATTACCGGTGAGCACGGTGTCGGTATCGAAAAAATTGATCAAATGTGCGTCCAGTTTCAATCATTGGAGTTAAGCCAGTTTCATGCCATTAAAGATGCTTGTGATGAACAGGGCCTGCTCAATCCCGGCAAGGCTGTTCCGACACTACATCGCTGTGCGGAATTGGGTGCCATGCATGTTCACGACGGTAAATTGCCTCATCCAGAACTGGAACGTTTTTGATTTTGATCGCAGCTGGCACAAAAGATATTACGAGCAAACTTGCTAACCAGGTTAAACAAGCCTATGCCAATGGAGCGGTACTTAATATACGGGGTAGCGCTACAAAATCATTTCTTGCAAATTCAGACCATGATAAGAATACGGCTGAATTAATTACGACCAGAGAACATCAAGGCATAGTTAATTATGAGCCCGGGGAGCTGGTACTCACTGCCCGTAGTGGCACCCGGTTGAATGATATCCAGAAAATTTTGGCGAGTAAAAATCAAATGCTGGCGTTTGAACCGCCCGCTTATGGGGAACAGGCAACCCTGGGTGGCACGATTGCCTGTGCTTTATCCGGTCCACGACGCCCCTATACGGGCTCGGCCCGTGATTATGTTTTAGGTGTACACATGATTAATGGCCGTGGCGAAGTCATGGGTTTTGGTGGCCAGGTAATGAAAAATGTTGCTGGTTATGATGTTTCGCGTTTGATGACAGGCGCTATGGGGACATTGGGCTTATTGCTCGATATCAGCCTGAAAGTTTTACCGGCACCGGAAACCGAAAAAACACTGGTTCAGGATTTATCACCAACAGACGCCAGGAAATGTATGATAAAACTGGCCCGGCAGTATTTACCAATTTCGGCCATGAGTTACACAGACCGCTTTTTAAATATTCGATTGTCTGGTACCCAAGCTACGGTTGCGGCGTCGGCGGAAAAAATAGATGGTGAATTCATTCATAAGCATGAAACCTTTTGGCACGATATTCGGGAACAGCAACATCCATTTTTTAAATCAGACAAAGCCCTGTGGCGTTTATCGATACCAGCCGCCAGTGACTGGGTCGATATTGAGACAAAACTCGATGGTGACTGTTTAATTGATTGGGGCGGCGCCCTGGTATGGTTAACATCCAATGAAACACCTGAAAAAGTATTCGCTTATGCCAAAACCCTTGGCGGTCATGCCCGGTTATTCAGACAAGGTAACAGCAGATCCGATTCCCGGATTCAGCCGTTCTCGCCAGGATTACTAAGCTGGCACAAGAAAATAAAACACGCCTTTGATCCAAAGGGAATTTTAAATCCAGGCTTGATGCACAAGGATGTTTGATGCAAACCCGGCTCGTTGATTACATCAAACAAACAGAGGCAGGCAAACAAGCAGATGAAATCCTGCGTCGATGTGTCCATTGTGGGTTTTGTAATGCCACTTGTCCTACATACCAGATAACAGGCGATGAACTGGATGGCCCGCGGGGACGTATTTACCTGATTAAACTAGCCCTGGAAGGCGGACCACTTGGCAAAGAAACCCAGTTACATCTTGATCGATGTTTACAGTGCCGTGCCTGTGAGACAACATGCCCGTCGGGCGTGCAGTATTCAACATTATTGCGCGTGGGTCAGAAAATTATTAATAAGAAACTGGGCCGACCAGTTTTTTCCAGGGTGATACGCAAGGTGTTATGTTTTATTTTTCTGCGCCCGGAATTATTTAAGTTTTTTTTAAAAACAGGTCAATTAATCAGACCGCTATTACCTGGCAAGCTGAGCTCTAAAATTCCCCGCAAGCAAAACATCGAAACTGTTACAAAAACTGTCGAACATAAACGTAACGTCATTTTACTCGATGGGTGTGTCCAGCAAAGCGCGACACCAGCAACCAATGCCGCCACCATTCGCGTGCTGGATTACCTGGGGATCAGGACAGTTCGGGTGCCCAGTGTAAAATGTTGTGCTGCTATTCCCGCCCATCTTGATGCACCGGACCAGGCACGATTAATGATTAAACACAACATTGATGCCTGGTGGCCGCTGATTGATGACAATACCGAGGCCATACTCAGTACTGCCAGTGGCTGCGGTTTAATGATTTCAGAGTATGCAGATTATCTTGTTGGCGATCCCGAAGATACCGGGTCTGGCTATCTTGAGAAAGCAAAAAAAATAAAATTGTTAAACAAGGATTTATCTGAAATTCTAACAAAAGAAAATGTTAATAAGAAAATATCTCCCGGTAAAAATCAATGCATCAGTTACCATGCACCCTGTACCCAGCAACACGGGCTAACGATTCACGGACTGGTTGAATCAATATTAACTGCTGCAGGTTACAGGCTTACCACTATTCAGGATGGTCATTTATGTTGCGGCTCAGCGGGTACTTATTCCATCACCCAGCCTGTCTTATCGCAGGCTTTACTGAAAAATAAAATTCAGAATTTGACCGTAGACCAGCCAGAAATAGTGGCCACCGCAAATGTCGGTTGCCAGTTACACCTGCAAACCGCCACCAAACTCCCGGTGGTCCACTGGGTGGAGCTAATCGAGCCGGTTTTAACCAGCTAATCCAGAAATTTTTACCGCCATTATTATCAGTCATCATCGGAAACCCGCACACGGCCACGCAGGGTTTTTTTCATGGCATTGCGGCGTTTGTTTTGCTGTCGTTTCAGTTGTGTACTTCGTTTAATTTTCGTGGCGATGCGTTTTTTAGGACGGGAACAGACGCTGCGAATCAGATCTTGCAGGCGATTTAAGGCATCTTGTTTATTTTTTAACTGGCTGCGGGATTCCTGCGCCTTGATTATGATGACCCCGTCCTTCGTGATACGTGTATCCTGCACGGCCAACAACCTGTTTTTGTACAGGGTAGGCAGGCTGGATTTGCGAATATCAAAACGTAAGTGAACCGCGCTGGACACTTTATTTACATTCTGGCCGCCAGCACCCTGGGCGCGAATCGCACTCAATTGAATGTCACGGTACTTGATATGAATATGAGGTGTTATTTGAAACATGATTTATTCTAGCATTCTGACTAACCATGATCTCCCGGGCAGTCATATAGCCTGAAAATGACCGTAATTTTGCTAAATACCATTCGGTCAATTTCCGGGGTATCTGTTATCATCGCACCCGCAGTAACCTGATTAATATTAAACCGGAGAATACCCATGGCTCGAGCAAGTGCAAGACATATACTCGTAGAAACCGAGGAACAATGCGAAAATTTAAAGAAGCAAATTGCTGGTGGCACTGATTTCGCCGAAGTCGCGAAAGAACATTCCAAATGCCCGTCAGGCAAGAGTGGCGGTGATCTCGGTGAATTCGGAAAGGGCCAAATGGTGCCTGAGTTTGATAAAGTGGTCTTTAATGATGAACTAAATATGGTCCATGGTCCGATCAAGACCCAGTTTGGTTATCACTTACTGGAAACTACCAGCCGATCTGACTAATTATTTTTAAAAGTATAAACAATAAAAGGGCTGACGGTGTCAGCCCTTTTTTTATGATTCTATTCCAGGCTTATTAAATATTAACCAGCATCAAGCCAGCAAATCCTGGACCTTCCTGGCCCGTTCGGCGTTTTTTTCTTCATCTTTCATGTCTATGGCCTCCGGGATAATCATACCTTTTTGTACCGCCGGACGTTCTGCAATCGTATCCAGCCACCGTTGTAAATGATCCAGGTCATCAATATCTACACCAATATAATCATAGGCCTCAACCCAGGGGTAGCTTGCGATATCAGCAATTGAATAGTCACCGGCCAGGTATTCATTGTCAGCAAGTTGTTTATTTAAAATAGCAAACAGGCGCCGGCTTTCATTCTGGTAACGATCAATAGCGTATTGAATTTTTTCCGGTGCGTAACGGAAAAATACCCCGGCCTGTCCCATCATTGGCCCGATATTGGCCATTTGGAACATTAACCACTGGATTACCCAGGAGCGCGACTTGATATTTTCCGGGGTGTTCGCGGGTAAAAACTTGCCACATTTATCGGCCAGGTATATCAGGATGGCACCGGATTCAAATACCGCAAAATCGCCACCACCATTGCCTGGGTCGTGATCGACAATCGTCGGGATACGACCGTTGGGGTTAATCTTTAAATAGTTTTCCTGTTTTTGTTCCCCGAGCCCTAAATCAATATGCGTAACATTATAATCAAGACCGGATTCTTCAAGCATAATAGAGGCCTTGAAACCATTGGGTGTGGCAGCAGTATAGAGCTCTATCATGATGGGCAACCCTCTTGTCCAGGTTAAATAATTGACATACGTTCCACTAAAATTCAGGCGCTGGCAAGTTTGTTAGTGTGGATTCGTAGATTTATCCATATCCTGAGCCTGATCCAGGTATTTGACCCTATTTATAAGCCTTTCTGCTGTAGATTAAGAAATGCAGTATAAAAAAGGACTCAAATCGTACAAATATAAGCATTTGCTTTTGATTAGCAGTCACTTAAGGGGTTATATTTGAGGCTGAACTCGAAGTTGGGGAGTTGATCAGACCGAGAGTAACCTGTCAGTTTTACCCTGTAATACCACGGAGGAGTTATGGAATTTAGTCTCACGTTAGTTCTGGATATAGCAGCGGTCGCTGTAATGCTTTACTGTTTATGGTCTGTCATCTCCCAGAAAAAAAATATTCCTGGTGGCAAGATCGGTACCAAGTGGAATATTCTCACTGGCCTGGTTATTTTCTTTTCATTGGGTTACCTGGCCATGCCGTTTTTTAGTGAAATATCACCGGAAGTGCTTAGGTTGATAATTTCGGCAGTGTTTTTCTTCGGTGCAGTATATGTGCTTATTACAATTAATTTGCTTAAGTCGATCATCAAAGTGCTGGTTCAATAAGTGACTCATAACGAACGAATGGAATTTCAGATATAGACCATGGAACTAACGACAGTATTAAAGAAAACAGTAAAAGGTATTGAAGAGCTCAAGACAAGAAAGTACAACTTGTCCCAGGCATTGCGAATGGTATTGATACTCATTGATGGCAAATCAGACGTCGCAGCGCTCAAGAAAAAGGCAATCAGTCTCGCGGAACTCGAAGATTATCTTAAGGATCTTGTGACCGGGGGTTATATCCAGGACCAGAATGAATTTACCCACGATGCGCCTGCGCCCAGTACCGTTGGTAAAACCGGTAACGAATCACCGACCACCATGGCCAAGTGGCAAATCGTTGACATGGTTCGAGACGTTGTCGGCGCAGAATTTGGCGAGCGTGCAACAAAACGTTTTATGGAAATCGATGATACGCGCAAGGCCTTGAGCAAAGCTCTCGATCAATGTTTCGAGTACATCGAGCTGACGATCGATAGCAAAAAAGCCAAAACAGTCAAACTAAAGGGCGTTGACATCCTTAAAAAACTTTAAAAGTACTATTTGTAAGGTACATTGAAGTATTGTTTGCTCTATGTTAAGTGTATGGTCGTTAATATGTTGATTTTTTACTCTTAAATAATCCAATTTTTTTACGCGAAAACTGATCTAGGTCATTGCTGCTAACCCATCTATTAAGTACTGTACTTACAGATAGTTTATTAAAGTATTCATAAACAAGTACTTATAGTAAATACGGGGATTTTTGGGCAAAAAAGTGTAATTAAAGTTTATTTGGGACCGACCGCAGCCAGGCGGGTATTGATACCGATCCAGGACTGAAAGGAGGGATCTTGAAATATAAGAAGTATTTGATTGCTTTAGCAGGTGTCTGGATCCTGGGCACCATAATTATCCCAATTTCTTTTACATCCAGTGGCGGAATTATTAATTATTCTGGTAACCCGCTTGCGGGCGGTGGCGCCAGCTGTAGCAACTGTCATTCAGGTGGCGTTCCGCCCTCAGTCAGTATTACTGGTCCCACCAATGTCCAGCCTTCTTCAACAAGTACCTTTAGCTTTACCATGACTGGCGGCCAGCAGAATATCGGTGGGCTGGATATCAGTGCCCAGGGCGGCACATTGATCAGTACCCAGGCCAATACACGGTTGCTCTCTGGCGAGTTAACCCATCAACAACCAACCACAGCAGCGGCTGATGGCAGTATCTCCTGGTCCTTCGACTGGACCGCACCAGCAGCAGGCGGCAACTACACCTTGTATGGTGCCGGACTTTCTGCAAATGCCAATGGCGGTACCAGTGGCGATGGTGGCAGCACGGCTGTTTTGCTGGTGACCGTATCTACCGGCGCTGCCCAGGCACCAGTCGCGGCAATTACGGCCCCATTAACGGCGCCAATAGCAAACACTGTTACCTTTGATGGTTCTGGATCAACCGATGTTGATGGCACAATAGTTCAATATGACTGGGATTTTGGTGACGGCACGGTTGCCGCTGGCGCTATAGCAACCCATAGTTTTGCGGCCGCTGGCACATATACAGTAACCCTGCTGGTTACCGACGATGCCAATCTAACCAATAAAACCTTCGTTGATATCACCATTGGCGGCGCCATGATTCCGTCTGCCAATCCTGGCGGACCCTATACTGGTGAACCAACAGTGGTTATTAATTTTGATGCTTCAGGTTCAACCCATGATTCAGCAATTACCCGTTATCTCTGGGATTACGGAGATGGCACCGCGTTTGAAATAACGACTACACCGACTGTTTCGCATACTTACGCGACCGAGGGCAGCTATACCCTGACACTGGCGGTACAGGATGCCGGTTTTATGACCGGCGTTGCTGCCACAACAGTTACCGTAGCAGGGGTATCACCACCACCGACGGGTGAAGAGTATTACAACGCCTATTGTCTATCATGTCATGGCCCCAATGGTAACGGTGGTCCGTACGAAGAAATACGCAATGAATCTGCTCAGGATATCAATGAGGCGATTGCCGAGGAACCATTGATGCAATCAATTGTATTGCCAGGTGGTGCCGCGGAATTGATTGCTAAATTTCTGTCAGACAAAAAAATGAAATAATTTATTTAGAAAGGTGATGACCATGAACAGGATAAAACAAGTTGCACTGGTTCTGATCTTGAGTTTCGCTGTCGCTGGTTGTTTTGAGAGTAGTAGCGACGACCTTCATAGTACAGTGGACGTAGGTGATGGCGGCGGCGGTGCTCCCATCGGCTCGGTTGCCAATGGTAAAATCTACTATAATTCCAACTGTAGTTCTTGTCATGCAGCAGGTGCTGATGACACCACCACTGCATTTGGTTCTTCAGATCTAAGGCAGAAACAAGGTTTAATCGCCAATGACATGTCCGCCCTTGATGCAACGAATAAAATGATGACCCAGCTCAACGATGTGAGCCAACAACGTGTTGACGATCTCATAGCTTACCTGGCCACGTTGTAGCTGACAGGAGAAGGTAAAACCAGTTAAACTACTCCGTACCAATAAGAATGCCCGTTCAATACCGGGCACGAGGAGACCGGGAATATGTATTATTATGCGCGTAGTTTTATTTTCCAGATAATCTTTACCGCTGTTTTATTATTATCTGTTTCATTGTCAGTCCCGGCCGCCGACCCGGATAATACGAAAAATAATAATACCCAGAATACAAAAGATATCAGTTATTCCAAAAAAGGCGCCGATTCCTGCCTTAAATGCCATGATGAGGATAACGAGTATCCCGTTTTGCCGCTGTTTTACACCAAGCATGGTGAACCTGGTGATGCCCGGTCACCCATGGCAGGGCTGCAATGTGAGGCCTGCCATGGTCCTGGCGGTAACCATCAGAAAAAAGTAAAAAAAGGAGAAAAGAAGGCCCCGATTCGGGCATTTGGTTCGAAGGCATGGACACCGCCCGCCGAACAAAATGCAGTGTGCCTGAATTGTCACAATGACTATACCCGGGCAAACTGGCAGGGCGGCGCCCATGAAAACACCGGTGTCGTTTGTGCCGACTGCCATACTGTTCATACCCGCAATGACCCAATGTTGCAGGCCAGGACCCAGACAGAAAAATGTGTTTCCTGTCACCTGAAACAAAGGGCAGAATTCCAGCGCATTTCAACGCACCCGGTGCGCTTTGATAAAATTCGCTGTTCAGATTGTCACAATCCCCATGGTACGTTTAACGAAAAGCTGGTTAAAACAGCAAATACAAACGAGCTTTGTTATACCTGCCACGCTGAAAAACGAGGTCCATTATTATGGGCCCATGCCCCGGTGCAGGAAGACTGTACTATTTGCCACACCCCGCACGGATCGGTCTATGGGCCATTGTTAAAGAAAATACCACCGTTATTGTGCCAGTCATGCCATGCCCCGGGTGGGCACCCCAGTATTGCTTATGATGGAAGTGGTCTGCCTGGTGCGACACCCAATCAGTTTTTATTATCAAAAAGTTGTTTGAACTGTCATACCAAAATTCACGGGAGTAATCATCCCTCGGGCGTAAAATTATTACGTTAGCGTTTTATTGCAAGCTGTAAAACGCCGGTAACAGGACGAGATGCAGGAATACATGGAAGTACAAATTGTGTAATTAAGTGTCAGGCGTATTTTTTATCAGGAGAATCGTCATGATTAAGAAAACTAAAGAGAATTTTTACATGCTCATAGCGTTATTGTTGGCGGCACAACCAGTGCTCGCCGATCCTGAAGACGTTTATTCTGACTTAACCGCTGAAGAAATGGCTGTGCTTGCTGATCCCGATCTCAGTGAAGCAGAAATTATTGAACTCAAGAAAAAATGGAAATGTAAATATTGTCCGGATGCGTCTGAAGAACCCTGGTATTTACAAATCGATACGGGCCTTGGTTATGTCAGTAATGATTCCTACCAGTTTGGTCAATACAACGGCCTGAATAAAAAAGGTGCATTCCTGGTACTAAATTTTGATAGCCAGTACCGTGATGGCAGCGGTGATTATTTTAAGGCAAGGGGCGACAGGCTGGGCCTGGATAATCGTTCACTGGAGCTGGAAGGCGGCCGGCAAGGTACTTATAAATTAAAATTTTTGTATGACCAGATATATAAGTACGACGAAGACACCGGCCGCACTCCCTATAGCGGCGGTTCAATACAATCACTGCCATCTGGCTGGGTGCCTGCGCCAGATACATCCGGTTTCACGACTATTAATGAGAGTCTTCGGGATGCAGATTTATACACCCAACGCAAGAACATCAAAGTCGGTGCCACCTATAATCAGAGCAGTCGTATTTCCTACGACCTGAATTTTGATCGCCAGGCCAAGGAAGGCAGGCAAAGTTTTGGTGCTGCTATTGGTTCCAATTTTGCCCAGGCCCGGTCTGCGATACTAGCCGCACCTGTAGACTATGTAACAGACCAGGTGGGTTTGGCGGCTAACTATCAAGGTAATGACTTTTCTGGTCGGCTCGCTTTTATCAACTCCAGCTTTCGCAATGCTAATGAATCATTACGTTGGCAGAACGCCTATACTGAGCCTGCCGGGCCACCACCTGTCACCGAAGGCCAGGCAGCGACTGACCCGGACAATGATATGCAACAAGCCATGCTGACAGTTAATTATCATGGTGTCGACAAACTGAACCTGGCTGGTTACTTTTCCTACGCTCGCATGACCCAGGATCAGAAATTTTTACCCTACACAACGAATAGTGCGCTGGTTACGACACCCTTGCCACAAACATCACTGGACGGCGAAATTATTGCCAACACCGCCACATTAAAAGCCAACTGGTTATTCCTGCCCCAGACGCGGCTGAATGTACTATACGACTATCAGGAACAGGTAAATAACACAAAATCAAACCAATATGATTATGTCATAGCGGACACGCTACCAGCTCCAACACCACGAATAAATCCCGCCTACAGCTTCAGGAATCAAAGATTTAAGCTGGATGTACGACATCGTTTTGAAAACAAAATAAAACTGGAAGGTGGTGCAAAATATACAACCATGGACCGCACATATCAGGCCGTCGAAAAACAAAAAGAAACCGGCCTGTGGGCGGCCATCGGTAACAGTATCAGCTCTTCTGTATACGCCCGGCTCAAAGTTGAGACCAGTGATCGTAAGGTAGACGATTACCAGCAAATCACAGTGCTGACACCGCCGGAAAATACCTTAACCCGAAAATATAATATGGCTGATCGCAAAGGCAATAAGGCTGCTATCAATCTTACCTATTCCGGAATCGAGAGTCTTGTATTGGGCCTGCAGGCGGATACCGCGGTCTATGATTACACTGATTCTGAAATTGGCCTAACCGATCTCAGTGAAACAGGCGTTGGCCTTGATGCTCAGTACATGATAAATAAGTCTATATCGGTGACGGCTTACATCCAAAACACCACTTATCAATCGGAACAAGCAGGTAGCCAGGCCGCCAGTACACCCGACTGGATCGGAATCAATGATACCAGTGTAATCACTGCCGGCCTTGGCAGTAACTACCAGGTCATTGAGGATGCATTATTGATTGGTCTTGATTATGTGCATGCGGAGTCAACGGGAAAATATGAAATCGAAAACCAGACACCTTTCCCGGATTTAACCACAATCCGTGACGCGGTAAAAATTTATGCTGATTATAATCTGAGCGAGCAAATGATAGTGAATGTGAGTTATTTGTATGAGCAGTACAAAGAGGAAAACTGGCAGGTTGATAACGTTGCGATTAATACAAACCCTAACGTACTTACCCTGGGTGAAATCTCACCATCTTATAAAATCGGTGTCATCTGGGCCAGCCTGAAATACCGGTTTTAGTGGACCTCGAGTCTTAACGAGAAAAAAGCCAGCATGCTGGCTTTTTTCTCGTCTGTTGAAGTATAGAAAATTTATTGCTGACTGGCATAATAGTGAACCAGTTTATCAATCGCAGCATCACCTTCTTTCTTTTGCATTTTTTTGAATTTTTTGGCCATTTTTTCACCCATTTCACGTTTACCACTGGCAAGGCTGCCGAGTGAGTATTTCAAGTAACCGCTGGGCTGACCCGCGAGAATACCAGCATCATCCTCAGCAGAGGAACCGCCCTCGGTGTGGCACTTGTCACAGTATTTCCTGTGCAGTTTTTTACCGGCCTTGGCCTTGCCAGCATCAAAGTCTTGCTTGAAGGGTATAAATTTTTGTTTGGTATAATATTCACCAAGGGCCACCATGTCGGCATCAGACAATTTTTTGACCACATCTTTCATGGTTTTTTTCTTGTTTTTCAGTTTTTCGGCCGGCCGGGTCTTGTCTTTATATTCTTGCATGGTTTCTGCAAAGTACTCAGTAGACATGCCGGCAATACTCGGACTATTGATTATTTTCGAATTGCCATTTTCTCCGTGGCAGTCGGTACAGACTTTTACCAACTTGTTAATATCAGCGGCATAAACCAGGCTACCACTAAATACCAGCAGGTAGGTCGCAATTAACGAAGAAATAACAAACCTGTAATTTATACGTTGACTCATAGTAACCTCCTCATGGCTTAGGATTCTCTCTCTTCCTTATCCTCTTTATCTTCTTTATCTGCCTTTTCCACTTCCTCTTCTTCATCCGGTAATTCGTGGGCAATGCCTTGATGACAATCAATGCAAGTTTTGCCTTCCTTAACAGAGCTTAAGTGTTTTTTCCGTGCGCTCTTATCCTGCTCATCCAGATCCATGTAGTCGAAATTATGACAATTACGACATTCCCTGGAGTCGGTCTCTTTCATCACCTTCCAGACGCGTTGGGCCATTTCCAGGCGGTTGGCTTCGAATTTCTCCGGCGTGTCTATGGTGCCCGCTATCTTATGATATAGCTCATTGGTGGCTTGAATTTTTCGTGCCATTTTATGTATCCAGGATTTGGGTACGTGACAATCACTGCATATGGCCCGGACACCAGTACGATTGGAATAATGTATGGTCTCTTTGTATTCCTGATAGACGTTGTTTTTCATTTCATGGCAGGAAATACAGAAGGTTTCGGTGTTGGTGGCTTCTACAATGGTATTAAATCCACCCCAGAATATGATGCCGGCAAAAAAACCGAAAAACAAAACCGCCCCTACAGAATAACGGGCAGTCGGCGTACGAAGAAAATCCCAGACTTTTTTAATCATGGTGTCAGACCTTCCTTGTTCTTGGTTATTAGGTTATTTGGAAACCGACCATTGGTTCCCATTATACATAGAGACGGCTGTTTGAAAATGATCTGGATCAGAAAAATAATGAATTAAACGGCATCTGGGAAGGGTATTGATGTTGCGCAGTATTTATCTGGCTAATTTCAGGACAGAACTACTCATAATCGGGTAGATTTAAAATAGTAGTTACCAGTCTCATAAAAAGCACCCCAACCCGGGGCGCTTTTCCTTACTGAATATTTACAGGCCATACCTGGCCCCAGTACTTGTTAATACTGATTAGTCGTATGCTAAATTCCCATTACATCCAGAGTCCAGCTACTGCCTTCACAGTCTGCAGCTGAGTGCTTACTGTGTATCAACGCCTCGATTTCATGGAGGCGTTTTTTGGGCACGTCCACCATGAGCAGGATTTCACCATGGCTCAATTCGGCCCTGAATTCGGCCAGACAGTGTTCTGGTATGTTCATGGCATAAAAGGCGCCAATGGAATAGGTAACAATCATCAGGGCTAACGCTACTGTGGCCCAGATCCAGGCCGCCATAAACAGGGCAATAATTAACCCCACCAGGGCTATGGCAAAAATCAGTAAATCCCCATTCCAGAAAAAACGCGTCAGGCGAGCACGTAAATCATGTTGTTGATTAAGGCTGGCTCGTGGCAAATCTCCCAGGCTTAGACCCCCGCGCGCCAGGGCATGCATGAATCTTTTAGGAATATTTGCTGTTTTTAGGGTAGATACCGTGGCCTGGGCCTCGGTTGTTGAGTGAAAAAGAAAATACAATCGTCTCATCATGATGCACCTCCTTGATAAGGAAATAATACACCTGTCAATAACTTACTAACATAGTACTGGCGCCTTGACTATGCTGAATGCTAATCCTTTAGCACACAAAGCCTGTCATTAAGGGCGTCTATAGTGTCGTTAAAGTCCATCCACCCACCATAGAATTTTGTGATGACATAAATCACAACACGACTTATTAGATTGCAGAACTGTGAACTGGCACCGGGTTTTACCGAGTGAACTGAGTTAGAATTTGATAACTGGTTACTGATTTTCAATTCGATAGTGGAGGGATAGTCATGAAAGTATATTGGGGTGTTGCCGTATCATCATTAATTCTGGTTTTATCCATGCCGGTGATGGGCGCGAGCGACGGGCTGTCCATATCAAGCAAGCAGCTCAAGATTGTGGTGTCTAAAGATATAAAAGCCGCCTCGGAAAAAGTGGAGGCCATAAAGGATTATAAAGTACTGAGTCGAATCCAGAATGAATTAACGGGTTACCTTGAAGGCTTACCTGCTGGAGCAAGGACCGAGATTGTAATTACCGGTTTCCGTTTACGTTCAGGTGCCTCCGGTTTTTTTGGCATGAGTGGTAGTGACGAAATCGATGCCAGGGTTACAATAAAAGACAAAAAAAAGAAGCAACTAGCCTACTTTACGCTCAGCGCCGATAATGGACGGAGCGGTAGATCACAACCTCCGACACGACGCCTGGTTAGTCTTGTTCAGGAATTTGGCCAAGAATTTGGTATTAAACTGAATTTCTCAATGGGAAAATTGCCCTTCTTTCCTGGCATTATAAGAGTTTATCCCAGGTAAGAGCAGGATTGATTACAGTTATTTCGTAAAATAGTTAACCATCGTAAACCCGGAATCAAATAATGATTCCGGGTTTTTTTACTTAAATATCCAGTACCTTCTAAAACGTAGTCGCGTTATCATGGCTAACCTGAAAATATCCTAGCTATGAGCAACCAGGAGTAAACCCATGGGCAGAGAACAAAAAAGCAAAAAAGAAAACAAGAAACAACCGGCTATGACCGCAAAAGAAAAAAAGGCGGCGAAAAAAGCCAAAAAAGCGGGTAAGGGTGCGATTGGTTAAAAAGCCAGGTTTTTTCTTGTAGTAAAAACAGAAGCTTTGACCTTGCGGTGTCTTAAGCCAGCAACATGCAACGTTCATGACCCCCTGGTTATTACTCGATAGCGCAACTGTGCCCGGTAATGGTGGCGAGTTGCAATTATTCCAGCGGGGGGATGAGTTTTCTATCCGGCTGGTTGGCCGTGGCGAGCTCATGAACAGCCGGGTCCATGGTTCCGAAGAGGCACTGGCTGAACTGACCAGCGCCAGGTTGGCGGTTAAAACTAATCCACACATACTGATCGGCGGACTGGGCATGGGCTTTACCCTGGCAGCGGCGTTGCAACAGTTTGGCGATCAAGCGAAGATAATCGTTGCAGAACTGGTGCCGGCCGTGGTGGCCTGGCATAACGGGCCGCTCGGAAAACTTGCCGACTATCCTTTAAAAGATTCACGGGTGACGGTTCGCGAATGTGACGTCGCGCAAATTATAAACAACGAACAAAAAACTTTTGATGCAATATTACTGGACGTGGATAACGGCCCTGAAGGCCTTACCCGTAAACAAAATGACTGGCTCTACCACATGGATGGACTGAGTGCCGCCTACCAGGCGTTGCGACCAGGCGGTTTACTGGCGGTATGGTCCG
>CAJVXY010000042.1 GCA_913009895.1 uncultured Acidiferrobacteraceae bacterium | reverse complement strand
TCGCCCCTTTTAGAGCAAGATTGGCGCAGTATTCCAGTAGTCACCCTCTACTGAAAATACAAAAATAGCGGGTAGAATAAAAATTCCAGCAGTAATTAAGTTAATGGGTAAAGTCATTAAATATTCTTAAACAAGACTATTCATACCTAGTATGGCCAACCAAATTCACTGAGCACCAAATTGACATAGGGTACGATACAAGTGGCATGATCTGCGGGTATTGTGGTGCAAGTGTTCAAGCTGACATTAGCTCCCAGGCCAGCAACGGCATCTACGCTGTTTTGATAAGGCACAATCAAATCATCTGCGCCGTGAAATAAAATAGTGGGTGTAGTAACTGTCCAGGCGGTGTGCAGATTATTGGCAGCAAAATCTGATTTTAAGACCATCTCACCGGTTTCCCGGTAACCCAGGCCATCACCACCAGGCAGTCCATCTGGTCCGTATAAAAAAATCGGTGTCAACAAATCGGCTGTTACGTTTGTCAACATGATGCCGGGAGCGTCCCCATAAAAATAACCGCCATTAACTTCGGTAGCATAGGGAGACTGGTAGATCTCGCTAATGCGGTTTCTGCCATATACTGTGTCATAGGATTTCAAAACAAAAGATAATAAATCTGCCGAAGGCAAGGTAACAAGATTGATTAAATAATTCGCAGTCCATGATACATGGTAAGGTCCGGCTGCCGGGATGGATTTTGTAATTGTAAACTCGCCACTTAAATTGGTTTCTATTTCTTTTTGTGCTGCAAGTGTTACGTAACCACCCTCGGAATAACCGGTAATAAATAATTTATTGTCCAGGTTATGGGAGATAGTTGCCGCGTGTATTCTTACGGCTCGCAGCAGGTCAATCGTGGCCGAGGCTGAAGCATCTGCGATAATATATGGATGCAATAACTGGGTAGATTCTCCGTAACCAAGATAGTCTGGCGCTGCAACCACATAACCCTGAGATGAAAAAAGTGCATTTAGCGCACCCAGCTCAGGCCTGGCTGCCATGTTTGATGGGGCCTCGTCATCAGTAATAATAGTGCCATGCTGGTAACTCAATAACGGACTGGCAGGATTAGCAACAGTTTTAGCGGGATAAGAAACAAGACCCGAGGCATTTACAATATTGCCATTGGTGTCTACGGTTGCATAAACGATTTTATAGAATGTGACGTTATATTGACGTGTAATACCCGGATCCAGGTCATAAAATGTCTTTACTGTATCAAGAATAGTATCGAGTGTTACACCGCCAGCGTTAAAAACAATCGTGGCCCGGATTAAATCTCCCCGGTTAGGGGTGGCCGGTGTGCCTGGATCATTTGTATTGTCACCACTATCATTGCCGCAAGCCGTTACTGCCAGGATAATTATAAGCAGGAAAAATCGGGGCCACTTGCCGGTACGAGACGTTTTCATACTGATGTTCTTAAGCAACATATTTTCCATTTTGGCCTATTATGCAAGTGTCTGACCAGTAATTCCGTACAAAAGATGAGCCAGTGCCGATATTCGGCTGCTTTCGGGGTAAATCGGCATCGCAGATAACCCGAAAAAGCCCGGCCTGGTACTGTTGATAGCCCTTTTGTCCATATAAATACTAACAACAAAAAAATTATAGCAGTTATTCTCCCATGAATTATTTTCATTCAGTTGTAGCGTTACCGGGCAAAGAATAAATTTGCCAAAAGAATACTTTGTGAGATAAGTCAAAACAGGTGCTGTTATAAAATTGACGAAAACTGATTTAGAGATATACTTTGCAGTCTCATAACAGGCTTAATGTTTTTTACACAGGCGAGGTAAATTCTCATGCTCTCCATTCATAAAAATAATATTCATTTTAATAGATTAATAATTACTGCCTCAGCAACTCTGTTTTTATCTTTTTTATCTTTTGGTGCATCGGCTGAACAAGCACTTAATATTCAAAGCGTCACATTCACAAAAGACAAAACGGAAGTCAATTACAAGGTCAGGGCAGAATGTAAATTACTTGAAAAAACCGAGAAATATCTAGTCTACTTTGGCAAGAAAAATTTTTCGTCTGTGACTACAGAGAAAAAAGCGGTTGCTGGCGCTTATAATATTTCTGCAAAAATTATCGGTACTATCGGCGCCCCTGGCGGCGCCATATCTGGCAGAAAAGGGGCGACAATTAAAGGCACGGTGAAGAAAAATGGAAAACTGGTCGGCTCATTCGAGGCCTTCCGCAGTTCAGGTGGTGGTTTTGGTTTTGGTTACAGGGGCACCTGTAGTTTACTGGGTCGGTCTGTTAAACGCCTGGGCCGAGACATAACCGAGTGGGCAGTGAAACCAACACTAAATGCCAGGATTGGTGAGTTAAAATAAATTCCTGAAATTATGCGAACGGATAATTAAAAAGACAGGCTCCCAAGCCTGTCTTTTTTCATGTTGATTACTGCTGATATTAACAAACCATTCGTGTTATTCAGGGCTTGTCACTCCAAACGGCAAATTCATTTTTATTGATATCGGTGAAATGAAACCTTCTGCCACCGGGAAATGAAAATATATCTTTAACAATTACGCCTGACAAGGAAATTATTTTCTCTTTAATCTCTTCGAGTTCGTGGTAATAAAACACCACCAATGAGCCAGTGGCTGAAGAAAAACCGGCATTGTCTGATTGATAAAAGCCGCCATCGATACCAGCATTATTGATGGCGCAATACTCGGGGCCATAGTCGGTAAACTGCCAACCAAATAATTTACTAAAAAATTCCTTGGTAGCAGCTATATCACTAACGGGGATTTCGATGTAATTTATTTTGTTGTTTCTGTTGTCTGTCATTCTAAATTCCTTATTTTATTCATAAACCCAGGAACTGGCGAATAACTCGCTTATAACTTCTCCTGTCTCAAGATCATAAAGTTCGTGAGCATAACGCCAGTCATAATGTATCAAGTATCTGCCCATCAGAGATGCACTCGTCTGACGATCAGTAATTTCGAATCCTTCTTTGTCCTGCACCTTCAGCATCATGCCCATGGTAAGACTAGAGTCAGAGTGAGAAGCTATTACAGTAAATATTGATAATTTTGATATTTTATCGTGAAAAGTAAACGTAAGCTCGGTAACCTGATCTCCATCAAACCCCTTATCAATCGAAGCTACTTTGCGTGTAGTCACATATGGATTTTTAGCTTGCTTCTCGTGCCAGGGATTTAGCTCTTTACCCCAGAAAAAGGCGCTTTTCCGTTTTGGATAAAGCTCTTCATAACCACACCACTCAAATCTGTTACATTTCTTTTCGTTAACAAGCTCCCATTTTCCATTTCGATGCTTATACAAAAAACTATACTCATCATCCCATAAATAAAACGACCTCATTACAATTGATAAATTTCCCTTCTTGTCATAACCAGTATAAGAATACTCTGAAAGACTTGTATCTTTTCGTTTTGTTGATTTTGGGTGTTTAATAATTGGCCCTTCTTTTAAAACTGGGCTTAGTGATATCTCCTGTATTGCGTCTCCATAAACAAAAATAAATTTTTTACTGTTTCGGACTATTAATTTCAGAAAACATCGTTTTGGCTGGTAAATAACTTTTCTAGCGCCTGTCCTGACATCCATTTCATTAATAGCGCATTTGCTTTCACCGCCTTCTACAAAAATTAATGATTTTGCCAAACGAGAGAAATTTTTTTCTGAAAACTTCTGGGTGGTAATTATTGGAGGTGGTTTTTTAGGTGTAGTCCGGGAATCAGATTGCTGAATAATTATTCCAGGGTAAATGCCATTGCTGATAATAACTTGCGTATCCTGAGCATGACTTGCGGAAATATGAAATATAGATATTACACATATCCAAAGAATTTCTGGTGCTGAAATTTTTTTAAAAATTCTATGCATATATTATTTGGTCTATTTTAGGCTATTTTTCGGTTAATAAGATACTCCATATCCAGCAACAACCCCGTTCACAAATATATTTCTTTTTCATATATTGTCTTAATTATATCCTCGGACTCTAGTTAACCTCCATGCCATCTACTTTCTGATAACCCCGCGGCAGTTTCAACCCTCTTTGGGCCCGCTCGCCGATATGGTGATTGAGATCATCAATGGTAAGATTGCGTTTCTTGGATCCGGCAAAGGTGGTTAATCCCTTGTCTTCATTAAAGACACACATCTTGACTACCCGCTCATCCCCTTTTTTGAGTTTGGCGGATGGAATATTAATAATTTTATTGCCCTTGCCCTTGGCCATCTGTGGCAACTCGCCAATCATGAAGGTCAGCAAGTGGCCGGCACTGGTGACAGCGGCGATCCAGTCTTCATCAAAGTTCTCGACCCGCTGGGGCGGCAACACGGTAGCACCCGGTGGGACTTTTAATAATGCCTTGCCGGCCTTGTTCTTGGCATACAGGTCTGAGAGCTTGGCCACAAAACCGTAACCAAAACTGGTGGCCAGTAAATACAAATCATCGGGCATGCCCAGCATCACACCACAGAAAGTTGCGCCCGCTGGTGGCGTGAAGGTACCCGTCAAAGGTTCACCCAGGCTTCTTGCTGATGGCAATTTGTGTGATGCCATGGAATAGGTGCGGCCCGTAGAATCAATCACCACCACCTGTTGATTGCTACGGCCTTTTGAACCATCAAGAAATTTATCGTTGCCTTTGTAATTAAGTGTTTCGGGGTCGACTTCATGACCCTTGGCGGCACGAATCCAGCCCTTTTCTGAAATAATGGCCGTGATAGGTTCGGTGGGAAGCAACTGGGTCGGATCAATAGCTGCGGCCACATCCCTTGCTACTATCGGGCTGCGTCGCTCATCACCAAACTCGTGGGCGTCTTCGATTAACTCTTCCCGTACCAGTTTTTTGAGTTGTAATTTAGATTTCAGAATCTTGCTAAGATCACTGCGTTCATTCTCCAGCTCTTCCTGCTCGGCCTTAATTTTCATTTCTTCAAGTTTCGCCAGGTGCCGTAACTTGGTTTCCAGGATCGCCTCGGCCTGCATGTCGGTCAATTTGAAACGTTTCATTAACTTGGGCTTGGGATGATCTTCCCTGCGGATAATGCGAATCACTTCATCCAGGTTCAGGTAAACTATCAACAGGCCTTTTAAAATATGTAGCCGCTTCTCAACCCGGTCGAGACGATGTTGCAGGCGTCGGCGCACGGTCATTAAGCGATATACTAACCACTCACTGAGTAATTCCTTGATATTAAAAACCTGGGGCCGCCCTTTCAGGTTTATCATGTTCATATTCACACGATAGGTACGCTCAAGGTCAGTGGTGGCAAACAAATGCATCATTAATTCATCGGCATTAACCCGGTTAGAACGAGGTGCAATTACCAGGCGCATGGGATTTTCGTGATCCGACTCATCACGCAAATCCTCTACCATGGGTAATTTTTTCTTGTTCATTTGGCCGGCGATTTGTTCCAGTATCTTGGCAACAGAAGTCTGGTGCGGCAATGCTGAAATAATAATCTCGCCCTCTTCCATGCCCCATTTGGCACGCATGCGGATGCCGCCAGTACCAGTTTCGTATATTTTTTTGATGTCTTCCTTGGGCGTAATAATTTCCGCTTCCGTGGGATAGTCCGGTCCCTTGATGAACTTCATTAACTTGGGGAAAGTGGCATTGGGCTGATCAAGTAAATAGACACAGGCATCCACCACTTCCCGGATATTATGGGGCGGAATATCAGTCGCCATGCCCACGGCAATACCAGTGGTACCATTCAACAATATATTCGGTAACCGGGCCGGCATAATTTTAGGTTCGTGCAAGGTACCATCAAAATTTGGCACCCAATCAACAGTGCCCTGGCCTAATTCGGATAATAATGACTGGGCATAACGGGTCAGGCGTGACTCTGTATAACGCATGGCCGCAAAAGACTTGGGATCATCGGGCGAACCCCAGTTGCCCTGACCATCCACCAGCGGGTAACGATAACTGAATGGTTGTGCCATCAAGACCATGGCTTCATAACAGGCCGTATCACCATGGGGGTGAAACTTGCCCAGCACATCACCCACGGTACGAGCAGATTTTTTAAACTTGGCGGCGGCATTCAGGCCCAACTCGGACATGGCATAAACAATGCGCCGTTGTACCGGTTTCAGTCCATCACCAATATTCGGCAGGGCCCGATCCAGGATGACGTACATGGAATAATCCAGGTAGGCCTGCTCAGTAAACTGACCCAGGGGTATTTTTTCAATCCTGGCGTTTTTTACCAGCTTGAGATCAGGCTTCTTTTTTGTACCGGCTTTTTTGGTTTTTTTGGCGGGCGCGCGTTTGCCGGTTTTCCTGACTGTCTTTTTAGACGCTTTTTTGCTGGCTGCTTTTTTAGCCGATTTTTTTTTGGTTTTTTTCGCCATACTATTGTTAATACACCCTGGCCTTGTCGCCTTTGGATTCCAGCCACTTCTTGCGGTCGGCCGAACGTTTCTTGGCCAGTAACATATCCATGGATTTATCAGCAGGGTCGCGATGCGCATTGAGTGTCAGTTGCACGAGTCGCCTGCTTTCCGGGTTCATGGTGGTTTCCCGCAACTGCGATGGATTCATTTCACCCAGCCCTTTGAAGCGTTGCACATTTACCTTGCCACGAATTTTTTCATCTTCAATGGTTTTTAAAATCTGTTTGCGCTCGCCTTCATCTAGTGCGTAATAGACATGCTTGCCCACATCAATGCGAAACAGCGGCGGCATGGCCACGTACACATGGCCGGCTGATACCAGCTCGCGAAAGTGTTTCATGAATAACGCACACAGTAATGTGGCGATATGCAACCCATCAGAATCGGCATCAGCAAGTATGCAAACCTTGCCATAACGCAGGCCGGCAAGATTGGGTGAACCGGGATCTACGCCAAGAGCCACGGCAATATCATGCACTTCCTGGGACGCCAATACCTGTTGCGAATCTACTTCCCAGGTATTCAGGATTTTGCCACGCAAGGGCATGATGGCCTGAAAGGTGCGATCACGAGCTTGCTTTGCTGAACCGCCCGCGGAATCCCCTTCCACTAAAAATAATTCTGCCTTATCAAGATCGGCACCGGAACAGTCGGCCAACTTGCCTGGTAAGGCTGGACCGGCACCAATTTTTTTACGGGCGACGGCTTTACCGGCACGTAACCTGGCCTGGGCATTATCAATTGCCAGTTGCGCCACGGCCTCACCATCGCTTATGTGCTGGTTTAACCAGAGACTGAATCCGTCTTTGGCGGCGGTGGAAGTAATTGTTTGTGCCTCACGGGATGACAACCGATCCTTGGTTTGTCCGGAGAACTGCGGGTCTTTCATTTTCACTGACAATACAAAACTGACCTTGTTCCAGATATCATCGGCAGTCAGTTTGACGCCGCGGGGTAACAGGTTTCGATACTCACAAAACTCCCGCAGGGCTTCGGTCATGCCCTGGCGAAAACCAGCAACATGGGTGCCGTCCTGGGGTGTCGGGATTAAATTAACATAACTCTCGGTGACCGGCTCGCCGCCATCAGGCATCCAGACAATGGCCCACTGTACTTCTTCGTCATCACCTTTCTGGTGACCCATAAAGGGATCTTCTGGCAGCAGCTCATATTCTTCCAGCTCATATAATAAGTAATCTTTTAACCCATCTTCATACTGCCACTCTTCAAAATCCTTTTTATTGGCTTCATTGGTAAATGACACGTACAAACCCGGACACAAGACCGCCTTGGCATGTAATACATGTTTTAGCCTGGGAATAGAAAACTTAGGTGAATCAAAAAACTTTTCATCGGGCCAGAAACGAATGCGGGTGCCAGTGGTGCGGGCGCCAACCTTGCCCGAGGCACGCAGGTTGGATGTTTTTTGGCCGTCGGCGAAAGCCATTTTGTGAATCTTGCCACCACGCTTGACCTCTACTTCCAGTTTTTTTGAAAGCGCATTGACTACTGATACGCCAACACCATGGAGACCACCAGAGAAGGTATAATTTTTGTTGGAGAATTTACCGCCCGCATGCAGGCGTGTGAAAATAACTTCGACACCGGATACCTTTTCACCCTTATGCTTGTCTACAGGCATGCCACGGCCGTCATCTGTGACGGTAACAGAACCGTCTTTGTGCAAGATCAACTCAACGGCACTGGCATGACCGGCAATGGCCTCGTCGACGCTGTTATCAATGACTTCCTGGGCGAGATGGTTGGGGCGCTCCGTCTGGGTATACATCCCGGGACGGCGACGAACCGGCTCCAGTCCGGTTAATACTTCAATGGCCGATGAATCGTAAGCTGATGACATCTGATACTTAATTATTTACAAGACTTGCTCATATAAATCCCTGGGGGCTTTGTAACATAAAAAGCACTGCTTGCGCAGCCCTGTTTTTTTGATTTCCGTTAGCCTGAACTACCCTGATAATCTCAAATTAAACAATCATCGACTTTTTTTGCCGGCTCTCTATATGGCAAAAAACAGGGAAATTAGTCGAGTATATGGCCAATAAACAACTGCTATGAGCCTATATCTCATTGATTTATAATAAACTATTAAATAATTTCAGCTTTGTAAGGCAAATGTAAGTCGTGTCGGGCGATACTTCACCGACCTTACAAACAGGAGGATCTGGTAATGGATAGCTATATTGTTCATTTTGATCGGCGCCCGGGCGCCAAGGCATCTACTGAGCCCAGCGGTATTGTCGAGGATATGAAAAACAGGATCCAGAATTCTTTTAACAATACCCAGGAGCTGATGCTCTTGCTTGGCCAGTTTGATAGCAGGAATTACCCCTGGCAAGAAAAACCTGCAAGAAAAAGAGTCGCAAACGCCAGGGCAAAATAACCTGGCCCACAGTTTAATTCAGATCGCCCTAGTTAAGATCGCCAGCCAACGATTCTCTTGTTGCTGCCGGAACCGCCTTTAACTCGACGTAATAATTTTCGTGATCAATACCCATGGCAATCATGGCGCCGTTTTTGATGGCGTTAATTATTTCCGTCGTTAACTGGAAACGCATGAAATGTACGGCAGAGGTTTTTTCTTCTGTCTCCCTGTCCATATCTTCGTCGGCAATAGCGTATACCTTGTCGCAACCTTCAGCGCTTACCCAAACCTTGTCCTCAATGCCCACCATCATGGCCAAGGCTTCTTTGCGCCCTGCTACTTCTGAGTACTCAATCATAAAAGTGGCTTTCAGGTTATCGCCATCGGGTATAAGCGGATTATAGGCATCCAGCTCTTCCTGGATCGCATCGGCCTCAAAAATTTTTTCAATGCGCAGCATTTCCTGGACCTGGTATTGCATGGTGCGCCGGTCTTCAAAATACAGGGTCGCATTCTCTCCCAGTTTTACCTGGCGATTTTTTTTGTGTCTAATGACCTCTGCGCGAAAACTGTCGCGCGCCTGAGCATAGTCTTCAAGACTCATTAAATCATCACGTGTCAGTTTTTTCATGCATCTATTCCTTGAGTTATATACCGTAGGGTTAAATTAAATACCGTAGGCTTGGCGAACCAGGCTAATGGGGTGTTCTGTTTTTTTACCGTTATCCAGGCCATTCTCAATTTGATGCCCCGCCATTGGGCAATCACTGCCATAATGATCGGGGTCGAATTTTTTTACCTTATTAACAACAGGACGGGCGATTTTCATTGAAATCATGTGAAACTCGGTCTTCACTGCATAAGTGCCGTCATGGCCAGAACAACGTTCAATTACCTCTATTTCCGTACCCGGAACCAGCGCCAGAATATCACGGGTTTTTAAACCAATTTTCTGCACCCGCTGATGACAGGCAACGTGGTAGGCAACTTTACCCAGAGAATTCGGGAAATCAGTTTTTAATTTTCCCGCCTTATGACGCAGTGCCAAATACTGAAAAGGATCAAATATAGCGGCAGCAACCTTCTGGACATCGGCATCCTCGGGGAACATCAACGGTAATTCCTGCTTGAACATCAAGGTGCAGGAAGGCACCGGCGCGATAATATCCCAGCCCTCGTTAACCAGTCGGATTAGCTCGGGAATATTGATATCCCTGGCCTTTTTAACCGCATCCAGATCCCCTAACTCAAGCTTGGGCATACCACAACAGGTTTCCTTGTTTACCAGGGTGACGGGGATGCCGTTGTGCTCAAGCACCGCCACCAGGTCTTCGCCCAGACGGGGTTCATTGTAATTACCATAACAAGTGGCAAACAAGGCGACCTTCCCATTAGTTTTATCGGTTGGTACTACTGCAAGACCTGAGGAATGACCTTTCAGTCTTTTACGCAAGGTTTTGCTATGGTATTTCGGCAGGGTTGCGTCGGCATGCACACCCAGTGTTTTTTCAAGTAACTTACGACCAAGTTTATTTTTATTGACCGCGTTGACCGTCTGCACTACAACAGGTATACCTGCCAGTTTACCAACAGCATCTGTACTGCTTAAAATTTTATCGCGGGCACTGGTTTTGCCCTGCTTATATTTGATCGCTTTCGCGCGCAGCATCAGGTGCGGGAAATCCAGATCCCATTCATGGGGCGGCACATAGGGGCATTTAGTTAAAAAACATAAATCGCATAAGTAACAATGGTCGATTACTTGCCAGTAATCAGCCTTGGCCACCCCGTCCACTTCCATAGTTTTTGATTCATCAACAAGATCAAATAATGTTGGAAAGGAATTGCACAAACTGACGCAGCGGCGACAACCATGACAAATATCGAACACCCGTTCCAGTTCCTGAAAAAGGGAGACTTCGTTATAAAATTCGGCATCCTGCCAGTTGAGCGGATGCCGGGTTGGTGCTTCCAGAGATCCCTCACGGTTGCTTGTTGACATGAATACGCCTCATTTAGAAATTTTCAGGCAAAAAAAACAGGCCGGATAACAACCCGGCCTGTTTTCCTGACTTGCCGGTATTTTGTTTAATCGTCCAGATTATCCAGTGCTTTCTGGAATCGATTTGCGTGTGAACGTTCGGCTTTTGCCAGGGTCTCAAACCAGTCAGCAATTTCGTCAAACTTTTCATCCCGGGCAGATTTAGCCATACCCGGATACATGTCTGTGTATTCATGGATTTCGCCTGCCACGGACGCTTTTAAGTTATCGGAGGTACTGCCAATTGGCAGGCCGGTAGCTGGATCGCCAGTTTCCTCGAGATACTCCAGGTGCCCGTGGGCATGACCGGTTTCGCCTTCAGCGGTACTACGAAATACTGTCGCAACATCGTTATAACCTTCAACATCGGCTTTTGCTGCAAAATACAGGTATCGGCGGTTAGCCTGGGATTCGCCTGCAAAGGCATCTTTCAAGTTTTGTTCGGTTTTACTCCCTTTCAGGTCCATTTTTTTCTCCAGTATGTTAACTTATTGAATATAAAGTGATATCCTGTTTTGATCAGGATTTAGAATCATTCTAAAGTGAATTTTCGGGGAAGTCAATACTCAAATGTCATGATGCCCTTAATTTTTGATACTAGTTTCACTAAAAATTTAGACCCATCAAATGGCTGTCCAGAGAATATAAATCTTCTAGAATTTGGATTAAACTATAAACTCAACTACTATGGTTCTATAAGGTTTTTAAAAGGTTTTTAACTTTGGGTAGATCAAAAATCCCCCGACAATCAATCGCTTATGGCAACACCTAAAACCGCAAATACACTCAGCGGACTGGCCCTCAGGCTGGTACGTGAAAAATTGCTGACAGCCGATGAAGCGGATGCCTTGCAGGTTGAGGCGCACAAGAAAAAAACGCCTTTTGTCAGTCACCTGGTCGGCAGCAACAAACTCAATGGCGCCGTTGTAGCGCGTGTTGCATCCCAGGAATTCGGCCTGCCCCTCATGGAGATTGAGGCCTTTGATCTTGATCTACTTCCCACAGATGCGATCGATGCCAAAATAGTAGAACGACACAACGTATTACCGCTGTTCAAAAGGGGAACCCGGTTATTTGTCGCAATTTCTGATCCAACCAATATGCAGGCGTTGGATGAGATCAAATTCAATACTGGTTTGGGTTGTGAGCCTATCCTGGTTGAAGCCGACAAGCTCGGTAAAATTATCGAGGATGCATTACATGCCAGTGATTCGACCCTGAGTGATCTTACGGGTGAAGATGGCCTGGAGGATCTCGACTTTGCCGATGAGGACGATAGCAAAGGCGGCGGGGTGACAGAGGATGACATTAATGACACGCCTATTGTTAAATTTGTTAATAAGGTATTGATGGATGGGATAACTCGTGGTGCATCCGATATCCACATTGAACCATACGAGAAAGTATATCGTGTACGTTATCGACAGGATGGTATTTTACAAGAGGTTGCATCACCACCGCTGGCGCTTTCCAATCGAATCGCGGCTCGGGTAAAGATTTTATCCCGACTGGATATTGCTGAAAAACGTGTTCCCCAGGATGGTCGTATAAAAATGCGTCTCTCTAAAAATCGCGCCATTGATTTTCGTGTTAGCACATTACCCACCATGTATGGCGAAAAGATTGTTTTACGTATCCTTGACCCTGCCTCTGCCACACTGGGTGTCGAGAAGCTTGGATTTGAGGAAATACAGAAAAAGTTATTTATCGACGCCGTAAAACGACCTTATGGCATGGTACTGGTAACGGGCCCTACGGGTAGTGGTAAAACAGTCTCCCTGTATACGGCTGTAAATATCTTAAATACCGAGGACAGAAATATTTCTACTGCTGAAGACCCTGTGGAAATCAACATGAGCGGGATTAATCAAGTCCAGATAAACGAACGAGCTGGCATGAATTTCTCAACTGCATTACGTGCTTTTCTGCGTCAGGATCCTGACGTTATTCTTGTTGGTGAAATTCGCGACCTGGAAACCGCAGAAATTGCGATTAAGGCAGCCCAAACCGGCCATATGGTGCTTTCTACACTACATACCAATAGTGCACCGGCAACCCTGACTCGTCTGGTTAACATGGGCGTGCCGCCATTTAACATCGCCTCTGCTGTTAACCTCATTGTGGCCCAACGCCTGGCGAGGCGCTTGTGTAATTCATGCAAAAAACCTCACAAGCTGCCCAAAGAAGCACTACTCAAAGCAGGATTCAGGGCCAACGAGGTAGATAAACTTACGATATTTGCACCTGCCGGTTGTAGCCAATGCAATAATGGTTATAAGGGCCGTGTTGGCATCTATGAAGTAATGCCTGTCTCTGAGGCTATTGGTGAAATTATTATGCGAGGCGGCAACGAACTGGATGTCGAAGCACAAATGAAGAAAGAAGGCGTCATAGATTTGCGTAATGCAGGTCTGCAAAAAATAAGAGCTGGTGTAACCACGCTTGAAGAAGTTGAACGTGTAACTAACCAGTAGGGAAACTATGGCACAAGCAGCAGCAAAAAAAGCACTGAATAAATTTACCTGGGAGGGCGTTGACCGCAAGGGTAAAAAAATGAAAGGTGAGCTCGAAGGTGCAAGTGTCGCTTATGTCAATGCCTCACTGCGTCGCCAGGGAATCAAACCGACCAAGGTGCGCAAGGCAGCCAAACCACTATTCACAATCAAGAAAAGAATCACGGCAAAAGACATATCAATCTTTACCCGCCAGCTAGCAACCATGTTGACGGCTGGCATCCCGATTGCCCAGGCATTTGATATCGTGGGCAAGGGCCATGAAAACCCAACAATGGCTGAGCTGATTATTGCTATAAAAAATGACATTGAATCTGGCACAAATCTGACAGCGGCGCTCTCCAAGCATCCGCTTCAATTTGATGCACTGTATTGCAATCTGGTGCAAGCTGGTGAACAGGCAGGCATCCTGGATACTATCCTCGACAAAATTGCTGTTTACAAAGAAAAAATTGAGAGTATTAAAAGTAAAATTAAAGCCGCCTTATTTTACCCCGCTGCAGTAGTCATTGTTGCCTTTGTCATTACCACTATATTGCTGGTTTATGTCATACCTCAATTCGAATCCTTGTTTAAAGGTTTTGGCGCCGACTTACCAGCACTGACACAATTTGTAATAGACCTCTCGGAATTTTTTCAAGAGACCTGGTGGATGATGTTTGGTGGTATTGGCGCGGGAGTTTATATTTTCGCTTACACGTACAGACGATCAAGCAAAATGCAGCACACCGCGGATAAATTATTGCTAAAAGCACCTATCATTGGACAAATAATTAAAAAGGCAACCATCGCCCGTTTTTGTCGAACCCTGGCAACCATGTTTGCAGCCGGTGTGCCGTTAGTTGAGGCCCTCGACTCTGTAGCTGGCGCATGTGGCAACCGTCTGTATTACGAGGGCACGATGGACATCAAGTCAGATGTGAGCACGGGTATGCAACTTCAGAGCTCCATGAACACTACCGGTCTTTTTCCTAATATGGTTGTTCAAATGGTTGCAATCGGTGAAGAGTCTGGCGAGCTTGATACCATGCTTGGCAAAGTGGCCGACTTCTATGAATCGGAAGTTGACGATGCGGTTGACGGTTTAAGTTCATTACTGGAACCAATTATTATGGCTGTATTGGGTGTGCTAATTGGTGGTCTTGTAATCGCCATGTATCTGCCTATATTCAAGATGGCTGCAACAGTTTAATTGGCCTAATAGAGAGTAAAGGCCTGTCACTCTCAAATAACAGACGATATCCAAGTAATATAGACTGCTAATTCTATATGGATGACCTCAAGTTTATTTTCGAACATAACCCCCTGCTACTTTATACAACCATAATCCTGCTCGGTTTAGTGGTTGGCAGCTTTCTTAACGTTGTCATTCACCGTCTACCTTTGATGATGCAGCGTGACTGGGAACAACAAGTCAAAGAGTCTGCCGCAGAAGAAGATACAAGCACGGAAAAAGTTTCCCGTTTTAATCTAGTGGTGCCCGGTTCACATTGTCCGCAATGTGGACATAACATTACCGCCCTTGAGAATATCCCGATTCTAAGCTACCTGCTCCTAAGGGGAAAATGCTCGGACTGCGGCACCCATATCTCTCTCAGGTACCCGGCAATTGAGTTGTTAAGCGCGATCACTTCCCTGTTAGTGGTCTGGAAATTTGGATTATCTTATGAAACTTTTTTTGCAATACTTTTGACCTGGGCATTAATCGCCTTAACCTTTATCGATATTGATCACTACCTGTTGCCCGACGACATCACGTTAACTTTTCTGTGGCTGGGACTTGGCGCACATATTTTCGTTGATAACCTCTTTGGTATAGACTTGCAAAGCGCGGTGCTTGGTGCAATTTTTGGCTATCTCTTGCTGTGGATTGTTTACCAATTATTCCGTCTTATGACTGGCAAGGAAGGCATGGGCTTTGGAGATTTTAAACTCCTGGCTATGTTTGGTGCCTGGTTTGGCTGGCAGATGTTGCCGTTGATCATACTTTTGTCCTCGGCTGCTGGCGCAATCCTGGGCGGCGCTTTGTTAGTCCTGAAAAATAAATCCCGTGATCACCCCATTCCGTTTGGCCCTTATTTGTGTATTGCTGGATGGATTGCAATGATATGGGGTAACGACATCATTACAGCTTACTTACAATTTTCACGCTTCCAGTAAACATATAGGCACATGCTTCGGATAGGACTCACAGGCGGAATCGGCAGTGGTAAATCCACTGTTGCTGAACTGTTTAAACATCATGGTGTTCCGGTGATTGATGCAGATGAAATATCACATGCATTACTGGAGCCTGGTCAGGCTACTTTTAAAAATGTGGTGAAGTTATTTGGCGAAGAAATCCTAAGTGATAATAAATCCATTAATCGAAACAAGCTTCGTGATCTGGTATTTTCAGACATTAAAAATAGAAAAAAACTTGAAAACATAATTCACCCTGAAGTTCGTAAAAATATCGTAACCGAGGTAAATAAACTACAAGCTGCCTACTGTATTATTGTTGTGCCCTTGTTGGTTGAGGCCGATTTTCTTGATCTCGTAGATAAGGTGCTGGTAATTGATGCTGATGAACCGGAAAGAATAAAACGTATTGCAATAAGAAACAGCATGAGCGAGCTGGAAATTGATAAAATAATCAAGTCTCAATCATCGCGTCAAAAAAAATTAAAAATCGCAGACGACATTATTAATAATAATTTTGATAAAAATTTACTGGCCGATCAAGTCGACGCGTTACATGAGAAATATATGAATACTGCGCCCCGGTATGATTAATAAAGACTCCTTAACACAGACCTCTTAATACATATTTGGTTTGCTCAACCCCATATACCACTTAACATGGCCACGCCCACTGCCCCCGCAAGTTTCGCTTCTTTGATAGTCTCATGACTCATTCCGCCAAGGGCAAAAACCGGCAGGTTACACTCAGAGACCAATTGACCGAACTTTGTCCAGCCAAGCGTGTTTGCATTTGGGTGACTTTTTGTTTTTAAAACCGGTGACAAAACTACAAAATCGACACCAATTTTATCTGCTTTAGATAATTCTTCTTTGTCATGACAAGAAGCAGCAACCAGCAATCGCTTATCCAGTTTATTGTCTGGTAGCTGCATTAGAATACCGGAATTCATATGGACGCCGTGAGCACCCATTTGTAGTGCATGATCCGGGTCCGTGTTTACCAGGACCCTGGTTTTAAACTTTGCACACCTCTCCAGCACCTGGCCTGTAAAACTTTCCAGTTCAGATTGGCTCATCTCCGGCTGTCGTATTTGAAGCAGCTCAAGACCATTTTTCAGTGCTGCATCCAGCTTCGGAACAAAACTAGCGGGATCTAATCTTTTGCTGGGTGTAATTCCGTATATAGGTGGCAACTGCAACATAGCAGTTATAATGGTATTTGCCTTGGGAAAAGGCAAGTTCTCAAGATTGCTGACATTACACCATTGTATTGGTTGTCCTTCTCTTCCAACCGGTCTTCCCGTAAATACTTCAACCCGCCAAACATCCAGCAAGACGGATGTCTCATCTGAATATTTATATGGTACGCGCATAATTGGGGTTGCCAGCGTTACTGCCAGCCCAAGCTCTTCTTTTATCTCCCGGACAAGAGCATCAAGCACAGACTCGCCTGGTTGAACTTTGCCGCCTGGATATTCCCAACAATTGGCTTGATGCACATCTGCGGCACGCCGTGATATCAACACCTGTCCGGACTTGTTCTGGATAATTGCAACAGCGACGTGAATGAAATTCTCAGCTTCGGTATTCTGCATTAATGCGTATATATTCGTGGGAAAGGTCGCTGGTCCAGATGCTGGAGCTGCCACTACCAAGCGCCAGATCAACTTCTATTATTATATCTTGTTGGGACATAACCGCCTGACCTTGTTCCTCGGTATAGGCATCATCTACCTGGCCCTTACTCAAAACAGTCACACCATTGATGCTGAGATTTACCTTCTGGATATCCATGTCCGATAAATGTGCCCGTCCGAGGGCAGCTAATATCCTTCCCCAGTTCGGGTCACTGGCAAACAGGGCTGTTTTAACCAAAGGCGAATGGGCAATTGTTTTAGCTGCTTCAGTTGCATCTATATCCGAGGCTGCATTAATAACATTAATTGTTACAAACTTGGTCGCCCCTTCGGCATCACGAATAATCGCTTGCGCAAGATGAATAAATACTTTTTTTAATGCTTTCTGAAAAAGCATATAATTCTCATTGTCACGATTCATTATTTCTTTATGATTGCATTTTCCAGTTGCAATCAAAATGCATGAATCATTTGTCGAGGTATCGCCATCTACGGTCGTTCTGTTAAAACTTTCCGCCACTACATCCTCAAGTGTTTCCTGGAGTAATGCTTTTTCAATACAAGCATCTGTGGCCACAAATGACAACAGGGTCGCCATATCCGGACAAATCATCCCCGAACCCTTTACAATACCAGTAATCGTAATCTCGCCACCATTCAATTTCACCTTGCTCGTGATTCCCTTGGCGACAGTGTCGGTTGTCATAATAGTGTGGGCGGCACTAACCCAACCATCGGCACTCATGGTTTCCAGGCAAACAGGTATAGCCTTGGACATTTTATTGACGGGTAAGGCTTCGCCAATGACACCGGTTGAAAATGGCAGCACTGATTCCACGTTGATGCCCAGTTTTTGTGCCAAAACCTGGCAACAATCAAGGGCATCCTGCTCTCCCTGGCTGCCGGTTCCTGCATTTGCATTGCCGGCATTAACAAGGCAGGCACGGGGCTCAGCAACCTGTAAATGTTTTCTGGAAATAACAACCGGTGCGGCACTGAATTTGTTTTGCGTAAATACACCAGCAAATCGCGACCCTTTATCCGCAAGGATAATCAGCATGTCGTCCCTGTCTTGATAGCGTATTCCCGCAGCCGCTGAGCCAAGTTTGATGCCGGCAACTTTTTCAAGCATGGTAATATTTTTCAGACCAACTGCCATATATATCCAAAAAAATAAAAATTGAAATAAAAAAAGGGGATATTCCTATCCCCGTCTGACCTTGCGCTTATTCTGGACTGAATAGGATCGAATTGTCAAAGCTTGCCATGACAATGTTTGTATTTTTTTCCTGAACCACAGGGGCAGGCCTCATTGCGACCAATCTTCCTGCCTTCCCGCACCACGGGCTGGTGATGCACTTCAGCATCCTGTTCAGGCAAGGGTGCATCAAGGTCTGGATGGGAGTATTCCATTGCCTCATAGTTTGCCTCTGCCGGCCCAAGCGAGCTTTTGCTTTCCTCTTCCTGGAACTGGATTCTGGTTAAAATATGTATTACTTCAAGTTTTATTCGGCTTAGCAGTGAGTTAAAAAGCTCAAAGGCTTCACGTTTGTATTCATCCTTGGGATTTTTCTGGGCATAGCCACGCAGGTGTATGCCTTGCCGCAGGTAATCCATGGCTGAAAGATGCTCTTTCCATTCACGGTCTACCACTTGCAACATAATTACTTTTTCTGCTTCCTGCATAAGCTCTTCACCATACTCGTCGAACTTTTGTTTATACTGGTCTTCAAGTTCGGAAATAATTTTATTGCGCAGTTTTTCTTCATCTAACTCATTGTCCTGCTCCAGCCATTTGCTGATAGGCAAACTGACACCCAGGTCATTTTCCAGAGACTGTTCCAGGGCATGAATGTCCCATTGCTCCTCCATACTTCCAGGCGGAATAGAATTATCCACAATGCCGTTTACGACCTCTCTTCTGATTGCGGCAATATTTACCGAAATATTATCCGCCTCCATAAGAGAATTACGTTGATCATAAACAACGTTACGTTGATCATTGGCCACATTATCGTATTCAAGGAGTTGTTTGCGAATATCAAAATTCCGCCCCTCTACTTTACGTTGCGCATTTTCAATTGCCCGTGTGACTAGTGTGTGCTCAATGGCCTCACCTTCTTCCATGCCCAGTTTAAGCATTAGATTAGAAATTCTTTCGGAACCGAATATTCTCATCAAGCTGTCTTCCAGGGACAGGTAAAACCGGGATGAACCAGGATCACCCTGGCGACCAGAACGGCCTCGCAACTGGTTATCTATTCTCCTGGATTCATGTCTTTCTGTACCAATAACATGGAGGCCGCCGGCTGCAACCACCTGGTTATGGCGTTCTTGCCACGCCTGACGAATCGCTTCATGTTTACTTTCGTTCTTATCAGCTGACTCAAGCTCGCTATCCAGATTTCCGCCCAAGACAATATCAGTACCACGACCAGCCATGTTTGTGGCAATCGTTACTGCACCCGGACGTCCTGCCTGGGCAACAATATGTGCCTCACGGCCATGTTGTTTTGCATTCAGGACTTCGTGGGGAATTTTTTCTTTCTCAAGCAATTCTGAAAGTTGCTCTGAACTTTCAATGGAAATCGTGCCGACCAGTGCAGGCTGGCCTTTTTCATAACAATTTTTAATGTCATTGATTATTGCCAGGTGTTTTTCATCTGCCGTTCGATAGATCTGATCACCCATATCATCCCGCACCATTTCCATATTGGTCGGTATCACAACCACCTCGAGACCATATGTTTGCTGAAATTCAAATGCTTCGGTATCGGCTGTTCCCGTCATGCCAGACAACTTATCGTACAACCTGAAATAATTCTGGAAAGTAATAGATGCCAATGTTTGATTCTCACTTTGCACCTTAACTTTTTCCTTGGCCTCCACTGCCTGGTGCAGGCCATCAGACCAGCGCCGGCCGGACATCATTCTGCCTGTGAACTCATCAATGATCACTATCTCGCCGTCTTTGATGATGTAATCGACTTCCCTTTGAAACAAAGCATGTGCTTTTATCGCAGCCGTTAAATGGTGTAACAAGGCGATATTGTGCGAGTCATATAGATTACCCCCTTCCTCTATTAAACCTTCCTGAACCAACAGCGTTTCTACATTCTCATGACCTGCTTCGGTTAAAAATGCCTGTTTTGTTTTTTCATCAACCGAATAATCACCTGGACCATCTTCTGTTTCCTGTTTTTTTAATTTCGGAATAATGACATTTATTTTCTGGTACAGGTCTGCACTTCCTTCTGCAGGGCCTGAAATAATCAGAGGTGTTCTTGCTTCATCGATTAATATTGAATCAACTTCATCAATAACCGCGTAATGCCTGCCTCGCTGGAATCGTTCATCCTTACGAAACGCCATATTGTCCCGTAAAAAATCAAACCCGAACTCATTATTTGTGCCATAGGTAATATCTGCCTGGTAGGCCTCGCGTTTTTTATCGGGGCTTTGATCTGAAATCACCACACCTGTAGTCAGCCCAAGAAAACTATACAACTGACCCATCCATTCTGAGTCACGTTGTGCCAGGTAATCATTTACGGTAATGACGTGAACACCCTTACCTGACAAAGCATTTAGATAAACAGGCAGCGTAGCCACAAGGGTTTTGCCTTCACCCGTTCGCATCTCAGCAATTTTTCCCTGATGCAAAACAACACCGCCGATGAGCTGCATATCAAAATGGCGCATGCCCAGCACGCGTTTGCCAGCCTCCCTGACAACAGCAAAAACTTCTGGCAAAAGCGCATCAAGATCCTGGCCTTCCTCGATTCGTTTTTTGAATTCCCCGGTTTTAGCCTGTAGTGCTTCATCTGTCAGTTCACTTATTGCTGGCTCGAAGGCATTGACCTGCTCAACCATCTGGCGCATACGTTTAATGAGCCTGGCATTGCGGCTACCGAATATTTTTGCGAGTGTATTACTAATCATGTGTAAAAATTACCGAATTCCCGATGGCATTACCGGCCGAGGATTATGGAGTAAAAAGTGTGATACTTGAAGTCTCTTCAAAGGCTGCTGGGTCTGAGGCCATTGGGAAGGAAGTCGTCACCCAAAACAGCTCGCCTGTTTAACCCAGCTAATCTATGTATTCAGATTTTTCAGATTGTCTATTCCTGCTTGTTTTCCGCCTGCTTATCTTCGCCGCGCCAAATAAGCCCTTGGATCCACGGCCTTGCCCCGACGATAGACCTCAAAGTGCAGGTGGGGGCCGGTTGATCGGCCTGAGGAGCCAACTTTACCAATCGGCTGACCCTTGATGACCCGGTCGCCGACCTTGACCAGCAACTCAGAGGCATGGGCATAACGGGTGGCATACCCCTGACCATGGGTTAATTCAATTAACTGGCCATAACCGGATTTAGGCGCGGCATAGGCCACGACCCCATCACCCATGGCCTTGATAATGGTGCCAAAACGAGAGGCAATATCGACCCCTTCATGGTAGCCCCGACGGCCGGTAAACGGGTCAGCACGTACGCCAAAGGGGGAACTGACCCAACCCCCGGTAACCGGCC
>CAJVXY010000041.1 GCA_913009895.1 uncultured Acidiferrobacteraceae bacterium | reverse complement strand
TCTGGTTCTTTAACAATTTTATCTTCTACCCAGCCATCGGATTGGTAATCTCTTAATGCCGTGACATGAAATGAAGCACGCCGATCCAGTTTAAACCAGGGCAGTATTGCTTCAAACTGGTACAAGTCATGTTTACGCACCCGGAAAGGATCACGGTCGTCATTGCTTGATCTCTGAATCTCGTTATACCGGGAGGCATGCAGTTTTGGTATGACATACCAACCATCATAGATGTAATCAAAAGAGCCTACTGGCCACTTGTTTGTAACGTCGTAGGCAAGATCAAGGAGATAGGTGTGTTTGTTGAGCACATCCCAACCTGAGGTGATCACACCTAATTCATAACCCGCATCATCCAGTGTTACATGGGGAAACCACCAGCGTGGTCGTAATGTTGCCCAGGGGGAATAGTCTGTTTCTTTTATCTCGGTTGTTAACGGTTTGATTGGCTCAGGAATAGCTGAGGGCCCAGCCTTAACCGCTGGTGTTTTTAGTGGTTGCTCAGCCAGTGCCAGCTTGTAGATATCAAACCCTTTGCTGTGATAACCCGTGTAATAAAGTGAATTACTCCTGGTATCGATTACAGGATTAAACGCACCGCCTTTTACATTGGTGAGCGTGACCAGTTTTTTAGTTTGTCGATCAAAACTGCGAATATTATAAACACCGCCATGGTCAGCACTAAAAAGAATTGCCTTGCCATCCCGGGAATACTGCGGCTGCATCTCAATAGTGCTGGTAGTCGTGAGCGGTTTCCATTTACCGGAACTCATATCGAACTCTTCGATATTCCAGCCAGCGTTTGGTCGCCATACTGATGAAACTACATATTTCCCGTCTGGTGAAACATCCAGGCCCGATAAAATTTCTCCAGAACGAGCTTGCCAGATCGTTTCCAGCACCTCGCCTTTCAGATCAAGCCTGTGCAAACTACTTCTACCCATTTCCAGGCGAGCGGCGATAATATTTTTTCCGTCTGGCGTCCAGGCGCCATAGTGGTAACGACCACAATTTGTAATCTTGTCCTTACTGCCCGATTTTGGATTAACCAGGTAAAGGTCGTAATAGAACCTGGCGTTTCTGCATATCTCCGCCTGGGCCACAACAATTCCTGCAGTATCATGAAGATCAAATGTTGCACCAGGATTTACGTCAGCCAGGTGTTTGGCCTTGTCAGATCCAGAACGCTTCACCATCAGGGCCACATGGGTACGAAAGTCATCCTTTACATAATAAAGTGAACCTTCATCATCCACCCGGGATGAACCGGTTCTATATCCATGGCGGGTAAGTTGTTGACCTTCGCGAATGCCTGATTTCTCAATTTTATCAATTTGTGGCTGGTATTTTTGATTCAAATAACCTGTAAACTCATCCCAGATGCCGCCCTGGCCGGTGCCAAAGGTATTTTTCATGTTCGTATTAACAAGGAATGGAAACCAGTTGGTGCTCATGTCTGCAACCATGGCCTGTATTTTTTCCTCACCCTTTCTTTCTTTGACAAAATTAAAAAAGTTCACGCCGTATAAATAACGAATCGTGCCAGCAGGCCAATCAACTGTGGGCTGGTTCACGTGTCGCACGGTTTTGACGCCGGCATCAACCTCCATGCGCATAATCATGTCGAAATAACTGCTTTGACCCCTGCCAACACCCCGCTTTTTATCCGTCTCGTAGTAGGTCGACAGCCCCTCAATTACCCAGCCAGGCTGGAAGGCATTGGGAAATACTGTGAAAAACCAGACCCCGCCATAACGACCAAAAACACTTCTTAATCCTTTAGGCCCATTGGTAGCTTTATCCAGGTGCAAAATATGTACGTACTCATGGGTAATGACGGTCTGCAACCAGTCTGAATAATCTTCAAGGCTGTTCAGCCTGTCAGGGGGTGCTAAATATATCGCGCTACGATTGCTCGGAAATGGCGTGGCATAGCCATTCGCAAGCCCTATCTCATCAGTCAATATAATGTCGGTGGGTTCTTCCGGTTGCCAGTCAAAGACGGGAGAAAACTTTGCATGGGTCTGCTCTGCTATCGCCAATGCCTTTTCGGCAAGTTGTTTGCCGTCATTGTGGTAGTGAAGCCGGAAATTCTTGCTGGTCAGGGTTTTCCAGTCCAGGTTCGGGTCATGGCTTAATCCTGCCTCTGCTACTGATATAAACTGAATATTGGTAGAAACGAGGAGTATCAAGATCAGGAATAATTTGCGGCCAGTAACACTGTTAAACATGTACATTTCCTTTACCAAACGCTCGGATAATATTTAAGGCCAAATAAAATTATAATCAGAAAAATTTTGATTAGATAAGATTATAATCAGTCAAGTTACAAATAAGTTACAGAATTTTATTTTAGTATTGATTGTCTACAAAGTTTTTGTATGAAAACCCGGAAAACTCATGTTAATACGCTTTAACAAACCATACCAGACACATTGCCAGTTCAGCGGTCAGGGCGATACGCTAAGCCAGTATATTCAAATACCAGGTGTCTACCCGGCAGGTCGTCTCGATAAAGACAGTGAAGGCCTGGTATTGCTCACCGATAACGGCAAATTACAAGCGCAAATCAGCGATCCCAAACATAAACTACCCAAAACTTACCGGGTACAGGTCGAAGGCAAGCCCGACAAAAATGCCTTATGGCAACTTAGAAGGGGAATTATGATTGGCGGTAAAAAAACATTACCAGCAACAGCGAAAATTATTCCCGCCCCCACAATATGGGCCAGGCAACCCCCTGTTCGCGAAAGAAAACATATCCCCACACAATGGCTTGAGTTGACAATCAAGGAGGGCCGCAACCGACAAATCCGTCACATGGCAGCAGCCATCGGTTTTCCTGTCTTGCGGCTGGTGCGGGTCGCCATCGGTCCCTGGTCACTGGCAGATCTCGAACCCGGCCAATGGCAGCAGACATCAGAGACATTCCAGGGCCCACTGTAAGATGCCGATGACGGGCTCGAAGGTGATATAATTTGTGAACAATTTATTGAATAGAGCGCTTTGCTCGAATAATTTTCCAGATTACCAATGCATAAAACTTCAGGCAAACACGTTGTTCTAGGACTTTCAGGTGGTGTCGACTCGGCCGTAGCCGCCATGCTGCTGCTCGAACAAGGTTACCGGGTCACTGCCTTGTTTATGAAAAACTGGGAAGAAGATGATGACGCCGGTTATTGTGCTGCCGCAGAAGACCTTGCTATTTCGGAGGCAGTTTGCAAGTTACTGGGCATCCAGTTGCACACGGTAAATTTCTCCTCGGAGTACTGGGATCGCGTCTTTCAGTATTTTCTTGATGAATACAAGGCAGGTCGCACACCGAACCCTGACGTACTTTGCAACAAGGAAATAAAATTCAAGGCCTTCCTTGAGCATGCCATAAAAATGGGTGCTGATTTTATTGCCACTGGCCACTATGCCGGCGTTCGTTATCAAAATAACAGATACAATTTGATTAAAGCCAATGATCAGAATAAAGATCAAACCTATTTCCTGCATTCCCTGGGTCAATATGAATTAAGTAAAAGCATTTTTCCCCTGACAAATATTCATAAAAACAAAGTTCGTGAAAATGCCGAATCAGCAGGCCTACCCAACTATGATCGTAAAGACAGTACTGGTATTTGTTTTATTGGCGAACGTCGTTTTAAGGATTTTCTCGCGCAGTACCTGCCGGCCCAACCAGGGGATATTCAAACGCTGGATGGCGAGATCAAAGGTCGGCATGACGGGCTAATGTTCCACACAATTGGTCAACGACAAGGATTAAACCTGGGTGGTCCGGGTGGCCCCTGGTATGTGGCCGATAAAAATATGGAAAAAAATATCCTTTATGTGGTCGAAGGCGAATCCCATCCGGCCCTGTACAGCACCGGGCTAATTGCAAAAAAACTGCACTGGATCAACGGCGATCAGCCATCCAGGCTTGCCTGCACCGCACGTATTCGCCACCGCCAGTCAGTACAGGACTGCACAGTAGAAACTTCAGGGGATGCTGCCCATGTTTGCTTCAACTCACCACAAAGAGCCGTGTCCCCGGGTCAATATATTGTATTTTATATTAATGAAGTTTGTCTGGGCGGTGGTATTATTCAGCAAGCAGTCAACTCAGAAAAAGAAATAATGACTCAATCAATTTCGCATAATGCTTAGAACTATATAAAATGCTTAGAACTATTATAAATTAAGACAAGATAATTAGAAAATTATGAATGACAAAACGACATTAGACCTGACGCCGCTCACTGCTATTTCGCCACTGGACGGGCGTTACGCAAGAACAACCGAGCCCCTCAGAGAAATATTCAGCGAATACGGCTTGATTCATCACCGGGTTATTGTGGAAATTAAATGGCTGCAAATGCTCAGCGGCCACGCACAGATTCGTGAAGTATCCGTATTGTCAGAGGAAGCAAACTCAGTACTGGAAAAAATTATTACAGAATTTTCTATTGAAGATGCTTTAAAGGTCAAAGAAATTGAATCAGTTACCAACCACGACGTTAAAGCAATTGAATATTTCCTGAAAGAAAAAATTAAAGGAAATAACGAGCTTGAGAACGTCAGTGAATTTATTCATTTTGCCTGCACATCAGAAGATATTAATAATCTTGCCTACGCGTTAATGCTGCAACAGGCAAAATCAGACATTCTGATCCCGGCCATGGATGAACAAATTACATTAATTGAGTCCATGGCAACTCAATTTTCCAATATACCCATGCTGGCAAGGACACATGGACAACCAGCCTCTCCTACTACCCTTGGCAAAGAAATGGCAAACGTAGCCTACCGTTTGCAACGCCAAAGAGACCAGGTTTCTGCAATCAGAATTTTTGGTAAGGCAAATGGCGCCGTAGGAAATTACAACGCCCACCTCTGCGCCTATCCCGAAGTAGACTGGACGGCCGCCGTACAGACATTTATTGAGGACATGGGTCTTGCTTTTAACCCGTATACTACCCAGATTGAACCACACGATTATATTGCGGAATTATTCGACGCTATTGCCAGGTTTAATACTGTCTTGCTGGATTTTAATCGTGATACCTGGGCGTATATATCACTTGGCTATTTTAAACAAAAAGTTGTGGCCAATGAAGTTGGCTCTTCAACCATGCCCCATAAGGTAAACCCCATTGATTTTGAGAACTCAGAAGGTAACCTGGGATTAGCCAACGCAATACTTGGGCACATGGCAGGAAAGTTACCAGTGAGTCGATGGCAAAGAGATTTAACTGATTCTACCGTTTTACGAAATATTGGTATCGGTTTTGGTTATTCACTGCTTGCCTATTCATCATGCAAACGGGGCATTAACAAACTTGAAGTAAATGAAACTACACTTGCCCGTGATCTTGATGATAACTGGGGCATTTTGGCAGAACCGATTCAAACTGTTATGCGACGCTACGGAATTGAAGAGCCTTACGAAAAACTGAAAGCACTCACGCGCGGCCAGAATAATATTACCGCTGAAACCTTAAGAAATTTTATTGATACCCTGGAAATACCTGATAAAACGAAATCCGAACTTAAGAAACTTACGCCAGCTACTTATACAGGTAATGCAGAGAAACAGGCTGAAAATATTAAATCTGATTCATAACCAGGTTTTATTTCAAGTATAGGTTTTTTCCCGATCTCTTTAGAACTTTTGATGGTAATCATCTTATGACTAAAAAGAACAAAGCAGCAGTTACCAACGATCTGGAGAGCGGACAGTGTAATGGCCGGGATGCAATACAACAGGCGGTTTTAAAAATTACGCGCGCTACCGAACGTGAATGTATCATCATGGGGCCTGTTCTGGATCCACGAATATTTAATCACTCGGAATTCATTGAAGTTCTGACTGCTTTTGTAACACAACACCCCCGAAATATTACAAAAATTATAGTTGAGAACAGCAACCAGGTAATTAACGAAAACGGCAGGCTCATTACCTTGTGTCGTCGCCTGAGTGAAAATTTACGCATCAGGGCCATGCCGGAAGAGTACCAGGGCCAGTCTGATTTATTTCTTGTTGCTGATAACGAAACACTACTTTTTCAAAAAAGTATCAGCAGTCCTGTGGCAATCGTAACAAAAACCGACAAAACTGTTGCGGCGCCTTATAAGCGTCGCTTTGATTATGCCTGGCAACACAGTATTCCCATGCCGGGCTTGCGTACCCTGGGGCTCTGAAAGAAATTTTCATATGATGCTCACGCAAGTTGTACAAAAAAATACGCGACAACTCAGGCATGTACTTTTTCTGATAATCATTACTGTTGTTTTAACGGCATGTGGCGGACCGCCACGGCATTCAAAATACAGTGCTAAAATCGCCGCTGAAGCCGCTGATATCGCTGTCGGCATGGTAGGCAAGCCATACTTGTATGGTGGTAACACGCCCGCCAGGGGTTTCGATTGCAGTGGATTGGTGCAGTACAGTTATGCAAAAGCTGGGAAAAAAGTACCCCGCAGTACCCGCCAGCAAAGGCGTTACTCCAGCAATATTTCGTTAAAAAACGCCAAAAAAGGGGATTTGCTGTTTTTTAACCAGGAGGGCAAATATTCGTCTCATGTTGGCATTTATTTAGGTAACCAGCGTTTCGTACACGCACCCTCCTCAGGGAAAAATGTCAGAATCTCTAAACTTTCAGGCTATTGGCAAAAACATCTCGCCAGTAGCCGCAGATTAAAATAATTGATCAAGATTAACTGTTGAGCAAGCTTATAATTATTTAAATAAATTCAATTAGTTACAATTTATTCCTAATCTATCTCATAAGATAATAATCCTAACTTAAGATATACTTATATGGACATAAGCCCTCTCTTGGGTATACTGGCCTGTTCGGACATTTGAGTAAATTTCGGTTCGTGGATTGCTGGGTAAATGGATTTATTACAGGCCGTTAGTATTCTTTAAGTCATTTTTCGGCCTCCATTCAAACATTACGTGATCGAGTAAACGACCGTTTCCGGACGTGGCGCTTGCTTGTTCGACGCAAGTATTTGGAGGAAAGTATATGGATATAGATATGGATATGGATATGGATATGGATAGACGCTGGACTGCCAGGGTTCCTGTGACACTACATGCTGCACTCTACTACAACGGTCTCGGGATCATAAAGTGCAATACACTCGACATTAGTCTGGACGGTGCCCTCGTGATGACTGGAAGAGTCATCCTGGATCAGGATGCGCCATTGGACATCATCCTTTGTGGTTATGATAAAGAAACGACGGTGAATTGTCGCTTGAAGGCAAATGTTGCACGACTAACCTCGAGTGGGGCTGGCATTTGTTTTCAGGATGTTTCACCTGAAAACTACAGATTTCTTCAGTCAGAAATGGACTCAGCAGCAAATAGTAACGATTACGCAAGTAAAACAGTTTTTACACAAAGCTAGAAGTACAGCACTTCTCTTAATTGGGTATTGCCCGCCATATTTTGGCGGGCATTTTTTTAGCGTACAATAGTCTCATAAAGGCAACGCTACACTCGCGAGTGATATGAAATTGTGAGCAACATGAAGAAAGCTGATGAAGTCCAACGCTTCCTGTTTGAGTATGCCCCAATACGCGGAGAGATCGTGCAACTGGAGACCAGCTGGCAACAAATAATACAGGGGCGTAGCTATCCTGCCATATTACAAAAATTGCTAGGTCAATTTACAGCGGCTGCCGCCCTCTTATCTTCCACTATTAAGTTCGATGGCTCACTAATTCTCCAGGCGCAAACAGATGGGCCAATCAGCTTACTGGTGGCAGAAGCAACAAGTAGTCGCAATATTCGTGCAACAGCAAAATGGAAAAATGAACTTCTGACAGAAGATCTTCAAACACTGTTTAATGGTGGAAAATTAGTTATCACCATTAGCTCAAAAAATGGAAAAGAAAAATACCAGGGCATAGTTGAGCTAATTGGCGACGAAATTTCTACAGTACTTGAGCACTACATGGAGAAATCTGAACAGCTACCAACTCGTATCTGGTTAACCGCCAACGAAAAGCAAGCTTCAGGCTTAATATTGCAAAAAATACCGGGTGCGGAAGGTGATGATGTTGATATGTGGAATCGCATTGTCCAGCTGGCATCCACCATCAAGGACGATGAATTACTTAACCTTGCATCGAATGAAATACTGCACCGTCTTTTTCATGAAGAAACCCTGAGAGTGTTTGACCCCGAAAGAATTACCTTTAAATGTTCATGTACTCGTGAAAAAGTAATAAACACATTAAGAATGCTGGGGCATAAAGAGGTACATTCAATACTTATCGAGAAGGAGAAAATTCTGGTTAACTGTGAATACTGCAACCAGGAATACGTTTTCGATAAGGTAGATGCTGAACAGTTATTTGCTTCTGCCACACAGGAAAAAACAAGCCAAACTAAACATTAATAATCCTTTGGCATGCAGGGTGGGCACTGCCCACCTTATCCTGATCTCTTGATTTTTTTTGGGCAATACCAATACCGAAAAAGGTTTTAGATCTTATTATTACTGTCCCATTAAGCATTTAAAATAATTAAAAACTTGAACCGCAGAGGACGCAGAGGGACACAGGGTTGTTTGGTTAATAAATTATTGAAAAACCAGGGCATATCCGGGGCATTCAGGCTCGTTTTTTATGAAACACCAGATTTATTTTTCCTCTGCGTTCTCTGCGGTGAATAGTGTTTTACCGGTGCTTTTCATGTTTCACAGCAAGGGTTGACTCTATAAACTTTTGGGTGAGCGGCAGTTACACAATTTTTTTTAAATTCTTATTGTAAGTGCTTAAATAATTAAAAATTTGAACCGCAGAGGACGCAAAGGGACACGGCGTTGTTTAGTGTTATGCCATAATAAATTTTCTCAAAAATCTGGTTTAATCTATTCTTTCCCAACGGACTCGATACAGGGCCCAATCACCGCCAGTTTTTTTCCATAACGATTGAATAGATATCCTCGAGGCCCGAAACCCTAACAGGCTGCCATCTGTGTTTGTAACAGAAATGAAAACCTGCGCAGTGTTGTCCGACACCTTCAGGGTGTCGATTTTATAATTTACTTTTATGGTCTTGTTTTGCAGGAATATAGCCGCCAGCATCGCCCTTATTTTTTTCCTGGTCCTGCCGTCCTGATCCTGGAATTGCTCGTCCAGGTAGCTTGTAAATTCACGGCCATTTTTTGCTTCAATCGCCAGCGCCATTTCATTTATCACGGTTCGTATTTTCGTCTCATCACTGTCTTTTTTGCAGCTTACGAGCAGCAATAGAACCAGGAAACCAACAATACTAACTTTCTGCATAATTATTCTCTCCAAACTATCCCGAGCCTATCGTCATAATGTGGTCTATACGCTATATTAACAATGTTTAATATTATATTTATACACCGAGCCAAATATGCCAAAACGTTTTATAGATGATTTTAATTTTAGATCGGGGCGAATATTATCCCGAAAATATGAAGTCATAGGCCTGCTTGGTGCTGGCTGGGAAGGTGAAGTCTACAAAATAAGAGAAACGGCTACAGGCATAGAACGGGCAGCAAAGTTCTTCTACCCGGATCGAAATATCAGAGATAAATCTGCAAAATTTTATGCAAAAAAACTACATAAACTAAGACACTGTCAAATTCTCATTCAATATCACCATCAGGATACGATCACGTTTCACGGACAACCAATTACATTTCTGGTTTCAGATTATGTAGAAGGCGATTTGCTCAGTGAACTATTGCAAAGACAACCTGGTAAACGGCTGACAGTTTTTGAGGGCCTGCATATGCTTCATCAATTGGCCAAAGGTATGGAGTGTGTTCACCAGGCGCGCGAATACCATGGTGATTTGCATGACAACAACATCATCATTAAAAGATACGGAATAAGTTTTGATATAAAACTACTGGATCTATTCCACCTCGGCAGTGGCAGGCCTGATAATATTAATAACGATGTTATCGACATGATAAGAATTTTTTACGATGCCATTGGCGGTCAAAAACACTATGCAAAACACCCGCCTATCGTTAAAGGTATTTGTAATGGCCTGAAACGAACTTTAATACTACAAAAATTCAGGACGGCTGGCCGCCTGCGAAAATATCTCGAAACAATGTCATGGGATTAATAAATTATATTACGTTACATACAAAAATATAATAACTAAATGGAACATAAAATATACCAACAAGAAAATATGCGCTCTGCCGAGTCACGGGACGCGGCAGATGGTACAGCTATTGTTTTTTCAAGAAGATCACCTGAAAAAACTACCGCCAATGAAGACAGTGTCCTGATACTTTCCTGTAACAAGAAAACAGCAATGCTGGCAATTGCCGATGGTATGGGTGGTTTACCGGGAGGCGCGCAAGCATCGGCTGAGGCACTAAAAAAACTAAATAAAAGAGTTTCACAGACATGTGATGAAAATGCTGATCTACGTGAGGCCATCCTGAATGGCGTAGAACTTGCCAACCAGTCGATTCTGGATTTTTCTACCGGGTCTGCAACAACACTGGTTGTAGCAGAAATTAATGGCGATTACGTGCGGCCTTACCATGTTGGTGATTCAGTGCTCTTGATCGTTGGTCAAAGAGGAAAAATAAAGTTACAAACGGTCGCCCACTCGCCTGTAGGTTATGCTGTTGAAGCAGGTGTGATCGATGAAGATGAAGCCATGTTCCATCACGAACGACATCTTGTATCGAATTACCTGGGAACACAGAATATGAGAATTGAAATTGGTTCGCCTACGGAACTGGCGCCAAGAGATACATTATTGCTGGCCTCTGATGGCCTGTTCGACAATCTTACTTTACCGGAAATAACAGAGATAATAAGAAAGGGGCCGCTCTCGGATGCTGCCAATAACTTAATCAGCACGTGTGAATACAGAATGATCAATCAACTGGAAAACCTGCCAAGCAAGCCCGATGACCTGTCTTTTATCCTGTACCGACATGGCAATAAGGCCCAATACTAATACAGCACTAAACCAGTCTGAATAAACCATACCCAACAATAAGTGCAACCACCGTCCAGCCAATTAAATCAATATATTTTTTTAGTAAGTGCTCCATGTTCTCACCGCCAAAAATAATAATCGCGGCCACCAGGAAAAAACGTGCTGACCTGCCGATGATTGACGCAATCAGGAACGGGAAAAAAGATAATGCCACGGCACCAGCACCAATTGTAAATATCTTATAAGGTATTGGTGAAAATCCCGCCAGAAAGACGGCCCAAAACCCCCACTCGTCAAACCAGTCCTTGATGGTTAGATAACTGCCCCAATACCCAAGCTCTTTCATAAAGGGAGAAATAAGATCAAATGCATAAAGACCAATTAGATAACCCGCCACACCACCCAGGACAGAGGCGACTGATGTTAACAGGGCAAAAGACCAGCCCCTCTCCGGTTTTGCTAAAACCATGGGCGCCAGCATGACATCAGGCGGTACTGGGAAAAAAGAAGACTCGGCAAAACTCAGAATGGCCAAATAACGTGGTGCATGCCTATGGCCTGACCAGCCCAGTACTTTATCGTATAAACCTGAGAACAATTGCATTTTTGTATTATGTAATTTGTTTTACTTTTTTAATCAGGACTTACCTGGCTCCAGTTGCAAGGACTGGTTTTGAAAATGAATGGTTGAAGTAGGAAATGCTATTTCTGCCTGGTGGCCTTCTACAATTTCACCAACTTTTAATAGAATCTCTTGTTTAATCTCATGAAATCTCACCCAGTCAGTTGTTTTTGTGAAACAGTAAACAAAGAAATCCAGTGATGATGCTGAATAAGTATTAAAATTAACCATTAAAATTTTATCTGTATCAATCTCGGGATGAGCCACGAGCATCTTCTTGATGTCATCAACAATATTCTTCATGCTGTTAAAATCATCATACCTGATACCGATGGTTTCGTAGATTCGCCTGTTAGTCATGCGCGAAGGATTCTCTACCGAGATATTGGCAAACAATGAATTTGGCACATAAAGCGGCCGTTTGTCGAAAGTGCGGATTAATGTCAGGCGCCAACCAATTTTTTCGACTGTTCCTTCTATGTCACGGTCATTTGAACGTATCCAGTCGCCAACAACAAATGGCCGATCAAGATACAACATCAGGCCACCAAAAAAGTTTGCCAACAAATCCTTGGCAGCAAAACCAATCGCAATACCACCAATACCGCCAAAAGCCAGGACACCGGAAATACTGTAACCAAGTGTCTGTAACATTACGAGGGCAGCAGTGATAATGAAAGACAAACGCACCAGCTTGCCAATTGCATCAACAGTCGTTCGATCTACCGGTTCATCGTCTGTAGATTTTTCTTTGATAATATTTTTTTCAACACACCTGGACATGCGCAAAAGAAACCAGGTTAAAGCCGTAATGACGCCGACATCCCGTATTGGATCGATGGCCTTGTAAATCGCCGCATCTGTGCGCGCTGACACGATCTCGGCAGCAAATGTCAGGCCTATGATCCAGACAAGTAAAGTTAACGGTCTGCTCGCCGCATCGACCAGGGCATCATCCCACACCGTTGCCGTCAGTTTTAAACGTTTCTGGACTTTGCGTAAAATTCGTTGCTGCGCAAAGTTCACTACCAAGACAGTGAATACGACAATAAATACTTGCAATATCCACCATTGATCGGTCAGATAATTTGTAATCTGATCCATATTAAATCTCCCTTACTGCTTATTTTGCGACTTACCAAGAAATCATAAATCAGGTCGAACGAAACCGGCCCATTCGGGGGAGTGTACCAGTCAAGGTAATAATTCAGGAAAATAAATTCAGGATAATAATCTAATAATCTAATTAGATGACTGATGAGAACTATTTGAAGAGTATAAAAAACTTCTGGCACCAGGAACCGGTCAGTTTAGACAATCGTTCAGTTTGGGCAGTATTCTGTTGAGCCGATACCAAGAGCTGGCAAGGTTCCGACACAGCAAAAGAACCACGGTTTATTCAATTTATGCTGCGTATAACAAACCGAGAATGACGCTATAGGCATCTACGTCAAGGCCATCAAATTTAATGCCGACGCCATTGTTAGTCACACGCGTGACTCTTGCTGGTATTTTGTAGACTGAATTTCCTTCGTCGCCCTGGACAGACAGCGCCATTTCTACCATGGTGCCAAAAACAAGGCTATTTTCACCCAATTCAACAAATGCACCATCGGCACTTATATCCCTGGTTTGACTGAACTGTGGGCTCATATAACCACCGCTCAACATTACATTTCTTTCGAGCTGTACCCGTGGGCACTCGCGCCTGTTACTTTCCATCATCCTGAACACCCCCCGGTGTCATTCGGATCTGAGTCCGATCTCTCCTAAAAATGGCGTCGTAGATTTAAGACTTTACTTTAAATTAATAACAACGCCCTCGCAGAACTTTAAATATCTCCCTCTGCTCAGTGGCCAGTTTACCTGACTTTTCCACCGTTAATTAATGGTATAACATATTGTTTAATAAGACGAACAATATTTTTACCCTTGTAATCAACGTTATATTAAACAATTATAGCCAAATAAGGTAAAAAATTGCGCAATAATCCTGTTTACCACGTCTTTTAAGCTATAAATATACAAATCTTGCCGCAAACCACCCTGTTGGTAACGTCCAGCTGAATATTCCACGTGATGTATTTCATGCCGGTATCTATGTTTTATTTATGTTTGTGAAATCCAGGTGGCGATCAGGCAAATCTGTTCCTAAACTGAATACTGACAAGACAATCGATGGTGAGTGAGATGAACCCCGGGATTGGTGTACGAATATTTTTTCTTCATGACGACGGGACCATAAAGCGGGTTTCCCGCAGGCGTTTTGAAGCATTTCATGATGAGAACGAAGTGTTCCCGGAATACGCAGGGAAAAATCTACGCTGCGCCTACGTCATTGTCGAACTGAAAAACCGAAAACCAGTTCACATCAGGGCCATTGATCCAATCCGCCTGTACTTCGAGGCTGATGGAAGCTGTAACCAGGTCATGCTTAAACGCAAACAAGTACTGGCAGACAAAAAATTCCAGCAGCTGGCTCGCACCGGAAATTCAGATGTCGTGATTGATTTACAGTCTTATTCAGCAGAGAAACTTCTTGAGAAAGATTATCGTTGGCGGCCAACGGTTAATGAGATCAGGGAAATTTCAGTGTTACTGAAAATTCTTTAGGTAAAAAACACCAATCGATACAGGAAAACCTGCGCAGCCCAGGAAATCCTTAACCTGGCACGGGTTACCGCATGGGATGTGGGTGCCGGGGAGTCGTTCCATGCATGCCCGGTTGTGTTTTTTTGTTAAGCAAGATTTTCATTTTACCAATCAACATTGTCCTGCTAATCGGTTTGGCAAGAAAATCATTGGCGCCCAGACGCATGCCCCAAATTTTATCAGACATTTGTTCGGCACCACTGATAATGATTACGGGTATGTCCGTAGTGACAGGATTTTTACGGATCATGCGAGTGGCCTGGAAACCATTGACGTTGGGCATCACAATATCCATCAGGATAATATCCGGGCGCTCCCGAATTGCCATATCCACGCCTTGCTCACCATCATAGGCGGCAATGGTTCGATATCCGAACTTCTCTAGCACCAAGCGCAACAAATGCACCTGGGTGCGCGAGTCGTCAACAATCAATACAGTCGCGGCACTTGGTTTTTGACCTTCCTTGTCTTCCTGTTTTGCCATCCTGGCAAACAGGTTCTTTAACGCCAAACCTTCCATTCAAATTCCCCCCGGAATCAAATTTAATCTCTACAAAATCAATTTTTAACTACAAGCTATATTAATCTCTTATGGGACTAGATACAGCACACAACAAGTTCCCCCTTTAACACGCAAACTTGCTGAATTTGGCCTTATTCTACCCTACCCGCGCCTAACAACTAAGCACTGTCTTAACAGGACACTATAACTCATTAAGTTATTATATTACATATAGTTATAGCTTATATCTAGAATTAAGATTAGTTATAGGCTAATTTTTGTTTGCCATTTATCTGCTCTATAAGTCAGCCTATCCGAAGCTATTACCCTATATACGTACCCTGTGTCATATTTTATAACTGGTATCCCATTTTTTTTGGAGTTCCATCCTTGAGCATATTCGACAAAGATTGTCCCCTTTGCGGGTCAACAGTATCTGTCTCCGCAGAAGACTGCGGTTGTGGCTTTTCGTTCGAGCCCACCAGTCTCGAAGAAACGGCTCAGGAACTTGAAATTATCGCTCAGGATGAGCAGCTCTACGATAATTACCTGTCCGCCCGTGTCGCCCAGACCAAAGAGGCAATCAACTCCACAAGAATAATACTGGCACGCGAGCCCGGTAACCAGCTTCTGGCTAACGATGTAACCAACGCTGAGGCCGAACATGGAACGGCGCGAGCAGATTACCAGGCCCAGTCTGAAAAGTTGGCGAAAGCCACTAAAGCTGCATCAGTAGCCAGAGAGGCAATGAAAAAAGCCAAGGCAGCACAAATAGAACAAAAAGCACAAGAAAAATTATTGGTCAAACAGGCTGCAGAACAGGAAGCTGAAGAAGCACGATTGCGCGCCGTAACGCGTGCCGAGGAAGCCAGGGACCAGACACAAAAAGAGATGGCCCGAATCAAACGGCTTGCCCAAAAGCAGGCTGCGCTGGTTAAAAAACAGGAACAGGAAATTATTGCCCGCGATGAAAAGAAAAAAATCAAGCAAACCAGAACTGCCGCCCTGGCGGCACACGAAAAACAGGTTGCCATGGCCATGGCACTTGTTTCCCGTGCTGACGATGACATAAAGGAAGCTCGGAAATTTGGTACCCTTGATATCGGGATTGCTGCTGACAACATTGATGACAGTCCGGCCCAGGAAACGGCAACACAATCGTCCAGGGTTACTAAAAAGAAAACCTCAAAAAAACCTGCTCAACCCTCAGTTGTTGTTTCAAGTTCTACAACCAAAAAACAAACAGCCAAACAGGAAAAAACAAATGGCAAAAATGTAGTAACGCGTACCGGCGCTAAAAAGGGACCAGCCATCACAAAACAACCCAATCTTGTATTCAAGGCTCGCCAGGCGATCAAAGCTGCTGCTGCAATAATGAGCAAAGCAGAACAAAAAAAATCACCACCTGAAAGAAAAAAGATCACTGCAATTACCGGTAAAGCTGGTGATGCTCAGAAAATAAAAAATACCAGCAAGACTGCAACGCCTGAATTTAAATCAACACAAAGAAGAAAAACTGATCGATTAAAACCACTGCCAAAGTTGGCCCACAGTACGGCAATAGTCTGTCCTCATTGCACAGCAGAGATCAAGGCCAGCTCAAAGAAATGTAATTGTGGTTATGTAATTGAGGACGACAGGAGGGGCGATAGCGGCCTGGTATTATCTGCTGGTGACAAGGAGGCAATGGAAGCTTTTTCTTATATCAGCATAACGAAAATGAGTTAAGGCTATCTACGACCAAACTGTCCAGTACCATATATCCCGGCCTGAACTATCTTGATCCAGACTCCCCCAGTACTACCTCGATCCATACTATCTAGGCCTGGGCAATTTAAAGTACGTTCCCCTGTAACTTAGAATAACTCCTTGCGGCTCAATTGATTCTATTCTTGGGCCTTGAGACGTTTGTTCACCTGCCCGGTATTCCCTGTTGTTAATAAATAAAATTCTTTTGGAAGCTTCCTGGGCATACACATGAATACTGACAGTCAACGGCCCAATATCCTGGCGAAGATTTTCTGGCAACGCCCATAAAAATGGCAGCTCATTAAATTCTTTCGCAGGCAGTCTCGTTAATTTTTTTCCTGTGTTACCAGGTTGATATTTATTTTCATTTTCTCCCCCGGAGACCGACTGTTTGGTTGCTTTTACGCCCACTGAGCCACCAATGATCTCGCCCTGAATTGCAGATTTTTGGGCTGGCGCATTGTTACCCTTGATGCCAAACATAAATAGTATAAAAACTAACGATAAAAGGATGGCCCCTGCCAGTAATGGCAGTTTTTTGTTGCTCGCGTACTGGGGTGGCCGGGGAATCAGGACGCCGGCTTCTGTTTTTCCACGCTCGGTTTTCTGTTGGCGTTCTTGTTCAGACTTGCGCAAGGCATCCAGGATATATGACACTGTCTAGCTAGCTCCCATTCCAGAACGATGAGAATTATTTTTTGATAACAGGGGAGGTTTGGCATTGGGTTGATACTGGTTTAGCGCCATAAATGTAAACTGCCCGACAACGCCGTCAACAACCAGCTTGTGTTCCCGTTGGAATTCCCGAACATCAGAGGCAAGAGTGTTGTCATAAAAATCACTGGCTGATTTATTTATCGCCTCGTCTTTATACCAGGCTAGCGCTTGTCGTAACCAGACAACTGCTGCCCCGCTCTCACCTGGTCTTAATTTATCCACACCTGCTTCCGGCGGACGCCACATTAATAAATACTTTCCGTACCAGTATTTATCAACTTCTGCAATTGAGAAAGTATATTCCTTGTTACCCAGGATCAACGACACTTTTTCTTCATCAAGCATGGAGACAACAATATGGTGTCGTTGACCCCGTTCGTCCTGCAGTTCTATCACGGCAGGTCGATTATAATTTCGCAAATGACTCCAGTTACCCGTGTTAATAACACATCGCAAGCCTGCCTCCAGCGCCGCGTCACATCCGGTTCGTCCAGTGAGCGATAACCGATCCAGGCCCCACTGGTTAAAGACTGATTGAAATGCACTTTCAGTGTCCGAGACTGTTTCGGGATTTAACAAGATAGCACCTAATTGTTGTTTATTACCTTGCGGTTCAACCGCAGGCTTGTCTGTCGAGACAATTTCCGTCGCGGTTTTGGCGGCTGTAACAATTTCTGCTTCAGAGTTTTTATTTACATCAAAAAATACTGCAGCACCGATAATCATTGCGGTCACACCAGCAGCCAGGGCTAAACCAAGAGGCTTCCTGAACCAGGCACGGCCGGGCACACTGTCGCCTATTTCTTTGGCGGCCTGGCGCACTGCTCTTGGCTCCACCACAGATTCATTCTCAGAATATGCCCCGAGTAAGGCACGATCGCAGAGAATATTAATCATACGAGGATTACCACATGAATAACGGTACACACTGTTCATACCGGCACGACTGAACAATGGCCGGCCGGCACCAGCCACAACACAGCGATGAGAAATATAGGCATGGGTTTCACTTTTGTTGAGACCCGGTAAAAAATACCTGGCCGTGATGCGTTGCGCCAACTGGCGTAAATCCGGTGCCGCCAGTTTCTGGGTCAATTCCTGTTGGCCAACAAGAATAATCTGCAGCAGTTTCTCTTTTGTGGTTTCAAGATTTGTCAGCAGCCTGACTTGCTCGAGGACATCGCGATTCAGATTCTGTGCTTCATCTACAATCAACACAGTGCGCTTGCCCTTGGCATGCACTTTTAATAAATGGCTATTGAGGGCATCAACCAGCTCTTTAATGCTTTCTGTGCCTTTTTTGTATTTTATGCGCAACTCGTCGCAAATCGTCGCCACAAACTCCGTGGCGCTGATGAGCGGATTCAGCACCAGGGCAACTTCCACTTCTTTTGGTAATTTCTCCAACAAGGCGCGTACCAATAGTGTTTTGCCGGTACCCACCTCACCTGTTAACTGGACAAAACCCCCATTCACCTGGATGCCGTAATCAAAATGGGCCATGGCCTCACGATCGCGAACACCCAGATAGAGGAAATGCGGATCCGGCGCAATCGAGAACGGATTCTCCTTGAGCCCAAAATAATCGTTATACATGTTAACCCTCTATATATTAAGGTTTAATCTGGTTAATCTGACAGGTAAGTCGAAAGAACCCCGTAGTTTACAATGGCTCGCGCGGTTGGTCATGCCCGTAAGACGGATAATGCTGCTAAATCAATATTGACTTGCATATAAGTGAAGATTAATATTGCGCGCGCTTAAAGACAGTCGTAAAAATACAGTCGTAAAAATTATTGACGCAGGAGTATGCAATGGATAAGACCTATTATGACACAGTTGATGCCATGGAAAAAAAGGGCGTTGATGCCGAATATATGAATGGTTGGGTGAGCGGTTATATGCACAACCCCAAACGTGAAGAGCAAAGAATTACCGATGCTTACTCAAAAGGTTATGACGACGGTTTTAACAAAAAAACCGACGGTTTCTAGTATCTGGATAAAATAATCAGGTGCAAGCCCAATACGCTTAACACCAGAAAGCTGAATACCTGTAAGGCCGAACTCTCAAGGTTCGGCCTTATTTTTTTGCCTTTTAAAGCTTGCTTAGCGGAAGACTACTGGCATTCTCCAGACCGTTTGGCGACAATCGCCACCCAAACCAACCATTCCAAGATCAATAGTCACAGAATTTATTAGGACAAAATGGCCGTTTCACGAATCCAGAAAAAACTGCTCCACTACATGGGTAAAACCATGGCTGAGTACAACATGATCCAGTCTGGCGACCGGGTGATGGTATGCCTGTCCGGTGGCAAGGACTCCTACACCCTGCTTGATCTCATGCATAAATCCCGGATTCGCAGCGGGGTGAAATATGACTTATTCGCCTTTACCCTGGATCAGTCCCAGCCCGGCTGGAACGATGAACACATGCGGGCCTGGCTGGAACAAAAAAACTACCCCTTCGAAATACTGAAACGGGATACCTATTCAGTGGTGATTGATAAGGTGCCCGAGGGTAAAACCTATTGCTCGCTCTGTTCCCGCCTGCGCCGGGGCAATATTTACACCTATGCGCGGGCGAACGGCTTTAACAAAATTGCCCTGGGCCACCACCGGGATGATTTAATCGAAAGTGCGCTCATGTCCATGCTTTATAGTGGTATTACCCGCACCATGCCGCCGAAACTCCTCACAGACAATAAAGACCTGATCGTGATCCGGCCCCTGGCCTATTGTCAGGAAAAAGACATCCAGGAATATGCCAATGAACAGCAATTTCCCATCATTCCGTGTAATTTATGTGGTTCGCAGGAGAATATGACCCGTCAGCGGGTGAAGAAGCTCATTGCGGACCTGGCCGAGACCCATCCCAAGGTCCCCTCTAACCTGCTCCATGCCATTGGCAATATCCAGCCCAGCCAATTACTGGATCATGACCTTTGGAATTTTAAAGACCTGGAAGACAAGCTGGCGTCGCCAGAGCTAGCGTCTGCGAACCTAAAATCGGCAAAAAGGGCCATTTAAAACTAAAAATCGAGCAGGTTGCTCGATTTTTAACAGGCAAAGCGCCAGCCCATACGTCCAATCCAGCCCAGGCACTCCTGTAGCTGGATAAACCCGTCCCTGTGTGGGTAAGGTCAGACCTTAGTAATTACCTGCCCCATCAGCCACTGCCTGTAATGCAGTCAAATTAATAATACGGGCTCGCTTGGCATTCACTGCCAGCAAACCATCCTTGCTAAAACGGGTCAGCAGTCGGCTAATTGTTTCCTTGGCCAGGCCGAGACAATTTGCAATATCACTACGGGATAAACCAAGGTTGAATTCCGTGGCCGAATAACCGCTGGCGGCAAAACGGTTTGAGAGGTTACACATCAAGGCGGCAAGTCGTTCTGCTGCGTTTTTGCGGCCCATGACTGAATTCAGGATCTTGTTGTTATGCGCCATCTGGGCCATCAGCATTTTATACAAAGCGGCCTGGGAAACTGTGCCTGACAGGACGTCCTTATAACCTATCTCACACACAACTGTTTCACCCGTGGCGATCGCATCATAGGCATATTTTCTTTTTGAGAGACTATCAAGGCCAACCGCTTCACCGGCAATGGTCACACCCAGTACCCGCTCCTCGCCGTTGCGGTTGTACATCCTGCTTTTAATTGCACCAGAACAAACGACGACCAGTAAGTCTTGCGATTGGCCCTGCTTGAATAAAACTTGCCCTCGTTTTAGCACTCTTTGTTTTGCTTCGATTCGATTTGGTGGACTGCTTGTGGAGATTGATTGTGGCTGACATAAAGCAACTGCCTGGCAAAGTGCGCAGTTTGAACCACCCTTGATCGGGTTTGGAGACACGTCGTTTCTTTGTGTCAGGTTTTCGTTGGCTGATTCTGAAAAATTTTCCGACAAAATTGATTTCGAGTGATACATTTTATTTACCTCGTATGTTTAATGGCGCCTGAATGAGCCCGTTAGTCACCAGGGATTAGCCCAGCTTTGACGCGCTCCGTGCCCCCTTATTTGTTCAATGCAACAACACCAAATATCATTTAACTAGGTAACATTTATCCGCGCAAAACACATTTGGTATATATATCTTTAAGCAAGCCTTTTGGGTCGTATTTTTGTTTTAGTGCCGAATATGCTGAATGGTCATAAATCTGCCAAAAAGACGCTTCATCGTAATAAGAGTCTGAATATAATGACTTATTTCCACCTAGCTCCTGCACACGTTGCTCAATCAGCTTGTTAAAATGGCCCTCTGGGCATGACTCACTGGTTCGAATCACGTCCCAGAAACCAAAGTTTACATAAAGAGTATTAGCATCCATTTGATATAGGTCAAATTTTGCGTCTTTATTATAGGGTCGGGTTGGACACACCCAGACAGGGGTAAACTCAATCTGCTCGAAATAAAACTTAAAGAATTCAACAGCTTGTGAAATCGGTAATTCCACATCCTGGATCACTGATTCAGAATTAGTGCCTAAAATGTCATTAATCAGGGCCATCACGCCCCATTTACTGTCCCAACGCATGATTTTTGTATAAAAAACCGAATTCAATCTGCGTTTTCCATAAATCCTGCGTATCAGCGGGTTTTGTGCCAGCATGTTTTTTGAACACCAGAACCAGTCTGTGTCCCAGCGCCAGATATAATCATGGATCGTTAAATAATCTTCTGCACGTTCCTGGATAGATTTGTAGTAAATTTTTTTGTAAGTGTAATCGGATGTGTAGGGTGCCTCTGCCACAAACTTGCCTGTACTTAAGTACATTTCGTCTGGGTTAAAAATTACGCCATCGACAAAGTCGTTTTCATTGGCCAAGTCGCTGGCCTCAGTCATGGCCTGAAAAAATATCTCCGGCTCGGTAAATTTTTGATGTTGAATATGGACATAGGGTTTGACCGGTACGGTTTTCATTTTTAACTTAAGTGCATAACCCAACGTGCCATAGGAGTTAGGGAATCCAAAAAATAAATCTTTAAACTCATTGTCTGGTGTTGCCAGTACGGTCGTGCCATCAGCAAGTAATACCTCGATCTCCCTGACGGTTTCGTGTACCAATCCATACTTGAAAGAAGATGCTTCAATACCGCAACCGGTGGTGGCACCGCCAATGGTAATGGATTTTAATTGGGGCACCACGGTAGGCATGACACCTTCTTTTAAACATGCGTCCACTAATGTACTGAATGGCGTCATGCCCTCGACTTCAACGTACCCATGCTCACGATTAACATTCAGTACATGGTTAAACTGGCGCACGTCCAGTTTTGGCGACTGGCTCTCGGTCCGTTCACGAAACAAGTTTGACGTATCTTTGCCCAGACGAATTTGTCCCTTATCATTATTATTTTGCAAAAAATCGACAAGTTGTTGTTTTCGATGTTCATAGGTAATGACGGTCATACAAATAAAATCCTTGGTAATTAATTCCTGATTAGTTTATTTTTTGGGAAACACTCTGAATATCTCTGGCCCATGATACCATTGAACGGCTTGTTAGCATGATAAGGCTATCGAATTCTTACGGTACAAATAAATGACTGCTGAAACTACCAGCGAACGTAAAATACGCAAAATTATTACCAGTGAACGCTTGCTGGAGGGCGGTGGATTCCCTGTGCGCCGCCCGTTCCCCACACCCGGGATGCATGATGTTGACCCATTCCTGCTATTTGATCACCTGGGGCCAGTAGACTGGGGGCCGGGCGAAGGCATTGGCGCTCCCGACCATCCCCACCGGGGATTTGAAACCGTTACCTACTTACTGGAAGGCGAAATGAATCATAAAGATTCCTCTGGCCACAGCGGTGAACTACGGCCCGGTGATGTCCAGTGGATGACTGCCGGCAGTGGTGTGGTTCATTCAGAACTGCCCTCGCCCGCCTTTATGGAACATGGCGGCACCATGCATGGTTTTCAGATTTGGGTAAACCTGCCAGCCAGTGCCAAAATGAACCCACCCCGCTACCAGGATATTGCCGCGGAAAATATTCCCGTGGCCCAAAGTAACGATAAAAAAACCCGTGTCCGTGTTATTGCCGGCGAGGCATTGGGTGTGTCCGCAATCATCGACACATTTATACCCATTACCTATTTGCACTACACCTTGTTGCCTGGCGCCAAACATAACCAGTCGTTAGCGGCCACGGCCAATGCCTTTGTTTACGTGATTAACGGCAGTGTTCAGATTGGACCAGAACTAACCGAAATTAGTGAAGGTCAAATGGCCCAGCTTGACACCGGTGATCGGGTCACCCTGCAGGTAAACGAATCGGCCGATGATAAGTGCGATTTGATTCTGCTGGCAGGTGAGCCGATTAATGAACCCATCGCCCGCTATGGTCCCTTTGTGATGAATACCGAGACTGAAATCAAACAGGCCATTCGTGATTACCAGGAAGGGAAAATGGGTGCTATTCTTTCCGAATAATTTTATAAAAACCAAATAACACAAACCAGGAGTTTTTATGCTTTACATGTTTGCAGGAATTATTTTGTTTGTTGGCACCCATTTAATCACCTCAATGCGCCCGTTACGCGCAGGCATTATCGGCACTGTTGGCGAGTGGCCTTATAAAGGAATTTATTCTTTGCTTTCCCTGGGTGGTGTCGTGCTCATGGTTATGGCCCTGGATAAAGTAAACTTTAACCTGCTTTATATCCCGCCTGCATACGCTAAAACTATTGCACCAGTATTGATGCTGCCAGCATTTATTTTATTAGCAGCAGCATTTTTACCAAGCAACATAAAACGTTTCACCCGCCACCCCATGTTATGGGCATTCACACTCTGGGCTACCACACATTTAATCGCCAATGGTGACGTGGCCTCGTTTTTGTTTTTCGGAACCTTTGCTGCCTATTCAGTCTTCGGCATGATTGCTCAAAATTCCCGCGGCGCTGAAAAATCTACTAATAAAGTTTCTTTGTCCAAGGAT
>CAJVXY010000040.1 GCA_913009895.1 uncultured Acidiferrobacteraceae bacterium | reverse complement strand
TCATCGGTACGGGCGTGTTTCTTTTTTTGTTAAATCAATACGGCTGGCAGGGCACACTCACTCAAATGGGCTGGTTTTTCACCAAGGCTGCATTAGTGACCTTTGGCGGCGCCTATGCGGTGTTGCCCTATGTTTATCAGGGCGGGGTCGATCATTATGCCTGGCTGACCGCCCCCCAAATGATCGACGGACTGGCGCTGGGCGAAACCACACCCGGGCCATTGATTATGGTGGTGGCGTTTGTGGGTTTTGTCGGCGGCTGGACAAAAGAAATTTTTGGTCCCGAGATGTTGCCCCTGGCCGGTGCTGCCGGCGCCACGGTAGCAACCATATTTACGTTCCTGCCGTCTTTTCTTTTTATATTATTAGGGGCACCGGCGGTTGAGGCCACCCGCCATGATGTCGGCTTTACGGCACCGCTTACGGGTATTACTGCCGCCGTGGTTGGGGTGGTGTTAAACCTGGCCGCTTTTTTTGCTTACCACGTATTGTGGCCACAAGGTTTTGGCGACAACTTTGAGTGGTTCTCCGCGTTGATTGGTTTGGCAGCGTTCGTGGCATTGTTTAAATACAAGGTCGGGATTATGTCCGTGATTGGCGCTGCTGCTGCCATTGGCCTGGGTTATTCGCTTGTGCTTTAGTAAGGTGACATATGATAAAAAAATGTCTCTCGTGTTATTACCAGGTCTGGATGGTACCGGTGAGTTATTTGACCTATTAATAGGCAATCTACCCGACTGGATAAATCCCATAGTCATTTCGTATCCACGGGATCAGCCATGTAGTTATCAAGTGCTTAAAAGACTGGTCTTAAAAGCATTACCCACAGACGCAGAATACGTGATTCTTGGCGAATCATTTGCCGGCCCGTTGGCTGTTATGGTTGCTGATACAAAACCAGCGGGACTACAGGGAGTCATACTTTGTGCTTCGTTTGTTAAAAAACCCTTCAGGGTCATTCCATCCTGGTTCAGCCTGTTATCGGTTAGTCCAATTTATTCATTATGGCCTGCATCAATCAGGTTGCGCGCGATTTTTGGCGGGGACAAGTACAAAGAACTGGTTGTAATGGTGCTCAAAGCAATCAGGTCAGTCCGGCCAGGTGTCATAGCCGAGAGAGTAAAAGCCATCCTGACGGTTAATGTCGAAAAAGAACTCATGAACATCGATGTCCCCATGTTATATCTTGTCGGTAAAAAAGATTACCTGATTCGGAAACACAATGTGGCTGGTATTAAAAAAATAAAAAGTGACTTGATGGTGGCTGAAATAAATACCCAGCATTTCGTACTCCAGCTCGAACCTGAGAAGTCGGCCAGTGAAATAGAAAAATTCATAAAATCAGTCAAATGAAAAAATTTAGCAACCCGGAAGTTGCAGCAGTGTTTGCCAGTTACCCGAAAAACATGCGTAAACACTTAATGTATCTGCGGCAACTGGTATTTGATGCGGCATTAGAAACAGACGGTGTCGGTGAAATTGAGGAAACCCTGAAGTGGGGTGAGCCAAGTTATCTTGTCAAGGGCGGCAGCACCATCAGGATGGACTGGAAAAAGAAAAATCCGGATTATTACGCCGTATATTTTAATTGCAAGACCAGTTTGATAGATACTTTCAAAGAACTTTACCGGGACAAATTTAAATTCGAAGGTAACAGGGTTATAATATTTAGCGAACATGACCAGGTTCCGGATAAAGCACTAAAGCACTGTTTTTCCCTGTCTTTGACTTATCACAAAATAAAAAACCTTCCGTTGCTGGGCGCATGAGAAATATTTCTTTTTTACCAAAATTGTTTCTGGTTACTTTCTGTTGATAATAAAACTTGAGAGCATAAAATATGGACCATTCTGAAAACGCAAAAGGAAGTTGTCTCTGTGGCGCGGTTAAAATTACCGTCAAAAAGCAAAGCCATAGTATTGGTGCCTGTCATTGTGGCATGTGTCGCAAATGGGCAGGCGGTCCCTGGCTGGGGGTCGATTGTGGCCTGGAAGTTTTATTCGAAGGTGAAGAAAATATTTCGATCTATAATTCTTCCGATTGGGCAGAGCGTGGATTTTGTGCAAAATGCGGTAGTAATTTGTTTTACCGGGTTAAAAAAACCGGCCAGCATTTTATGGCAGCAGGGTTGTTTGATGATACCGATTCATTAATTTTTGATCACCAGATTTTTATTGATAAAAAACCTGCTTATTTTGATTTTTCCAACAAAACTGAAAATATGACCGAGGCGGAAGTATTTGCCAGGTATGGTTCGGAGTCTGATTAGACTCAAAAAGTGGTATAAAAGTAAAAGACAGGCCGCTCCTGTGCGTCGTGCACCCGCGACATTTGTACGTCCCTGTACTTCAGATTTACGGGATTAACAGGATTGTTTGTGGTTCACTGGAGCAGCTGTTATTTTTTTATTTTTTGATTAATCCTGTGAATCTTGTTAATCATGTCAAAAAAACTTTGTGAGGTGAAGTGGTTTACTTTTTTCTTAGCCATTCCCCTGATTTGCCGCCGCGTTTTTCAAGCAATTTAACATCATCAATGACCATGCCCCGGTCAATTGATTTGCACATGTCGTAAATAGTGAGCAGGCCGACTTCAACGGCCAGCAATGCCTCCATTTCGACACCGGTCTGGCCGCGGGTTTTAACCGTGGCCTGGCAAATCATAGCGCCGTCTCCCGGGGTGAAATCAATATCCACTGCCGAGAGTGACAAGGTGTGACACAAGGGGATCAAGTCTGCCGTCCGTTTACTTGCCATGATGGCAGCGACCCGCGCGACCCCCAGGACATCACCCTTGAAATGTTCGCCGGCCAGTATTTTTTCCAGGGTCGCTTTTTCCATACTGATACGACCACTGGCAACGGCAACTCGTTGGGTTTCGGCCTTGGCACCCACATCTACCATGTGGGCTTCACCTTTTTGATTAAAGTGTGTCAGTTTGCTCATTTTATAATTCCGTATGTCGTTATTTATTTTGGCGCAGCTTCGTGACGGATTCTGGGCATGAGCTCAGTCAGGTTGCACGGCCCTTTGCTGGCATCAAGCTGTGGCAGGATGATGGCTTCCATGCCCAGTTTACAGGCACCGGTAGAGCCGGGTAATAAAAATACAATGGTGCCATCGCAAATTGCGGCCTCGGCACGGGACTGGATTGTTGAGGTGCCGATATCATCGTAGGAAAGCATGCGAAATAATTCACCAAAGCCGGGGATCGGTTTGCTGATATGACTGGCCAGGGCCTCGGGGGTGATGTCGCGCCGGGTCAGGCCGGTGCCACCGGTGCAAATAATGACATCAATGTCAGGCTGTTTAATCCACTCGCCCAGCAGTGTATTCAGTGCCCTGATATCATCGGCCTGAATTTTTCTGGCAACTACTTTATGGCCAGCAGTTTCCAGTTTTTCCTGGAGTGTGTCACCAGAGGTGTCATTTTCAGCGGTGCGTGTATCAGATACAGTGATCACTGCCGCATTTAAAGGCACAAACGGCCCCTTTTGTTTGCCCATACTTATTTTAATTCCTGTCGGTCGAATAATTGATAACCGAGTATAAAGCAAACAAGACAAATGAGTCATGATAAACTGCTACAACTGCTATTAATCCGGGCAGTGATAGTCTGCACGTATTGATGCAAGACTGAATGCTGGGGGGAGTAAAAAACATGTTGAATCTGGACCAGGCCCAGGCCGAAATTATTAAACAAATCAGGCCCGCGACCGAGACAGAAAACCTTGCGATTGCGCAGGCGTTGGGTCGTTTCCTGGCGCAACCGGTTTATGCCCTTGTAGATAATCCGGCTTTTAGTAACTCGGCCATGGATGGTTATGCCTTGTTCCATGCCGACCTTGCAAAAAATGATTATTGCCTGCATTTAACCGGTGAATCACGTTGCGGAATTGTGCCACCACCATTAACAGCTGGCCATTGTATGCGTATTTTTACTGGTGCCCCCATGCCCGATGGCGCCGACACGGTTGTCATCCAGGAGGACATCACGCACCAAGGCAATGACCATAATAAGGGTGGCGGGAAAATCTGTTTCCCGGAAAATGTTCAGCCTGGAAAAAATATTCGCAGCTTAGGTGAAGATTTCAAACAAAACGATTTGTTATACGATATCGGACATGGACTCAAGACTCATGACCTGGCCCTGTTATCCACGGCGGGTATCGATAAAGTAAATGTTTTCAGGCGGCCAAAAATACTGGTGATTGCCACCGGTGATGAGCTGGTGACACCGGGAGAAAAATTAAAACCAGGCCAGATTTATGAGTCCAATCGTTTAACGACAATTTTAATGTTAAAGGAAATGGGTGCCGAGGTCACAGATGGGGGTACTGCCGCCGATGATGTGGAATCAGTGCGGGCTATTCTGGCCAAAGCCGGCGACTATGATTTTGTCATTACCAGCGGTGGCGTATCGGTAGGCGACCATGATTTGGTGAAGCAGGTGTTTGAAGAGTTTGGCCAGATTAATTTTTGGCGTGTTCGCATTAAACCGGGTAAACCGGTTGCCTTTGGTAAACTTGGCGAACGTGGTCATTTTATTGCCCTGCCAGGTAACCCGGTTTCCAGCCTGGTGACTTTTAAACTTTTTGTATTGCCAGCACTGGTGGCCTGGTTCCACGGGACATCTGCACGGACAGAAATACCAGTAACAGTCACAGGTAATTTTCAGCGCAAGCCAGGTCGTATGGAATTTTTACGGGCCAGGATTTTTCAGGACGGAGAAAAAATTCAGTGTGAAATGTTGCCGGGACAGGGTTCTCATATGATAGGTACCCTGCGTCACTGTAATGGCTTTATTAAACTGGATGTTGAATCAGCAGGCTTCACTGCTGGCGAACAGGTTATTTTTGTACCCATCGATAAATTTGTCTAAATATGAGCCTGTCCAGGTACGCATTAAATGCGCAACTCACGTTTTTACATTAATCCTGAAACTCACAGGATTCCTGCCGTTGGTGAGGTAATGGTATTACCGGCGGCTGTTAGTCACCACCTGGCCCAGGTTTTACGCGCGGCAGTTGCGACGCCCGTTATTTTGTTCGATGGAAATGGTGGTGAGTACCAGGCCAGTGTCCAGGCCCTCAGCAAAAAGAAAGTTACTGTCCAGATTGAGCAACGTAATGCAGCAGACAGGGAATCCCCGATTAAAACTGTTTTGGTACAGGCCGTGGTCACTGGCGCAAAAATGGATATGCTTATCCAGAAAGCAGTCGAATTAGGCGTCACCAACATAGCGCCCGTTATTTGCGAGCGTTGCCAGGTTCAGTTAAAGAACAAACGGGCCGAGACACGTCAACAACATTGGCGATCTGTTATAGAATCAGCTTGTGAGCAAAGTGGGCGTACCCGTTTACCGGTACTGGAGGAAGTAACACCCCTGTTTTCCCGGATCGAAAAATTTAACGACCAGGCAGGTGGCAAATATACAAAACTGGTGTTACAGCCCGATGCCGGATTCACATTGAGTGATATTAAAAAACCTGAACATGCAATTGTGATAGTGATAGGCCCTGAAGGCGGATTTTCCAGTAATGAGTTATCGAAATTAAATCATAATAATTTTAAGAGTCTGCAACTGGGCAGTCGTGTTTTAAGAACAGAAACTGCGGGCCCTGCTGCGCTGGCAGCTATACAAACTTTATGGGGCGACTTTTGTTAGTTATTTTTGATTAAGGCAGGGCGGGCATTGAGGTTGTGAAAGAATTCATTGTAGGTTGGTGCTGAGGAACGAAGCCCAACATTACTGGGGTCGTAAGCTGTTATTTGTTGGGCTTCGTTCCTCAGCACCAACCTACGAATCGTGAATTTGTATTTTCGTTTTTGAATACTTTCACAGTCTCATTGCCCACTAGTTAGGAGGTAAAGGTCATGTGTTGCCTGCGGAGATTATGATTCATAATTATTGAAAAAGTAAATAACAACAGGGCACCGGCCTGGTGACTGGCAGCCAGGGGTGTGGGCACTACAAATAATAATGTCGTGATGCCCAGTGTTATCTGGATAACCAGCATCGCGAATAACAGGTTAATACTTGTCCTGGTTTTTTTATCCAGCTGATAGCTCTTACTTTTCAAGAACAGGTAAATGAAAAATCCCGCCAGAAGATAAGCCAGCAAGCGATGGTTAAATTGTATGGTGGCTACGTTTTCAAAAAAATTTAAAATAAGTGGTTGCAGGGAAAATAAACCGTCGGGTATTAATTTTCCATTCATCAAGGGAAACGTATTAAATGCAAATCCTGCCTTGGTGCCGGCCACGAAACCCCCGCTGGTTATCATTAATACTACCAAAGCCGTAAAAACAAGACCGGTTTTATATAAACCCTCACCTTGCCGTGATTCGGTTGAGTTAGCTTCAGGTTTTAGCAAACCTAAAGCTACCCAGAGTATAAACCCGTATATCGCAAGGGCAGCAAGCAAGTGGGCGGTCAACCTGTATTGACTAACCTGGGGTTGGTCAACCAGTCCACTTTTGACCATATACCAGCCTAGCAAGCCTTGCAGGCCACCCAGGAAAAACATCACCACCAGTTTAGGTATCAGTTTATGTTTTATTTTTTTTCGAAATAGAAAATATAAAAAAGGTAACAGGAATACTATCCCGATAATACGACCAAGCAGACGATGGGAATATTCAAACCAGAAAATTGATTTGAATTCGTCAACATCCATATCCTGGTTAATTTTTTTGTATTCTGGTGATTGTTTGTAATGGTCAAATTCCTGTAACCATTGGGTTTTTGACATGGGCGGAACAATGCCGGCGACCGGTTGCCAGTGGACCATGGATAAACCGGATCGGGTCAGGCGTGTAACCCCGCCCAGTACCACCATGGCAAATATCAGGGCAGCGCAAACCAGTAGCCACAATGCGATGTGGCGATCGTTAGTATCTCGGGCGAGGGTTTGGGTCTGATTCACGGTAAGTTTGCCAGTGCCTGTGTGGGCACAGAGTCTACTTGGAAAACTGGCCTGATGCAGCCTTCAAATTTGAGTATGACGGGATTAGCGGTATTTATAATGAGACTCATTTATAGGCAAAAAACGGGCAAAATTAAACCGTAATTAACCAGTGCAAGTGAATTATAATGCAAGATCCGTAGTATCTATCTATACTATTTACATGCATTTCAGGTGGCCTCCAAATGAAGAATGAAGCGACAAAACACGTGGTTTTCGATGTTGACTTGATTCGTCGTTATGACAAAAGTGGTCCCCGTTATACCTCTTATCCAACAGCTGTTCAGTTCCTGGATGACTTTAGTGCCGCAGACTATAAGGAGGCAATTAAAAACAGCCAACGGGACAATACCGGCGCACCGCTGTCACTTTATTTTCACTTGCCCTTTTGTAACACCGTTTGTTTTTACTGTGCCTGCAATAAAGTTGTCACCAAGCACCGGGAGCGTGCCGCACCTTACCTGAAAAATTTATATCAGGAAATCGCCATGCAAGCCGCGTTGTTTGGTAAACAAAGACCGGTTACACAACTGCACTGGGGTGGAGGCACGCCCAGTTTTATCAGTAACACTGAAATGAAACAGTTGATGGCAGAAACAGGAAAACATTTTCATTTACTGGATGATGATAGTGGTGAGTATTCTATTGAAATTGACCCCAGGGAGGTAGCTACTGGTACGATTTCAGTATTACGATCTCTTGGTTTTAACCGTGCCAGCCTTGGGGTGCAGGATTTTGATGCCAAAGTCCAGAAGGCCGTGAACCGTATCCAGTCTGAGGATATTACAACTACAGTTTTAAAAGATTTGCGCGGCCATGGTTTTCGCTCGATTAATCTTGATTTAATTTACGGTCTGCCACTCCAGTCAGTCAGGAGTTTTGGCGAAACATTAAAAAAGATAATTGATATGGATCCGGATCGGCTTTCTGTTTTTAATTACGCGCACTTGCCAACTTTGTTTAAACCACAACGTCGAATCAATGAAGCCGATCTGCCATCGGCAGAAGAAAAGCTGGAGATCCTGCAATTAATAATTGAGCAGTTAACCGCTGCCGGTTATCTATATATAGGTATGGACCACTTTGCCAAGCCTAATGATGAGTTGGCGCTTGCCCAGGCCCAGGGTGGCCTGTACCGAAACTTTCAGGGTTATTCCACCCAGGCTGATTGTGATCTTGTTGCCATGGGTATTACTGCGATCGGTAAAGTTGGCGATTGTTATGTTCAGAATGTACGCACGATTGAGGAATATGACCAGATGATTGGGGCAGGAAACCTACCAGTTACCCGGGGGTTGCTGCTCAACCAGGATGATAAATTAAGACGTCATGTGATTACCGAGTTAATGTGTCACTTCAGGCTGGATTTTTCTCAACTGGAAAAAGCTCAAGATATTAATTTTTATGAGTATTTCCCTGGTGAAGTTGAAACTCTAATTGATATGGAAAAAGATGGCTTGATAAGCCTTGCAGATGACGAGTTAATTGTTCGGCCGGCAGGTCGTTTACTGATTCGTAACATTTGCATGACCTTTGATCGTTATCTTGGACACTCAAAAAATCAAAGATTTTCCAAGGTAATCTAGATACTTTTTGATATATTTATCTATACTGGTTAACAGGAATGAACCGGGGTAATTAAACTGGAATCGTAACCGTTTGTTATATTAACAAGCGGATATTAATAAGCGGGAAATCATGGCAGCATCAAGAAAGACACCAGTGGTCAACCTCAGTCGCATGAAAGTTGCATGTAAGGACTGTTCGTTGCGTGAACTTTGTTTACCACTGGGCCTGACCGAAGATGACATGGGCAACCTGGCAAAAATTATAAAACGTACCCGAAATTTAAAAAAGGGTGATCACCTGTACCGGATTGGTGAGAAGTTACAAAGTTTGTATGCCATTAAATCAGGCAGCATTAAATCCCTGGAGTTGGCCCAGGATGGTTATATCCAGATTACCGGTTTTCATTTGCCGGGTGAATTGATCGGGGTAGATGCGATTAGCGATGAACGTCATCCATGTGATGCGATTGCCCTCGAGCCCGTGCAGGTTTGCGAGATCCCCCTGGATAGCCTGGAAGAACTGGCCGGGAAAATCCCGGGACTGCAAAGACAATTGCTGCGCATCATGAGCAAGGAGATCGTCAAGGAGCAGGGCCAACTCATGATGTTGGGAAAAATGACAGCCGATGCCCGGCTGGCCACCTGTTTATTAAGCCTGTCGGAGCGATTCGAGTCCCTGGGCCTTTCAGCCGAACATTTCCGGTTAAGTATGTCGCGCCAGGACCTTGGTGATTACCTGGGCCTGGCGCTGGAAACTGTCAGTCGTTTATTTTCCCGATTTCAGGACGATGGCCTGATCAAGCTGGAAGGACGCCAGGTACATATCCTGGACCTTACGGCACTCCAGACACTGGCTGGAGATGTCCAGGACTGGAAAAAGCCTTCCAGCCGCTCAGCCAGTTAAAAACCGGTTATTGTCAACCAAACATTCTTTAACAGGTTGACAATCAACCAGCCATCCCCTAATTTCAGCCTGATTTGATTCAGGAGAGTTTCATGGCTTCATCACCCGCGCAAGTACAGGCATTGTTGGCGCTGCCGTTCAATGATTTGATATTTCAGGCCCAGCAAGCCCACCGCCTGCATTTTGATCCCAATGCGGTCCAGTTGAGCACCTTATTATCGATCAAAACCGGCAAGTGTTCCGAGGATTGCGCTTACTGCTCCCAATCAGCACGCCATGAGACCGAGATTGAAGACCATGAGCTGATGCCCCTGGCGGAGGTGTTAACCGCCGCCCGTGCCGCCAAGGAAAGCGGTGCCAGCCGATTTTGTATGGGCGCTGCCTGGCGCGGTCCCAAGCAAAAGGATTTGACCCCGGTGCTGGACATGGTTCGCCAGGTCAAGGCCATGGGCCTGGAGACGTGCGTCACCCTGGGCATGTTAAAAGAGGGTCAAGCACAACAACTGGCCGAGGCTGGCCTGGATTATTACAATCATAATCTCGATACCGCATCAGATTATTACGACAATATTGTCACCAGCCACAGTTACGAAGATCGCCTGACTACCCTGAGCAAGGTCCGGGATGCCGGCATTAATGTATGTTGTGGCGGCATTGTTGGCATGGGCGAGTCCCGGGAACAACGGGCAAAATTCATATCCGAGCTTGCCAGTCTTGATCCAGTTCCTGAAAGCGTGCCGATTAATTTACTGGTACGCATCCCCGGCACCCCGTTAGATAAATCCTTAACTGGTGCTGAGCAAGTCGATCCCCTGGAATTTGTCAGGACCATCGCAGCCACACGTATTGTTTTACCAACCAGTTTTGTGCGGCTGTCTGCCGGCCGGTCTGAAATGACAGATTCATTACAAGCGCTTTGTTTTTTTGCCGGCGCCAATTCTATTTTTTATGGTGATGAATTGTTAACCACAGACAACCCCGGCGTGGCAAAAGATCAGGCACTATTTAAGGCGCTTGGCATTACGCCAATGAAAAAGAAACACAGTGAAACGGTTGTCACCAACCTACAATCAGGAATACACCGTCCGCTTACGGCGGGGTAATTTATACAGGCCCATGTCTGACTGCAACGCTGACACCAGCCGACTATTGGTAATTTTAATCCAGGGGCACATCCAGAATTTCAAACTCCATTTTTTCCAGATCACCCATGACATAGGTTGCCGAAGCGCTGACCCCACCAACGGTGCCAGGGTCCAGTAATATGGTTTCTCCGCCCTTTGAATTTTTCACCTTGTCTATATGGGCCCGATGTTCATGACCATTGCATACCAGGTCGTAATCACCGGTCAATGCCATGGCCCGGGCGTAGTGGGGATAGTGAACAATAAAAATCCTGCGGCCATGAAACTCCAGTGCTGCATCCTGGCCATGATAAAATATTCCGCTATTTTCCTCGCAGGCCAGTTTACCCAGGCTATAGGTATCGCCCATATTGTTGCCGTGGATCACGTGGGCCGGCAGGCCAATAGGCTGGATGGCATGCAGGGTGCTGGGGGCGACGATATCACCGCAATGCAGCACCAGTTCGGCGCCACGGCTTTTGGCATCAGAAACTGCCGAGGCTAATGTTTCCCGGTGGTCATGGCTGTCGGAGAGTATGCAAATTTTCATAAGTTAAATAATTTTATTAGACAGGATTGACAAGATTAACAGGATAAAAAAACATTGAGTTCAAGTATTGAAAGTCTGGAATTTTTAATAAATATTTTGAATTGCTGGTGGAATAATTAAAGGGCTGGCAAAGCCAGCCCTTTAAGCCCAACCTAAAAAAACAATATTACAGTAGTGGCACAATCATTAACGCCACGATGTTAATAATCTTGATTAACGGGTTAATGGCCGGACCGGCAGTATCCTTGTAGGGATCACCAACCGTATCACCGGTCACCGCTGCTTTATGGGCATCGGAACCCTTGCCGCCGTAGTTACCGTCTTCAATATACTTCTTGGCATTGTCCCATGCACCACCACCAGTGGTCATGGAGATGGCAACAAACAAGCCGGTTACGATAGTACCTACCAGTAAACCACCCAGTGCTTTGGGGCCAAGAATCAGTCCGACTGCCACCGGCACAACAATGGGTAACAGCGAAGGAATAATCATTTCCCTAATGGCGGCCTTGGTTAACATATCAACCGCGCGCGAGTAGTCCGGCTTTTCGGTGTAATCCATTATGCCAGGCATTTCTTTAAACTGGCGGCGAACCTCGGTAACAATGCCGCCAGCGGCACGACCCACGGCTTCCATGGCCATGGCGCCAAACAGGTAAGGTACTAACCCGCCAATAAATAAACCAATAATGACCATGTGATCAGAGAGATCAAACGTAAGCACTTTACCGGCTGCCGCCAGGCCATTGGTATAATCAGCGAACAAAACCAATGCTGCTAAACCGGCTGAGCCAATGGCATATCCCTTGGTGACTGCCTTTGTGGTGTTGCCCACGGCATCCAGTGGATCGGTGACGTCCCGTACCTTTTTAGGTAAATTGGCCATTTCAGCAATACCACCGGCATTATCAGTCACAGGACCGTAGGCATCCAGGGCTACTATTATACCGGTCATGGAAAGCATGGAAGTCGCTGCAATGGCAATGCCATACAGACCAGCCAGTTCATAAGCGCCATAAATACTGGCAACCACGGCGAGTACCGGTGCCGCAGTGGCTTTCATGGACAGACCCAAACCCGCGATGACGTTAGTGCCACCTCCGGTGACGGAGGCCGCCGCAATATTACGTACCGGGCTATATTCAGTTGCCGTGTAGTACTCGGTAATCACCACCAGCACTGCCGTCAGGGCCAGGCCAATCAGTGACGTGTAATACAGGTTCAGGGTGGAAATAGTGAGACCATTAATAACAATGGCGTCTCCTAACAACCAGATAGTAATGGGATAAAAAGCAATCGCAGCCAGGACACCCGCCACAATCAAACCCCGGTACAGGGCGTTCATTATTTTCCCGCCTTCTCTGGCGTTAACAAAAAATGTACCAATTACTGATGCGATGATTGAAGCACCACCCAGTACCAGTGGGTAAATAATTGCGTTGCTATTACCACTTAAAAGCAAACTACTGAGTAACATGGTAGCAACGACTGTTACGGCGTAGGTTTCGAACAAGTCTGCCGCCATGCCAGCGCAATCACCGACATTGTCACCGACGTTATCAGCGATTACTGCCGGGTTGCGGGGATCATCTTCCGGGATACCTGCTTCAACCTTGCCGACGATATCAGCACCGACATCGGCGCCCTTGGTAAAAATGCCGCCACCTAATCGAGCAAAAATAGAAATCAGCGAGCCACCAAAGGCCAGGCCAAGAAGTGGATGAATGGGATCTTCAACACCCATTGCCAACAACACGGCATAGAAACCAGCAACGCCAAGTATACCCAAACCAACTACAAACATACCGGTAATGGCACCACTACGAAAACTGATTTGTAGTGCCGGGTTAATACCCTGCCTGGCAGCTTCGGCGGTGCGGACATTGGCACGAACCGAAATATGCATACCAATAAAACCTGCCAGGCCTGAGCTAATGGCGCCTATGGCAAAACCCACCGCTGTTTGCGTGTCCAGAAAAAACAGAATTGCAAAAAACAGGATAATACCAACAACGCCAATTGCCTTGTACTGCCGGGTTAAATAAGCCGAGGCACCCTCTTGAATTGCCTGGGCAATCTCAACCATTTTTTTGTTACCAGTTGGCTGTTTCAAGATCCAGCTGATTGAAATGACGCCATAAAGAATGGCGGCTAGCCCGCTACCTAGTGCGAAATATAAACCTGTAGACATCTTGCCTCTCCTCGTCCCCTGTAATTAAAATAAAATAAAAATTAATATTATCTGTCTAGCTTAGTAAATCTTTTTTCTAACATCCTGTCATTATGTTGCAACGGGTGCTTCCTGTTCATTGCCGACCTTGTCCAGGCCACCATCGAATAAAGTACCCGTTTCAAAACCAAAAATTTCATCAAGCGCGAGTTCCCTAATCAGTTTATCCACTGCGGCCTGACCATGATCTTTATTCACTTCAGACAAAATTAACTTGGCAGAGTTTCCATTATAAAATCCGCCAAAACCTGCCTGTACCGCTAATAACTCTCTTGCCTTATCTAATGTCATTTGGGTCTAATGTCGTTTTGAATCTAGCTCTGAATAAAAAACACCGCCAGCGATTTTAATTAATAATTTTGCTGGCGGCTTTGACTTTTATAGTTCAAATTTATTTTTAAGCTTTTTCTTGACCGCAACGCCCTTGATTCGTACATATTTGGGCATACCGTCCTTATAAGGCGGGTAGTCCTCACCTTTAATTAATGGCTCAAGATAATTTTTACAGGCATGGGTAATACCGTAACCATCTTTGGATATAAAATTCGTGGGCATCATTTTTTCAACATTGGCGACCTTGTCCAAAGCTGCCATGCCTGTTTTCCATTTAAAGGGTTTGTTCGACAGTCTTTTAATGGTTGGCATCACAGAGTTGTGGCCCTTGATGGCAAACTGGACTGCGGCCTTACCCATGGCATAAGCCATGTCGACATCGGTTTTAGAGGCAATATGGCGCGCGGCCCGTTGTAAATAATCAGCAACGGCCCAATGATTCTTCAGGCCAAGTTCGCCCTGGACCAACCCGGCAATCACAGTGGCAGCCCCACCCAGTTGGGCATGACCGAAGGCATCCTTAAGACCGGTATCGGCCAGGAAACGACCATCAGACCAGTGCACACCCTCGGAAACCACAACCGTGCAGTAACCGTGCTTTTTAACCATTTCTTTAACTCGGCCCAGGAATTTGGCCTGGTCAAACTCAACTTCCGGGAACAGGATAATAATCGGGATCGGGTTATCCCTGGTTGAGGCCAGGCCACCAGCCGCTGCAATCCAGCCCGCGTGACGACCCATGACTTCAACAATAAATACCTTGGTGGAGGTTTTACACATGGAGGCGACATCAAAACTGGCCTCCTGGGTACTGATGGCAACATATTTGGCCACCGAACCAAACCCGGGACAGTTATCGGTAATGGGTAAATCGTTATCCACTGTCTTGGGGACGTGGATGGCTTTAATGGGATAACCCATGGTTTCTGACAATTGTGAAACCTTGAGACAGGTATCGGCAGAGTCACCGCCACCATTGTAGAAGAAATAGCCAATATTATGGGCCTTGAACACCTCAATGAGTCGTTCGTATTCGCGGCGGTTGTCGACCAGGCTTTTTAGTTTGAAACGACAGGAGCCAAAGGCACCACTTGGGGTATGGCGCAGGGCGCGAATGGTTGCGGCTGATTCTTTATTGGTATCAATTAAATCTTCAGTTAATGCGCCGATAATACCGTTGCGGCCGGCATAGACATTAGCGATTTTTTTCTTGTGTTTGCGTGCGGTTTCTATCAGGCCGCTGGCAGAGGCGTTGATAACTGCAGTGACGCCGCCCGACTGGGCATAAAAGGCATTCTGGGCCGGCTCGCGGGTAATACGCGCTCGTTTGGCCGGGGATTTTTTGGTCGATTTTTTACCAGTTTTTTTCTTTGCGGCTTTAGCCATTTTACATTTTCTCCGTTAATCTGAATTCTCTTCTTTTGCATGGTGGTCTGCCTGCACCTGTAATAATGCGATGACACACTCACGTAATGTCTTCATATTTGTTCACGCCGGTACCGAACTGTTGGTAACCACGATAATAAAACTGGGGTCGATAGGCCTTGTCACCCAGTTTGAACACAACAAAATTAGCCCCTAATTCTGACCAGCAGATCACGGGGCAAGGTGTCAGTACGCGCTCGCTTGGGTCGAGTCTGATCTCGGCATCTGCCAGTTCAACGGCCACTTTTTTGCCATAACGTTCTTCCAGCGTGGTCTCAACTCCCCAGATTTCCGTGTCTTTAAATCGGGTATTTTTTTCATGTGTGGGACCTGCAAATGGCTGCTTTGGCCAATCTATGTGTTATTTTTTTAAAGCCAGATCTGGTTGCCAATGCTCAATCAGACGGTGGCATAGATTACTCTAATTCCGGTAGGGGTACACAGCAAAGATTCGATGCAAGAATAGGGTGGATTTATAGACAGAAACCGTTGACGACAGGGGGCGCAAGCAGGTAGGTTTGGGGTCGCTTATCGATCACCAAGGGTGATTAGAATTTCTTATAAAAATCAATAAGTTAAATAAATAGACTTAGGACAATAATATGCGCATCGTACTATTAGGGGCTCCCGGCTCAGGGAAAGGGACACAGGCCAAAAAACTGGTTGAAAGATACAACATCCCACAAATATCAACTGGCGACTTACTGCGCGAAGCTGTAGCTGCAGGGTCAGAACTAGGTAAACGGGCAAAAACGGCCATGGATACCGGCCAGTTAGTCTCCGATGACATCGTGCTGGGCATGATTCAGGAGCGCCTGGCAAAACCTGATGCTAAATCCGGTTTTATCCTGGACGGTTTTCCACGCAATATTCCACAGTCGCAATCACTGGACGCCATGTTGGCCCGGGTTGGTCAGCCAATTCAACTATCATTGCTGGTTGATGTGGACAATAGCGTTTTACTCAAGCGCATTACCGGTCGCCGCAGCTGTGGATCATGTGGTGCTATCTATAATATATATTTCTCGACGCCCAAAGTGCCCGGTAAATGTGACAAGTGCGGCGGTACCTTGCAGCATCGCTCAGATGATAACGAGGACACGGTAACCAATCGTTTGGCAGTTTACGAAGAACAGACTGCCCCCCTGATGTCCTATTACAAGGCCCAGGGCAAGCTGCGAACAGTCGCTGGTGTTGGCAGTATTAGTGAGATTTTCGATAAAATGTGTGAAGTCATTGAGGCCCAGATCAGGCCATTAGCGACTGCCATGAAGAAAATCAGCGAAGCCACTGCATCTGCCAAAAAGGCAGCAAAAGCAGGCAATGCTAAAAAGGCCAAACCTAAAAAAGCAGCCGCTAAAAAGAAAGCAGCCAAGAAAAAAGTGAAGAAAACGGCCGCCAAGAAAACGGCCAAGAAAAAAGTGAAGAAAAAGTTGGTCAAGAAAACGGCCGCCAAGAAAAAAGTAGCCAAAAAGAAAACGGCCAAGAAAAAGACTGCGAAAAAGAAAACGGCCAAGAAAAAAGTGAAGAAAAAGGCTAAAAAGAAGGCTGCGAAAAAGAAAGTGAAGAAAAAGGCCAAAAAGAAAGCCAAAAAAAAGGCAAAACGACGCCGTTAGCATCTTAGCCATACTGAAAAAAAGGCCCGGTTTACCGGGCCTTTTTTTGGCCAGAAATGTTCGGATGTTATGAAGTTGTTATTTCACCAGTATCGTACAGGCCTCGACCACAGGTAAAACACATCTTACGTTGCTGAAATCCCGGGATTTCAGTACTCTCACTGTCAGTAGCTATCTATATTAATGATATGAGCAAGAGAAAAAACCCGGTAAGCAGTTATTCCCGTACCCGCATGCGCCGTATGCGTCGGGACGATTTTTCACGGCGCCTGATGCGAGAGTCTCATTTACGGGTCGATGACCTGATCCAGCCGGTGTTTATTATCGAAGGCGAAAATAAATCTGAAGCCATAAAATCCATGCCCGGTATTTCGCGCATGAGCATCGACCTGTTGCTGGATTATGCCACCAGGCTGGTCGGTTTAGGTGTGCCTGCCATTGCCCTGTTTCCAGTTGTGCCCGAAAATAAAAAATCAGAATCGGCAGAAGAGGCATTTAATGCTGAGGGGTTGGCCCAAAATGCCGTCCGCGCCCTGAAAAAAAATTTCCCGGATTTGGGTGTCATTACCGATGTGGCCCTGGATCCGTTTACCACTCATGGCCAGGACGGTCTCATAGATGAGTCGGGTTATGTTTTAAATGATGAGACCGTTGCAGTACTTGTGAAACAGGCGCTTTCCCATGCCGAGGCCGGGGCTGATATTGTTGCACCCTCGGATATGATGGATGGTCGCATTGCCGCTATTCGCGATGCCCTGGAAGCAAAAAAATATATTCATACAAGAATACTGGCTTACGCTGCCAAGTATGCCTCGGATTTTTATGGCCCTTTCAGGGACGCGGTGGGATCAGCCACCAGCCTGGGCGCCGGCAATAAACATACCTATCAAATGGACCCGGCCAATTCTGATGAGGCCCTGCGTGAAGTGGGTCTGGATCTGGAGGAGGGTGCGGACATGGTCATGGTCAAACCGGGCCTGCCTTACCTGGATATAATACACCGGGTCAAAGAACAATTTGGGGTGCCTACCTATGCCTACCAGGTGAGTGGTGAGTACGCCATGCTTAAGGCCGCATCCCAAAATGGCTGGTTATCAGAGAAAGAGGTGGTCCTGGAGACATTACTTAGTTTTAAACGGGCCGGTGCCGATGCCATACTGACCTACTATGCGGGCGATGTTGCTGCCTGGTTACAGGCGTAACAACCATGTCTGTGGCACCAATTCGGGCATATCTCTATTATTCTGCCGCTATTGACCTGTTAATCTTAAGGGTAGCTGGCACATAACCAGAGCACCGCCGGGTCTCGATACCGGTATAATCAGCCGCGCATTTTCCCGTGCCAAATGATTCGCGGGAAAAATAAATGATTGAATCGGAGTGAACAATGTCAAAACCTGAAAACGAAACAACAGCAAAGTCGCACAAACCAACTGATATTAAGTTGCACAAAAAGTCCAGGATACTGGAAGTAAGTTTTGAAGACGGTAGTGCGTTTCAGCTGCCATGCGAATATTTACGAGTGCATTCTCCTTCAGCCGAGGTGCAGGGCCATGGCCCGGGCCAGGAAGTGCTGCAATTGGGCAAGGAGAATGTAAATATTGTTAATATAGAGCCTGTTGGTCATTATGCCGTCGTACTCGAATTCGATGACGAGCATAATACGGGCATATACTCCTGGGAAAAACTCTATGAGCTTGGTATTAACCAGGAAAAATACTGGCAAAATTATCTCCAGAGACTGGAAGCGGCTGGCAAAACACGCAAACAACCTGCCAGTTAATTGATAAAGACAGATCAAAAGATTTAGACAAGATTTACGGGATTAACAGGATTATTTCTTGCTTTAATTATATTAGCTCTAAGTTTTAATCCAGTAAATCTTGTTAATCTTGTCCAGGTGTTTTGAATTTTATTATTAAAGGCCAGTCGCCAAAATTTAAAGGGATATCGAGAGCCTGAAGCATTGAGAGAAAGTATGACTAATTCTGCAAACGAAAATAAAGGCCGTACCCATTTTGGCTATCGGGATGTAAACGAATCCGAGAAAGCGGGTCTGGTCGGCAAGGTTTTTCATTCAGTCGCCGGTAAGTATGACTTGATGAATGACTTGATGTCTTTGGGCGCACACAGAATTTGGAAAAAATTTGCCGTTGACCAGAGCGGTGTCCATCGTGATAGCCAGGTACTGGATGTCGCGGGTGGCACCGGTGATATGGCAGCCTTGTTTAGCAGACGCCTGGGGCCTAACGGTCGGGTGGTGGTATCAGACATCAATGAGTCCATGTTATCCCTTGGGCGGGACCGGTTAATCGATAAAGGCATCACCGGTAATTTGGAATTCACACTGGCAGATGCGGAGGCCTTGCCATTTGGGGACAATCTTTTTGACTGTGTCTGTGTGGCATTTGGTTTAAGAAACATGACACACAAACAGAAAGCGCTTGAATCAATGTATCGTGTACTCAAGCCCGGCGGGTGTTTGTTGGTGCTGGAATTTTCCAAACCGGTATTACCGGGTCTGGATAAAATATACGATGTTTATTCGTTCAAGCTGTTGCCATTTATGGGACGACTGGTCGCTGATGATGAGGATAGTTATCGTTATTTGGCAGAATCCATCCGCAAGCACCCTGACCAGGAAACGCTCAAACAAATGATGGATCGGGTCGGATTCAGCAAAACCCATTATTTTAATTTAAGCGGTGGTATTGTTGCCCTGCATAAAGCGTACAAAATTTGATCGTGTATCTATAATATAAACGCCACTATCCATAACCATATTCAATTACCAGTTTTTTACCATGAAAACTATAACCAAACTTTTTCTTCCCTATGCAGAAGACATGGCCAATCGTATTCTACGACTGGACAGGGATACCCTGGATCGTTTGGGTGATATGGATGGCAAGGTTATTTGTCTCCAGTACCGGCAACAGGACCAGGTAGACCATACTATATATATGTTACCGTCAGCAGGTGGCATGCGCATGCGCATGGAGTATGACGCTGATGCCGATGTTACGATCAGTGGCAACTTGCCTGCTTTTATTCGTTTGCTTTTTGGCGAAGCCAGTGCCAGCAATATGACCAAAGCTGACATGCAAATCCGGGGCGATATATTTCTCGGACAAAATTTTAAGGAAATCATGGATAAACTTGACCTTGATTTGGCCGGTCAGCTGGCAAAGTTCATTGGTGATGGACCAGCACATCGTTTGGGTTTACTGGGGCAAGAATTACGGACATGGAAATCAAATGCGACCAAAACATTTTCCACGGACTTTGCAGAATATATTCAGGAAGAGCGCCAGTTAACACCGAGGCCTGATGAGGTGGATGAACTACTCGATGGGATTGATGAGTTGCGTTCAGGTGTAGATCGACTGGCAAGTCGATTGACGAATCTTAAAGAGAAATTCGTTTCATGATATTTGTCCGCGCCCGACGACTATTAAAGATCAGCCATATCGCCATGCGCCATGATCTGGATGATTTTGTTAAAACCCTGCACATCTTTCGCGTGTATCGTTTGTGTATCCGGTTATTACCCTGGCGTTGGATACCCAGAGAAAAATCCCCCAGGGCAGTAAGATTACGTGAGGCGCTGGAAGATCTGGGGCCCATATTTGTCAAATTTGGACAAATGCTTTCTACCCGTCCGGATTTATTACCGGCCGATATTGCCAAAGAACTCACCAGTCTCCAGGATGCCGTGCCGCCTTTTAGTGGCAAACTGGCCATAAAAGTAATAGAGGCATCCTTTCAGGATAAAATCGAAAATATCTTTAGCGAGTTTGATATTGAACCCATCGCATCGGCATCTGTTGCCCAGGTGCATTTTGCCCGTTTACCTAATGGCGACGAGGTTGCGGTTAAGGTCTTGCGGCCCGGTATTGAGCCCGTTATCGAGCGTGATCTGAAACTGTTATATACGTTGGCACAATTGGCCGCTAAATACTGGCAGGATGGCAAGCGCCTGCGCCCGGTTGAAGTGGCTGATGAATTTGCCCATACCATTCGTAATGAGCTGGATTTGATGCGAGAGGGTGCCAATGCCAGTCAGTTGAAGGCAAATTTTAAAGGTTCCAACTTGTTATATGTACCCGAAATCTATTGGGACTTCACGCGCAAAAATGTTCTGGTTATGGAAAGAATCCATGGCATTCCAATTGGTGATATTGACGCACTGAATGCCGCTGGTATTGATTTAGGCAAACTGGCCAGGGACGGGGTAGAGATATTTTTTACCCAGGCTTTCCGGGATGGTTTTTTTCACGCCGATATGCACCCGGGAAATATTTTTGTAACAGCTAACGGTGAATATCGGGCAGTAGATTTTGGCATCATGGGTTCATTGGGCGAAAATGATAAACGCTACCTGGCGGAAAACTTTTTGGGATTTTTTAATCGTGATTACCGGGCCGTTGCCGAGGCCCATTTACGCGCTGGCTGGGTGCCTGCAGATACAAAAGTCGAGGAATTTGAAGCTGCCATTCGGTCTGTGTGTGAACCGATTTTTGACAAACCCATTAAAGATATTTCATTCGGCAGGGTGTTATTGCAGTTATTCCAGACGGCGCGCCAGTTCCAAATGGAGGTCCAGCCACAGTTGGTTTTATTACAGAAAACCATGTTCCAGATTGAAGGACTGGGCAGACAGTTGTACCCGGAACTGGATCTTTGGGTGACGGCCAAACCCTATCTCGAGAAATGGATGCACGAACAACTGGGGCCAAAAGCCCTGGTGCGGGCGTTGCGTCGGGAAATGCCTCGTTTGTGGCAACAATTACCGGAAATGCCCAGGTTAATTCACGATTTTCTCCAAAACCAGGGCAGAGATCGTGACGGCAACAGTATAGAGGCGATGCGGACGCGTCTGGAGCAACTACAGCAACGACAAACACGGCAAAGAAGCCTGTTTGTTGGCGCCAGCATCGGATTGATCGCAGTTGCACTTGTTTTGTTAGGTATTAACAGTCAGTACGGGGCTTTCCTGCCGAGCTTATTTCATGCGCCACAATTTTGGCAGGGTATTGGTTGGGGAATTGGTGTTTTTGGTATTTTTAGCCTAACTTTTGCTATGACTCTCCCGAAATCACGCGAAAAGTAAATTTCCGACCAATGGTTCATTTGGCCAGCCTAATTTCCATGCTATAATTTGGTAATCCTAGTATCGATCTTCATAATGTGATGGTTATGCCAAGAAAACATCTCATATTCCTGATCGGGCTGACGGTCTCACTTTTCACGACAACCCCGGTTATGGCCCAGGCCTTCCTGTTAACCCAGGTTGCAACCGCTGGTTTGGAGGCGAATACCCCCGAACGTGAGCCTGGCTGGGATCATCTTGGTAGCGTTAATTCCCTGGCTGCTGATTTTATGGCGGCTGAAACCATGGGATTCGAGAGCATGTCCCGGAATCAGGGGCGCGGTGCCGATGTAATGGATAAAAAATTCAATATGCTTGGTCTGCGCAAGGATAACAATACTTTTTATTTTCCCGTATACAAACAGGAATCAATGTTTAACCGCCAGTCCTATACACAACTGGATGCCTGGGGCGTGAAGTGGCAACATGATCTTGATGAAGACAGCAGTTTTTCATTGGCAGCTAGTCGTTCAAAAAATGTATACGCTAGAAAATCTCTTCAGAATACCACCAGCAATATGGCAACACTCTCATGGACCAGTCGTTTTGCTGATGACCAAAAATCCAGTCTGACCGGTAGCGTATTTCTGGGTGATGAGGACGCAGCCACAGCGAGTGATGATTTACTGGCACGTAGTTTTTACGGGTTTTCTGTGGGCGGGCAAATGACATTTTTCAAGAGTCACACGCCATACTTGCAACTAAAACTTCAGAAGAGTCGTTACGATCAGGGCGCCACACTTGAGAGTCCTGGCAGTATAGGCAACTATAATCTGGAACAAGATTATTACTCACGCCTGTCTGCAGGCTGGCGCTGGAAAGTGCAGGGTAACTGGAGTGTCAATGCAGAGGCCAATTACAGTTCCAATGATAACGAGCTTAACTGGCAACTCAATCAAAGCAAGATTTATTTTGGAACCCGTTACGACTTTAGATAACCTGGTTATAACCAAAGTCAGGCCCTGGCAGTATTTCCGGGTCTCGTTTAACCCCAGTCCAAACGTTTGCTAAATACTGCTGTCTGGTCACGTTCATCATAACCCTGAGACGGGTAAAAGTTACGTTTATAGGATTCTCGCTGACGACTGTTCATTACACTGATGCGAAAACATTTTTGTTTTGCCGCCTCAGCTTCCATGGCGATCATCAATGCCTTTCCAACCCCTTTATCCCGAAATTTTTCCCGAACAAATACTTCTGTAATCATCATTTCGCTGCCGGCAAAAAGCAGGTAGGTCATGGTTTGGCCGTGGATATAACCACCTACTTTGCCATTGATTTCAGCGACCAGGAGTAACGCAGTTTCTTCGGTAATTAATGCGGCTAACCTTTGTCTGAGTGTACTACCATCAGACTGAAATGCCGGATTCCAGCCAAGCTCACGGTGCAGGCGCATGATTGCTTCGATGTCCGTTGGTCTCAGGGGTCGTATTCTGATTTTTGAACTGTTTTTTTTGTCCGCCTTGTTTTCATTTTTTTTCGTCATTTTATTACTCCTGTTTCGGATCGCATCAGCGCTGCCTCGACTTTATCGCGTGCCTGTTTGTCAGTGAGTAACTCAATGAGTTGCAGGCTAAAATCCATGGCTGTTCCCGGGCCACGGGATGTAATGATTTTATCATCTATGACAACGCTGTCGTCCATTACAATAATATCAGGATAATTTTCCGCTGTGAGGGTACCAGGATAGGCTGTTGCCTTTCTTTTTGATAACAGGCCGGCCTGTGCCAGGACAGCCGGTGCTGCGCAAATCGCACCAAGGTACTTGTTTGTTTTGGCCATTTTTTTCAGTAAATTAATAACCCGGGCATCGTTTTCAAGATTGGTCGCGCCCGGTTGTCCGCCCGGCAAGACAATCATGTCATATTCAGGCACGAGCTCACTCTCCAGAATAGTTGCCAGTGTTACATCGGGTATGATCACGGTGCCCCGGCTGCCAGTGATTGGGCCTGTTACAAGTCCAGCCGTAGTGACGTTAATACCAGCCCGGCGCAGTAAATCAATAATAGTGACTGCTTCCAGGTCTTCAAAACCCTGGGCCAGCGGAATCAGAACCTTGCTCATAGTTCTTTGCCCCGGTATTTTTTGTTAAGCAGTTCGGACACAGAAATTAATTCAATCCCCTGTGCTGCCAAAGATGGCAGCTTGTTTTCAAGCATTGTCAGGGTTTCGTTGTAGGGATGACCAATGGCCAGGCCTACACCTCTTTTTTTGGCAATTCTTAACAGCTTTTCAAACTGATTATTTATAAATGTTGCATTACGATCATTATCAAGAAATATATCACGACGCAGGTAGGGAATTTTAAAGAGGGTAGCCATGTCGGTAGCAATACTCTTTGGTGTGGTCAGTGAGTCGACAAAAAAAAGATTTCCGATTTTTTGGAGCGTGGCCATGACTGCCGTCATTTCCCGGGATTGCTGGGTGAGCAGGCTGCCCATGTGATTATTGACACCAATTGCATAGGGCACAGTGGTAAGATTATTTTTCAGTGTCAGGGTTATTTCCAGGTCAGGCATACCGGAAACAAGCTTGCCGGGACCTGGATCTTCCTGGCCAATCGATTGCATGGGCTGATGCAATAATACTTCTTTATTTTTCCCGTGGGCCTCGGTGGCCAACCTGCGACCATACCTGGTATGTGGCAGGATCGCACTGGTTACCGGGCCTGCCAGATCCAGGGCACGTTTGCCGTTGCGCAGGTCGTGCCCGAGATCATCAATAATGATCGCAATGTAAGCTGTGTCCGGGCTGGCTGGCGTGATATTAGCGCTATTTGCCAGGACTAACCCGGCAGTGCTTACGCTGGTTACGGTGATGCATAACAAGCGTAAAGCGAATAAGCGCATCGGGATTATTTTCCTGCGAAAATGGCAATACCTTTTAACAAGTTAAGTGCTTCATTGAGTTGGTAATCAGTAGCATCATCCTTTTTTTGATTTTTTTTCTTTTTTGATTTTTTCACTGCATTCTTATTCGCTTTTTCGTTTTCAAGGTGCCCGGTCAGGTCTTGTTCACGGACTCTGGTACCATTATTGGCTTTTGTGACCTTGGCTTCTTCTACAATAATATCCGGAATAATACCCTCTGCCTGAATAGAACGGCCCTTGGGTGTGTAGTAGCGGGCGGTGGTCAGTTTCAGGGCGGTGCCACCACTCATGGGTAAGATGGTTTGTACCGAGCCCTTGCCGAATGTTTTGGTGCCAAGAATAACAGCCCGTTTGTGATCCTGGAGTGCGCCGGCAACAATTTCAGAAGCAGAGGCCGAACCACCATTGACCAGTACCACCAGGGGAATACCATCCAGTATGTCCGATGGGGTGGCAGAGTATTTTAGTTTTGCATCTGCACTGCGACCTTCGGTGTAGACAATCAGGCCACTGGTGATAAAGGCATCGCTAATGGCGACTGCGGCTGGCAAAACCCCGCCAGGGTTATTTCGTAAATCCAGGATCATGCCCTTGAGCTTACCGCGATTTTTTGCTTTTACCTTGGCAATTGCCGAAATCATGTTTTTTGGTGAATTTGCCTGGAACTGGGTGACGCGTATGTAACCATACCCGGGTTCAAGTAAACGATATTTTACACTTTTTATTTTTATGACTGCGCGGGTGAGCGTGAATTCTTTTGGTTTATTGAGACCTTCCCGGACAACAAGCAATTCAATTTTACTGCCTACTTTGCCGCGCATAATTTTTACGGCATCAGTAAGCGTCATGCCTTTAACGGGTTTTTCATCAAGCTTGACAATTAAATCCCCGGATTTAAGCCCAGCCCGTGCAGCGGGCGTATCTTCTATAGGGGAGACGACCTTAACAAAGCCGTTTTCCATTGTGACTTCAATGCCAAGGCCGCCAAATTGTCCTTCGGTGCCAATACGCATTTCCCGGTAGCTGGCTTTATCCAGGTAGGCAGAGTGCGGATCAAGTCTGGATAACATGCCGCTGATTGCGTCATTAATGATTTTTTTATCTGTAACTTCTTCAACGTAATCAGTTTTGATTCGGTTAAATACCTCGGTGAGTGTACGCAATTCGGTAAGTGGCAGGGGCGCTAAAACTTCCTTGCCCTGATCCCGTTTTGCCTGAACGGCACGTTCAATTGTTACACCAGCACCAATAAAAACACCGATCATTAAAATTAATACATAACGACTTGCATACTTCATTGCTTCATTCTCCAGCAGTCAAACATTCTGCTTTTAATAGTATAGCTATATAAATATAACCGAAATAATTTAATCTCTTAACTCCGGTAACACTTTAACCCCGGCCAATATTTTAACCCCGGCGGACCCATATCAATGGATCCCTGGGCCGGCCATTTTGCCTGATTTCAAAGTATAGTCCCGGTGTCGGTGGGTTACCCGTATTACCGGTACTCGCGATCACCTGGCCTGTTTCTACCCAATCACCAACTTCTTTGTAGAGACTGCTA
>CAJVXY010000039.1 GCA_913009895.1 uncultured Acidiferrobacteraceae bacterium | reverse complement strand
GGCATCGGCCAGGCCATTATTGCGATCCAGCATGCCCTGGACCTTAAAGATCAGGACCCCGAGGAAAACGGGCAGGAAAACCAGGCCCAATAAGGCCAAAATCACCACCTGGTGGTGGTGGAGGCTGACATGTCGATTACTGCCAGTGTTTTTAGATACTAATATTAAATTCATGCTGATTCCTCGTCCGCAACCCTGCGTTTACGCATTAACCGCTTGTACAAAATTAATTGATGACGCGTTATCCCGGTTCTGAGTGACCAGTTCCCATGCATCTTTATCTGCAAGCAGTGTGCGCAATAGTTTATTGTTAAGTGCGTGCCCGGATTTGTGGGCACTAAACATTCCAATCAATGGATGCCCAAGCAAATAAAGATCGCCGATGGCATCCAGTACTTTGTGTTTTACGAATTCATCTTTATAGCGCAAATTATCGCCATTGAGCACCCTGAAATCATCCAGGACAATGGCATTTTCAAAACCACCACCCTTGGCCAAACCGGCTTCTTGCAATGATTCAAGATCACGCATGAAACCAAAAGTTCGCGCTCGGCTAACATCTTTAATGAAGGAGGTTGAAGAAAATTCTATGGTCGATGTCTGGGATGATGTTTGCAGTACAGGATGATCAAAATCAATTGTAAATGCGACTTTGAAACCATCATAGGGCTCGAACTTCGCCCATTTGTCACCATCAGAAACCTCGATGGTTTTACGAATACGCATGTATTCTTTTGCTGCATCCTGCTCTTTAATGCCAGCTGATTCGATTAAAAATACAAATGGACCGGCACTGCCGTCCATAATAGGTACTTCCGGTGCCGAGACATCTACATACGCATTATCAATGCCCAGACCTGCAAGTGCAGACATGAGATGCTCAACAGTGGAAATACTTATATTATCAACTTTTAACGATGTAGAAAGGCGGGTATCGGCTACATTTTCCGGGCAGGCTTTAATCTCGACTGGTTTATCAAGGTCGACACGGCGAAAAACAATACCGGTATCAACAGGTGCGGGCGCTAATGAAAGCACCACTCTTTCGCCAGTGTGCAAGCCTATGCCAGTGGCGCCAATTTTATTTCGTAATGTCCGCTGCAGAACCATAATCCACGGGTCAACCCAGGTCACTTACCTTGCGTTTGTTAAACTACGAACGCTTCATAATAAAAAGCGGGTAGTTTTCACACAGGTAATTATTAATTATATTTGCGTTATCAAAACCATAATAGTCGGTTGTGATAGTCGCGCCTCCTGATCATATTATAAAACGCGAAAACAGCGCCCATGGGGCACCAATCGGCCTCGCATCTTTTCATGTGACAGTTTAGCTTTCTTTGAAAGCGCTTGTATTTAAAGCCAAAAACCCTGTTTTGTCCAGTACGCAAGTTTTTCCGGGCATATCATAGCTGGCATGTTGTTACCAGATTTTAATACTCCTTTAAAAATCAATTACTTCTATAATATTAGACAATGCTAATCTGCCTGTTTCCTTAAAAAAGCTGGTATATCAAGGTAATCCATTCCCTGGCTGGCGGCCAGATTGCCTTTGCCTTTGTTTGCGCGCGTGTTACGTATCACTGTGGGGGTATCCATATCATCGTAAGCGACGGGTCCGGTCCCGGTCCTGACTACCTTGTAAGGCTGTTGACGTTTTTGTTGCTCGCCCAGGCCCGTGGCAACAATCGTCACCCTGATATCACCAGACATTTCTGGATCAATCACGGTGCCAATCACCACGGTTGCATCTTCAGAAGCCAGTGCCTTCACTGTATTACCCACTTCTTCAAACTCACCTATGGACAAGTCCATACCACCGGTGACATTGACCAGTATGCCCCGCGCACCTGAGATGTTTACATCTTCAAGTAGTGGACTGGAGATGGCCATATCAGCCGCCTGCACTGCCCTGCCCTCACCGGAAGCCACCGCTGATCCCATCATGGCCATACCCATTTCAGACATGACTGTTCTGACATCTGCAAAATCCACATTAATCAGACCCGGCCTGGTAATGAGCTCGGCAATTCCCTGGACTGCGCCCTGTAACACTTCATTGGCCTTGGCAAATGCGTCCAGCAAGGTTGCTTCTTTGCCCAACACCGTCAGCAGTTTCTCATTTGGGATCGTAATCACGGAATCAACATACTCTGACAACTCCTTAATCCCGTGATCCGCCACGGCCATTCGTTTACTGCCTTCGAATGGAAAGGGTTTGGTAATGACAGCCACTGTCAGGATATCCATGTCCCTGGCAACCTGGGCCACAACCGGCGCCGCACCCGTACCGGTACCACCACCCATGCCGCAAGTGATAAAGACCATGTCGGCACCCTCAAGTGCTTCGGCAATCCGCTCCCGATCTTCAATCGCTGCCTGTCTGCCAATGGCAGGGTCGGCACCACAACCCAGGCCTTTGGTTAAATTCGCACCCAGTTGTAATACCGTCGGCACAGCGGATCTTTTTAGTGCCTGGGCATCAGTATTGGCACTGACAAAATCAACACCCTCAATATTTGCAGCAACCATGTGTTCAATGGCATTACCACCGCCACCGCCGACACCCACTACCTTGATAACTGCCTGTTGGTCATATGTGTCCATTAATTCAAACATCTGATACCTCCTATCAACTACACGTTAAAGTTAAAGTTAAAGTTAAAGTTAAAGTTAAAAATAAATTTATTTAAATAAACCAAAAACATTAAAAATTTCCCTGAAACCAGCTCTTCATTTTCTGAAATACTTTATTAAAACCCGCATCCTCCATGCCGTGATCCATAAAAGATTTACCGTCGCCATGTTTTGCACCAAAAATCACAAGTCCAATCCCGGTTGCATAAATCGGGTTCTGAATAATATTTGTCAGGCCACCGACAAACTGCGGCAAACCCAGTCGTACCGGCATGTGGAAAACCTCTTCTGCCAACTCAACCATGCCCTCCAGTTTTGAACTACCGCCGGTAATAACCACACCCGAACCAATCACATCCTCAAATCCACTGCGGCGTAACTCCGCCTGGATTAAGGTAAATAATTCCTCCATTCTCGGCTCTACCACTTCTGCCAGGGTTTGGCGTGACAACTGCCGGGCGGGTCGTTCGCCAACACTGGGCACTTCAATACTTTCATCAGCCTTTGCTAACTGCGTCAGTGCACAACCATATTTTTTCTTGATTTGTTCCGCATGCTGGGTCGGTGTTCGTAATGCCACGGCAATATCATTTGTGACTTGATCGCCAGCAATGGGGATCACGGCGGTATGCCTGATTGCACCGTCAGTAAATACGCAGATGTCCGTGGTGCCGCCGCCAATATCTACCAGGCAGACGCCCAGCTCTTTTTCATCTTCCGTGAGTACAGATAAACTTGATGCAAGTTGCTCAAGAATAATGTCGTCTACTTCAAGGCCGCACCGGCGTACACACTTGATAATATTCTGGGCCGCACTGACGGCACCGGTTACCACATGTACTTTCGCCTCAAGCCTGACACCACTCATGCCAATCGGCTCGCGAATACCTTCCTGTTTGTCGATAATGAATTCCTGGGGCAGCACATGCAGTATCTTTTGGTCCGCCGGAATAGCCAGTGCCCGCGCCGCTTCGATGACACGTTCAACATCATCCCGGGCAACTTCCCTGTCCTTGATCGCGACAATGCCATGTGAATTGAAACTACTAATGTGACTGCCCGCGATACCGGCAAACACTGAATGAATTTGACAACCCGCCATTAGTTCGGCCTCTTCAACAGCACGCTGGATTGATTGCACCGTCGATTCAATATTCACCACGACACCTTTTTTAAGTCCTCGCGAAGGGTGGTGGCCAACACCGATTACTTCAATTTCCCCTGTTTGAGATATTTCGCCTACAATTGCGAGCACCTTTGATGTCCCAATATCTAGACCAACAATCAGCTTTTCGTCGTCACGCTTTGACATATGTCCCCCATAAAACGCTATGCTTGAATTCATTATTTGCCGTTTCATTCCAGAGCACTGCAAATCCATTGGTATAACGCAGATCTACACGGCTAAACGCCCCCTGGTGTCTTGCCAGAATGTCGCGGTAACTATTTAAAAATCTTTCTATTCGTGATTCGATATCATGTTTGCCTAAAATAATTTCGATACCAGAATCCGTGGTCAGACGATAACTGCCTCTCCTTGAAACCATAAGCTTGTTAAGACCAATGCCAATATTCTTAAAACGTTTCTGGTAGTCATTAAAGGACTGTAAGAGCTGTGCTGAGTCTTTTTCTGGTCCTGTTATGGAAGGCATCGATGCTGTTGCCAGCCTGGCATTGCTTAACTCAATAATATCGCCGTTACTGTTAAGCCAGGCTTTATCACCCCAGCGTGCAACAATTTCCTGTTCCATAAACTCTACATATAAACCTGATGGCCATTTCCGCCTGACGGAAGCGCGATAAATCCATGGCAACTTTTCTATATCATTTTGTATGGTTTCCAGGTTCACCATCAGGAAATTATTTTCCAGGTGTTTGGCAACAACATTCTCAAGCTGGGCATGTGTAATATTTTTAAATTGTCCTTTAAATGTTATTTCCTCAATTGGCATCGTGCCAGACCTCAGCCCCCAGTCCATGAATAACATCACAACAACAGCGATAAGAACAAAAACAGTTCCTTGTACCATGAACCTGATATGCCGATGGCCAAACACCTGGCTCATGAGGCCTGCGTCAGTGGCGGTCAACATAACTACTCTCTAGAATTTTTATCATGAGTTCGTTGAAATCCATGCCGATCTGTTTAGCAGCCATTGGTACAAGACTATGATCAGTCAACCCAGGCACCGTGTTTACTTCCAATACGTAAGGCGTACCATTTTTATCCAGTAAAAAATCCACGCGACCCCAGCCCTGACAGCCAACACTGTCGAATGCCTTGATAGCAATGTCTGCCAAATTTTTTTCTGCTTCTCCAGGTAAACCGGCGGGACATAAATAGCGCGTTTTGTCTGATAAATACTTGGCATCGTAATTATAAAATTCAGCATCAGTCTCAACACAAATTGCCGGCAAGGTTTCTCTGCCCAGGATAGACACGGTGTACTCCTTGCCTTCGATGTATCTTTCGGCAAAGATGCAATCGTCATGCCCGCGCGCCAATTTCCATGCTGCCAGGATATTTTCTGGTTTTTTAACAATAGTCATACCAAGGCTCGAGCCTTCACGAGAGGGTTTGACAACCACCGGATAAGCCAGCCAGTCCTGCACGTCCTGGAAACTGCCCTGGGACTCAAGCTCAATAAATTCTGGTGTAATAATACCAACCGAGTTCCAGAGACGTTTACTTCGCAACTTGTCCATACCGAGTGCAGAGGCGAGTACACCACTTCCGGTATAGGGAATATTCATCATCTCAAGCCCGCCCTGGACAACGCCGTCTTCTCCCCACTGGCCATGGAGCGCAATAAAAGCACGATCAAAATTTCCTATTCGCATTTTTTCAAACAAGTCATAACCTGCATCTACCTCGGTTGCATCAATACCGCTGCTTACCAGGCTCGCTAAAACAGCGCGCCCACTTTTGAGTGAAATTTTTCGCTCGGTTGAGATGCCCCCCATCAGCACGGCAACTTTTCCGAAATTATCAGGGCTCACTGAATCTCTCCTATGATTCTTACTTCAGGTTCTAGCGAGATATCCTGTTGCTTTTTAACCTGTAACTGCACTTCATTAATTAAATTTTCTATATCTGATGCCATGGCATTACCATTATTAATGATAAAGTTTGCATGCATGTCTGAGACGCTGGCACCGCCAATACTTGTGCCCTTTAATCCGCTGGCTTCGATCAAACGTGCCGAATAATCGCCTTTCGGATTCTTGAAAACGGATCCAGCATTTGGCAACTGGGTCGGCTGAGACTGGCCGCGCTTGTTTAGTAATTTTTTTATTAATGACTTGCCATCAACTTTATTATCCCGCTCAAGCCTGAAATAACCGGCTGCAAACCACTCATTGCCAAAAGTTTTCACGTAGCGGTAGCCAACATCAAATTCACTGGCCATTCGCTGTTTAATCGTTCCTTTTTTAGTGATGACATCGACCGCATAAACAACATTCCAGGTCTCGCCGCCAAATGCACCGGCATTCATCGCCAGGGCACCACCAATGGTTCCAGGAATGCCCGCAAGAAATTCGCCGCCTGTTAAATCATGTTCAACACTAAAACGTGCAACCTTGGCACTGCTCACACCTGCCTCAGCACGCAGGGTGTTTTCGTCGATCATGTTCATTTTATTTAATAACCCGCTTGTTGCGATTACGGCACCCCTGATGCCACCATCCCTGACCAGCAAATTACTCCCCAGCCCTATCCAGTAAACGGGCATATCATCCGGCAGGCGTGCCAGAAAATTTGTCGCGTCATCAAGATCTTGTGGCAGATAATAATTATCGGCGGGTCCGCCAACACGCCAACTGGTATGTTTACTCATTGGCTCATCAATCCTGAGTTCACCCTTCAAACCCGCGGTATCAACATGAGTGGCCATCATGACCAAACCTCCCGCATTTGATCTGGCAACTGACTCGCCACAAGACCTATATTCCCGGCACCCAGCGTTAGCGCTAAATCGTTAGGCTTGAGAATATCCTTGAGTGTGTCGCTAAGCTTTGTAATGTCTTCAACAAAAATCGGGGTCGTATGTCCACGCGCCCTGATTGCCCGACACAAGGCCCGACCATCGGCACCACTGATGGGTTTTTCACCGGCGGCATAAACCTCGGATACAAGCAACAAATCAATAGAGTCGAGTACGACACTAAAATCATCAAAGAGATCATGGGTTCGCGTATAACGATGTGGCTGGAAAATCGTAACAATACGCCTTTCCGGCCAGCCTTTTTGAACCGCATCCAGTGTGGCAGCGATTTCTGTCGGGTGGTGGGCGTAGTCATCAATAAAAAGGACGTCACCGCCGTTAACACTGATCGTGCCATTAATCTGGAAGCGTCGATTAATCCCCTGAAAATTACTTAGCCCTGATGCTATAGCTTTTTTATCAATACCTAACACATGGGCAACACTGATTGCAGCCAGGGTGTTGAGGACATTATGGGTACCCGGGTTATTGGTCGTGATATCAAGCCAGTGCCTGTTCTCTTTGGCAGCAACCTTGAATTTCATTTGCGCGCCATCCTGCCTGACATCCCATGCGCGAATATCTGCTTCATCATCAAAACCATATGTCAGTACTGGCTTGTGCAACAAAGGGATAATCCCCCTGACTTCCGGGTCATCGATGCACATGATCGCAAGCCCGTAGAAGGGCAAGTTATGAATAAAGTCTACAAAAACCTGTTTCAGTTTTTCAAAGTCACCGTCGTAGGTGGCCATATGGTCGGCATCAATATTGGTTACGATTGCGATAACAGGCAACAGGTGCAAAAAGGAAGCATCACTCTCATCCGCCTCGGCGACCATGTACTCCCCGCTTCCGAGCCTGGCATTGGCGTCAGCACTGTTTAATTTTCCGCCAATTACAAATGTAGGATCGAGTCCGGCCTCTGCCATCACGCTTGCGATTAAACTGGTGGTAGTTGTTTTACCGTGCGTACCCGCAACTGCTATACCCTGGCGAAACCGCATTAGTTCGGCCAGCATCTCGGCTCTCGGTATTACCGGTATATTTTTATCATGGGCACAAACAACTTCAGGATTGTCCTCGGCAACCGCTGTGGAAACCACGACCACATCAGACCCAATGACATGTTTGGCTTCATGACCAATAAATACACTGATACCCAACTTTGACAATCTGCGCGTATTTGAATTTTCAGACATGTCCGAACCAGATACCTTATATTCAAGATTGTGTAACACTTCGGCAATACCGCACATACCAACACCGCCAATGCCGACAAAATGAACATTCTTAACTCGATTTCGCATGGGCGGCCTCCATACAAATTTCGGCAACGACTTCTGCAGCACCAGGAGAAGCACAGCTACGCGCTTTTTCTGCCATGCCTAAAACAACATCGCGATTGTCGCCAAGCTGTAGAATTATTTCTGTGAGACGCTTGATGTTAAATTCTGCTTCTGGAATTAATATTGCGGCGCCGTTATCGACCAGGAAGCCCGCGTTCACGGTTTGATGGTCATCAACTGCAGAAGGATATGGCACAAGTATGGACGCCATACCGGCGGCGGCCAGTTCGGCAATTGTCATTGCGCCCGCGCGACATATCGCTAAATCTGCCCAGGAAAAAGCGCCGGCCATGTCATCAATAAACGCATCGACTTTGGCTTCAATATTATTTTTCCTGTAGTGCAGCACCGTTTCAATGGCATCCTGCTGTCCCGTTTGATGCCAAATCTCCGGCCGATTTTGTTGCTTAATATTTGCTACTGCTTCAGGTAACACCTGGTTCAGCACATGCGCGCCCGCACTACCGCCAATAATCAGTAATCGTAATGGTCCTGACCGGTCCGAAAATCTTTCCTTTGGAACCGGTATGTCATTAATTTCCTTGCGTACTGGATTACCTACGTGTTGTGCCTTGGGCAAGCTGGTGAAAACATTTGGGAAGCCACATAGAACATTTCTGGCAAATATTGAAAGAACACGATTTGTTAAACCGGGTATTGCATTTTGCTCATGGACAACAATCGGGACTCGACGCAACCAGGCGGCCAACCCCCCGGGGCCAGCGGCAAAACCACCCATGGCCAATACTGTGTTCGGTCGACGTTTTCCTAAAATAACCCAGGCCCGGGTAACTGCAATGAACAAGTTCACGGGTAATAGAAGCCAGCTTAACAAGCCAACGCCCCTTAATTTTTTTATTGGCACGGTGTCAATTTCAAATTCTGCTTTTTGCACAATCTGGGTTTCCATGCCACCGGTGGCGCCCATCCAGGTTATATCAACACCCTGCCCACGCAGACAGTCGGCCACCGCCAGTGCCGGAAAAATATGGCCGCCAGTACCACCGGCAAGCACCATTATGCTGATTTTTTTTGAGGCCATGATTTTGTTCTTATCTCTCGTTCAACAAGCAATAACAATCCCACACTAATAGAACTTACTATCAAGCTGCTGCCACCCGCGCTCATGAAAGGCAACGTAAGGCCTTTGGTTGGCAACAGGCCCATGTTTACACCCATATTAATTAACGCTTGCACACCAAGAAGAATGGCGATGCCCTGGCACAAGCGGGCAGCAAAAATCTGTCCGGCAAACTCAGCAAGCTGAGCAATTTTCATGGCCCGGAAAACGAGGATGGCAAATAAAACAATGACAGTGATTACACCAAGCAATCCCAACTCCTCTGCCAGAATTGCCAGTAGAAAATCGGTGTGGGCAGCAGGGAGGTATGATAACTTCTGAATGCTGGCACCGAGACCAACACCAAACCATTCGCCACGACCGAACGCGATTAGCGCCTGCACCAACTGAAAACCTGTGTTAAAAGGATCGGCCCATGGATCTATAAAACCTGCGATGCGATTCATTCTATATGGCGCGATCATGGTTAAAATTATCATGCCACCAATTCCCGTGGCCACAATCATCATGAAATGAAGAAAACGTACACCTGCCAAAAACATCATTGCCAAAACCGTCACACTAATGACTGCCAACGATCCCAAATCTGGTTCTTGTAACAATAAAACGCCAATGATCGCAACAACCAGGCTGATCATAACTATGCCTGGTACAAATTCCCGCAATCGATCCTGTCTCCTGACAAGATAACCAGCCATGTAGATAACGACGAACAGTTTCGTGAACTCAGAGGGCTGTATGTTAAACAATCCAAGATTCAACCAACGGGAACTACCATTTACATGGACACCAAAACCAGGAATAAGCACCAGTATCAACAGGGCAATTGCTCCCAGGAGCAGGTAAGGCCCCATGACTTCCCAATAACGAACCCGCGTGTGCATGACAAAAAACATGAGGCCAAGGCCAATCGCTAAATGGATCAGGTGGCGGAATATAATTGAGAAACCGTTGCCTGTTGTCTGGATCGCAACCGGTAGTGATGCCGAATAAACCATCAGCATGCCGATAGATAATAACGCCGTAAAAGTGAACAACAACACCGGATCCCACCTGGCCTGTTCACTGCCAGCCACTCTCGTTTGGTGCAAGAAGTGTGTGGCTGCCGTCACTGGAAACCTTCCTTGCGAATATTTAAAAATTTGATAACTGATTCCCTGAAAATATCGCCACGTTGTTCGAAATTTCGATACATATCAAAACTGGCACAGGCGGGAGACAATAAAACAGCGTCGCCTGCAAGCGAAAGTGATGCAGATTTTTCCACCGCATGCTTGATGTCGGCCACTTTAAAAACCGGCACCTGACTGATTATTGAGCCTTTTATTAAGTCGGCGTCTTTACCAATCAGGACAACTGCCTTGGCATATTTGTCGATAGCGATACCAAGAGATGAAAAATCTGCTCCCTTGCCATCGCCGCCAGCTATTAAAATAACCGGCCTGTCCAAACCAGAAAGCGCAGCCACAGTTGAGCCAACATTTGTTCCCTTGGAATCGTTGATCCAGGTTACATCACCACTTTCAGCAACTACTTCCATTCGGTGGGGTAACCCCTGAAAGCTGCCAATAACTTCTCTTGAGATTTCAGTGGGTACGCCTGCAATCGTTGCAATTGCCAGGGCTGCAAGTATATTTGCAATATTATGCTCACCTGCAATTGCTATTTCGCTGACGCGGAATAATCTTTTCTGGCCACGAGTAACCCAGCGTTCGCCCATGAATTTGGTGACACCGAACATCATGTGCGAATCTGGTTCTTTCAGCCCATACCAAAAAGTCTGGCGATCCCTGATAACCATTTTACTTACAAGATTGTCATCACGGTTAAGCACCATGGTGCCATTGCCCTGGAAGATCCGGGCCTTGGCCCTGACGTATTCGTCTTCATTGTCATAACGATCCATGTGGTCTGGACTAACATTTAACACAGTTGCTACCAGTGCGTTCAGGCTGCGTGTTGTTTCCAGTTGAAAACTGGATAACTCAAGAATAAATATTTCAATGTCTTTTTGATCGAGCAGCGAAAGCACCGGTATACCAATGTTACCGCCAACTTCAACCTTCATGTTGTTGGCCTTGCACATCATTCCAACCAGGGTCGTAACTGTACTTTTTCCATTTGAACCCGTAATCGCGATCACAGGCGCCTTTACTTCACGTGCAAACAACTCGATATCGCCAACAATATCCTTACCCTGGGAAAGTGCATCGACCAACGTCGGTTCCTTCAATGAAACGCCAGGGCTGACAACAATCATGTCTGCATTATCTATAGCCTCCTTGTCAAAAATCCCAACCACTGTTTTGACCTGGGGAAAATCCTCACGTATTTTTTTTGAACAGGGTGGATTTAAACGCGAATCCAGTGCCGTCACTGAATAACCGCGTGCTAACAAAAAAGGAATACAAGACGCGCCTGTCAGGCCCATGCCAATAACCAGTGCCCGTGGGCCTTGCTTCGCGATATTTGAATCTGTTTGCATCATCTGATTTTCAAAGTTGCCAGTCCGACTAAAACGAGTATAAAAGTTATAATCCAGAACCTGACAATCACCCGGGGCTCGGGCCAGCCCTTTAACTCAAAATGATGGTGAATGGGCGCCATCCTGAAAATTCGTTTACCAATTAACTTATAGGAAACGACCTGCACAATCACCGACACCGTCTCCATCACAAAAATACCGCCCATGATGAATAAAACTATCTCCTGGCGAACTACAACCGCAACAATCCCCAGGGCCGCACCCAGTGCCAGGGCGCCAATGTCACCCATAAAAACCATTGCCGGATAAGTGTTAAACCAAAGGAAGCCCAGCCCGGCGCCGACAATGGCGGCGGTAAATATAAGCACTTCCCCGGCACCGGGTATGTAAGGTATCGATAGATAACTTGAAAAATTACTATTGCCGGTTAGGTAAGCAAACAGGCCAAGGGCACCGGCAACCATAACAGTAGGCATAACTGCCAGGCCATCAAGGCCATCCGTAAAATTAACGGCATTGCTTGTCCCGACTATCACCAGATAGGTAAAGACAATAAAAAATGGTCCCATGTCCAGAGCGACCGATTTAAAAAATGGAACAATCAGGGTTGTCTCGGCAGGAAGATGGGCATTGTAATAGAGGAAAAAAGCAGCACTTAGCCCAACCACCGATTGCCAAAAAAATTTGTTCCTGGCGCCAATTCCTTTTGGATTCTTGTTTACCAGTTTTTTATAATCATCAACCCAGCCAATCAAACCAAATGACAGGGTAGTCAATAAAACAGCCCAGACATAATGGTTCGATAAATCTGCCCACAACAGTGTTGATATTGCGATTGCCACCAGTATCAGTGCCCCGCCCATTGTCGGTGTGCCGGCTTTCGCGAGATGGCTTTCAGGTCCATCTGTTCTGACAGTTTGACCTATTTGATATTTATTGAGACGTCGGATCATCACTGGCCCGATCGCCAGGCAAATGGCAAGCGATGTCAATACGCCCAGGATTCCGCGCAATGTCAGGTAGCGGAATACATTGAAGAAAGATATATCTTCAGCCAGCCAGTCAAATAAATATAAAAGCACTATTCTGGTTCCCTAAATTTAGTTAAGTTAATTGTGATTTTTTTTGAACAATTCCATCTACGATACTGTCCATGTTCATCACTCTTGATCCTTTTACAAGTACAGTGGCTTCCGCATGCATACAGTCCAGCAATGCTTCAGTCAGCTCCTGGGCATCCTTATAATGATGTCCGCCTTTGCCAAATGCCTTTACAGCCTGCTTTGAGTATTTTCCCAATCCGAACAAACGTGCTACACCAACACGCTTGGCAAGCTCGCCAACACGATAATGAATCTCGGGTGCTGCATCACCCAGCTCTGCCATATCACCTAAAACCAGTATCCGTTCTCCGACAGCGTCCTTCAGTACTTCCAGGGCTACCGATAAAGATGCGGGGTTGGCATTGTAAGTATCATCAATAACCCTTGTGCCATTAATGCCAGCTTGTAATTCAAGCCTGCCACTGACGGCTCTTAGCTTTTCCAGGCCATCGCGGATATCTTGTAATTCTGCACCAACTGCGATCGATGCTGCCGAAGCTGCTACTGCATTTAAGACATTATGTTTTCCAAGAACAGATAAACTCATATTGATATCTCCTTTGGGTGTTGTAAGATGTATTTCACTACCTGACTGTGTTAATTCGTATTCAGCAAACACGTCAGCCTTATTCTCTAAACCAAATAGCAAAGTTGTCCTGTTTGAGGTTTTTTGTTTCCATAACGAGATGAAGTTATCGTCGGCATTTAAAACGGCAATACCGTCAGTAGAAAGACCGTCAAAAATTTCTCCCTTGGCCTCAGCAACTGCCTTGAGTGAACCAAGCTCACCGATGTGCGCATCTGAGGCATTAGTGATTACGGCAACAGTTGGCCTGGTCAAGAGGGTTAAGTTATGTATCTCCCCGGTATGATTCATGCCCATTTCAATAATTGCACAGGAATGTTTTTCTCTTAACCGCAACAATGTTTTCGGCACACCAATATCGTTATTAAGATTGCCTGCCGTCGCCAGTACCGGTGCCCTGTTACCAAGAATTAAGGCAATCATTTCCTTGACGGTGGTTTTTCCATTTGAGCCAGTGACGGCAATAACAGGAATATTGAATTGGCCACGCCAGTATGACGCGAGCTCACCCAATGCGGCGCGGGTGTCATCTACCAGGATATAAGGCAGTTTCGTTTTAACTGGTTTACAGATAATTGAAGCCGATGCACCAGCGGAAATAGCTGCTGGTAAATATTCATGGCCATCATAATTTGTCCCCTGTAACGCAATGAACATTTCACCCTTGCTCAGGGTTCTCGTGTCAGTGGATAACCCGGTGCACATCACATCTTCACCTGTCAGGTGAGCGTGTAGTGCTTGAGCTGCAATACTTGCTGACATCACGCGGCTTGCCTCAGGATTTCATTCACTGTTAATCGGTCACTGTATTCAATTCTTGTTTCACCAATCTGCTGATAATTTTCATGGCCCTTGCCTGCCACCAATACGACATCATTACTACTCGCATGGGTGATTGCATATTGAATTGCATCCTTTCTCTCAAGGATTATTTTGTGTTCTGACTGGAGACCAGACTCGATATCCTGAATAATTTTCTCGGGTTGTTCTGATCGGGGATTGTCATTTGTAAGAATCACCTTATCTGCCAGTTGACTTGCGACCTGGCCCATGAGCGGCCGCTTTCCCTTGTCCCGGTCGCCGCCACAACCAAAAACGCACCAGATAATATTGCGGCAGTGTTCCCTGATTGCCAGTAATGCTTTTTCGAGGGCATCGGGTGTATGCGCGTAGTCAACAATAACCAGTGGCTGGGTTTTACTACCTTTAAACTGTTCCATGCGACCAGCTACGGGAGTTATTTTTTCCAGCAGTACTGCTGACTCCTTGAGTGATTTTCCGCTCACCGTCAGACACGCCAGCACTGCCAGGATATTGTAGGCATTAAACTTGCCAATTAAGTTGGTACTTATATCGATGTTGTCTTTATTTGTTGCGACACGAATTTTTATCCCGCTTGCATGAGTAGCAACTGAAACGGCTGAGAGCATACCGTTACCAATACCATAGGAAATAATATTGCTATCGAGCCGTTGCGACTCGATTTTCTGGATTAATTTAATACCGAAATCATCATCACAATTGATAATGCAATGTTTAACACTGGTTAAATTGAATAGCTTTTCCTTTGCCATTCCATAAGCATTCATATCACCATGATAATCCAGGTGATCCCGGCTAAGGTTGGTGAATACGGCAATATCAAATGAAACACCATTGACACGACCTTGCACCAGGGCGTGGGAAGAAACTTCCATACATATATATCTTGCACCCATTTGTAAAAAACCCGCCATCAGGCGGTGTACACTAAAAACATCAGGAGTTGTATTTAACGTTGGCTCAAGTGCGTTTGGAAAGCCATTGCCCAGTGTACCAATTATTGCGCAACGTCCATTTTTCTGGTCAAGCGCACTTGCCAAAATATGGGCGCATGTTGTTTTACCATTTGTGCCAGTGATCCCTATAACTTTAAGTTTTTTCGAGGGAGCACCATAAAAATTATTAGCAATCGTGCCAATATGTTCAGTTAAATTTTTAATAGCGAGTACTGGTACCAGCTTGTGATGATTATTTTTATATTTAATTTTTTTACTGTCGCAGTTGTCATAAAGGACAGCCGCAGCACCTTGTTCAATCGCCGAATTGATATAGTCTCGACCGTCAAATTGTTCGCCCATCAACGCAACAAATAACCCGCCTTCTTCAATAACTCTCGAGTCCAGTGAAATATGACTTACCTCAACAGCAGGCACCATTCCCTTAAACGGAACGTGCTTTAGCAATTTTTCCAGGTTCATCATTATGCCGGTCCTGATTTTTTTACTTTAACAATTTGTTTTTTATATTTACTGCCTGCGTCAGGCGGAATATTAAGCAAACGCATTGCTCCGGCAATGACATTTGCAAATACAGGTGCTGCAATTTGCCCGCCGTAATATTGATCGCCTTTCGGGTTGTCAACCGTAACAACCATTACGAGCTTTGGATTAGAGACCGGTGCCACACCAGCAAACAGTGCGACGTAATCATTATCTGAATACTTACCATTAACCAACTTGTGGACTGTGCCGGTTTTGCCTGCGACCCGGTAAAAACGAACCTGGGCTGCGTTACCGGTACCCTGTGAACCCGCGGCCAACTCAAGCATTTGAAGGATTTGTTTTGCGGTTTCTCTGGACATCACATTTTCTGTGTAGACAGGCTCCTGCCCGGGAAGCATCGTTAACTGGACCAGGTTGCCCTTGTTTGCCAGGGCTGTATAGGCGCGTGCCAGCTGAATGGGTGTGACAGAGATTCCATAACCATATGACATTGCTGCCTGATCTATTGTTACCCAGTTATCTGGATCGCGCAGCGTGCCAGTCGCCTCTCCTGGTAAAGCACTACCACTGCGCTGGCCAAAACCAACACTGGTCAAAAGTTCCCAGAGACGCTGTTTGCCAATTGTTAAGGCAATTTTTGCTGCACCAACATTGCTCGACTTTTGGATGACGCCCGTAACCGTCAGGCGACCGTAATTATGACTGTCACGAATTGTTTTTGAACCAATTTTGTAGAACCCGGGCGATGTATTGACCCATGTACCCGGGGTATACATGCCGCTCTCAAGGGCGGCAGCAATGGTAAATGGCTTAAGCGTTGAGCCTGGTTCAAGCACATCAGTCACGGCCCGGTTGCGAAATAACTGACTTTGTCTTTCGAGCCTGCTATTGGGATTAAAACCTGGCTCATTCACCATTGCCAGTATCTCGCCACTTTCTGCGTCAAGTACAATTGCCGATGCAGATTTTGCATTATGTTTTTTGACGGCCGCTTTCAGTTCCCGGTAAGCAAGGTATTGAATACGCCTGTCCAGGCTAACCTTAAGATCTCTGCCTGCGACAGGCAAAGATATACTTTCAACTGTCTCGACAAATTTTCCCCGCCTGTCTTTTAGTACCCGTTTTCTGCCAGGTGTTGCTCGCAGCAATGGCTCATATGAAAGCTCTAATCCTTCCTGGCCAACATCATCTATGTTTGTGAACCCGACGACGTGCCCAAACACTGAACCCATCGGATAGTAACGTCGATATTCCCGTTGTAGAAAAACCCCAGGATATTCCATCTCCTTGATTCTTTTGGCAACTTCCGGCGTCACGTGTCGCCTCAGGTACATGAATTCCCGGTTAGCATTTTTTGTTGCCAGTTTGTTTAATTCGTAAACACTCATGCCAAGCAGCCGGGCCAGCCCCTTGATATTTCCCTTGGCAGATTTAAAGGTATAGGGATGGGCCCAGATAGAATCCACCGGGGTACTGATCGCCAATGGCGTGCCCATGCGATCAACAATCATTCCGCGCACAGCATTGTCCTGTGACACGCGCAAATAACGTGCATTGCCTTCACGTTTTAAATAATCGGCTGAAAAAATCTGCAGGTACGATGCACGGCCAGCAACAACAATAAATGCAACAGTAAAAATAATTAAAACAATGTTGTGGCGGAAACGCCCGGGTACTGGTCTTTTTGTTTTTGCCATATAGAAACTCCTATTGAACCCTGTTTTTTCCAATAGAGACTTCGATCTGATCAGGACTGGGCGTAGTCATGTCTAACTGGGTTCGTGCCAGGTATTCGATACGCTGGTGTTGCGACCATGCCCCCTCTTCCAGTAATAATTTTCCCCATTCAATATTTAACGAATCACGATCACCTTTAAGACTTTCAAGCTCCGAAAATAATTGCCTGCTGTAATGCCTTTGTTGAATAACCATCACCGAAAAAAATATGACTATTAAGAATAATAAAAAATTAATGCGTAACATATTCAGTTACCGTCCTTTCGGCGATACGTAAAATAGCGCTTCTACTGCGAATATTTTCAGTAACTTCTTCTGCAGATGCCTTGACGGGTTTGCCGACAAGTTTAATAGGCGCCTCGTACTCATCGGCCCGTATTGGTAAATCAGGCGGCAAGACCGGACCCTTCGCCAGGTCTCTTAAAAAATGTTTTACAATTCTGTCTTCCAGTGAGTGAAAACTAATGACTGCCAGCCGACCACCGGGTTTGAGCGCCGCGACTGCCTGTGGCAGTACCGTCTCTATCTCAGCCAGTTCCCGGTTAATGAATATCCTGATTGCCTGAAAAGTTCGGGTTGCCGGATCCTTTTTTCGTTCCCGGGTGGGCACGGCCTTGCTAACAATTTTTGCCAGTTTTGCAGTGGTATCGATTTCCATCTCCTGGCGCTCTCGGACAATGGCACTGGCAATTCGGTAGGCAAAACGTTCTTCACCGTATTTTTTAATCACGTCTGCGATTTCCTGTTGTTCGGCGCTGGCCAACCACTGGCTCGCTGTCAAACCTGACCGGGTATCCATGCGCATATCCAGCGGGCCATCATGGCGAAAACTAAAACCACGACCGGCATCATCAAGTTGCGGTGAAGACACGCCAAGATCAAAAAGCAAACCGTCGACCTTGCCCATCATGTTTCGCGCCTCCAGGCTGGACTGGAGTTGGGAGAATGGCACCGATACTAATTCAAACCTCGATTCATTCTGAAAATGTGCCTCGGCATATTCTGCCGCCTGTGGGTCACGATCCATCACCAGGATGCGTCCGTTTTCTTCAAGCTTTTGCAAGATTGCCCGGGTATGGGAGCCACGGCCAAATGTAGCATCCACGTAAAATCCGTTTTTTTTGATGGCCAGCGCGGCAATTGCTTGTTCCAGCAGTACGGGTGCATGTGATAAGACATTCACTCCCCCTACAATGACAACGATTCCAGTTCCGGCGGCAAATCTTCCTGCCCTGTATTCTCGGTTCCCAGCCACTCGCTACGGCGGGTATTCCAGGTATCCTCTGCCCACACTTCAAATTTATTGCCCTGGCCGATTAACATGCTGGCCTTGAGTAACCCGGCAAATTCCCGTAATGGCGGCGCCACCAGGATGCGGCCACTGCCGTCCATCTCTACGTCAGTGGCATGGCCGATCAGCAAGCGTTTCAGTCTCTGGGCATGGGCATTGAGGCTGGGTAATTTCACTAATTTCCGCTCGATTTCTTCCCAGTTGGGCAAGGGATAAAGCAATAAACAGCTTTCGCGGCTGTCCACGGTCAACACCAACTGGCCCTCACACTGGCGTGCCAGCGCCTCCCGATACCGGGTCGGGATGGCCATTCGGCCCTTGTTATCCAGATTGACGGAGGTAACGCCACGAAACATAGTGTTATGCCCTTGTATTTTTCCCACAAAATGCCACTTTTCCCCACTTATTGACACTATAGATAGCTTTATTCACGGGCGCAAGTCTTTTTCGACCAGGTAAGTGGGTACTTTTCCCTTTTTGGACAAACGTTTAGCGAGAATCGATCAATGGGCTGGTAAGCGCTTACCAGCAATGGAGAGGTAATATGTTAGTAGGTACTAACTTTAAGATGGGCTTTGAGCATTACGGTTAGGTGAAATTGGAAACGCGCCAAAACAGGCATATCTCATAATGTTCCCACTTGCGCTTGATCAACCACTTGGCTGGACTACATTATACATAAGGATAGTGTGTATTTATTCTTACATATAAATCAAATCGTTAGTACATTGTTTTTGTCCATCTCTTTAATTGAATTGCCACGATAGAGCGTAACCACCATGCATCAGACTCTTAATATCACTGGAACTTTCATTTTATTTTCCATGCTCGTTTTTATGCCATCAACGTCTTTTGCGAAAGGTGAAATAATATTCACAGCACCGCCAAGAGGGCCGGTTGCAAAAGAAACAAAAATGTATAAACCAGTCGCAGATTACTTATCCAGGGTAATCAATAAAAAAATAATCTACAAATTTCCCGGGAACTGGCTTACTTATCAGAATGATATGCAGAAAGGTAAATACGATATTGTTTTTGATGGACCGCATTTTGTTGCCTGGCGCATAAAAAGAGATAAGCATGAACCCCTGGTTAAACTACCTGGAAAACTCGCTTTCGCGGTATTTTCCTCCAAAAAGAACGAGAAAGTAGATAAAATCACTGATTTGCAGGGCCGTACTGTTTGCGCACTGGCGCCTCCTTTTCTTGGGACTTTAACGCTTTATAGCCTGTTCAAGAATCCTGCACGACAGCCACTGGTTCTGGAAGTTAAGAGCTTTCCAGCGACTTTTAAAGGTGTAACCAGCGGTAAATGTCAGGCAGGCGTCTTGCGTGACATCTTGTTTAAAAGATTTAATAAAAAGAAGAAACAAGCAAAAATGATTTACCACAGCAAGGGTATACCCAACCAGGCCATTACTGCAGGCGCAAGAATTAGTAAAAAAGACAAGGAAAAAATTACTAATGCCCTGTTATCAGACAAAGGCAACCAGATTTTAAAAGGCATTAACGCCCGTTTTAATAAAAAAAATAAACCATGGTTACCAACCTCCATCAAAGAGTATAAAGGTCTGCACATATTGCTAAAAGATGTCTGGGGATTCGATTAGAGTAAAAGTTTAAAAAAGAAAAAACCCGGGTTTAGGTGCAGTTCACTTTCCACGAACTCATCTCCCCCAGGCACTCCCTACCTGGATATATAAAACGGTATCTTCAGGCCCCCACGCGATATCAATACCAGCCCGCATGCCAAACCGCCGTGCAGCCAGGTACCTGAACCCGATGCCTTTGGTAATTACTGTGTCACTATCTCCATTTCCTTTTTCTGAAAACGCCTTGCCGGCTCCCGTAAAACCAAGCACGCTCCACCGTGGCGCAAAGTCATAACGTACTTCTGTTTCACCTACGAGGGTTTCCTCACCCTGGTAACGCATTGCCGGGATGCCGCGCAGGTTTATGAAGGGGTATTCGAAGAATGGCGGATCGCCTGTTATAGCTGAGCCATCAGTGCGCAATCCTATGAGCCAGTTGGTCTGAACCGGGATCCAATAGTTCGCATACAAGCGATATTTATTGAAGTCTGCGTCTCCGCCCCATTTGGCAGCATAATTCGTTGCTTTGAATTCAGCCTTTAAGCCACTGCCTGGCGAAATGCTGTTATCCAAACCCTCGTATTGCAGTACCAGCCCCAAGCCGGCAGAATTAATGGAGAACTCAAAATCTGGTATACCCAGGTCAGGAAATAAAACCGAAGTGTCGAACTCGTTTTCTGTTGTCAGGTAGTTATATTCAATACCAGCAAAAAAATTAGAATTCAGCACCCGGAATACCAGCTCCTGTAACAAGTAAATCGCCTTTGTATTGAACTTGACCGGACTGTCACCCAGGCTGCCATTGCCACCATCAAAACCATAATACGTCATGTTGACATTGGCTTTGGCCAACGCACCTGTATAACGTATGGTGTCGTCGTTCCAGATACCGAGATGGGCACCGCCACCGAACCAGGTGCCATTCTCTGTATAGCCGCCAAATACTGTGGAGACACTGGGTGCTTTGAGTTTACCGTCTACGTCAGGATTCGGATCAAATTCCTTGCCCAGTTGTGTTTTACCGGCCAGGGGGTCGTGAAAAAACACGGCTGCCACACCCAGGCCATAACCAACGGATGGCTCGGTGATAATGATGGGTACAGGTAAAACACCTTTTTTCTCAGCAAGATACTTTCCCATATCCAGTTGGCCATCAGTCGGATCGATAAAATTTCCAGCAAACAATCCTGCGCCAGCAGGGATTGCGGTAAGGCCAGAGGCAAGAAAAAGTACGAGGCTTAGGAAACAATTCAGTATTTGTTTTTTCTTTTTCATTATGCGGTATCTAGGCTTTTAAGCTGAATTTACGATGACAGTATCAAAACGAGCAACAGGGACAGACTTAAGCCCAACAAGTCTTTTTTGTAGGTTGGACTGAGGAACGAAGTCCAACAGTGGCGCTTTATTTAACACTTGCGTTGGACTTCGTTCCTCAGTCCAACCTACGGAAAACTATGTTTAAACCAGATATTAGGCTTAAGTCAGTGCCATTCTGGTCTGTCCCCTGTTATTCCAGAGATGAAATTATATTGTCCATGTTTTTAAAAACCTAACGCCCTCAGGATGAGTTTATTAGGCACCGCTCTGTATTTATAACTTTTCTGCCACAACTATCTCCGACGGTACCCCGTAAGACACAACGACGGAATCATAAAGTATGCGCCATTTATCATTATGCAAATATTTTGTGAGCTGTATTGGATGGCAACCACCCACAATAAATGGATTTAATCTATATAATGCGCTCCATATGTTCTCTACGATGCGAGATACTAACGAAACCCCATGTGTCAGACTGGCCAGGCACAGGTAACCACCAGGCACGAGTATTCTATGCGCTTCATTTAGCACGCTTATTAAATCTTCTTCGGAAAGCAAGTCAAACACGTAAGTAGAAATAAATCGATCCGCACATTGATCTTCAATGTTTACTTTTGGCTCCCCTTCACTTTTATAACATTTAGCATGTTCTGAAAATTGTTCAATATTTTTCTGACATAGACCAACCATTGTTTGGCTGATATCCAAACCAAGATATTTGCTGTTACTGGAGAAATTATTTTTCAACAAACGAGATGCGAGCTTTCCAGTTCCACAACCAAACTCGACTATACTCGTTGCCTCATTAAGTTTTCCCTGCTCAAGAAGGACGCTAATAGGAGCTTCCTCATAGAACTGTTTGTCCTGTTTAGAACCAAATGAATCATAAAATTTACGTATTTTATCGGATTTGAGAACTTTCATTTTTCGCCTTATGGTTGAATTGAGAGGCGCGCGCATTTTTGCGCATCCTACCCGCGTTTTTTTGCGTTCCTAAACTCAACGCTACACGATCACCTTCTCTGACCAAAGATCATGTCCATCGTTTATGGTTTCAATCGAGTCCGACTCTTTTGGTTTTCATGTATTTGTACCTGGTTTTGGGGCGCAAGCAACAGAGTTAAATAAATCTGTCCCGGTTATGGTTATTGTGTTGCAGCGTTTGTCGCATAAAGTCTAAAAATTTCTTTAATCAAAAACTTGCCTGTACGCATTTAAGTACACCATAATCATATTGTCCTTCGAGGGAGTCGAAAACGGGTTTTAATCGGCCTTCGTCGTCGTTCATTTCAAGCGCGTTGATGATTTCATTGTGTTGCTCATCGCTGAGTTGCAATACATCTTTTGCTTCTATGATCCCAACTTCTATAGCATCAGCGATGTGTGTATAGACTGTTGATACTTTAATGTCGCGTTTGCTGGCAATGCTGTCAATATTATGGCCATCATTAAGTAATGTTAGTGTGTCGTTAATGGTATCACTTAAATTATTGTTTAAAATCTCTGGCAGGGGAGAAGATAAAATAATATCTAAAAATGATTGGCCGAATTTATCGAGTTTTATTTCGCCAACGCCTGTGATGTAACGCATTTTTTCCAGACTGCCTGGTCGAGTGTTGGCCATTTCTTCAAGGGTGCTGTCATGAAAAATGATATAAGGGGGCACACTTTGCTCATTGGCCAGGTTTAAACGGTGTTCGCGGAGCAATTCAAACAAGGTTTCATTAACACTGCGCAAAGATGTTTTACGTTTACTTTTTTTATCTTTGCCTGGTTTATTTTGTGTTGATTTTTTCAGTATAAGTTCGATTTCTCCGCGTAGCAAAGGGCGGGATTTTTCAATGAGCTTGATTGCGCCGTGGCCATCAATGTCGGTAGAAAGATAACCTAGCGAAATCAGTTGACGAAAAAGACTGCGCCATTCATGTTCGCTGAGTTCTTTGCCGATGCCAAAGGTGCTGACTTTGTCATGCTGAAATTGTTTGATGCGTTCATTATCTTTACCAAGTAATACATCAATTAAATAGTTCACCCCAAAACGTTGTTCGGTTCTGTGCACACAGGACAGTGCTTTACGCGCAGCCTCCGTTGCATCCCAGCTTGCCGGTGGGCTGATGCACGTATCACAATTGCCGCAAGCTTGTTCGAGCGTTTCATTAAAGTAGGCGAGAATGGTTTGGCGACGACAATGGCGTTGTTCACACAAGGCCAGCATAGCTTCAAGTTTGCTATGTAAAATACGTTTGAATTGTTCGCTGGCATCGGTGCCCTGTGCCATTTGCCGCAAGCTGATTACGTCTTGCAGGCCATAGGCCATCCATGCGTTTGCCGGTGTACCATCGCGGCCAGCACGACCGGTTTCCTGATAATAGGCTTCAATACTTTTGGGCAAACTTAAGTGTGCGACAAAACGTACATCGGGTTTATCTATGCCCATACCAAAGGCAATGGTGGCGACAATAATAACGCCTTCTTCGCGTAAAAAACGGCGCTGATGCTTTTGCCGTAATTCGTTAGACAAACCAGCATGGTAGGGTAGCGCTTTACGTCCTTTTTTCACTAGCCAGTCGGCGGTTGTTTCCACTTTTTTACGCGACAAACAATAAACAATACCCGCATCATTGGCATGCGCTTGTTCTAAAAAATCCCACAAGCGATCGCGCGCATTTAAACCTTCACTAATGGTGTAGTTGATGTTGGGGCGATCAAAACTATTAAGAAATAATTTTGCATCGTGAAGCTTGAGTTGTTCTATGATTTCCTGGCGGGTACGTTGATCTGCTGTTGCGGTCAGGGCAATGCGCGGCACGTCTGGAAAACGTTCGTGCAGAATGCGCAGCTGTTGGTATTCTTTGCGGAAATCATGCCCCCATTGAGATACGCAATGGGCTTCATCAATGGCAAATAGCGCAATGCTTGCATGTTCCAATAGCGATAACATTTTGTTGGTCATTAATCGTTCTGGTGCGACATAGAGTAAATCAATTTCACCGTTTATTAATAATTTCTCGGTTGCTTGTTGTGCTGAGGCATCCATTGATGAGTTAAGAAAAGCAGCACGAATACCGAGTTGCTGTAGTGAGTCTACCTGATCTTGCATAAGTGCAATTAAAGGTGAAATGATAATACCGACGCCTTCTCTAATCATGGCGGGGATTTGATAACACAGAGACTTGCCGCCACCGGTCGGCATGAGCACCAGGGCATCTTCGTTATTTAACAAACATTGAATAATGTCAGATTGGTGATGACGAAAGTTTTCATAACCAAAAGTTTTTTGTAATATTTCTTCTGCGCGTTTCATTTTTTTTAACTAAGTAAATGTCATCTTTTTCTATTTTAATAATTTAAAAAATCAAAAGTACCAGACTCAATTGAAACTACTGACAGTCTAGCCCCGCTGTTTCCTGAACTCAACGCTGCGACGACCTCCTTCTCTGACCAAAGATCATGCCCATCGCTTATGGTTTCAATCGAGCTTGGCCATTTTAGTCCAGGTTTTCCATCCCAGTTCCAGAGGACTCATTTGCCCTCCAGACCATCTGGATTTTTAAGTGCTTGCTTTTCTGTCGATGCCAAACGGCGTTCCACCTTTTTAACATCCTCGGCTGGCGTCAGACTTTCAGGACGAATACCTCGGTTTAATAATGTTTGGCGAACGGCCCGATTATTGGTGACGTGCTCGCCAGATATTTGTTTTTCACAATCCATATTTTTTTCACGCGCGTTATGGATGGTGATCTCGGTAGCAAAATCTTTGGCCATTTAAAATAATGGTGGGGGCAAAATCTGCCAGTGGCCGATTGCTTGGCACTTGCCAGTGCGCTTTCATGGCCTGGGTATTGTTGTCGAATAATGCCTGATCACCTTTGCTGCGAATTAAGGCAAAATTTTTATTGCCACCGGTTTGCTCATAAATAACATCCGATAATTCTTTTTCGGTATGGGTCAATTTCTTGCGAGCGGATACCCGCTCGGCCTCAAGCAAGCGCTGCTCAATGAGCTCTGCCTTGCGGGTCTGCATGGCAAAGTAGGTTTGAGCAAAGGCAATTTCCTGTTTGGCGGAGTCGCCATTTTGGGCAACAAGGTAGCAGGCATAGCGTGTTAGCATGATATCGCTGATTTCCCGCTGGCTGCCAGAGCCTAATTCAACCATTTTCCCGACATCGGCAAAATGGTTGGAAATGGTGTGTTCAGACAACTCGCAAGCTGTTTTTGCCTTAGAAATGACATTTAAGAAGTTGTCCCACTTGGTGTAACCCAGTAAATGCTGCACATCGCGCGCCAGCCAGTATTCAACCCCGTTTTCGGTGACCTGTGCATGACCTTCAAAAGACTCGGTCATTATATGGATCAGATCATTTTGCATCGATTTGCATGTCCTTGTTTGTAGCTAATACGTTATTACTCATACACCAAAAGGGTCAGATACTAGGTTCAATCGAGCCTGAACTTTGAGTTTTGATTCGAATCAAAACTCAAAGTTCAGGCTCGATTGAAACTACTGACAGTCTAGCCCCGCCGTTTCCTGAACTCAACGCTGCGGCGATCTCCGCCTCTCGCTAAAGGTCGTGTCCGTCGTTTGAGGTGGACTTCAATTTCATCCTTGAATCGGTCGTTTCCCAGGGCCCAGCCCTTCTGAGTAGCTGTACGAATTTCTTTAAGCGCGATGTCGTCAATATGAACCTTAAACAGCGCGCGGTAGTTGGCCTGACGTTCAGACAATGTCTTCCCCAATGCTTGATAGAGTGTATGGGGATTGACCAGATTATCCTGCATACCCGTTGCGTTAGCACGATAGCTAGACCAACGATACTCCCCAGGATGACTGACCATGTTGGCCCGTACCGGGTTCAGCTCAATATAACGGGCACAAGTAAGTAAATAATTTTCAGTATCAATTAATGTGGCTTTATATCGCCCCTCCCAGAGCGTGCCAGTACGCTGATAGGTGAAATTGAAATATTGCACATACCGACGCCCAACTGATTGCATCACTTTGCTGATACTGTCTGCTTTGTCTGGTGTGATTAATAAATGGATGTGATTGGTCATCAATACATAGGCATGAATCTGACACCCATGGCGGAGGCAGGCCTCGGCCAGGTAATGGCGGAAACATCCATAATCTTCATCAGCGATAAATATCGGGCAACGATTATTACCGCGTTGTATCACATGCTGGGGTTGTCCTGGTAGAACATAACGAGGTAAACGGGGCATGACACCACCTCCTTGTGGTTTGTATTTATGTTACTAACAGACAGTCCTTGTCTGAGAACTTGCTGATTAGGATTATAGGTTAAT
>CAJVXY010000038.1 GCA_913009895.1 uncultured Acidiferrobacteraceae bacterium | reverse complement strand
AATTCTTCTCTCCCTGGTGTTGCGTAACCCGAATACCATTTATGTCGGGTGTGACACACACCACTGTGTTATTAATTTAACTTTTCAGGAATTGTCAGTAATTTGAATTAGCGGACATTCTTCCTTGAATCGGGCCAGTTGGATGATTTGGCCTAGTGGCAGGAATCATACAAAAAATGTCCAGACAAAAATAGAGATGTAGTTCACAGAAATGTACAACAATCTATGCATTGGTAGTTAAGTGTTTATAAACATTAAAAGAATTAATGTTGGGTTAATTTTAAAAAAACATGAGTTCGGGGCCAGATTTGGGGATTATGACCAAATTTTGACTTTAGTCTGCTTTGGCACCAAAGATCAAAGGCTGGATACCGGCTAAGAACATGCCGGTATGACGGGGGGGGATTAGGTGATGAGGAGTTAAAGATTTGGTTCTGTGATTCTATTTAAAAGATCAAGAGCTGGTTTCCTGATGAATATGGCGTGCGCACAGCACACGCTACGGCTTGAAGATCAAAAGCTGGATACTGACCACCATGGACGGTGGAAATGTGACCGGAGCGCAGCACAGGAAATACTTGATGAAACGCGGAGCAGTTCTGAAGTGCAAAAGAATTGTCAGGAACAATCCTTGCCGGCGTTCACGGGTATGACGGGGCGGAGGTTACATCATTGGCTGAAATGACATTTTCGGTGGGCACCGACCACCCTATAATAACTGAGGAATATGACATGCGCACGGCACACGCTACAGGCTGGATTCGCGCTTTGCACTTAACATTTGCTTGATCGCTCTCTGTTGAAGCATAACGTTACATATCCTAGGGGGATATTGATTTCTCCCTAGGTTTAGTAACATAATAGCTCATGAAACAAAACCGAAACCACCAGGTACTGGAACTAGTCAAAAAAGCTGGCGTACTACGGCCCCGTGATCTCGACCCCCACGGTATTCCGCGTGAATACCTGCGCCGGCTGCAAGCACAAGGTCGTCTCAAACGGCTGGGTCGAGGCCTTTATACGCTACCCGACCATGAGGTGGGTGAACATCATAGTCTGGCCGAAGCATGCAAGCGGATACCAAAAGGTGTGGTCTGCCTGCTATCGGCACTGCGTTTTCATGATCTCACCACGCAGGCCCCGTTCGAGGTATGGCTGGCGCTGGATGAAAAGGCCTGGCGGCCACAGCTCGACTACCCTCCGCTCAAGATTGTGCGTTTCTCGAAAGAGGCGCTTGATGCCGGTGTCAAAAAACATATTATCGAAGGTGTTGCAGTACACGTCACCAATCCGGCCAAAACTGTCGTGGATTGTTTCAAGTATCGCAATAAAATCGGGCTGGACGTGGCACTGGAAGCACTACGGGAATGCTGGAATAAAAAATGCTGCACGATGGATGCGCTTTGGAAATACGCCGGAATCTGCCGGGTAAAAAACATCATACGCCCCTACCTGGAAACCCTCTCGTGACTCAAAAAAATAAAGATCTTGCAGTGTCTGTCCGACAGCGCCTGTTAAACCTCGCGAAAAGCCGGGGTGAAAATTTTGATCTCGTTCTGACCCATTATGGCCTGGAGCGTTTACTCTATCGGCTGAGTCGATCCAGATTTTCCGATCAATTCATACTCAAAGGTGCGATGCTGTTTTCGCTTTGGAGTGACGATCCCCATCGCGCAACCCGTGACGTTGACCTTTTAGGTCACGGAGACAATTCACCCGGTCACCTTATTACAGTATTCCGTGAGATTGTAAGCGAGACCGTCGATGATGATGGGCTGGTCTTTGACGGCCGTTCCATTCACGCCCAAACAATTGCCGAGGAGTCTGAGTACAACGGCATTCGGGTGCAGTTAAAGACAGTACTCGCTAGCGCCAATATTTCCCTGCAGGTGGATATTGGTTTTGGTGATGTTGTCACACCGGACGCAGAACAAACAGAATATCCCACGCTGCTTGGATTTCCTGCCCCGGTGCTGCGAACCTACCCACGTGAAACCGTTGTTGCCGAGAAATATCAGGCCATGGTCATGCTCGGTATTGCTAACAGTCGTATGAAAGATTTCTACGACATTTGGGTGCTTGCCCGTGATTTTGATTTCGATGGTAGCGTGCTTTGCCATGCAGTTAAGGCAACATTTGAAAGACGTAAAACACAGCTACCCGATGCCGAGCCCCTGGCATTCACCTCTGCATTCTTCAGCGACCGGCAAAAACAAACGCAATGGCAAGCCTTCATCAATAAACAGGGGTTAACAAAAGAATCAGTCGCGTTGGATCAAGTAATCGATGAACTGCGCAGATTTCTAATGCCACCGACAAAGGCGTTGAATGTTGGTGAAGTCTTCGAGTATCACTGGCCAGCCGGTGGGAACTGGTAAGTCAACCATCACATATCAATACAACAACGACAGTAAACCCAATGGCAGTTGCGATGGGCAATGCCCACCCTTGCAAAAGCTGAAGAATATGGCGTGCGCGCAGCACACGCTACAGGGTGGATTCTGACCGCCAGGGATGGTGGGAATGTGACCGGAGCGCAGCGCAGGAGATACTTGATGAAACGCGGAGCGGTTCTGAAGTGCAAAAGAATTGTCGGGAACAATTCTTGCCGGCTTTCCCATAAAACCTCCTGGTGGAGTTTTATCATGGACTTCCTAAACCATATCCGATGGTTCTGGTCGCGCGGAATAACAAGATAGTCAGGTGTTATTTAACTGCCACGCTTGCTGGTTTTTGTGGCGCCATTGGTTTTGTTCCACGCCTCATATACGTTGGGCGGCCACAATGCCTGGAACCAGGTAATGACGTCCTCGATTTCCTGCTCGGATAACTGCCCTTTTCCTGCCGGCATCACCGGTATGTTGTCACGTTTGATGCCTTGTTTTATTACCTTCACCAGTTGTGACTTTTTGAGCTTATGGGTGACACCGGTCCCGTCAAGGGGAGAAGCAACAATGAAAGATTGTTTGTTATTTTTGTCTAATTTTTGTCCTTTGACCCAGCCCGGGTGACCCTGGGCCTGGGGTCCATGGCACTCGGCACAGCGCGCCTGAAATACCATTGCCCCCCGGGTAATGCTTTCAACGGAAAAGTTTCTGCCCTGGTCTGTTGGTAACGGGCTGGTTTCAATTTTTTCACTGGCAACAGTTTTCTCGGCCGGTTCTTTTTTGCTACATGCCGTTGAGAAAACTATAAATATGATTAACACCAGGGCCATGAAAATACCCCGGTGATTGCCCAGAAAATTATTTTTCATTTTTTTCTCCATCATATTCGGCATATTACCGAATGGTACTGACTTAAACCCAATAAGTCTTTTTTGTAGGTTGGACTGAGGGACGAAGTCCAACCTACGGGAAACCATGTTTAAACCGGATATTAGGCTTAAGTCAGTGCCATTCGTATATTACCCAGTTAGTTTCTGCAACGCTTCTTCATATTTAGCGGCGGTTTGGTTCATAATATCTGCAGGCAATTCCGGCCCCGGTGATTTTTTATTCCAGTCGAGGGTCTCAAGGTAATCCCTGACAAACTGTTTATCAAAACTTGCCGGGCTCTCGCCTGGTCGGTAACTGTCGGCAGGCCAGAATCGTGACGAGTCTGGCGTTAATACCTCATCTATCAACACCAGTTGGTCTTTATCATCCAGGCCAAATTCAAACTTGGTATCAGCAATAATAATACCGCGGGCCAATGCAAACTCGGCGGCTTCCTTGTAAATCTTTAATGAAATTTCTTTTACCTGTCGGGCCAGGGATTCACCAAGCAAGGGAATGGTTTCATCATAGGAGATATTTTCATCATGCTCGCCGACGGCGGCTTTTGTTGATGGCGTATAAATTGGCTCTGGTAATTTATCAGCCAGTTGCAAATTGGCAGGCAGCTTTATGCCACAGACTGCGCCAGTAGACTGGTAATCTTTCCAGCCGGAGCCGATAAGATAACCACGCACTATGGCCTCCACCGGTAACGGTTTTAAGCGTTTAACGACAATTGCCCGACCCTGGACCTGGGCCAGGTCATGCTTGTCCTTAATAACATCATCCAGACCAAGAGATGAAAGATGATTTGGGATCAGTCCCTCTGTTTTTTTAAACCAGAAATTTGATACCGATGTTAACACGGCGCCTTTACCCGGCACCGGCGTCGGCAGGATCACATCAAACGCCGACAGTCGATCAGTGGTGACGATTAACATGTGCTGGTCATCTATTTCGTAGATATCACGCACCTTGCCTCGCTGGATGAGGGGCAAACTTTTAAGGTCGGACTCGTAGAGGCTTGCGGGTGTGTTATTCATAAAAATACTTTATTTAAGAATTGAATTTCAGAATTATCGCATACCGGATTTGTTTGTTGAACCCTTCAGTGGCCAGCCGCCAGGGATTACGGCCTGCTGACAGCAAGGTAATTTACAGGAATACTTACCCGGATACCCTCGTCAGATGGCTGACCGGCTAATTCTTTCAGAATTCCGGTTGTAAAGGTTTTTTTTATACTCAAAACCAGTTTCTCATCGAGAGCAACCAGAATATTCTCCAGACCGAGCAGCCAAAGTAGCTCCCAGCACTCTTCGCCATTGGCCAGGTGATAACCCATTTGGACTGTTTTTAGTCCAGTGATGTGCCAACCATATTTCCTGAAATCAGCTTTGAGCCGGCCAGCATCCGCATATTTTTCGATGTTTTGAAAAAATTCACTGGCATCTATATTTGCTTTGGAAATAATACCTGATAGCTTTTCTATTAACGGATTGAATGCACCGGCACCAAAAAACAGAAAAAACCGGCGGCACCGGGCTTGATCACCCGCGAACACTGCTCGATGGCCTGCCCCGCATCTTTTATGTAATTAAGCCCAGAACCTGAAAGTATCACGTCAAAATACTGACTGCGGAACGCCATTTCCCGGGCATCTTCCAGGTGTATATCTGTATTGTCACTGGCCAGCTTTAATTTGCTTTTTTCGGCCTGTAAAATCATGGGCTCGCTAATATCTATGGCCTGTACGCGACCGCCCGGTTTTATCATTTGGGCGGCGGCGAAGGCGACCGCGCCAGTTCCCGTTGCCATATCAAGCACTCGAATACCCGATTTTAAATCCGCCATGGTCACCAGGCGATCTGCCGAAAACGGAAATATTCTTAATACGGGTGAGTTATACTCGTCGGCGATGCGGTCAAAATGTGACACTGATTAACGCCCTAGATATAAAAATATGAAAAATGAACAGCTGGTGCTGACGCCAGTAAATATTCAATACCGGCCAGACAATATCCCGGCATTACTGGATGATTTGAAGCAGTCAGGCTTAATCGGTGCTGCCATTGGTGATTTGTCATCATACCGGTTTAACTTTGGTGAAAATTTTTCAGACCTTATTTCGTTCCTGGGTTGCAGCCCAAGTATTCCTGATTCCAGTAAACGTGATGGCTCATGTATAGAATTTGTTTTTTACGATTCAGGATCACAGTTTTTGGGCGGCAAAAATACAACCGACCCCTGTTGTCCAGAATGTAAACATCAATTCAAAAACTGGCAACAAATACTACAAACATGGCAGGACAACAATAATAAGCTGATTACCTGTCCTGCTTGCAATCATGAGACCCTGATCCCCGGGTTAAACTGGCGCTATCGCACTGCCTTCGCCAGTTGTGAGATCATTATTAACGAAATTTCCGAAGGCACCGCATTACCGGCAGATGCCCTGCTTCAAAAATTGGAAAATTTCAGTGGCTGTAACTGGTCTTATTTTTACCGTCAAATCTAATACAAATTTTCGTTGCTTTCCCGTTAAGAATTTAAAAAAGAGTATGCCCTTGGCGTGAAAAATGAAAAGCCCCTAAAAAACACTTTGAACCGCAGGGAACGCAGAGGGATACAGAGTTGTTTTGTTGATAAATTAAAGAAAACCTGGGGCATATCCGGGACATTCAGGCTCGTTTTTTATGAAACACCGGATTCATCTTTACTCTGCGTCCTCTGCGGTTCAAATTTTTAAATGTTTTAAACACTTAACAGGACAGTAGTAATAATTTTTAATAAAAATTTCATTTCATACTTCCGCGGCAATATAAATTATCCACGATTCCTGGTTTTCAACTTCCATGGCTTCATAATATTCGCCCGTGCCTTCCAGCTCATCATCATCGTCATCACTGTCGACAAATTTTTCCCAGTAAACACGAACATTGCTAAAGCCGGCCTCAAGCATGAGTTCCCGCACTTCGGGAATTGACCAGAGCCGCCAGTGATAAGTGAATGCGCGCTGGATCTCGGAACCGTCAGAAAAATTGAAATGGATGTAGCAAACTATATCATTGGTAATGGGATTAAAACTGTCCTGGTCCCATACGTAGTCGACATCATCCAGCTCATCAATTTCCCGCTCCTCTTCCATCTCGTCCATGGCTTCGGTACCGCCAAACATATCTAGTATAAAAATACCGTCTTCTTTTAAACCTTTGCGCGCCGCCACAAAATATTCCCGCAGGGTCTCACGTGTTTTAAAAATGTTGTAACTAAAATTCATGGCGCAGGTTATATCTGCCCTGGGCTCGGTCACCTCAAGCACGTTTGCCTGGATGAGCTCAATGCGACTGGCAATATCTTCACCGGCAGGTTGGAGATTATGCTGTTTACCCCAGTCCAGTGTTGGGCCATCAAGGTCAACACCGATCGCCTTGCGTGCGGGGTCTGATTTACACCACTCGGTAGAAATTAATGCGGTGCCACAAAAATCTTCGCGTAAGACCAATGGTTTCCTGCCACGAATTTTCTGGTAAGTGTCGTTATAAAACTCAACATCACTTTCTGGTTCCTGCACTGCTTTTTCGTACAAGACGTGGATATCCGCCTGTGATGCCATGGTTTTTTTGGCTTTGCTCGACATGGTGCTAATTCTCCCCTCTCCCGGTTTAATTAATTTAGGATTAATTAATCTTTATTGAAATACTGCTCAGGCGACAACTGAGCCCTTCCATAATGGCGCAACCACTATTTCCAGCTTTGCGTATGCGGCTCGCAAGGCCTTTTCTACCAGTGCCGGGTTTGCCGCCGTGGCAAAAATAAAGCCCAGGTAACTTGCCCCTTCCGGCAAGGGTATCAGCTCATAACCCTCACGCACAGAAATTAACACTTCATCTATATTTTTTACTTTATTGGCCGCTGATAATCCCTCGACGCGGCGAAGTATGCCTGCCTTTGTTGTTGGAATCATCATTACCCCGGCAGCTTCATTTTTATCTGGTATGGCTGGCTTTTTATTCTTTTTATCCCATTCGTCTTTATTATTCAGGGCATGATTAATCACCACGGTTTCCAGTTTTTGGCCGGTCGCAAATTCAAATAATTTACTACACATACCGCCAATGGTGCGGGCAGCCAGTTCAAGCATCCAGACACCGTCAGCATTAACCCGGCACTCGGCATGTACCGGGCCCTCGCGCAATCCCATCGCCTGGCAGGCATCACTGGTGGTTTTTATGATGGCTGATTGTTGTTTCGGGGTCAGGCGGCTGGGTGTGGTGTAATAGGTTTCTTCAAAAAAAGGCCCATCCATTAGATCCGGTTTGTCGAAAATTGCCAGCACGGTCAAAACCCCATTATATAGTATGGCCTCGAGGGCGATTTCCTGGCCTTCGATAAAGCTTTCTACCAACAACACCCTGGAAGGATCGTTTTTTGATTCATTTAACAAGATTGTCTCAATTCTGGCGCAGGCCGATATTAACTCATCGACATCATTCGCCCTGATGACCCCCCGGCTCATGGATAAGTTGACCGGCTTGACCACACAGGGATAGGTGATGGCGTGCAACTGTTCTGCGAGGGGTCGATCAAGATCAAGACGGCAAAATTCCGGTATCTTAATACCGCCGCCAGACAGCAGCTCCCTGGCTAAATCTTTTTTGCGAGTCGCTAAAATAGCCCGGTTATCATTGTGGGGAAGTTTTAACCGGGCAGCGAGTTTGTTCGCCAGTAAAACTGAAACATCATCGGTACCAATAACGGCATTGGTTTTTTCGGTCCTGGAGATTTCCATCAGGGTCTCGATGGTTTCATCGGTCTTCTGGAAATCAATATGGACACCCTTCACGTCTGCCATGGATGGGACGGGAGGACCTGCTGAAGCGACAATTATATTTGCCCCCAGGTTACGGGCGGCGGCAATAAAAGGCGTGAGCCGGTAACTTGCGTAGGGGGCAATAATCAGGACACTGCCTGATTTATTTTGAGACTGTGATAGTAATTGGGCTGGTGTTTGATCCAATTTTTATAACTGCCGGAGTAACAACCGGCTCATGCACAACCACCACCACTGGCGCCGCTGGCACCACAAGCGCTACATGCGCCTGATCCACCAACAGCCTGAAATACATCCTTGAATACAAAACTGGCATTAGGGCCCTGGGTTGCAAAATCAATGGTACAACCCTGCAAATAATTTAAAGCCACTGGATCAACCACGAGACGGAATCCTTCGGCTTCAAGAATGCTGTCGGTTTCACTGGCACCTTCAGTAAACGTCAGGCCATACTGCATGCCGCCGCAACCACCGCCAGAAACGTACACACGAATGGCGGCCAGCTCATCATCGGCCTCACTGATTAATTCGCCCATTTTTGCCAGGGCTGCTTCTGTCAAATTGACTTCTTTATTCGAAAGCTGCTCAGGATAAGTTGCCAGTACTTCAGTCATATCACTACTCCGGTAGAAATTTGTTTTTCAAATCGTGCTGGATTCATATACACTCGGGGCCGATTTTACCACTACTGGGCGGTGTGTTATACCATTACCAGGGACTAACCCTGTAACCCCCACAATTCATGGGCTGACTGGACCGACTGGTTAGGCCATTGAGTTTGACCACTAAAAGAGTAAGGCTAATGAGCGATTCAGACACAAAAACAGCACGAATAGTCTATTGTGAAGTTCTCAAACGCGAGGCCCCGGGCCTGTCCCGGCCACCCCATCCCGGTGACCTGGGAATTCGTGTTTACGAGAATGTCTCAGAAGAAGGCTGGAACAAGTGGCTCCAGCAATTGACCATGATTATCAACGAATATGGCCTGAACACATCCGACCCGAAGGCCTATACATTAATTGAAGATCACATGAAGGGCTTCCTGTTTGGTGAGGGAGAACAGGGCGGCGCCCAGGGGTTTGCGCCACCGGCACAGAAAAAATAGTATTTTTAATCTTTTGGGGCAACATCACCGATTTCCCAATCAATGATGTAATCTTCATACTCTTCACAACCCAGTTCCGATTCAGAAATAACGCGGTGTCTTATGGACATGCTGGCCTTATGGATGGTTTTCGGGTCACCTGATACCAGCGGATGCCACCAGCTCAGGTCTTGCTTGTGATATAACATTCGGTAGGCGCAGCTGGCAGGTAACCAGTCGTTCTCACCGATATTATCCGGTGTGATATTGACACAGTCAGACACAAGACTTTCCCGGTTTTCATAAGAGGTGCAGCGACATGTCTTGTTATCAAGCAAGCTACACGCCACGTTGGTATAAAAAACCTGGTTCGTCCCTTCTTCGACATATTTCATTAAACAGCAGCGGCCACAACCATCACAAAGAGACTCCCACTCCGCTGCTGACATCTCTGATAAATTTTTCGATAACCAGAATGGCTGGTCTGGTTTTTCTTTTTCTGGTTTTTTTCTGTTTTGGGGCAACTTATTTGTCGGACTGTGATTTTAGTATGTCTGGAAAGACATTTTCAAGTACGCCCAGATGACGCCTGGTACAGGCACGGCCTTCCGCTATTGCTTCCTCGGCCTTATTGAATTCAAGCAGTCCAATACCTGAAAGGTGCGGGTGCAACAATACTTCTGGCGGATCATTAGCCATTCGGTTGCGGGTAATTCTGTCCTGTACGATGGACATGGAGCTGGACAACACGTCAAACAATCCAGGTTTGGTTTCTTCAGATTTAAAGACATTTGTAAGCAACATACTGGCGCGTACTTTTAGCCCGGTTGCCCAGCGATCAAGCATACCCATTTCAACGCTATCCTCTTCATCCTGGTTCTGGCCAGATTGAATAATTTTCCTGGCCTTGTTGCTCCTCATACCATCGTTAACATCTACGGCGATCACAATATCTGCGCCCAGGGCCCGGCACACTGATACCGGTACCGGGTTAGACAGACCACCGTCGATTAGCCAACGCTCATCCCTGTGCACCGGTGTAAAAAAACCTGGAATAGCTATGGATGCGCGTATGGCATCCAGGATGGAGCCCGACCGCAACCAGACTTCACGACCATTGGTTAAATCGGTCGCCACTGCAACATATTCACAATCAAGATCCTCGATAATGCTATCACCCATCATTTCCCGAAAATATTCCATCAGGCGTTTTCCTTCGATAAAACCACCTCGAAGCACCAGGTTCATATCGAGATAATGAAAAATCTGGCGCCTGTCTAATTGTCGCAACCAGTTTTCAAAAATATCAAGATAACCACTGACGTATATGCCCCCAACCAGGGCACCGGCCGATGACCCGCAAACGATATCCGGCTTTATACCAAGCGCCTCAAGCTCACGAATGACGCCAATATGCGCCCAGCCCCTCGCGGAGCCGCCGCCAAGTGCCAGTCCTATTTTGGGAGTGTCCATAAATATATCAAAACCATAACAAACAAATCGGAATTATTAAATCGGGCATAACCGAATGGCACTGACTTAAGCCCAATAAGTCTTTTTTTATAGGTTGGACTGAGGAACGAAGTCCAACAGTGGCGCTTTATTTAACACTTGCGTTGGACTTCGTTCCTCAGTCCAACCTACGGAGAACCATGTTTAAACCGGATATCAGGCTTAAGTCAGTGCCATTCGGGCATAGCCCGGATTTTTATTCTCTTAATAACAAATTATTTTTAACAAAGAACAATCTTTATAGAGAAACTTTTTATTGCAGAAATTATTATTCGTATCAAGTGCCAATAGAGAGAAAATAGGGCAGCCAGGAACCGAATAAGATAATTGCAAGCACAATCTCAGTCAATAAAATTGTTTTATATCGACTCCGGGCCGCTTCCACGCTGTCAGCGAATAAAATACTGCTCATCATTACGTCAAAAGCCAGCACAAAAAATACGATAGGCGTGAGGGCCGGCACAATCAGGGTTGGAACCATTGGCCAGCCTGTATAGGCTACCTGGCCCTGTGAAAAAAACGAAAAACCTGTGCTCACCAGCGCAGTGCCCAACAGGGCAATACGTAAAGGTCCAAATTTTTTTAGCAAGCCTGAAATCATGATTGGCTGATAATAATGTGTTTTGCCAGGAAATAAACCCATATTTGTTGTTTTTTAAAATCAACCACTTAGCACGCATTATAACCACGCAAGTCACGAATCTTGCTATTTGTAAGCGGTATGTAAGTCATGGTCTGATAGAGTTTGGACAAATACCGACTCCTCCTGATGTGCTTAAGGCAACAGGTTTAGACGACGGATTTGTTTACTGGGCACATTAATTTCAGGCTCCGCTAGTCGGGGCCGTTTTTTTGTTGATAGATCGCATCGCATCTTATCCGTGCCTTGTTTTTCTGGTTCCCACGCTCCTGCGTGGTAACCCATAAGCAATTTACAGACTGGACAAATCATAAACCACATTGGCGGCGGTTGAGGAAACTGCATGTGCCGGATAAGCTGTGCCGCGACTGAATCGTTTTTCGCCCTGGTCAAAAAGTGTCGTTTTTGACTTAGACGATTGCTTAATGGCGGTTTCGAACTCTTCTTTTGCCGTCGCTTTCGCCCGAAACAAGGCCATCTGGATCCGGCTATAGACATTCACCGCGCCATCACCGGATGTTTCAATGGGTAAAAAATTCGCCTGTGGGTAACGAGCGGTGACCTTTGACTGGATTCCGTCTGAAACCCCGGAGGACGGCATGCAGCCAAAAGGTTTAACACTAATCACCAAATTGGCTTTTTTGTGTTTGTAAATCTGGATTAATTTTCCAACCTCCATGTGGCCTTCGCCACCACGCAACTCATTTGAATAGTATTCGTGGCTCAACCTGGCATTCTCTTCCATATCAGGCAGGTGATAACCTGTCAATCCAATGGCTCGGGCAAACATTCCAAAGCTAACTGTCATGATTGTTTTTGCCAGCTTGATCAGTACCAGGCTCTTCAATGGATTTTTGACAAGAGGCTGCAGGTTTGGTTGACTGCGTCTTAGTAACATGCGCTGACGCAGGTCATGTTCAAATTCCCAGATTTTATACATGATCCATGCAGTGACCATTTGTACATCTACTTCGGCACCTTCTGATTCAAGAAATTTTTGTAAATGATAATTTCCATCGCCTTCAGTTGTCATGGCCCAGAATTCACCAATAATTGAAACTTTCGGTTTAGGCTGTAATCTATTCACACCTACCTTGTTAAGGACTTTACGACATTTATACAGGGCAACAAGAATACTTTTTTTATTCCGGAGTGTATGGCACATAATTTCCTTGCACTGGGTGATAGCCTTGTTGGTGCTGCCTGCTACAAGTTCATAGGGCCTGATTCGATAGGCCATGGCATTAATCACATCACCGGCCAGAAGACTCTTGATAATAGTAATGAAAAATTTTGGTGTCAGCGACAACCCGGCTTCTTCCGTGCCCTGTTTCAGGTTAAGTGCATTTTGAAAAAAAACAATCCTGAATCCTTTATAACCGGAATCTCTCAAACTTTTTCTGTTTTCTGTTTTATACATACCAAAACGACAAGGCCCACATGCGCCGGCTGTCAATAAAATATGACTGTCCACAATTTCCTGTTTACTAAGGCCCTTGTCATGGTGCAAGTGCTCAAGATATTTGATCAGGTTGCCAGACAAGTAATGGGTAGGGTTACATTGGCCGCGGTTGCCAAATTCCTTGCCAAGCCTGAGGGCCTCATTATCCGGTTCATCCAGAACGCGCACGTTGTAGCCCAGAGAAGCGAGTCCCGCCTCTGCCAGTTTGTCATGCATAATCGTCATATTATTAAACAACAACGTGGTATGAGCCCGTTGTGATTTTGTAAATTCTCCCGGTGCCGGATCAAACCACTGTTTCGGTTTCTCGGATATGCCCAGTTTTTCTCTTTCCGCATCAGCAAATGCCTTGACTTGCGCTTCTATATTATAGTGGTCCTGCCCGGAAAAGACTGAATCCTGGTATTCATTGTGGCTGGTTTTCATAAAATCGATTTCCTGTCAGTTGGTCCGTCAAGTTACACAGAAATTGTCAAGCTAGACATTACTTTTTTGTTGGCCCTGATTATTTTTCTCTGATTCATAGTCCGATAATTGTTCGATATACTGGTTTTGTTGTCTTGATAATTCATCCCGTGCATTTAATTTATTTTTAACAAAATCAAACTCGACTATCAGCTCATTAACTTTTTCATTTTTTTCTGGTTTGTACAAAAGCCGACCCAGTGACTGGGGCATCTGGTTTACATTTTCTTCATTGAACGCCTGCAGCTCTTTCCATAAAACAGGTGCAAATTGTTTAAACTGTATTTTATTCTTTTGTTGTGCCGCCTCAATTAGCTCAATACGCTTGTTGGCAACTGAAATTTCAAAATCTGTTTTTTTCCCGGCCTCTCTTTGCAGGAATTCCCTGTATCGCTCCAGTGTATAAGCATAAGTTTTTACCCTGATACCAATACTGCCAGAAGGTTTATTGGCGTCAATATCATGCAATGCCATATAGGGCGTATTACTGGCAGACATTATTTCATCAATAATGCCGTAGGTAGGGGCATCGTGACCGCACTTAAAACTGGATAGATCCAGGACCGCAACATTTGGGTGCCTGGCAGCGAACTTGGCCCCCCAGACTTTTAATGAGCTGTTAACAGAATAATTTTCTGGCCAAACATCCCGGATATCATAAACATCTTTTATCTGGCCCGATTCAATATCATCATTAAAAAAACGTTTGAGGTAATTGATGTCTTTTGGAATAGATCGAATTGTAATCGTTGAATAACCGAGGGACTGAAACTCATCCATAACTTCGTGATTTAGTCCAGGATCCAGGTGGTAAGGCCTGCCCAACAATAACAACACGACATCATTATTTTTTTCTGCCTCGGTTAGGATTTCAAGTCCGCGGGACTGCAGTGTTTCGTCACAGAACGCCATCGCCTGCCATGCCTGGTCACAGGCCCAGTCATTCTCGTCTTCAGTTATCGATAAGAGATCGCCCCATGATTCCAGTAGTTGCTGACGAAGCACATCAAGTAATTCAAAATTAAGCACCCGATCTACATACTTGATGCCATGCCCTGCAAAATAATCTTTTTCCTTGGTGAATGCGGCGTAACTGACGCCTGGCGTACCTGCCACCAATGGGCACGTTGCCTGGGCCGCGGTATTGGACACGATGCCTTCAATATGAGTGACCGCGGGGAACCAGATAAAATCAAGTTTCTGGCGGCGTTGCTTATGGGTAAGTAAGTTATGAATGTGGGCCAGTGAGACCTTGGCCGGAAAACAGGGATCGATAGAGCCATACTTACCGCCTTCTAGCCAGAGTTCTTCGCTTGTGTGATCCGAGAAAATGATATTCCTTTTCTGGATACCAAGAGATTCCAGGTAGGTTCGCATGAATGGTGCCAGGGTATAAACGTTTAATGCCCGGGGGATACCAATTCGAATTTTACTTCTTTGTATTTGCGCCTCGTCAGGGCTTCTTAACATTGTACGTTTTATAAATTTTCTACGCACCGGCCCATAACCCCAGAGTGTTCGAGTCACATTTTCAAAATCAAGCACCCTGTCTTTGTCAGGCATTGGTTCGGGCTGGAATATACTTTTAAATACCAGGTTCGCTTCCACATCAACCAGGTTTGGGTAAGCGGCCTTTAGCCGTTTTCGTTCCTTGTGCAACGCCACTACCGCCTGTTTTGATTCAACCATCCCCTTTTCGCAGGAAAAACCGGCGATGTAACGGCTGCTATGGCCATTAGGTGTCGTGGTATCAATAAATGTTCGCGAACAATTATTCTCACAGAAATTACATCGCGTACTCTCGTCGGTTCGCGTGGTGTATTGCATATCAATTGCTGCATCCAGACCGATAAAGCTGGACTCACCTTTTTCCTCGACAACGCGTTTGGCTTCCAGTGCTGCACCGATGGCGCCGGCTTCGCCACAGTGTGGATGCACCAGCACCTGGGCGCCAGGTACGCGCTCATTTATATAGTCTACCTGGGCCTTGACCGCGGCCAGGTTATATTGGGTACCGCCCTGCAGGACAAACTTGCGCCCTAATTCAGACATGCGCGATACCTGGACAACGTATTGCCAGACATTTTTTGGCAATACCCGGGCCAGGCCGGCAAAAATCTCTTCCTTGCTATACCCTTCTTTTTGGAAATTTACCCGATCAGTATCCAGGAATACCGCGCAGCCATAACTAAACTTTGGGGAAAGCTCTGCTGAAAATGCAATGTCGGCGTAATCAGCGACTTTAACGCCAAACTGGTCAGACATGGCCTGCAACAACATGCCATTGCCTGCGGAACACTGGTTAGACAAACGGAAATTCTTTACTAATCCATTCTCCAAAAACAGAACTTTAATATCCTGGCCGCCAATATCACAAACAACGTCTATATCATCACCACAATAGGCCTTGGCACTTTGCATGTGGGCAATGGTCTCAACAATATTGGCGTCGGGATTAATCGTTTGTTTTAATATTTCCGCTGCATAACCCGTAACACCAAAGCCCAGTACTTCCAGTTTGTTTCCCTGACTTTGGGCGTACTGCCTGAACCGTAACAGAATCTCTTTTGTATCCTGTATCGGGTTTCCTTTTGATAGCTGATATTCTTTTTTTAAAATATCTCCTTTGCTATCAATCAACACTGCCTTGGAGCTGGTGGAACCCCCATCGAGCCCAATATACGCCTTGATTGTTTTGCCGACAGCCAGTGGTTTTGCCTTAAACGGTGCCAACTTATACTGATTATTAAATGTCTCAAGTGTTTCAGCACCAGTAAATAACCCGGGATCAGAACAAGCCAGTAACTTTTCCTTACGACCCTGCTCGACAAATTCGACCAGGCCATCAACGCCCTTGTAAAACGACTGTTGCTGTTGCACAAGTCCGTAAATGACACTGCCATAAGCCGCATAATATTCCGCATTGTCAGGTACAAATATCAGATCACTGGCGGGGGCATCAGGGATAACCCGGCCACGCTCCTGCCAGGACTCTGGAATTCTTTTTACCCAACACTGTTGTAAAAATGGCAGGTAAGCATTGGGACCGCCAAGTAACAAAACTTTATCTTCGAGCGTATTTCCCCTGGCCAGTACCGACAGGTTTTGCATAACAATGGCGTCGGCAAGTGAATTAATCACCTCGCCTGCAGGTACCCCTGCCTTGATAAGATTGACGATATCCGTCTCGGCAAAAACACCACACTTGGCAGCAACGTGGTGTAATTTTCCGGCATCAAAGTTCAGGCTGGATAATTGATCCGGGGACATGCCTACCTTTAAAATGCACTTGTCGATGGTGGCTCCAGTACCGGAAGCACATTTATCATTCATTGAGGTGATGACATTACGGGCGCCATCGTCTGATTGTTTTTTAAAAAGAATTATTTTGGCGTCCTGACCGCCCAGCTCGACCACGCTGTTCACATCAGGGTGGAGCTTCTCGACCGCCAGGGTAACCGCGTTTACTTCCTGGACAAATTTTGCACCGAGAGGTGTTGCCAACGGTCCGGCGCCGGAGCCAGTGATGAATGCCTGGGTTGGACAAGTTTTTATTTGGGGAAATTCTTTTTCTGCCTCGGACAATAAATCAGACAGCCTGGCGGCCTGGCGTGTTTCATGTCGCTCATATCTTGACCAGAGAATTTCTCGCGAACGACTGTCTACGATGACACACTTTACAGTGGTAGAGCCTACATCTATCCCTATGATGAGTTGATCTTTTGACATGTGGTAGTGTTTTTATTAACCCCTAATCCCGTGTGCCATTAACGTTGTAATCAAGTTCCTGACATCCACATTACCCAGAGGCGCGCCCAACTGCAACTATCTGCAACTACCTGCGCCAAAAACCTGACACATGAATCTTGACTGTCAACGGGGTATTTTAAAAAATGATTTATTTGAAAGAAAACCTATAAAAGAAGCGGGTAAGCCCGAGAATTCTTTTATCCCGTCAGTCAGAGCTTATCAGGGTGACACCGGGGTTATGTCAAGCCAAGAAAGTCAGGCCACACACCAAATAAGTTTAACCGGGGCAGTTTATAGCCTAGCTGGCCTGTTTAAACGTACCTGATCGAAGAATATTGCCTGTTTGAGCCTGAGAACGGTCCGGCTCTTGTTGGGGAATCTTTTTTTCATTATTCAGCTTGTAAAATGCCAGAATCTGGTTCATACGATCTGCCTGTTGCGCCAGGGTTCCACTGGTTACTTCGGATTCTTCAACCATATGCATATTTTGCTGGCCAATATTTTCGATTTCGTTCAAAGCATGATGAACCCATTCAATTTGTTTGGCCTGTTCCTCGCTGGCCTGGGCAATCTGGGAAACAATATGGGCAGTTTTTTCACCACTCTTGAGTATGTCGTTAAATGCTTCGCCACATGCCCGGACTTTTTCTGATCCCTTGGCCATACGTTCTGCACTATTATGAATAAGCTGCTTGATCTCTTTCGCAGACTCAGCTGAGCGGCCAGCCAAACTTCGCACTTCTGTGGCCACCACAGCAAATCCACGCCCTTGCTCACCTGCCCGCGCTGCTTCAACGGCAGCATTAAGCGCCAACAGGTTAGTTTGAAAAGAAATATCATCGATTACCTGGATAATCTGCTCAATCTTTTTGTTACTGTCTTCCAGATCTTTAATTGCGGTGATTGCTTCTGCGCCAATCTCTACACCATCCCCGGCCTGGTTTCTTGAACGGGCCGCATGATGATCAGCCTCAATCACATTCGCCGTGGTTTCCTTAACCGAGCGGGTCAATTCATCAACAGCCGTACTGGTTTGTTCCATGACCTGGACTTGTTGAGCAGTACGTTCTGTCAGTTTTCTGTTTTCTTCAGATATTTCACTGGCAACACTACTAACAAGCCCCGAACTTTCAGACATGCTGATAACAAATTTTCTTAAATTCGCGATCATGGTCTTCATCGCCAGGGCAACCTTACCGGCCTCATCCCGGGTATTAATTTCAATATCCCTGGCCGTTAAATCACCCCGGGAAATACGCTCTGCCATCGCAATTGACTGGCCAAGCTGCCTGGTAATGATCCTGGAAAATGCACCGGCGAGTAACATAATAAAAATCACCATAGCGGGAACTGCTATGAGAATAACACTGGAAATGATTTGCTCATCTCTTGATGCGGCCTCGGCCGTATTTTTAGTATTCAACTGGATCATTCCCAGAAACTCTTTGGAAATCGTGAAGACAATCAACTCAGCTGCTTCTGCTTCCCGAGCGAGCTTATCAATATCGTGCATACGATTTTCAAGGGCCGCCGCAAAAATCTTTCCGCCCAGGGCAACATAAGTTTGATGTGACGAAATGACTTTTTGCATTTGGTCAGTCAGTTGCAATAACTGTTTTTTCTTTTTTTTATTGCTGGTATTTTTCAGGGCAGTAGCAACAATTTTTCCGCTTTTTTCATGATTTACATTGATACTCTCAGTCAAGGCATCAAATTCGACTTTTGCAGTTTTTACCAGTTCCCGCAGGCTTTCATCGTATAGAACATTTTGACCATTGCGGATGCTGCGCTCCAAAAGCACTGCTTGTCGACCCTGTTCCAGGGCAATATCCGAGATATGTTTGGCGGCAACAATTTCTGTTTCAGCGAATGATTTTATTGTGGCGCCCAGTCGGTCAATCTTTTGATACATAAACGCCATCAAAACGCTGAAAACCAGGACCAGAAAAAAAACCAGCCCCACGAGTTTGCGGCCGATAGACTGATTCCTGAATGCATTCATGAATCTCAAGTTTTCTAATTTGTACAACATAAAACTTCCTCGTCTTAAAAAACTCGCTATGTTGCAAATTCCATGCTTTTTATAATTTTTTGTAACATCAATAAACCATATACAATAATCGTGCCTAATTAATCATGAGTTTAACAGTCATTTATAAGCTATTGTTTATATTGAGGATATGATGCGGGTTGGCCCACATTCAGACCACGAAATAACGAATGTCAGAAGGCCAGCTAACTCACCAACCTGGGGTAGAAAAATTGCGAAAAAGGTTTATATAACCGCGCTTACCAACATCCCTACTGATCTAATCTTTTTCTACCCATAGGCTGATAATAGTAAAGATTCGAGGAACTACAATGGAAAAGCCGCAAGTACCATGACCTACTTAGTCACGTATAATCTGTAAAAAACATAATTAATTTATGGCTTTATAGCCATGGAGTTTCGTAGGTCCTGTCGCGGTTACAAGCAGGTCAACAACATTTTTTACTGTGCCTTGATCGCGTGGGTTTCTGCTAAAGTTTTGCTCATAATACGATCGGTAAGGGCCATGGCCAACGCCGACAAGAGAAAAGTAAAGTGTATTACCACCTGCCACATGATGGTGTCATATTTCATTTGATCGGCGTTGATAAACGTTTTCAACAAGTGGATTGAAGAAATTCCAATGAGTGCCATGGACAATTTAATTTTCATTGTCGCGGCATTAACGTGTGACAACCACTCCGGTTGATCGGGATGTTCTTTCAGGTTCAACCTGGAAACAAAAGTTTCGTAACCGCCAATAATTACCATAATTAACAGGTTCGCGATCATGACCACATCAATCAGGCCCAACACGATCAGCATAATTTCTGCTTCGCCGATACTGGTGGCTTTTTGTACCAGGTGTGTCAGCTCCACCATAAAATGATAAACATAAACAGCCTGGGCAATGATTAGTCCCAGGTATAGTGGCGCTTGTAACCAGCGACTCCAGAATATTGACTGGGCCATTACTGTCAGAGAGATAGTACGTAAAAAATCTTTTTTGTTAGTATCGGTCATCATTTAATATCTTGAGGTTCCTGGTTATTTTTATTTAAATGGTTCAGTGCATGAACTTTAAGCGCTTGATTTCTGGATGCAGTTTATCCAGTCAAACGGGCAAATACCATAGGTAGTTTTTCCGGGAGTTTTTCTACCTTATCAATCACGGTGTACTGGTTACCAAATATATCGGCGACATATTCATCGGCATTGGGATCGAGATTGATACAAAAAGTGTAAATACCATCCTGATCAAGTTCCTGTACGGCCTTGCGGGCATCCTCAATCAATAATCGGGGATCATCAACATCAATGTCTGACGGTTCACCATCGGTAAGTACCAGCAGCAATTTTTTGTCTGCCTTTTGCGCGCCAAGATAATGGGCCGCATGGCGAAGTGCCGCACCCATACGCGTTGAATAACCGGCCTCCATTGCCGCCAAGCGCGCCTTGACATCATCATTCCATTTTTCACTGAAACCCTTCATGTGCTGGTATCGTACTTCGTGACGTGTATTCGATGAAAACCCGGCAATAGCAAACTGGTCGCCCAGGCGCTCAATGGCCCAGCCAAGCAGGGCCACCGCTTCCTGGCTCAATTCAAGAATGGTTTGACTGCAGCCTTCCGGGGTATCGGCTAAAGACGCAGACAAATCAAGCAACAGCATCACTGCAATATCCCGACCATCATGTTTATGACTCATATTGATGCGGGGATCGGGCTGGGCGCCACTTTTAAAATCTATCAGGGAACGAATCGCCACATCAAGATCAAGCTCACTGCCTTCTTCCTGGTAACGGACCCGTACATATTCCTGGGGCTTGAGCAAATCCAGGAGGTGTTTTAACTGTTTGGCCAGGCCCGCATGTTTTTCAAGTAACTTGTCAATATCGGCCGCATTGCCTGCCGGGTGCAGGGTTTCATAGAGACTGACCCAATCAGGACGATAGGACTTTGTATTGTAATCCCACTCTTTATAATGGCGCGGCGGCAACCCGTCAAACTCACTTTCTTTTGGTTTGGCCTCGTGTTTATCTTCAAATGCCTCTTCCTCATCACCCTCTTCAATAAATTTCCACATATGACGATTGTCGTCACGGTAATCTATTTCGGTGTCTTTAAAATGCATATTGGGTAATTGATCGGATTGTCTCCGGGTTTTGGCAATATATGAAATTGCAATTTGTACAATATCTTTTGTTTCTGTTACATCTTGCTTCATTATTTCATGAAACTGTTTGATGCAATCAAGAAGATCAGGGTTTTTATAACCATGATCCGGATTTAAAATGCCATAGGAAAGCATTGCCAGCCTGTGCCTGATGCATGATTCTTTTTCCGGTTCACAGGCGTCTTCTTTTGGTGCCGGGTGCAAGGATAAAAATATTTTTTTCAGGCCCGGGTATTCCTGCATGGCCAGGCACTCAACCCGGGAATCTTCCAGGGTCTCAATCGCAATACGCTGAAAGGGACTGAAATTGTCGGCAATGATTGCCGTTGTCCAGCGCTGGTGAGCGGAAATATGGGCCAGCACTGCCCGGTAACGATTAATGCCTTTGACGTCCCCATGTTTTGTTTCTTTGTCATCAAAAACATCAGGCACACGAATACCCAGGTGATCATAATAGGGTATGGGTTTGCGTAACTGGTCAAAGGCATTGGAGTACGGGATCAAGTATGACTTTGATTCATTCAGACTTGGCCACAAAGCCGTCAAGTACAGGTCCAGCCTGCGTTCGTTATCAATAAATAATGTGCCGTGGCGTTCGCGACTCAGGATCGCTCTGCTATCAGCTGACTGTAGACAAAAATAATCCTTCTGCCGCTCCGGGTTGCTGTTGTAATTATTGATGCCATAGTCGATCCAGTTTTTTATCCCCTCCAGTGACAACTCACTCAGCAAGTATGGCATCTGGTTAAGCAGGTCTGGTAACCCGGGACTGGGAATGGTTGTATGAAAACCATGAATAGAACCGGTGGTGCGCTCCATCATGTCGAGCAACATATCAATATAGTTTTTTAGCTGTTCTTCACTACCAAGTCGGCGTGCCGCTTCTGCGATGGTATTTAAAAATGGTGGGATGGCTTTGCCATTGGGCGTACGTGACATCTCCCAGACCGTTTTTGAAACCAGCGATAGCGTTGGCTCGCCTAACTGCTTGGCGACCTGGGGCATTTCTTCCAGGTACACCAGCACAGGTTCAAAACCACGCCCGATCATGCAAATTAACGATGCCCCTTCCAGGTAATCTTTTATGCCTTCGTTGGATAAAACAGCAAGCGCGCCTGACATACAGTCTTCAAAGACCGCATCCAGGTCCTTGAAATTACACTTTAGTGTATCGCGATAGGCTTGAAGTTCTTCTGTGTTCATAAATAATTCTCACCACAGAGGACACGAAGGTACACAGAGGAATAAATTGTTAATAATATATTTATCATTGATGACTCTGTGGCCTATTTAACTAAGTAAACTAAGATTTATAAATAATTTTCACCACAGAGGACACGGAGGTCACAGAGTTAATAATTTAATTAACTTTTTCTCCGTGACCTCCGTGTCCTCTGTGGTTATTTTTTTTGATCTTGTTTTTAAGCAAAAATCGCATCAATGGCGTGATCCAATGTACTGCGAATATCAGCATCATCGGTTATCGGGCGGACCAGGGCCATGCGACAGGCATCTACGGGCGTGACGCCTTTTTGCATCAAGGTCGCCGCGTAAGTTAACAAGCGGGTGGAAATACCTTCATCAAGACCATGACCTTTCAGGTTGCGCGCGGTCGCACCAACCTTGACCAGCTTCATGGCGGTTTCTGCATCGACACCAGTTTCTTTTTCCACGATACTGGCCTCAACCTTGGCAGAGGGATAATCAAAGTCCATTGCCGTAAAGCGCTGCTTGGTGGATTGTTTCAGATCTTTCATCAGGCTCTGGTATCCCGGGTTATAGGAAATAACCAACTGGAAGTCATCATGGGCATCAATCAATTCGCCCTTTTTATCCAGGGGTAACTGGCGCCGGTGATCGGTCAACGGATGAATCACCACCGTGGTGTCCTGGCGTGCCTCAACAATTTCATCCAGGTAACAAATCGCACCAATGCGTGCTGCAGTCGTTAATGGTCCGTCTAACCAACGGGTGCCATCGGCATCAAGTAAATATCGACCGACCAGATCAGAGGCAGTCATATCTTCATTACAGGCCACTGTGATTAAAGGTTTCTTCAGCTTCCAGGCCATGTGCTCAATAAATCGGGACTTGCCGCAACCAGTTGGACCCTTAATCATAATCGGCAGCCGTGCTTCATAAGCGGCTTCGTAAAGCGCAACTTCATTGCCCAGTTGTTCGTAATAGGGCTCCGTTTTTATTTTGTATTGTTCAATATCAATGTCAGTCATGTTAAATACCTTTTAGCTAAAAACTTTGCACCACAGAGGACGCAGAGGTCACAGAGAATTTTAGTTTATTAAACGTTTAATACCGTGCTTGAGTCTTGGTGTATTGAAATTAATAAGTAATCCAACCTTCTTATGACTTAATTTCAAATAAGTAAGTAGCTGAGCCTCATGTATGGGTAAAAGTTTATCTACTGCTTTTAGTTCAACAATTACTGCCTTTTCTACTAATAAATCTATGCGGTAACCTGTATCGATCTGTGTATTTTTATATGTAACTGGCAAAATTAGTTGATTTTGAACTATGAAGTCTCGGGATTTAAGTTCATAAATTAAACAAGCTTCATAAGTACTTTCCAGTAGACCGGGACCAAGCTCGGAATGTACACGCATAGCAGAATCAACTATCACGCCACTAATTTCATTAATTATCACCTCTGTGACCTCCGTGTCCTCTGTGGTGAAAAATATTTTTTAATTTATTGCATATAGAAAAGCCCCTGCATGCAGGGGCTTTTTGATTTCAACCCTGGGCTGAAATATTCATTTACTTATGGACACCCAGTTTGTCTCTCCAACCCGGGAAGATTGTATCTGCATCACCTGGGAAAGATTCGAATGCGCGGGCAAATTCTTTATGCTCTTTCGCATATTCGATCGGGTCTGCGCCCTGCTTCCAGCAATCAAATGCCTGGTGCAAAGATTTTGCACCTGCTGCCGGGCTGTCGATGTGTCCGTAAGAACCACCACCAGAGGTGTTGATCACGTTACCATGACCCAGGTTTTCAAAGAAACCAGGCAAGCGCAGCGCGTTCATACCGCCAGAGATAATTGGTGTCACAGGTTTCATGCCATACCATTTCTGGTAATAAGCCGGGCCCTGGCATTCATCACGCTCAATCATGTATGCGATCAGTTTATCTTCCTGGCCACCTTCCATTTTACCGTAACCCATGGTGCCCACATGGATACCAGAAGCGCCTTGTAAGCGAGACAGCTTGCCTAAAACGTAAGCATCATAACCACGCTTGGCAGATGGCGATGTGACCATACCGTGACCGGCACGATGGTAATGCAAGTACTGATTCGGGTATTGGCGTCGGGCCGTGGTAACCATGCCTGGACCACCGACAAAACCGTCAACCAGGAAAGCGACGTGGGAAGCATTTTCTGCAAATGTCTCCAGCACGTAGTCGGCACGGGCACACATTTCAAAATGGTCATCGGCAGTAATATTGGCAGAGAACAACTTGGCTTCGCCAGTTTCATCCTGTGCGCGCTTCATGGCATCTGCCACCAAAGGCATCACCTTTTTCATGGGGCAAAAAATCTGGTTACCCTGGGGCTCATCATTTTTAATAAAATCGCCACCGAGCCAGAACTGGTAAGCCGCATCAGCAAATGGTTCTGGACGCAGACCTAATTTAGGCTTAATGATTGTGCCGGCAATGTAACCGCCGTCTACTAACGGGCGGCCAAGAATACGCCACATATCAGAGATGTCTTTAGAAGGGCCGTCAAATAATTCCAGGAATTTTGGTGGAACATAGAAGTCATAAATTTTTGCTTCTTTTACGTCGCCCATGCCCTGGTTATTACCAATGATCAGGGTCAATAAGGAAACGACCATTGCGCGGCCATCTATTACATTACGGTCAAATAATTCAACCGGATAAGCAATACGCATATCGAGATTGGCTTCGTCGATGTGATACACCAGGGCATCAACGCCTTTGGTGAAATCATCGGTCGTACAAACTTCTACGTTGGTACCGGTTGAAGATTCAGCGGCAAAGTGAGCGGCCGTTTCCAGGTAACCATAACCTTTGGAAGGCTCCATTTTGTAGGCAACCAGCAGGTGTTTACCGTCGGCCAATAAATCTTCTTCTTTCAAACTTAAATCTGAATAACGACCAGATTGATCCATTGTTTATCTCCTAAAATGTAAAAATATAAAAATTCGGTCTTTCCGGGTAACTGCCAGGCCTTGGCGACCTGGCTGACCTGCCTTGATTCGGCTTGCGACTTTACCCACGGTCATCCATAATTAAAACTAATAGTTTCTGATTGTTACCATAAGTATTTGTTTATGCATCTTACTTTTCGCCAATTAACGGTTTTTGACGCAGTTGCCCGCCACCTGAGTTATACCCGGGCCGCTGAAGAATTATTCCTCAGCCAACCGGCTGTTTCTATGCAAATCAAGCAGTTAGAGGAGAGTTTGGGCATTTCCCTGTTTGAAAAACTGGGCAAACGCATTTTTTTGACCGAGGCCGGCAGGGAATTTCAGGTCTATGGTCGCACTATATCCCAACAGCTCAACGAGGCCGAAGCCGTGCTAGAGGACCTCAAAGGCATGCGCAAAGGCCGGCTGGTGGTGTCCGTGGCCAGTACCGCCAATTATTTCGCGACCCGGCTTTTGGCCGCTTTTTCCCGCCAACACAAGGATATAACAGTCCATCTGGATGTAACCAACCGGGCCAGCCTGTTGCGCCAGCTAGAGGCCAATGAAACCGACCTGGTCATTATGGGCAAACCGCCCGAAGACATGCACCTGGCCACGGAATCCTTCATGGAGAACCCGCTGGTGGTAATCGCACCGTCGGATCATGTCCTGGCCAGGCAAAAGCAAATTCCCCTGACCCGTCTGCAACAGGAAACCTTCGTGGTGCGGGAACGGGGCTCTGGCACCCGCATTGCCATGGAGCGTTTTTTTGGTGAACACGGGGTTACCTTGACCACGGGCATGGAAATGACCAGTAACGAGGCCATTAAACAGGCGGTCGAGGCTGGCCTTGGGCTCGGCATAGTCTCAATCCACACCCTGGAACTGGAGCTCGAGACCCAACGCCTGGTAATACTGGATGCCCAGCCTTTTCCTATTTTGCGCCATTGGTACATTGTCCATCGTCAGGGCAAACGCCTGTCGCCGGTGGCCCGGGCATTTATGGAATATGTATTAACTGAAGGTAAGTCACTGTTGCCCAAGGTTTGAACCATCCATTTCCCCAACTCACCACAAAGTCCGGTGATAAGTCCTTGATCCAGAACAAAACTGTTTTCTTATTGAGGTAATTGCTCACTTCTCTTAAACTCGGCTAACTTATAATCAATTAATTGAACGACTCATGGGAGTCCAGAGACAGGGAGTCTCTGTTTTAATGCAGGGTTTTTCAGGGATTGCTATACCCATGGACAGGAGAACAAAATGAACAGCGCTTTTCGTAAAATTATCACCCCTATTTCTATTCTATTATTTATTGCCAGCACCCTGGCATTAACAGGTTGTTCGGGCAGTAGCGGCGGCGCACCTTCCCTGCCACCACCCCCGCCACCTGATGCACCGACTCTGGCGCTAACAGTCGCCATGAAACAATTGCAATTCAGTTGGGATTTGGTCCCGGGCGCGACTTATTACCGGGTCAATGAAAATGCCAATGGCGTCTCAGGCTATACCCCGGTGAGTGGTGATCTTGGCGCCGCAGCCATCACTTACAATCACGAAATCTCCGTACACCTGCAAGACTGGCCCAATGCCAGGTACCTGGTCGAGGCCTGTAATGCCAG
>CAJVXY010000037.1 GCA_913009895.1 uncultured Acidiferrobacteraceae bacterium | reverse complement strand
TATGGCGTTACGAACCCGACAAGAAAAATCTTGCTGAACCACAAACAGTCTCAACCTCAGAAGAATCAGTTGCACTATCGAAGGAGTTAAAAAAGCAGGGGTGGAAATTTGTCGGGCCAACGACTGTTTATGCTTTTATGCAGGCTATGGGATTAGTCAATGACCATGCAAAAGGCTGCGTGGGCAGATCAAAAGTTGAACGCGCCAGAAAGAATTTCAAGCGTCCATGAATCAAAAGTTTGTAATATAATCATGCCCTGAAAATGCATTCGTTCGGACGCAAACTACGTTGCGCTTGATTTGCGCCGCACAGCTTGTTCGTTATGCACCGTGGACAATAGGGGGATATGACAAATGGAAATTCTTGTAATTTTGTTGGTATTTGCATTTATATGGCTCTTGCCCATCATTTTAATTTCTGTATCAGATAGAACACGCGGTGGTGAAAAAGTGGCCTGGATATTAGCAATAATTTTCGTCTCGTGGCTTGCATGGATTTTCTACCTTTTGCTCGCTCCACTAAAATCCAATGGCGTAGGGAATAATCAGTAATGCCCTCTAGCAAGCTAATGGCAGAAGGGTGAGAGTGTTTTTAGTGACCAATATATTCTTTGTTTTATTTTTTGATAATAATAGGGGACATAAGAAATGAGCTTGCTTACCAGGTATCTAAAGTTTTTTACTGCAGGGTTGTTTTTGTCCCTAGTCTCAGGCTGCATGACTACAGCCATTAATGAATCGCATTCATTACTGGCACAATCTTCAGACGGTGATATTGCTAAAGTCTATTTTATCAGACCCGATTCTGGCTTTAGGGGAGTAATGGGCGATGCATTCACGATTATATTAGGCGGTAAAAGATTATTAACCATCGCAAATGGTGAGTACACCCTGGTTTATCTTAATTATTATTCCGGTGATGTGACTGTGGAGTCATCTACAGTAATGAATCAGGGCGCAAGGAATATACCGGTAACGGTAAAAGAATCACTACCATTTAAATTTGATGAATCGAAGACTTACTACATTACATTTAAAGAAAAAGAAAGGGGCGTGAGACAAGGAACATCATACATTCCAATTAGTATTACAGAGGATGATGCAAGGAAATTGGCAAGTAAGCTCAAGCCTGTTGGAAAGGCCGTCACTGCACCTCTTTAAAAGGTGCTTATCGTATCGCTTATGAAATCCAGGATACAAAGCTTATAATCCTGATTGTTAAAATTGCACATCGTGGTGTTGTATATAAAAACAGATAACAAGCCTGTCAACATTGACGGATTTTTAAACGTCGCATGAACCGGGCCAGATTTCGAACCTGATATTGATAAAACATAAAAAAAATGATTTCATCAAACTCTCATTACATTACTTCGGAGCCAACATGAAAAAATCAACCATTTTACTCTTGTTGACAGTATTTCTTTCCGGTTGTGCCATGCACTCTGAACCGTATATATTGTATTCAGATAATAGCCGTCTCCTGGGTGATACTTCAGTTTTTGCAGTAGACATCAAGGATCAGCCATATATAGCCACTATAGATACAGTGGATGGAAAACTTCATAAACCAGCAGGCGCAGGATCAGCATGGTGGGTGAGGGTTTTACCCGGCGTGCATACATTTCAATTGAAATATAATATTAAGGTTAATGGGGAGAGTTCATACAACTACTACGTCGTTAAACTCAAGATGGCACCGAAACGTGTATACCTTGCCACGTTAATAATTAAACCTGGAGAAGCTGAGCCTAGCTATACAGTTAAAGAGTTACCAGAAGATGAGGTGTATAAAATGGGCCTGGGCCTGGAAGGCGTAAATTACCAGGAATTTCCTGCCAAATTTGAATAATCAGTAACAGTTTATCTTCAGCGGGTTAAATCTTGTTGCATCAGTGAAATTAATTTTTAAATAAAATTATGAACGACACGACCAGCTCTCCTTACATACACACGGCTAATGGTGAAAACTTCCAGTCACTTGTCCTGCTTGTCCTGGATAATTCTAGCCAGGGCCCGGTAATGGTATTTTTTTGGTCTAAAAATGCCGGCCCCTGTATGCGTCAATACCCGGTACTGGAGGCATTGTCACGAAACACCAGGGGCGTTTTCTGCTGGTCAGTATAGACGCGGAGGCCAATGCCAGGATTTTAAAAGAATATGGCGTCAATAGCGTACCGACCATTAAATTATTTCAAAATGCTGAAGTAATGGAAACGCGTCATGGCTATCAATCAGAATCTGATTTAGATGAATTATTAATGCAATACATCACACGTGATTCTGATAAGGCACTAGCTTTGGCACTGGAACAATACACCCGGGGCCAGCATCAGCAAACCTACCAGATGATAACCGAAGCCATTCTTGAAGATCCGGAAAATCCAAGACTACCACTGGCATTGTGTAAATTATTTAAACACGAACACCGCTATGATGATGTGATTAATTTACTGGCATCTTTGCCGGAAGGATTTAAAAAACTAAAAGAAGTCATTGCGTTAAAAAATGAAATGGACTTTGTGGCGGTGGCCGATGTTATTATTGATCTGGAGGCATTAATAAAACGATCAGAAAATAAAACAGATACACTTGAAGATAAAGTGCAGTTATCGGCGTTTTATGTGCTCAACCAGGAATACGAGCTGGCCCTGGTTTTGCTGGCCGATATTATTGCAACCGATGCTCATTTCAAATACGACTATGCACGTATCTCAATGCATAAGATTTTTAGCATGATCGGTGTAAATCATGCCCTGGCTAAAAAATATCGTGACACCTTGAGTCGTACGACCCATTAAAATTAAACGTCGGTAACCTTTTCAGCGCGTGCCTGAATGATTTTCAGACCATCCTGCAATGCATTAACACGTTTGTCCTTGATGTGTTCGTCATTGATTTTGCCGAAGACACCTTGCTTCATGAGCATTGTTCGCACTGTACTATTACAGCCAACCAGGTAGGCCTCGCGACCACTGTCCCAGGCATCGTGTAACATGTCGTCGATTGCCCGGGTAGAGGTAAAATCTATTTGGGGCACGTTGGTCAGGTCGAGAATTAATATATCGTATTCATCAAAACTGGCCAGGCGCCTGGCCACGCCTTTGGCGGCACCAAAACTCATGGGGCCAGAGATATGATAAAGCAGGATGCGCCCTTTGGCGTCCGCAAGAATTTGAGCCTCTTCATCAGACAGGGGAAATTCATGGTGTGGCTCAGTAATGGCGGTAATGGAATCCAGCTGTAAATTAACCATACGCTGCATAAATACAAATGATGCCATAATCATGCCGATGGCCACTGCCGTGATTAAGTCTACAAACACTGTCAGGAGTAAAACGGTAAACATCATGGCGACCCCGGCCTTCGGGGCAGTACGTATCCGTTTCAGGTAGTCCCAGTCAATTATATCGGTGCCTACCTTTACCAGGATTCCGGCCAGTAATGCATGGGGAATATAACGGGCCACGACACCGGCACCCAGTACAATGGCGAGCAAGACCAGGGCGTGTAGCGCGCCGGAGATAGGCGTGCGACCACCGGCACGGACATTGACCACGGTGCGCATGGTGGCTCCAGCCCCTGGCAAGCCACCAAAAAAGCCGGCGATGGTGTTACCAATCCCCTGACCAATCAGTTCGCGATCCGATTCATGGTAAGTGCGAGTGACATTATCTGCCACCAGGGAAGTTAACAAGGAATCGATACTGCCCAGTGCCGCCAGCATTAAGGCGGATTTCAACATGCCCGCTAACAAAGCCAACTCAAAAATCGGTAACTGGGGGCTGGGCAAACCCGTGGGGACATCGCCCAGAACAGAAACTGTGCCGACCGTAAAAAATGTTTTACCATGATCCATTTGGCTGGTGATTTCACTTCCCAGCCATATATATAGTACCAATGTTCCGATGATGAGTGCCATTAGCGGCGATGGCACCAGGCGATTAAGTTTTTTTGGTAAAAAATAAACAATCACCAGCGCCAGGCCACCTAAAATCAGGGCGTCGGTTACCGGGCTGGCGAGTATCTCGGGTATAGCCATTACTGAGTCCAGTGGACCGGACAAGGCGGCATGACCAAACAGGGGGCCAAACTGGAGCAGGATAATGATGATGCCAATACCGCTCATGAATCCTGATGTGACTGGATGTGGTATCAGGTTGATGTATTTACCGAGCTTCATGACACCAAACAGGATTTGGAATAAGCCACCCATCAACACAATTGTAAAGGCGAGGGCGGCACCATATTCCGGCCTGTCCGGGAACATTGCCGTGTACTCGGTAAATATGACGGCCATGACTACGGTCATGGGCCCGGTAGGCCCGGAAATCTGTGACGGTGTGCCACCGAATAATGCGGCAAAAAAACCGACAAAAATGGCCCCATATATTCCAGCGATGGGTCCAGCACCGGAGGAAACGCCCAGTGCCAGTGCCAGGGGTAAGGCCACTACAGCTGCAGTGAGTCCGCCGTAAATATCGCCGCGAATATTGTTGTAATGAAGGCCGTGTATAAATTTCATATTTAATTAAACCTGTGTTATTTCTGACTGATCAGACTAAAATGACCAGCCCCAATTAATATGAAACAGGTTAACGTGACATATAATAAAATGTTGGATCAGAAGGTTTGACACCGCTTGTATAAAGGTAATTATTGAACTCAGTGTGCGAATGCCAGCGAGATAAATAATAACGAGATTTGATTAGTGAAGCAATGAAAGAGGAGGCGCTACATGGAAAATCAGGTAACAAAAAACTACGTGGGATTCTGGATCAGGTTGGTCGCATCGATCATAGATACTATTTTATTGTTGGTGATTATAATCCCGGTTCTGGTAGGTATATATGGTGAGGAATACTGGTTAAGTGAAGTGTTTTTTATGGGTTTCTGGGATCTCATTTTAAATTATATATTGCCAGCCATTGCCGTAATCATTTTCTGGTCCTATAAAAGTGCCACGCCTGGAAAAATGGTTTTCAGGGCCGTGATTGTTGATGAGAAAACCGGCAACAAACCAACTGCAAAACAATTTGTCATTCGATACATTGGTTATTATGTATCCAGTCTTGTGTTAGGGCTGGGATTTTTCTGGATTATCTGGGATAAAAAGAAACAGGGCTGGCACGATAAAATGGCTGGCACGGTAGTGGTCAGGTTAGCAAAATAAAAATTACACTGAAATAAAAAAATACGATGTTGCCCATACACCTGTAATTTTTATCCAGGGCCAGCTAGTGCAATCTAATGGTTTTTACCAGGTAGCTGCAGGCACCAGAATAAACTATAAAAACACTAAAAAATGTAGCTTAAAATGTCTGGAAGTGATTGTTCCTGAACAATAATAAATGGCTTGACACTGGCATGGTTTTTCTTCATATTCTGCGCCGAAACCAAGAGTGAAGAAATCATAGATGTATCCAATGCGTGGATACGAGCAGCGCCAGGGGGTGCTACCATGTTTACAGGTTATTTTAGTATTACCAGTTCAGCTTCCAGTCCAGCTTCCAGTCCAGGCTCCACCAGTCCTGGTTCGGGCACCAACTCAGCGCGTGCCGTTACACTAGCTTCTGTCACCAGTCCTTACTTTAAGAAAATCACTATGCATCGCCCAGTGGTTCGTAATGGTGTGGCTGAAACGGAACGTGTTAAAAATTTCACAATTCAACCTGGTCAGACACGAGTATATGAATCTGGCGGTTTCCATTTAATGCTGATGCAAGCGACTGTTAAGGTGAAGATTGGCAAGGCATTGCCCATAAAAATAAAATTTCAGTCTGGTAAAGAAAAGACCGTGGTTTTCAAGGTCAGACGTCACTAGCAGGAATATTTATAAAAATGAAACTTATCCTGTCACCCGTTTTTTTATCTAACCCCACCGCTAAATATTTTCAGACCGACCGCTATGACCCGGTTGTCCTGATCTTTTTGGGTGGGTTTAGAAAATCCGTTTTTACAATTTTAAAATCTTAAGGAAAATACTTAATGGCACAATCTACAATATCCAGTCTTTTTGGAACGTCACCGGTAAAACCGTTACAAACCCACATGGCCAGCGTCCAGGCCTGCATTAACGAACTGGTACCTTTTTTTGATGAAGTGTTGGCGGGTAACTGGGCCGATGCAAAAAAACAACAAAAGAAAATCTCTCAACTGGAAAGGGATGCGGATAAATTAAAACGAGAGTTAAGATTGCATTTACCCAACAGCCTGTTCATGCCCGTTTCACGCCGGGATTTGCTGGAAGTGCTGACCATGCAGGACAAAATTGCCAACAAGGCCAAGGATATTGCCGGCCTGATCATCGGTCGTAAAATGGAATTTCCAGAATCGATTTCGCCAAAAATGATGGATTTTGTTGGACGCTGTATTGATGCTTCATCCCAGGCACAAAAAGCAATTAATGAACTGGATGAGTTGGTAGAGACCGGTTTTAGTGGTAAAGAAATAAAAATCGTTACTTCCATGATTAAAAAGCTGGACAAAATCGAGTCGGAAACCGACAAGATCCAGGTTGATATCCGGGGTCAAATATTCAAGGAGGAAGACGATCTCAACCCCGTCCATGTGATGTTCCTGTACAAGATCATTGAATGGATTGGTGACCTGGCCGACCTGTCACAACGGGTTGGCAGTCGTCTTGAGCTTATGTTGGCAAGGTAGGGGGAGCATCATGGAATTCGGTACAACTTATATCGTGCTCGCCCTGGTATTTGGTTTGATTATGGCCTGGGGTATTGGCGCCAATGACGTGGCCAACGCCATGGGTACATCAGTCGGGTCCGGCGCAATCACTATCAAACAGGCAGTGATTATTGCCGCCATTTTTGAATTTGCCGGCGCTTTTCTGGCTGGTGGCCAGGTGACCAAAACTATTCGTAAAGGCATTATTGACTCAAATTTGTTGGTCGATCAACCGGATTTGCTGGTCCTGGGTATGTTGTCTTCGTTACTGGCAGCGGGCATCTGGTTATTACTGGCTTCCCGCAAAGGCTGGCCTGTCTCTACCACCCATTCAATTATTGGCGCCCTTGTTGGTTTTGCTGCCGTGGGTATTGGCATGGAGGCAGTTAAGTGGACCAAGGTAGGATCTATTGTTTTGAGCTGGATTATTTCGCCAGCCATTGCCGGTATTTTTTCCTACTGGATTTTTCGCAGTGTCCAGAAATTTATTTTGAATACTGACAATCCATTTGATAGTGCCAAACGTATTGTGCCAATATATATTTTCATGACGGGTTTTGTGATTGCCCTGGTAACTATTTTTAAGGGCCTGAAACATGTGGGCCTGGAATTAAGTAACGAGTACAGTTATGGACTTGCCATCCTGTTTGGCCTGGTTGTTATGGTGATTGGTATTTTTATTATCCGCCGTATTAAACTGGACCCGGAAGCTGATCGGGAATTTCACTTTGCCAATGTGGAGCGTGTTTTTGCCGTGTTAATGATCGTGACTGCATCAGCCATGGCCTTTGCTCATGGTTCCAACGATGTTGCCAATGCCATCGGCCCCATGGCCGCAGTGTTGGGCATTGTCCAGAGTGGCGGTGAAGTGGCACAAAATTCTGCCTTGCCCCTGTGGGTATTGATCCTGGGTGGTGGTGGTATTGTCGCCGGTTTGTTGATGTATGGTCAAAAGGTGATGAAAACAATTGGCAAACAAATTACCGAGCTGACACCCAGCCGTGGTTTCGCCTGCGAATTATCGGCAGCCACGACCGTGGTCTTTGCATCCAGTGTTGGCATTCCCGTTTCCACAACCCAGACCCTGGTGGGTGCGGTACTGGGTGTCGGTATGGCCCGTGGTATTGGCGCGCTTAATTTGCGGGTAGTGCGAACCATCTTTTTGTCCTGGATTGTGACCTTGCCTGTGGGCGCTGTTCTTTCGATTCTTATTTTCTTTTTCCTCAAGGGTGTATTTATTTAAAAAAATAATAATTATTAATGAGTTAAGAATTTAAAACTTAATAGTAAAACACCCCACTAGCCGGGGTGTTTTTTTATCTTCATGTGTAAAGCCCGTGATACAATGAAATGCCATGGATGTTGATGACTTACTTGATGACCTGAACGAAGCCCAGCGCGAGGCGGTTGCTTCCCCTGCTGGTGCGCTACTGGTACTGGCAGGTGCCGGTAGTGGTAAAACACGGGTATTAACCCGCCGTGTATCATGGCTGGTGGCGGTCGAAAAAGTATCGCCACTTTCAATTCTTGCCGTTACCTTCACCAACAAGGCTGCCCAGGAAATGCGTGGCAGGATAGAAACCATGCTGGGTTTTCCGGTAGGGGGTATGTGGATGGGCACTTTCCATGGTATGTGCCATCGTTTCCTGAGAAAACACTGGCAGGATGCTGATCTACCGCAGAATTTTCAGATTATTGATAGCCAGGACCAGCTGCGGTTAGTCAAAAGACAACTCAAGAGTATGGGGCTCGATGAGGCCTACTGGCCGCCCAAGCAGGCCCAGTGGTTTATTAACCACCACAAGGATGAAGGTCATAGACCAAAATCATTAAGCGGTATCCCGGATCCGCAAAATCAGCAGTTACTTGTTGTTTACCAGGAATACGAGGCAACCTGCAAACGCGGCGGACTTGTGGATTTTGCTGAACTAATGTTACGCACATTTGAGTTAATGCGTGACAACGCGGTATTGCGTGAGCATTACCAGGAACGGTTTCGCCATGTGCTGGTTGATGAGTTCCAGGACACCAATTCGATCCAGTATGCCTGGCTAAAACTGTTTGCCGGTGGTTATAACAACTTATTTGCCGTTGGCGATGATGACCAGTCGATTTATGGCTGGCGCGGTGCCAGGGTTGAAAATATTCTGCAATTTGAAAAAGATTTTTCCGGTACCGGCCTGGTGCGCCTGGAACAGAACTACCGTTCTACCTCGACCATTCTCAGTGCCGCCAATGCCGTGATTAGCAACAATGGCAACCGCATGGGAAAAAATCTCTGGACCGATGGCGAACAGGGACAACCCATCCAGTTATACGAAGCCCATAATGAATACGATGAAGCGCGATTTATTGTTGACAGGATTAGCGACTGGGTAAGCCAGGGTAACGAACGCCAGAGTGTTGCCATTCTTTATCGGTCCAACGCCCAGTCTCGTGTGTTTGAAGAAATCCTGATGCAGGCTGGTATGCCCTACCGGGTTTACGGCGGCCTGCGATTTTTTGAGCGCATGGAAATAAAAGATGCCCTGGCCTACTTGCGCATGACCAGCAATCGTAATGACGACGCTTCCTTTGAGCGCATCATTAACACACCGACCCGGGGCATTGGCAACAAGACCATTGAAATGATCAGGGAGCTGGCAAAAATAGAAGCCAAGTCCATGTGGCAGGCAACATTGCAGTTGTTGCAAGGGGATAAATTAACACCGCGGGCCAGTAATGCCGTTAAAGGTTTTGTCATGTTAATCGATCAACTGGCCAGGGACACAGTGGACACCACGCTTGCCGATAAGGTGGAACAAATGTTGGCGGCCTCCGGATTAATGGAACACTTTAAAAAAGAGAAAGGTGAAAAAGCGGAAACCCGGATCGAGAACCTGAAAGAGCTTATTTCAGCCGCCGATAATTACGTACCAGATACAACTGCCGAAGAGGCAGACGGATTATCAGGCGAAAGTGGCAGGCTGGATTTATTGTCATCTTTCCTGTCCCATGCGGCACTGGAAGCGGGTGAAGGCCAGGCCGAGGCCTGGGAAGATTGTGTCCAGTTGATGAGCCTGCATTCAGCCAAGGGGCTGGAATTTCCCGTGGTATTTCTCACGGGCATGGAGGAAGGCCTGTTTCCCCATCAGCGGTCACTGGATGAAGATGGCCGGCTCGAGGAAGAGCGTCGACTTTGTTATGTGGGTATGACCCGGGCTATGCAACAACTCTATATTAGTCATGCGGAAGTGAGACGATTATACGGCAGCGAACGATATTCCAGCCCATCGCGCTTTTTGGGTGAAATCCCCGATGAATTCCTGGCATCTGTCAGGCCTGCTCGACCAACAAATGTCACTGGAAATGCCTCTGGAAATATTAGGAGAGGTGGCAGTCAGGGGTATGTCGCACAAAGCGTGCCCGCTCATAAACGTAGTAAAGATTATGATATTGGCTATAAATTAGGCCAACGGGTACGCCATGAACGGTTTGGTGAGGGTGTCGTGGTGAATATTGAAGGCCAGGGCCAACAGGCCCGGTTGCAAGTTAATTTTGAAAATATTGGCTGCAAATGGCTTGTATTAGTCTATGCTAATTTGGATGTTATTTAATTTACTTAAATATTGGTTTCATCGATTGCCCGAATTAACTACACTCCAAGCAAGATAGTTATACCTATCATATACAATAAGAACCAGTACCCAGGCAGGAAAGCAGAACATGAGTAATGCTGATAAAAAATTTGGATTCTCGGCGGGCAAGACCCTGGCGATAATTATCGCTATTATATTTTTAGCCGAGTTAGTGGTGATGGCGATATTAATTAAAACAGATTTGATGCGAGTCCGATCTTCGGCTGTATTTATTATTAATGCAGCACTGCTGGCCGCTATCGCTGGACCGCCAATTTACTTGCTTGTATTAGTTCCGTTACAACGTATGGCGGGGGTCTTCTCTGTTGAAGGTGCACGGCAGGCCAGTGAAGACAGCCAGTTTGATGAATTAACCCAGGTTTTAAGCCGGCGCGCTGTTACCGTTGATTTGCTGGAGTCAATTGCCCAGAGTGAACGTTATGGCAATATCCTGTCTGTTGCCATGGTCGATGTAGATTCTCTTCAAAAAATAAATGCTGACCATGGCAGTGTTGCCGGTGATGAAGTCCTGAAAAATGTTGCTGCGGCATTAATTGAAGCACTACGTCTGCCTGATCGCGTTGGCCGTTATCATGACGAAGAATTTCTTGTGATATTGCCCCAGACAGGTGTTGCGGATGCAAAAAATATTTCTGAACGTATTCGTGAATCAATTAGCCAGATTTCTGTTGATAGCAAGGCAGGACCGTTTAGTGCAACAGTGAGTATTGGTATTACCGAGTTTATACAGGGTGATGATCTCGGTGGTATCTTGTCACGGGCCGAGGGTGCGGTTGCCAAAGCCAAGAGTGAAGGCAGCAACCTGGTAAAAACAGCATAGTATTAATATTTATTTTAAACCTGACATCATTTCTAATTTAATATGCCCAGACCTCCGGGGCATATAAGAATTTTCTCTAATTTCTTTCCATGAACTTGCTTGCAAAAATTTCGACATCACTGGAGATTTTGTCGGAATGGTCGGGCCGTATTGCTGCCTGGCTTGTACTATTACTAGTTAGTGTTGTTGTTTATGATGTTCTTAACCGGGTAATTTTTCGCAATGGTTCCGTGGCGCTCCAGGAACTGGAATGGCATTTGTTTGCGATTATCTTTTTAGTGGGCAGCGCTTATACACTCAAACATAACGCCCACGTCCGACTGGAATTATTTTATCAACACTTTAGTAAGCAAACCCGCGCCTGGATAGATTTGCTAGGCACACTGTTTTTTCTCCTGCCTTTATGTCTGATTATAATAACAAGTGCCTGGCCATTTGTTTATAACGCTTACCAGTTTGGTGAAGGTTCGCCTGACCCCGGTGGCCTGCCTTATCGTTTTTTAATCAAAGCGGCAATACCACTTGGCTTCCTGCTGTTGCTGTTACAGGGCATTGCCATTATTTCTCAAAAGTTACAGGTGTTAATGCCAAAATACAGGCAAGTAGAGCGAAAAGATAAGCTGAAAAATGATGGGGACCAGTCCTGATGGAAGTAATGGCCCTGTTCATGTTTGTCGCCCTGATTGGCCTACTGCTCCTGGGTTACCCGGTAGCCTTTAGTATTGGTGCAGTTGCTTTGTTATTCGGCATTCCCGCTTTAGGGCTTGAATTTTTTAATCTCCTGCCATTACGAATATGGGGCGTGATGACAAATTTCACCTTACTGGCTGTACCCCTGTTTGTCTTTATGGGTGTCATGTTGGAAAAATCAGGTCTTGCAGAAGACTTGCTTGAAACAATGGGATTGTTATTCGGCAATATTCGCGGTGGCATGATGATATCCGTCGTGGTCGTGGGGGGTTTATTGGCAGCCACTACCGGCGTTGTCGGTGCGACCGTGGTAACCATGGGCGTGATTGCCTTGCCTGCCATGTTAAAACACGGTTATTCGGCCTCATTTTCCAGTGGCACGATTGCCGCAGCCGGCACCCTCGGACAGTTGATCCCGCCCAGCATAATCCTGATATTACTGGGTGATGTGATCGGTGTGCCAGTTGGCAGGTTGTTTGCCGGTGCCGTGGTACCGGGAGTGATGCTGATATTTCTGTTTATTATTTTTATCCTGGTCTTTTCGCGCATGCGGCCCGACCTGGCACCATTGCCGGATAAATCAAAACTGCGAACACAATCTGATATGCACCTGGCCGTACGTGTGATCCGTGGATTAGTACCATCGTTATCGCTTGTTGTTGCCGTGCTTGGATCCATTTTTTTTGGCATTGCATCGCCAACAGAATCCGCCGCATTCGGCGCTGCTGGTGCCGTAATCCTGTCAGCACTCAATAAAAGACTGAGTTTTAAACAAATGAATGATGCGGCCCTGGATACCATGCGCTTAACCAGTATGGTGTTTATGATCCTGATCGGGGCCACTGCTTTTGGCCTGGTTTTTCGTGGCATGGGTGGTGATGGCCTGCTGGAAGAATTAATGATCCAGTTGCCCGGCGCGCAATGGGGATTCCTGGCTGTCAGTATGTTGTTGCTTTTTGTCCTGGGTTTTTTTCTGGACTTTCTTGAAATCTGTTTTATTGTGGTACCCATTTTGGCGCCCATTGCTATTAGCCTGGGTATTGATCCCTTATGGTTTGCGATATTGATTGCCGTAAATTTGCAAACTTCATTTTTGACACCACCATTTGGTTTTTCCCTGTTTTATCTTAAGGCCTCGGCCCCGTCGTCGGTTAGCATCAATAATATATATAAAGGTGTCATACCCTTTATATTGATACAGGTATTTCTAATTCTTGCGATAATCAGTTTCCCCAAGTTAACATTATGGTTGCCAGATTTGATGGATAGTATGCAAGGTTATTAATGTTAATGACTGTATGATGGTTTTCTGGAATAAAAACCTGAACAACTCGTCCTACCCCTACAAATAAAATTATTTATTAATTACTATGAAAAATATTTTACTAGTCTTAAGTTTATTTTTAGTGCCCTCAACTATTTTTATTGAAGCGCAGGCAGGTGTTATATTGCCTGCCCCGGAAAAGTTATCCAGCCATGTTTATGCCTGGATTGGTCCCTACGGCCCACCAAACAAAAAAAATATGGGTTTCAGGATGAACATGGGTTTTGTTGTCGGTAACAAGGCCGTAGCAGTCATTGATAGCGGTTATACAACGGCCATGGCGCATGAAATGCTGAACTATATCAAGTCTGTCACAACCGTGCCGGTCAGGTACGTTATCAATACCAATTCACAGCCCCATCGTTTTTTTGGTAATACTGTTTTCAGGAAAGCGGGGGCTTCAATACTGGCCCACCAGACAGAAGTAACAAGAATGAAAAATAGCAGTGCAGGTTTTGCATCTGGTATTGAGCGGGCACTGGAACTTGAAAAAGACAGTGTTAAGTTACCAGTGTTACCCGATAAAATTGTGACTAAAGAAAAACGTATAAATCTAGGTGGTGTAATTATCCACCTTGTTCCAATGCCGGCAAACCATACTGCAGGTTCTTTGATTGTTAATGTAGTAGAAGATAAAGTTATTTTTGCTGGCGACGTGTTATACGGTGGTCGTTTGCTGGCAATTACTCCAATTAGCAATACCAAAACATGGCTGCAGTCGTTCGATAGTCTAAAAAAATATGGTAATGCGACTTTTGTTCCAGGTCATGGCAAACCCGGTAAACTGGTTAAATTCAGGAAACCGACCAGGGACTACTTACAGCTTTTATATTCTCATATGTCAAAAGCACTGGATAATGGTGTTGGACTGCAGGACGCAATGGAAAGCCTGGACCAGAAGGCCTTTTCCGGACTTGAAAATTTTAAAGAACTGTCAGGTCGTAATGCCAGTTGGGCCTACCTGGAACGAGAGAAGGCTTTTTTTGATTAGCTCCTTAAAGTATTTTTCAAATACTCACAACTTCCTGGCCCGGGCATAAGCGGCTTCCGATATTGAATTCCAGGCATCATTGCTTGTCCTGAATTGCTCGTAGGCGTTATAGACTTTACTGAATAGTTTATCCTTGGCTGCGATTTCATCCAGGGTAATTTTTGTGTATTGATGTAATGTCTTGATGACTTCTGCCGGAAATTCCCGTGTCTTGACCTTGTACCTGGTTTCCAGGGTACGCAAGGCCTCCAGGTTTTTAGCCTCGAATTCAGACAGCATGAGCAAGTTACTCGCGGTGGCCGAGGTTTTTACAATTAATTGTAAATCTCTAGGCAGAGAGGCCCAGGCCTTGCTGTTTATAATTAATTCCAGGGTTGGACCAGGCTCATGCCAGCCCGGGTAGTAATAATATTTTGCTGCGCGATAGAGACCAAGCCGAAGATCATGATAGGGGCCAACCCATTCCGTCGCATCTATTGTGCCTCGTTCCAGTGCGGTATAAATTTCCCCGCCAGCCATGAGTACCGGGTTGACGCCTGCCTTGGCCATAACTTTTCCGCCCAGCCCGGGAATGCGCATCTTCAAGCCTTTAAGATCGGAAATCTTTTCAATTTTTTTACGGAACCAGCCACCCATTTGAACACCGGTGTTGCCCATTGGAAATGGGGTTAGGCCAAATGGTTTATATACTTCGCGCCAAAGCTCAAGGCCGCCACCATAATAAAACCAGGCATTCATGCCTTGTGCGTTCATGCCAAAAGGTACGGCGGTAAAAAATTGTGCCGCCGGCACTTTTCCGGCCCAGTAATAAGCCGCACCATGACCCATTTGTACGGTGCCTTGAGAAACAGCGTCAAATGTTTGCAATGGCGGGATTAACTGGCCGCCAGCAAAAACCTGAATGGTAAGGCGGCCATCACTTATTTGTTTAATTTCTTTGGCAAAACGTTTAACGCCTTCCTGAAAAATGGGGAAGTTAGGTGGCCAGGTGGTGACCAGTTTCCACACAAAACGTTTTCTTGCGGCATGGGCTGGGCTGGCCAGTGCGCCAGTTGTCAGGGCAGCACTGGCACCAGCAATATTCTTGATGAATTTGCGGCGCGACATGGTTCTTCTCTCCTCGTCGTAATATGGTGGTTCTGTATTTTTTTTGGAATTATTTTTATGGGGGCAGTGTACTGGATTTGGGCTGCCTGGGCGAGGTACGGGGCTTTTAAATTCGCTTCATTTACTGATAATAAGTGAGTTTGTATCCACAATATGCGGCGCTGATAAAAACAGACAACAAGCCAGTGCCAAGCAAAAGAAAACCTGTAAAACCGATGAGACTGGCTGTAGAGAAAAAGAAACTCCACAGGATAAGTGGTGTTAGTGTTGCAAAGTAGAGTGTGAAAAGCCCAATTGAATTGATAAGTATGCCGCGAAAGCTTTTCATCACCGCTGTCGGTAACATAATGTCATCCAGTATTATCATTGGAATTGCGTATAACACCCACATGCCAATAAAATAATACAGGCTCAACACAACAAATTTTGCCACCACTACCCTGGCTGCAAGTGCCAGGGACAAATCAGTGACTGCTGCCAATGAGGGAAACATGGGCCCTGCAATCAGGTGGCCAATAATCTGAATTATAATAGTACTAACAGCAAGAAAGGCGCCAAGAATTAAAACCGGGACAATGTTTTCCTGGACTCTCATTGCTCCATAAAGTGTACGTTCCAGGCGGGAAAAAAAAGTTTTTGCCTTGCTTTTTTGTCGACGACGTTTTTGTTTGTCAGGAGATGCCAGCCACAGTAGCGCACTGGCGAGCACAATGGGCGATATAAACATGACAAGTACTGCACCAATGATCGGGATCATGCCAACTGTCATTGCCACGAGCATAAAACAAAGCGCTGTCACCAGCCAAAGCAAGGGGTGTTTTTTGAAAAAACGCCATCCACATGAGGGCCACTTCCAGAGCTGCAGAAATGTGTGTTTGCGGTATCTTACTTCAGGTTCTTTTCCCATAAAAAAAATCACTATCCATATGTGAACCAGAAATATTGCGTAAAAATATCGGACTACTCTATATCATTTACACAAAGCTATCACTGGTTGAGTCAAAGTTATTTTCAGGTTGCCTGTACAGCCTGTAATGAGACGTCTTCCAGATTACGGTGATGAATAAGTACATGCTTCAATACGTCCGGGTCATGGGTATGGGTCATTTCGCCCGGCCTTGGAAAATGTTTGTCATACAGGCGTGACAGCCAAAATCTGAGAGCAGCGGCCCTGAGCATGACTGGCCAGGCCTCGATTTCATCCTGGCCCAGCGGTCTTGTCTGCATGTAGGCACTAGTCATGGCGCTTGTTAGGTCGGTATCCAGAGAGAATTTTTTATTTAGACACCAGTCGTTAACTGTTATTGCCAAATCAAATAAAAGTATATCAGTACACGCATAATAAAAATCGATTAAACCGCCGAGTGCATCACCTGAAAACAGAACATTATCACGGAACAAATCGGCATGAATAATGCCCCGGGGTAAATGTGAGAAACGAAATTGTTTTTGATAGTCAAGCTCATTTACCAGTAATTCCTGGTCGGCAGCAGTGAGATGTCCGTCCAGTTTTTTTGCAGTTTCATGCCACCAATGAGGGCCACGGGGATTATCACGTGTCTGTGGGAACTGCTGACCAACGTTATGGAGTTTTGCCAGCACCTGGCCGACGGATCGACAATGGTTGTCCCGGGGTTGTTCGAGAGATTTGCCAGCCAATTTTGCCACCAGGGCTGCCGGTTTGCCTTTTAGTTCTCCCAGGTAGGCACCCGAGTTATCTGCTTTTGGGTGTGCGCAGGGAATCTCATGTTCAGACAGAAAAGCCGTCAGGCCCAGAAAAAATGGCAGTTCTTCTTTAGTATGATGCTCAAAAATAGTTAAGACAAATTTACCAGAAGTTGTGTTGACAAAATAATTGGTGTTTTCAATGCCAGACTGGATACCTTCATAGTCACAAAGCTGACCAGCATGGTAGTTTGACAAAAAAGATTCGAGCTCCGCTCGCCCGATGCGTGTGTAAACTGACATAAGGTCCTAGAACTGTTCGCTCAACCACATTGGAATTACAGCTTTTTGCGTCAGATCGCTACGCACAAAAACACCGTCACCCTGAAGATCAACAAGATAAAAAGGTCGTCCGCCTTTGGGTGTAATTTTTATCATGTATAGAATTCCGCCGGCACGATACTCTGTTCTGGTTTCTGATTTTTTTGGAATTATGGTTAATTCAGTCTTCAGGCGGTTTTTCTTTTTATTGCCGGGTGTCGCGGTCATAGATTTCCCAGTTTGCCCAACTTCCGGGACGGGGATGGGCGCCGGTACTGTTTTCTTTTCTGTAATCGATTTGCCAGCCGAGGGTAATGGTGGTGGCGGCGGTACATCTTCAGCGGCAATTAAATTTTGTTGGACAAGCACGAAACCTGACACAAACAAAAAAATTTTTAGAATCAAATAAATGTTCTTCATGCCGTCAAATGTTTACACGCTTAAAGATTCAGCGTGATTTCTGCTTCTTCCTGGGATGACTCGAAACCACTCTTTTCGTAATAATTGAATATAGTGTCGATGACTTCATCAGCCGTATCAGCAATGGTAAATAAATCCAGATCGTCAGCATTGATTACACCCTCGGTGACCAGGGTCGTTTTAAACCAGGCTACCAGACCTTCCCAGAATGGTTTGTGTACCAGGATAATCGGCATGCGTACACTTTTACCGGTTTGAATCAGTGTTAATGCCTCGACTAATTCATCGAGGGTACCAAAACCACCGGGCATCACTACGTAAGCCTTGGCGTATTTGACAAACATAACCTTGCGTGCAAAAAAATGTTGAAAGCTTAGTTCAATATCCTGGTAGCCGTTCCCTACCTGCTCGAATGGCAGCTCGATATTGAGGCCCACACTGGGAGACTTACCGGCATAGGCGCCCTTATTGACCGCTTCCATAATGCCAGGCCCACCACCACTGATCACACTAAAACCGGCGTTTGACAGTTGCAGGGATATTTCTTCTGCCAACTTGTAATAAGGGTGATCCGGTGCAGTTCTGGCTGAACCAAATATGCTTACCGAGGGTTGAATCTGTGACAGGCGCTCGAAACCCTCGACAAACTCTGCCATGATCTGAAAAATTTTCCAGGATTCACGGGACATGACTCTTGAAGACGTGCTTTGATCGGGTAGTTTTCTGTTAATGTCATCGTTGTTTTTCATAGGCTCATTTTTACACACTTCTTTATTATTAACACAATTCTTGATAGATGGATGTATGGCAAAGACTAATAAAATAAAAAAACCACTTATTCTGGTCGATGGATCTTCATATTTATATCGTGCCTATCATGCCATGCCTGATTTAAGGAATAGTGCTGGCGACCCCACGGGCGCAACTTACGGCACTGTCAACATGGTTCGCAAGTTACTGGCCGAGTACGAACCAGAGTATATCGTGGTCGTGTTTGACGCCAAAGGTAAAAACTTTCGCCATACGCTTTTCCCTGAATATAAGGCCCATCGGCCACCCATGCCCGAAGATCTCAGGCCCCAGGTAGAAATAATCCATGGCATCCTGGCCGCCATGGGCCTCAAAATAGTGAGCATTGAAGGGGTGGAGGCCGATGATGTCATCGGCACCCTGGCACACTACGCCAGTGGCTTGGGCCTGGACACGGTTATCTCTACTGGTGACAAGGACATGGCCCAGCTAGTGACCAAACACGTTTCCCTGATCGATACCATGAAGGGTGTGGCCCTGGATGAACAGGGTGTATTGGACAAGTTTGGCGTTAAGCCCGTTGCCATGATTGATTACCTGGCGCTGGTGGGGGATACCGCCGACAACATCCCCGGTGTACCCATGGTTGGTCCTAAAACTGCCAGTAAGTGGCTACAGCAATACGGTGATCTCGATACCATCATCAATCACGCTGAAGAAATAAAGGGCAAAGTGGGCGAAAACCTGCGTGCCCACCTGGGGCAATTGCCGTTATCCCGTCAGCTGGCCACCATTAAATGTGATGTTGATTTAAAGGTTGAGCTTGATGATCTCGGTAGACAAGCCGCTGATGAAAAAACTTTAGCCGAGTATTACAAAAAATTTGAGTTCAAGGCCTGGCTGGCCGAGCTTGGCAAAACGCCATCAGTAAACCCCGGGAGCCGGGCAACTGTTAATACTGAATATGACCTGGTGCTGGATATCAAGACACTTAAAAAATGGCTTAAAAGACTTGAGGGGGCAAAATTATTTGCCATTGATACAGAGACGACCAGCATTAACGCCATTGCCGCCGAGTTGGTGGGTATCTCGTTTACCGACAAGATCGGACAGGCGGCTTATGTGCCGGTGGCCCATGATTATCCCGGTGCCCCGAGCCAGCTTGATCGGGATGAAGTTTTGAAGTTATTGAAGCCATTACTGGAAAATAAAGAAAATAAAAAAGTAGGCCAGAATCTCAAGTACGATAAAAGCGTTTTTGCCAATTACGATATCACCTTACGCGGCATTGCCTTCGATACCATGCTCGAGTCCTATGTAGTTGATAGCACCGCAGCGCGTCACAACATGGATAGCCTGGCACTAAAGTATCTTGATAAGACCACCATCAAGTTTGAAGACGTGGCCGGCAAAGGCAAAAAACAGCTTCAGTTTAACGAGGTCGACCTTGAGTTAGCGGGTCCCTATGCGGCCGAAGATGCTGATATTACCCTGCAATTACACGAACACCTGTGGCCCATGCTGGAAAAACAACCTGGACTGAAAAAAGTTTTCCATGACATTGAAATGCCCTTGTTGTCCGTTTTATCCCGCATGGAGCGTTATGGCGTCAAGCTTGATGTAGACATGCTGCACACCCAGAGCAGTGAGCTGGCTCACAAAATGATAGAGATAGAACAACAGGCCCACGACCTGGCCGGCCAGACATTCAACCTGTCATCACCAAAACAAATTCAGGAAATCCTGTTTGATAAACTCGAGCTACCCATTCTTAAAAAAACGCCCAAGGGCCAGCCTTCAACCGCAGAAGATGTGTTGCAGGAATTGGCCCTTGATTACCCGTTGCCGCAATTAATACTGGACCATCGTGGCATGAGTAAACTCAAGTCTACCTATACCGATAAATTACCAGACATGGTGTTTGCAAAAACCGGTCGTGTTCATACTTCATACCACCAGGCGGTGGCGGCTACGGGTCGCTTGTCTTCCAGTGATCCCAATTTGCAAAATATCCCGGTGCGGACACCGGAGGGCAGGCGTATTCGCCAGGCCTTTATCCCGGAACCCGGGTTCAAGATTTTATCAGCAGATTATTCCCAGATTGAGTTACGGATCATGGCCCACTTATCACAAGACAAGGGCTTGCGTGGTGCCTTTGAACGGGGCGAGGACGTGCACCGGGCCACGGCGGCCGAGGTTTTTTCGGTGACCCCTGATCAAGTCAGCAATGAACAACGTCGCCATGCCAAGGCCATTAACTTTGGCTTGATCTACGGCATGTCCGCCTTTGGGCTGGCACGCCAGATCAAGGTCGATCGCAAGGCCGCCCAGTTATATATTGATCGCTATTTTGAGCGTTATCCCGGCGTTAAAAAATACATGGATGGGACCCGCCAACAGGCCCACGATAACGGTTTTGTGGAGACCGTATTTGGCCGCCGTTTATATTTGCCGGAAATTAATTCCAGTAATCACCTGCGCCGCCAGTATGCCGAACGCACGGCTATTAATGCGCCTATGCAGGGTACGGCGGCAGACCTGATTAAAAAAGCCATGTTATCGATTGATGACTGGTTGCAAACGAATAACAGCCCCGTGTCCATGATTATGCAGGTCCATGATGAGTTGGTGTTTGAGGTGCCTGAGCAGGAGGTTGAGGCTATATCAGAGTTGGTCAATCAACACATGATGGGGGTTGCCGAATTGTCTGTTCCCCTGATTGTAGCGGTGGGGGTCGGCGACAACTGGGACCAGGCCCACTAACGACAAGATTGGAGTAAATACCCCTAAAATAAGTACTTATAGACTCTAGGTGAAATAGACATGCAAATGTCAAAATCCAGACTATACTTACTTCTAAGGCGATTGGATGATCGCCCCACCTGCTCCACCTCCCTGAGCAGGGACCCTGAACTTGTTTCAGGTAAGCTTCATGCCCCGGATGCTATTCCCCTTGCTTCTGGGGCTTTTTTTATGCCTGTTATGCTTAATACTAGGCAGTTGTAAGTGCTTACTACCCTATCCCAGGCATGATTATATCCCCTGATCTTCATCTGAAAATAACCAGCTCGATAACAGTTCCCGGGCCTGGTCAATGCCAGCACCAGATTTAGATGAAAAAAGCTGGGTTGTGACCTGGTGGTAGTCTTGTTGCAGCCTTTTCTCACATTGATGCCAGGTGCTATGGGCCTGTCCCCGGCTCAGCTTATCTGCCTTGGTCAACAACACATGCACGGGCATATTGGCCTGGTAGCACCAGTCCAGCATCTGGATATCCGAGTCCTTGAGCGGATGGCGAATATCGCTCATTAATATCAACCCATAAAGACTTTGCCTGGTAGTGAGGTAAAGATTCAGGGCGTGTTGCCATTTTTGGATTATTTTTCGGGATACCTTGGCGTAACCATAACCGGGCAAATCTATCAGGCGGTGATCCTTATCGAGCTCAAAAACCACAATATGCTGGGTCCGGCCTGGGGTTTTACTGGTGCGGGCCAGGGCCTTCTGGCCACTGATTGCATTTAAGGCGCTGGACTTACCCGCATTGGAGCGCCCGGCAAACGCGACTTCCAGGCCAGTATCAGCGGGTAATTTGGCAGGATCGGGCACACTGAGGTGAAATTGGGCTTGCTGGAACGGGTTCGACATAGTTTTTTGATCTTTTACTGATAATTATGGTTATTTGTATGAGAAAATTGACCCCATCACTGGCACTTGGTATATAAAGCGGCGCCGGAAATGATTACAGGCATCGAATACAAACCTTGTTATTTTGGGCTTCGATTCTAATCCAGGTTGAAATAAGCAGGCTGTGGGGACACTGGTTTTCAGGCGCCTAGTTTACCGGCTTCTAACCAGAATCTGTTGATATTTTTTAAGCATTATCCCTTGGAGGGAAAAAATGAGAAAGAGCATATTATTTTTTGCTGGCATTGGCCTGATAAATTTGGCCTTGTTTGCCACGCCATCATTTGCCGCTGGCAGCGCGAATGCCGGTAAGGCCAAGTCTGCCCAATGTGCTGCCTGCCATGGTGCCGATGGTAACAGTCCCAGCCCGGCGTTCCCTAAATTAGCGGGGCAAAGCGCAGATTATATTGTTAAACAATTGTCTGATTTTAAGGCTGGCAACCGTGTAAATGGCATCATGGCTGGCCAGGTTGCCGGTTTAAGCAAGACGGATATGGAAAATCTGGGTGTATTTTATTCTATCCAAAAAGCGAGCAAGGGCACAGCGAGCAGGGAAGGACTGGCAAGAAAAGGCGAGCGATTATATCGCGGCGGTAACGCCAAAACAGGCGTAGCTGCCTGCATGAGCTGTCATGGTCCTTCAGGAAAAGGCATCCCGCCTAAATTCCCGCAGGTTTCAGGACAATATTCTGCTTATTCCAGTGCGCAACTAAAGGCATTTAAGGACAATATACGTAAAAATGATGACGAGATTATGACCAAAATTGCTTTTTTTATGTCGCTAGAGGAAATTAAAGCCGTATCCGAATATATGGCTGGGCTGTACTAAACTGGCCTAATTCTGGTTATAAACACCCGAAACCGTCTTCCTGACCCAGGAAGGCGGTTTTTTTATGGGAAATTGTTTAAGACCATCAATTTTGGCCAGATGTGACGCTTAAGGCGTGACGTCGAGACCCTCCTTAATCCCCTAAAATCCGGTCTTTGGTCTAAAAGCACTATAATAACAATAACTTATCTGGGGACTTTTAAGAATGGCACGACTATTGCTTTGTATTGTGACAGTAAGAACAAATAGCCAGGAGTCACAAAAATGCTTAGTCACATCGTTAATTTGGTCAGCAGCTACGAAACAAACAATGGTCAACGACCCAATGTGGTTTATATGAATGAAACCCATTACGGTTATTTACGCGAAGAAATGCCCGGTGTCTGGGACCATAATGATGTGGTATCGGTACTGGGAATCGACATCGCCCTGTCCGACGAGGCCATTCGACCCAGTGTCGCCTCAGTGACTTATTGCTCCGAGAATATCCTGGTGAGCTAAACGAATTTGTGTGTATTTAGTGTGTGCAAGGCCGGCTTATGCCGGCCTTTTTTTGTGATTACTCAAACTCCAAACCCGCGTTGGGCACTGCCCACCGAAATAATGGTGAAGGCTTGGGATAAGTCGGGAAGTGCCCATCCTACATAAAATGATTCTTATTGTTTTCTGTAGCGTAGCGTAAGTGTGTAACGTCCTTTTGTCTGGCTAAGCACAGTTTCCTCATTGCCATTACTCGGGTTACTTTCAATAAACTCATTTCTGACCAGGCTATTTTTGTTGCCAATATCAGTGCCATTACTTTGATCTGCGGTTGTCTCTAAGCCTGCAGAATATGCAATGAAAGTGGGTCCAGTGGATAATAAGCCTAGTTCGAAATTACTATCATCTCCATCTTTTCCAGGAATGAGAGGAAATATGCCAGTGTCACCTTCTTCTTCTGTAATGGTATAACTACCTGAGTAAGTGCTGCCAACAGTATATGTAAAAGAGTAGGTACCAGGGCTTACTGCGTATTGTTCGAGAAAAACTATTGTTAAAGGTAAACTTGCGTTGTTGTCAGAGTAAAATGTAGGAGTGGTTGTCCAATAGAATGCCAGAAAAGCATCTCCATCTTCTCCATCCACACAGCTCGACAATAAAGCAGAAACTAGTGCGACCAAGATATAAAATTTGCGCATAATTATCTCCCTTTTTGGCTAAAATTAATCACATTTAGATTTTCTCTGTCTTTAGGTAATCTAACTACAATACTGCTTTCTGATCGTTAACCGTAACAGGTAATATATATTCTGCAATCTACATAAGTTCACGGAATGATTCCGACATTGCTTCAATGGTAGCCGATATGTCCTGGTCACTGTGGGCACTGGATAAAAACCCGGTCTCGTAGGCCGATGGCGCCAGGTACACCCCCTGCGCCAGTAGTTTGTGGTAAAAAACCTTGAACCGGTTTACATCACAAGCCATGACCTGTTTGAAACTGGTGATTTTTTTCTCCTCGCTAAAAAAGAGTCCAAACATGCCACCAACCGCGTTGGTCGTCAGGGGTATGCCGGCCTTGTCGGCTGCGGCCTGGATGCCTGTGGCCAAGACATTGGTTTTTTCCGATAATTTTTCGAAATATCCGGGTTTTGCGATTAAGTCCAGGGTAACAAGCCCGGCAGTCATGGCAATGGGATTACCCGAGAGGGTGCCCGCCTGGTAAACTGGCCCATCAGGCGCGATTTGGTCCATGATATCGGCACGGCCGCCAAACGCACCCACGGGCATGCCGCCACCAATCACTTTACCCAGGGTCGTGAGATCCGGTTTTATATTGTAGTGGGCCTGGGCACCGCCGAGGGCAACCCGGAAGCCGGTCATGACTTCATCAAAAATCAAGACACTGCCATGTTCGGTACAGAGCTTGCGCAGTCCTTCGAGGAACCCGGGCACTGGCGGGATGCAGTTCATGTTACCGGCCACCGGCTCAACAATTATGCAGGCAATTTCACTGCCCAGGGACGAGAAGGCTGCCTCAACAGACGCCAGGTTATTATATTCAAGCGTCAGGGTATGGCTGGCCAGATCTGCGGGTACGCCCGGTGAGGTGGGCACGCCCAGGGTTAAAGCACCGGAACCGGCTTTGACCAGGAGTGAATCTCCGTGGCCGTGATAACAGCCCTCAAATTTGACTATTTTATCGCGCCCGGTGAAACCACGGGCCAGCCTGATGGCACTCATAGTGGCTTCCGTGCCTGAGCTCACCATGCGGACTTTTTCGATTGAGGGCACTAGCTGACATACACGATCTGCCATTTCAATTTCGATTTCTGTGGGTGCCCCGAAACTCAGGCCCTTTTTTGCGGCCTTGATGACCGCCTCAATGACCTCGGGGTGGGCGTGGCCAAGAATCATCGGCCCCCATGAACCGACATAATCAATATACTTCTGGTCATCGCAGTCATATAGATAAGCGCCCTGGGCCCGCTGAAAAAATACCGGGTCACCATCGACACCTTTAAAAGCGCGGACCGGAGAATTGACACCGCCGGGGATGTGTTTTTGGGCGCGGGCAAATAGTGCTTGCGAACATGACCGACTGGATTGATTTTTACTAACCTGGTTCATCTAAAATAATTTACCTAAAAAAGTTTGCAGTAAGCCCGCAATAATTCTGGGCAGCGGCCTTGATATCCGATTGTGCAAAAACACCACTGGCAACAGCGATGGCATTAATACCGGTCGCGATTAACGGTTCGGCATTGTCCGGGGTAATGCCGCCGATGGCAACAATGGGCAAGGTGAGCAAGCTCCTGGCTTCCCGGGCCAGGGTCAGTGATGCAGAGACGGCATCGGGTTTGGTCGGGGAGTTAAAAAAACTGCCAAAGGCGACATAATTTGCGCCCTGTTTTTGCGCCGCCTGGGCCAGTGATAGCTGGTTATAACAGGAAATACCAATAATGGCCTGGTCGCCCAAAATTTTCCGTGCTGCCTGGATGGGCATATCTTGCTGTCCCAGGTGGACACCGTCCGCATGAATGGCTGCAGCCAGTTGCACATCATCATTAATGATAAAAATCACACCATGGTCGCGACATAATTTTTGTAACTTGGGTGCGACTGATTTCAGGTCTGATGGTTTATTTAATTTATGGCGCAACTGGACCAGGCTGGCACCGCCTTTTATTGCCTGGGTCACGGCCTGGATCATATTGTCTGCACCCAAAAGCATACCGGTATCGGCGATGACATACAGTCCCCTGATGTTTTTAATACCTTGTTTTGGTTTAGCGCCCGGTTTTATTTTATGGCTTGCTTGCATCGGACCAGAAAAAACGGTTGGGTAAATACTGGCCCATGCCCAATCGATAACCTTGTTCCAGTGTTTTGCGGGTGTAATCCAGTGCGTGTTCGATGGCGGTGAAGGGGTGGATGCCCTGGGCCAGACCGGCGGCGCAAGCCGAGGCCAGGGTACAGCCGGAGCCATGGTAGTCATGGGGCAGTCGTTTGGTGTTAAAAATTTTGCAGTCACCGTTCGCCTGGTAAAGCCGGTTGACGACATCGACCGTATTATCATGGGTGCCGGTCAATAACACCATGTCACAACCCAGTGACAGCAGTTCAGCAGCACAGGCATCCAGGGTATCTCCCTGGGTGGCCAGCTCCTGTGCCTCAGGTTTGTTTGGTGTCACCAACAGGGCATGGGGCAATAACAGGCTGCGATAGGCATCACCCAGGTCATCGTTTGACAGGCTGGTACCATCACTGGCGTTCAGGACCGGATCAACAATCACGGGTATCTGGGGATAATCATGGCAAATGGTGGTGATGGCACTGATAATTTCCGTATCCACCAACATACCGGTCTTGATAGCAGCAACAGGCATATCTTCCAGTATTGCCCGGGCCTGGGCAATGACTACGTCTGTGGGCACGGCAGCGAATTCTTTCACCTCTGTCGTGTCCTGGGCCGTCACCGCGGTAATGACCGGCGCACAATGACAGCCGAGGCTGCTGAGCGCGCCGATATCAGCACTAATACCGGCACCGCCGGTAGGGTCGGTACCGCCGAATACCAAAACAACGGGTCGTTTAATGGTCACTTTTTTGGGCCTCCACCACTAGTTCTTTAAGCGCCTCGATGAGTTCCGGATGATCATTCAAGGCGGGCACCACCTTGTAATTTTCGATACCGGAGTCAGCAGCGAGTTTGGCATATTCAATACCAAGTTCGTAGAGGGTTTCTACATGATCTGAAACAAAGGCGATAGGGTAAACCAGCATTTGTTTACAGCCCTGTCCTGCCTTGTTTACGATGACCTCACTAATATATGGTTGCAACCATTCCAGTGGCCCGACCCGGCTTTGATAACACAAAGTAGTATTGGGCCATTGCAGCCGCTGGTTCACCGCAGCGACCGTGGCCTCAATTTGTTGCTGGTAAACATCGCCCTGGTCCACCAGTTTTTTCGGCAGGCCATGGGCAGAAAACAGGAGCTCCGTATTGTCCGGGTCAGGGTTGGGCAGTGAACGCAGGGCGGTTTTGATATCCATGACAATTGCCTGGAGATAAAGCTCGTTGTTAAACCACTCGTTGATAATTTTGATTTTTGGAAAATAGGATTGTTTTTTACATACCCTGAAAAATTCATTCACCGAACTACCGGTAGTGGTAATTGAATATTGCGGGTACAGGGGTAATAAAATCACATTTTTATAGGCTTTTTGTTTTAACTCCCTGACCACTTCTTTGGTCATGGGGTGCCAGTAGCGCATACAGACAAATACGTCGTAATCGCCTTCCATGGCCAGGGACAATTGCAGGGCAATGGCCTGTTCCCGGGTATGTTCAAGAATAGGAGAGCGGCCACCAATGGCCGCGTAGTTTTTGCTGGCAATGGCGGCACGCCGGTAGGCGATCATCCAGGCAAAAAACTTCTGGGTCAGCCAGCCCATGGGAAACTTGAATATATCCGGGTCTGAGAACAGGTTGGTCAGGAAAGGCCGCACCGCCTTGAGCGAGTCTGGCCCGCCCAGGTTCAAGAGAATGACCGCAGTTTTATTATTCATACTTGTAATTATTCTTTGGGATTATTTCCAGTGAAATTATACTAGAGAAATTATATTGGTTTTTGTAGTTATATATAATGGATATTACGCTTCCGGTTTAACCCTGTCTGTAATCATGCGAGAATTCCGGCGCTTTTATTTTGCAGAAAAACCAGTTAATTTTACGCGTTACCGGAAATGAATTTCCTCTTACAGGAGAACCAATGAAGACTTATATGTGTTTAATTTGTGGTTATATTTATTCAGAAGAAAAAGGCGACGCTGACCATGGATTGGCCCCTGGCACAAAATGGGACGATATCCCCGATAACTGGCAGTGCCCGGAATGCGGCGCCATGAAGGATGATTTTGAAATGGCTGAAATTTAATTGATTGGGCGATATTTCTTTCGGAACATCAGTAAAAATCAGGCCAAATTCAAAATAAGACGGGTTTTCTGGGGATAAGGAAAACAAATGTGGAAACCAAAGTCATTGCTTAATTTTCGTCACTAAATGTGCTTCAATGGCTGTCACGTTGTAACGTTGTAACAGGAGGAGCACTAATGATTAATAAATATAGAAATAAAGTGTTATTAAGAAACCTGTCTATTCGTTTTATTACGGGCTTGTTTATTTCAGGTTTGATGTTTGGCGTTTCCCTGTCGGCGAACGCGGCCGGTTTTGCCATTGCCGAACAAAGCGCCAG
>CAJVXY010000036.1 GCA_913009895.1 uncultured Acidiferrobacteraceae bacterium | reverse complement strand
TGTCCATATCACCACTCTTATAAGTGGTTTCTGTCATGACCACGTCATAGTTCGACGGTTGTTCTATTTTACCGTTTTCCCACCAGTCATCATTCCACCACAGCTTTTCCTTGTCTTGCGGGAATTCTGTTTTTGTCCATGGCTGGTGGATAGCGTAAACAAGCTGAGTAGGTATGAAAACTGCGAGTATTAATATAATAATTTTTTTCATAATTTCTCTGTCATGTGACTATAGCTTTTCAAATGAATTGCAATGCGATGATTTAATTGGGTTCAGAGTGAAAACTCATCCATTGTTGCTTGGAATTTTGACTCTAACCCAAAATATTGTCTTTAGACTTTTTCTACAGGCTCAACGTTTTAGCTAACCGGTACGATGTTTTTTCGCGTCCGTGTTTAGCGCCTTGTTAGCCATAATGTCGTGTAAGCCGCCTGAAACATATTTATGAAGAACGCTTGAAACTAATGTTTGATAAGGGGTACCTTCTTCAAGCGCACGTCTTTGTAGCGACGCAAGGTCACGACTAGAAATTCTGATGTTAATTCGTTTGTCTTTTTTAAATGTTTCTTCGGCAGCGGCTTGCAACATTTTCTTGCGCTTTTGAGTAAGAATAGATTTGAATTCACCCGCTTCAAAATCTTTAAGAATTTGTTTCTCTTCCTTACTAAGTTTAGGATCGCTCATGATTATTCTCCTATGTACAACTTTGTAGCCTTTCTGCTCGGAATAACTGTTTTTAAAAATATCTCTTCTCTACTTTCTACATATGGAACCAGGTACGCATAATTATCTATGTTTACAACAAATACACGTTGATCAGGGTATTTGTCACTATTTGGATGCTCAACATCATCTAATAGTGCGCCCTGTTGTAAGCAGAAAACTATGTCCTCAAATGAAATGCCACGTTCAGTGATAAGCTGTTGATTTTTTTATGGAATTCAAATTTATCGGCTTCATTTAAGTAAGAGTATTGCATAATTGTGTGCCTATTGGCATCAACTAGCGTTTTTTTAGTATGGCTAGCATTTGGGTATGCGTCGGGTGAAAAAAAGAAAAAAGGTGTCGGTGCCAAATGCCTATTATTTGCATATGTCACCGACACCTTTTATTTAGCCGTCAAGTTCAAATACCTTGCCTTATCCAATAACGTTCGTGACCTGAAAGCTTAATACATGTTTGGAACCAGGGCAAAAACTATCCATCGTATTTTTACCATAACCCCGGATATTATTACTATATTTATTTTTGTTCGCACAAAACGCCATGCTCAGGGGCAATTCAAAGTGGCGCGTATTTTCCCTTATACTAATCTCCAGGTAAGGCATCAAATTCTTTCTTTTTATTCTCAAACCATTCTTTCATGGCTTCTGGTTTTTTCATAAGTTCCTGCATTTCATTCATTGCTACAAGATGCGCTTCATCTTTTTTTTGAAACATTTCCATACCGTGTTGTTTGCTCATTTCTGCAATCTCTTCAAAAGAGCTGGCATGAAACTCCTTATCGCAGGCCCCGCCGAGTTGTTTGCAATTCATGGTTTTCATATTTATTTCCTTTATTTTAGTTTAATGTGCAAAACGGTTGGGTTAACTTGGCGCGCGTTTTTTTGCGCGGTCAATGCTAAATGATTTATTATGCTCTTATTCTTTTATGTACATAGCACGTCATGTTTAATAAAAATAGAGCTGGGATACTTATAACCAGCCATGTAATTAATGCAATTGGCCATATATTATTGCTTGAAATAAATGCTGAAACAATAAACCCTGTAATGAATGCCGATAAAATTACCAAGTTCATTTTTTTCAGGTTTAACTCCATATTTGTTAATGCAAGTAAGATTGGTAAAAAAAACACTGCAGGTATAATTAATGACATTAGCAGTGAAATATCTTCTTCATACAGGTACATAAAATAAATAACTGTTACTAAAGCGGTATAAATGAAGCTAATACGATATTTCATTATATTTTATACATAACAGTTGTGATCATTTAGGGTCAGAGTGAAAACTCATCCATTGTTACATAGAGTTTTGACTCTGATCCTAAATCTTGCTTTCTACAACCTCAACGTTTAAATTAAGGGGCGCCGTATCATGGCGCGTCGTCATTGAGCGATTGGTTATGTTGCAATTTGGCAAACTCATATACACGAAATGCGAATATTGTGTATAGAACACCTAGTACTGAATATACAATATTTGATACAGTATTTAGCACCAAAGAAGATATGCTCGACTCATCAAACAGGGATGCCATTAAATAATACGGCACATACAACACCAGGGTAATTACCGTATACCCACCAAGTATCACCCACGTATATTCTTTTGTAGCGCTCCAGCTATTTCTCATTGCGTCCAATGGTCTGCTTTTATTGAGAAGTAAATCAAACTCTGAGAAAGCATACCTAATCGCAATTATAATTCCGGGTATAATCAGAAAAATAAGTCCGAACACTACTGCGAAGCCAACCAAAATGCTCACAATTAGGTAAGGCAACCAAAACTTTGCTCCGAGCTTCCAGGCTGTTTTGGTCTCTATGCTTTCACCTGACACCACCGAAGCGATATAAAATACGACGCCAACTGCATATATTGGATGCGCTATAATTCCAATTAACATTGGGGGCAATTGCTCAGCAAATAAATACTCATCACTGGTGGTTAGGAAGCGCATGTATAGCGCCGTAAGTATGGAAATTGGAACTACTATTGGGAGTATGATTATTGATATAGCAACAGTATGATTTTTAAAAAATGACCAGCTATCCATTAATGACTTTTTAAGCATGTATGTTCCTACTTTTTAAAAAATGGGTCGGTGAAAAAACCCGGGTCAGAGTGAAAACTCATCCATTGTTGCATAGAATTTTGAATCTGACCTTATGTGTTTTTGTGATGATTGAAATATCTCCAAAGTGCATGGACTGTAATACCTGCGCTTATGGCTACCGCCAGCACGACAACCAAAACTATTAATAGTGAAAGCATTGATGTTTCTATTTTTTGGAAATGTTTATCCAACGTCAAATACAAGGCAGTCACTGTAAGCACGAGAATAATTACTCTGCTCATTAAGTGCGCCTTTATATTAACTGTTTGTCCTAATGAATTCTTGATGGGCTCATTACTCATTATTATTTACGCATAACATTTGGACATACGGCAGGCACAGTAAAATAAATCGACCTGTCTGGATATTGTGGGATTAAGTTTATCTTTTTAAAAGTTTTATTGTTTCTATATTAGCAGCTATTGATATTGGATAGTTGGCAGTTACAGGCAGGCAACTGCACCAATATTGTGCGCTAACAATTTATATTTAATAACTGGGATCGTACATTAATTTTGCGATTGATTCTTGTAGGCCTGATTTTGATACATCTTTGGGGGCTGGTTTTTGAGCCAGATTCTGTTCATAGGCTTTTTCGGCGACGGCGCAGGCGATAGCCAGGGAAATGGCGCGAATATCTTCCAGGGGCGGGTAAATAACACCTTGTTCCAGGTGTGCCGGTTGCACCATGTTCGCAAGGGTTGCGGCTGCGGCCAGGAACATTTCCTCGGTAATACGACTGGTTTCACAGGCGATGGCGCCCAACCCGACACCGGGAAATATATAGGCATTGTTTCCCTGTCCGGGATGAAATGTTTTACCTTGAAAGCTGACATCTTCGGAGGGGCTGCCGCTGGCAAATATAACCCGGCCATCTGTCCAGTCATAGGCCTGTTGGGCGGTACACTCGGTATGGGAGGACGGGTTGGATAAGGCAAATATGGCTGGTCGTTCATTGATCTCGGCCATCAAACGAATCACTTCTTCAGTAAACGTCCCCTGGACGCCGGTGGCGCCGATCAATATTTGTGGCTTGAATAATTTAATGGCCTCGACAAAAGACATGGCGGGCTGATCTTTTGTATAGGGCAGGATATGTTCCGCAAGTTCCTTGCGCGATTTTACGACCAACCCGTTTTCATCGACGAACCATAATCGTTGCACGGCCTCGTCGTTGTTCATTCCAGTATTGCACAATGCCCGCTGAATTAAATCCGCCATGCCCGTGGCCGCCGACCCTGCCCCGAGAAACATAATGCGCAAGTCAGGGAACTTGTGGCCGGAAATACGAATCGAGGAATAAATACCCGCTAACACCATGGCGGCCGTACCCTGGATGTCATCATTAAAACAACATACCCGGTCACGGTAAGTATTGAGCAAGGCATAGGCATTGGGTGTCAGGAAGTCTTCAAACTGGATTACCGCCTTGGGGAAAATGTCCTGAACCGTGCCAACAAATTCTTCCACGAGTTCATGATAGGCCGCGCCTGTCAGCCGTGGTTTTTTTATACCGAGATAAAGTGGATCATCCCGCAGTTCCTGGTTATTGGTGCCCACGTCGAGCATGACGGGCAAACACTGCTCCGGATGTATGCCGGCACCGGCTGTATACAGTGCCAGTTTGCCGATGGGGATGCCCATGCCGTTGGCACCAAGATCACCCAGACCTAGGATGCGCTGGCCATCGGTGATGACAATCATGCGCACATCTTTTTCAGGCCAGTTACACAGTATCTCGTGCATGCGACCACGATCATCGGGTGTAATATAAAAACCCCGTGGCTCCCTGAAAATATGTGCAAATTGCTGGCAGGCCAGGCCAACGGTGGGCGTATAAATGATCGGCATGAGTTCATTTATATGTTCGATTAGTAATTGATAAAATAAACGTTCGTTACGACCTTGCAGGGCAAACAGAAAAATATAACGCTCGATGTCATAGGCCTTGCGGCGCATATTTTCCAGGGCTCGTTGAATTTGTATAACTTGAGTGGTGGCACCGGCAGGCAATAATCCCCTTAGCCCGTATTGATCGCGCTCGGCTTCACTAAAGGCAGAGCCTTTGTTTAGTTTTGCATTGTGTAAAACGTTAAAGCCGCATGGATTTTTTTTCAATATCGCTTCCTTTTTTGACAGCGGCTTCTGTTGGCCCTGTTTAAATTAGGATCATATTGAAGCCAATTAGTTCAGGCCAGTTTGTCACTGTCGGTAAACAGGTTTCGTATTTTTCCCGACATAATACTGTGGTTTTGTTAATGCGCTTTTTGACTGTCTATAATCTGTTGCACCATGTCCGGCTCCAGGTCGATGCCTGATTCCAGTCCTGGATTAATCGAGATGCCCCAACCCGGTTCTACGATTGCCAGTACCCAGTTAAAGTCGGCCAGCAGGCCACCTTCATAACCTGGATGTTCTTCCACGAAAGGTTTGGCGCGTTCGGGAGTAGCGAACAGGATCATCACGTCGACGTCATTTTCATCTTTGAACACAGTGGTTTTGGGCGAGCACTTTACTGCAGGCCTTCAATTTTATGTTTTTCAAAGATAGGCATAAATACCTGTGAGTTGAGCAGTGCCGATATGAATTCGCCGCCTTCTATTTGATTGTTATGGAGAGAGAGTATTAAGTCTTCCAGTTCACTTTCTTTATTATCTTTTAATTCAAACATGTGATAACCAGGTAATATTTGTCGAGTTGAACGAGCCGGCCGATTTGAAAGTGTAACACGCCAGTTTCGCCTGATTTATTAATTTCCACTTTTATGACCAGAATAAAACCCCCGGTTTGTCAGGTTAGACGATAAGCGTCCAGCTCTACTTCAATGATCCGAGTACCAACCAATACCAGTCTGCCGGATAAACGTTGACTTCCATCATCGCTGTATTCGAAAAAATACAGTCGGCACAACTGGATTGTGCGTTTACCGGTACGCACAGGCCAATACTTGCGCAGGTGTACCGTGCCATCGAGGAATTGCAGGTTTGATCGCTTACAGGCCTCGACCGCGGCCTGGGTTGCGGCCTGCCTGCTTTTTTGGCTCTGCCACCAGAACCAGGCGCCTACGGCAACTAAAAGCAGGATAATAAAATCACTCATTAAACAATCTCGTCTGGTTATTTCTATAGAATATATATCAGTATTGATATTAAATAATACATTAGAATATGCTAATATACCCGTGATTTCTCCAGACTTATTTCTTTAGGCTGCTTTCTTAGGGCTGATATTATTAACAATGGATATTGAAACCTTCGAGTACTGGTCATTGACAATTGGCATCCCATCGCTGATTTTATACATGACCTACATCATTTACCGGCTGGCCAAGGATTCAGAGGCCGGCAAATTCGGTTATTTTGTTCTTTTTTTAACCCTTGGTCTTGGCATGATTGGCTATATTGCCAAAACCTTGCTCGAATATTTTTTGGCCATATAATCCTCGTCTTTAATACGGCCATTACCCCTGAATGGGTTAGTATTGCATCACATTCAAAAAAGATCAGCCATGCCCCTTACTGAAGAAAAGAAAAGCCTTGATATCGCAGGCGCAACAATTACCTATCGTATATGGCGGCCAGGCAAACATCGACGTTTGCTTGTTTTAATCCATGGTATGGCCAGCAATATGTCGCGCTGGTCAGAGTTTGTTGAAAATACCGAGCTAACGAAAACCTGGGATATTATTCGTTTAGATTTACGTGGCCATAGTGAATCACTCTTCAGGGGTAAAATTGGTTTGCGGGAATGGAGCCTGGACCTGGGCGAATTACTTGATGTTGAAAGATACCAGGATTGCGTTGTTGTTGGTCACAGCCTGGGCGCACAACTGGCCATGTACTACGCAACCCACTACCCTTCACGAGTGGCGGGTGTTTGCCTGGTTGATCCGATTATTTATAAGGCCTTGCATGCTCGTGACAAACGTATTTACCATGCACGGATAATAATTTTGGCATTAATCAGGCTGGTAAGATTTTTTAATAAAATTGGTTTTAAAAGAAAAAATCTACCGCTCAGGGATTTATGGAAGCTGGATATTGAAACCCGTGTCGCCATAGAAAAATCCGGCAATATGGAAGAATTTGTTGCTCAATACAGCTCACCCTGGCCCGACTTAAAACAATTTCCCATTGCTAACTACATGCAAGAGATGATCGAAAGCTTGAGGCCCGTGCCCGGCTTCACATCGGTTAAAATACCTGTGCTTGCCTTGCTTGCCAAGGTGCCCACATATACAGACCCGGCGCTGACCAGTAAAATTCTCTCGGAAATTGATCAGTGTGAGATTGTAGATATTCACGCTTATCACTGGCCCCTGACTGAAAAACCGGATGAGACCCGGGAAGCGATTGAATCCTGGTGCCATAAAAATTTTTAGCAGTGTCGTCGTTTTCTTATTGGGTAATATTAATTTTCATCAAGCTTGCTGATTCGGGACACTGCCTGATCGGGGCCAGGCTCTGAGCAAGGCCTGCACTAAAGTTGCCAGTGGTATTGCAAAAAATATACCCCAAAATCCCCAAAGACCACCAAACACAAGCACGGCCACAATAATTGCTATTGGGTGCAGATTCACCACTTCAGAAAACATCACGGGCACGAGTATGATCGCGTCAAGAGTCTGGATGATTAAATAGGTAATCACCAGGTAAGCAAACGTGGCGCTCCAGCCCCATTGAAAATAGGCGACCAGTACCACCGGGAATGTCACCACCACTGCGCCCACGTAAGGGACAATTACCGATATGCCCACCAGGGCGCCTAGTAAGATTGCGTACTGTAAGCCAAATAATTTAAAGGCTATGCCACTGGCCGTACCCACTACTAATACTTCCCAGAACTTTCCCTTCACGTAATTACCCAGCTGGGCATCCATTTCGGTCCAGAGTTTTAGCATCAAAGTTCTTTTCTTCGGCAGGAAACGCTCAAACCAGTTCAGGATCAACCATTTGTCTTTGAGAAAAAAGAAAACGAGTAATGGCACCAATACCAGGTAAACAATTAGTGTGACAAAACTAGTGAGGGAGGAAATAGATTTCGTAATGGCTTTCTGGCTCAGATTCCCAATCTCACCCGAGATTGTAGCAATCAGTCGGGCAATTTGTTCTTCTGAAATAAAAGTATAAACATCAGGCAAGTCGAGCAAGGCTTGTTGTCCTCTTGCGGCCATCGCCGGCAACTGTTGAATAAATTCTCCTACCTGGACAAAAAGTAGCGGGATAAAACTAAGAAAAATAAATGCAAATATTGCCAGGTAGGCAATAAAAACAATTACGACAGAAATATTTCTTTTGGCGCCACGCTTTTGCAGTAACTGGACAATCTCTTCCAGTAAAAATGCAATGATCAGGCCGGCAAATACCGGCAATAACATCCCGCCCATAAAGATGACAACGGAAAACCCCAGGACAAGTAAAAAAGCCAGGTAAACCGCCTGCGGATCGGCAAAATACTTCCGCGACAGGTCTTTTAGGATACCAACCATTTTTTAAATTATAGCGCTAGCATCTATTCGCTTATTTGTTTGGCTTGATAACAATAAAAAACTTTCCGCCTTTTCGTCTAACGCGCAACAAGATATTATTTTTAGTATTGACATCTTTGGCAATCTTCCTGAAATCTGAAAGCTTGCGTACTTTTTTCCTGTTCAGCTCTACAATGACGTCGCCTTTTCTGAGACCGGCTTCCTGCGCAGAACTGTTGGGCTCAACACCTGCCACGACAACACCCTGTGTACCTTCGGGCAAACCAATTTGCCTGGCAATATCATCGGTAAGCGTACGAACTTCAAGTCCGGCAAGCGCAGATGATTCATCACTGTCACCTTCAGCGCCAATACCTGCCTCGGCAACATCTTTAGGCTGTTCGCCGATCTTCACCTTAAGGGTCTTTCTTTTTCCATCACGGACAACAATAACTTTTACGCGTTTTCCTACGGCCGTCTGGGCAACCAGGTTGCGCAGGGTAGCTGGAGAATCAACTGCTTTTCCATCATAGGAAATAATCACGTCACCATCCTTGATACCGCCCGCTTTTGCTGGCGTACCTGACATCACTTCACCAATAAGTGCACCGTTTGAATCTTTCAGGCCAAATTGCTTGGCCAGGTCTTTTGTGACTTTCTGGATGGAAACGCCGAGCCAGCCACGGACGACCTTGCCTGTTTTGATGAGGCTGTCCATCACGGTACGGGCCATATTGCTGGGTACTGCAAATCCGATACCCATATAACCACCGCTGCGGCTGAAAATTGCGGTGTTAATACCAATCAACTCGCCATCAAGATTAATCAGTGCGCCGCCCGAGTTACCAGGATTAATGGCCGCATCTGTTTGAATGAAATCTTCGTAATCCGCAATGCCGACATTGGCACGCCCGACGGCACTGACAATGCCCATAGTAATGGTTTGATTCAAACCAAAAGGATTACCAATAGCCAGTACATACTCGCCAACTTCCAGCCTGTCTGAATCACCCCAGGGCACGCTTGGCAGATTTTTTGCATCAATTTTAATAACAGCTAAATCTGTTTTTGGATCGGTACCGACAACCTTGCCGACAAACTCTCTTTTGTCGCCCATCAAAACAGTAATTTCATCGGCCCCGGCTACTACGTGGTTGTTGGTGATAATGTAACCACCGGAATCAACAATGACACCGGAACCAAGACTGCTTTCCTTACGTTTGCGTTTACCGCCATTATTATCGCGGCCATTTGGCATTTTATCACCAAAAAAACGTCGGAAGAACGGGTCGTCCATAAGGGGAGAACGAAAATTTTTTTGGTCTACCGTTCGGCTTGTCGCAATATTCACTACCGCAGGTGAAGCTGTTTTTACAATGGGAACAAAAACATTCTTTGGTGACGTGTAACTTTTTTCTGGTGTCTTCAGGGCTGTAGTATTTTTTGCTACCTCACTCTGGACAGGCGACACCCAGTCCATACGCATGGTTAACATCACGCCAATTATGATACCGAGCAATACCAATACACCTGTAGTAATGCCTATTTTAAATGAACGAGACTCGCTGGCCATCTAACAACCTCCAGAAAATTAATAACTTAGATAAAATAATATATGAATAATGTAGCTCGAGAAGCCATTATACACGTGAATTGGCAGAATTTGTTTGTCAATTATTCCACAATGATCACGCCACTTCGTGGTGGTGTTTGGTGCCCGTTACGGCCCCCTGCTTAAAAGTGAATTTATCACCTTTGATCCCGACCAATACGACTGAACCAGGCACGAGTTTGGCAGCCAATATCTCCTGGGCCAAAGGATTCTCAATTGAATTCTGAATGGCGCGCCGCAACGGTCTGGCGCCATAAACAGGATCAAATCCGGCTTCAGAGAGCTTGTCCAGCGCCTCATCAGTAAGTTCCAGGGACAGATCCTTTTGTGCCATTCTGTCGCGCAAGCCTTGTATCTGGATATTGGCAATCTCGCGGATTTGCTGTCGATTCAACGAGTGGAAAACAACCATTTCGTCCACACGGTTAATAAACTCAGGCCGAAAGTACTTACCCACCTCTTCCATAACAGCTGATTTCATAATGTCATAATTATCATGGCCGTCTTTCTTGCTTTCATGCTCAACAAGGTCCTGGATAATCTGCGAGCCAATGTTCGAGGTCATAATAATGACGGTATTCCGAAAATCAACAGTCCGGCCCTGGCCATCTGTCAGGCGACCATCATCCAGTACTTGTAACAAAATATTGAATACATCCGGGTGTGCCTTCTCGACTTCATCCAGCAATATAACTGAATAAGGTTTTCTCCTGACTGCTTCGGTCAGGTAACCGCCCTCTTCATATCCAACATAACCCGGCGGTGCGCCAATCAAGCGTGCGACAGAATGTTTTTCCATAAACTCTGACATATCTATCCTGATCAGCGCTTCTTCGGTATCGAATAAAAACCTGGCCAATGCCTTGGTCAGCTCGGTTTTGCCAACACCCGTCGGGCCCAGGAACAAAAATGAGCCATAGGGTTTCTTGTCGTCAGATAACCCGGCTCGCGATCTGCGAATAGCATTGGATACGGCTGTAATTGCCATGTCTTGCCCTATTACACGCTCGTGTAACTCGTCTTCCATGCGCAGCAGTTTTTCCCGTTCACCTTCCATCATTTTTGAAACGGGTATGCCGGTCCACAACGAAACCACTTCGGCAATTTCGTTTTCGGTCACTGAGCTACGCAGCAGGGTCGGCGTCTTGCTTTCGACTGCGCTCAAGGCAGCAAGTTGACTCTCCAGTTCAGGAATTTTCCCGTACTGTAACTCTGACATTTTAGCCAGGTCACCTGCTCGTCGTGCTACCTCAAGATCAATACGAGCGCGATCAAGCGCCTCTTTAATATGCTGGGTACCATGTACTTCTGCTTTTTCCGAATTCCAGATTTCTTCATAGTCTGCATATTCCTTGGCAAGTTTATTAATCTCTTGCTCAAGTGATTGCAGTCGTTTTTTCGAAGCTTCATCTGATTCTTTTTTTAATGCTTCCCTTTCAATCTTTAACTGGATCAGGCGACGATCAAGCTTGTCCATGACTTCGGGCTTGGAATCAATTTCCATGCGTATGCGCGATGCGGCTTCATCAATCAGGTCTATGGCTTTATCTGGTAACTGCCGGTCTGAAATATACCGATGGGATAAAGTAGCTGCCGATACGATCGCGGGGTCCGTTATATCGACACCGTGATGTACTTCATATTTTTCTTTTAGCCCGCGCAGGATGGCAATGGTTGCCTCAACACTTGGCTCGCCAATGATAATTTTCTGGAAGCGACGTTCCAGTGCCGCATCTTTTTCCACATACTTCCTGTATTCATCCAGTGTCGTGGCGCCAATACAATGTAGTTCACCACGGGCCAGTGCTGGCTTTAGCATATTGCCAGCATCCATCGAGCCCTCTGCCTTGCCAGCGCCAACCATGGTGTGCAATTCATCAATAAATAAGAGTATGCGGCCTTCTTCTTTTGACAAGTCCTTGAGTACGGCCTTGAGTCGCTCCTCGAATTCACCCCTGAATTTTGCACCGGCAATTAAGGCGGCCATATCCAGCGACAAAAGCCGTTTATTTTTCAGGCCTTCCGGTACTTCTCCATTTACAATTCTTTGCGCGAGACCTTCTGCGATGGCAGTTTTACCGACACCGGGCTCACCGATTAATACCGGGTTATTTTTTGTCCTTCTTTGCAATATCTGGATTGCCCGACGTATTTCGTCATCACGGCCAATCACGGGATCGAGCTTGCCCTGCTCGGCTTGCTCGGTCATATCAATTGTATATTTTTCCAGTGCCTGCCTGGTTTCTTCGGCATTGGCTTCGCTAATATTTTCTCCACCGCGCATGTTTGCGATGGCCTTTTCAATGTCACTTTTTGAAGCACCCGCAGCTTTCAAACATTTTCCCAGCTCACCCTTATCTTCCAGCGCTGCCAGGACAAACAATTCAGTTGATAAATACTGGTCATTGCGCTGCTGGGCATATTTATCAACCAGGTTTAATAAACGGCCCAGATTATTGGACAGGTGGATATCGCCGGCATGACCTTCTACCTGGGGCAGGCTGGCTAATATGGCTTCAATGCCAGTGTTTAATTTTCCCAGGTTGACATCGGTCTTGGCCAACAAGTGGCGCGTGCTGCTGCCTTGCTGTTCCAGCAGGGCTGCCAACAGATGCGCCGGTTCAATAAACTGGTGGTCACGGCCTATTGCAAGGCTCTGTGCGTCTGCCAGTGCCTGCTGGAATTTGGCGGTCAATTTGTCCATATTCATAATTTATACTTTCCGAGAATTATCAAGCTCAGTTATTAAAGTGGGGCAAACTGTCTGTTTTTCAAGCTGTTACTCAATTTAGACTAAAGTCTCGACTAATAAACACCTAAATCCAGATAGGATCTGGATATTTTGCGAACCGCGACCACAAATGCTGCTGTTCGTAAATCTGATATATCTTCGTTGTCCATGTAATTCTGGTAAATCTCCTGGAAGCCTGTGCGCATGGCATCCTCAAGACCTGAACGAACAAGGTCTACTTCATCAGCACCGCCAAGTAAGGAGTCACGAATTTTTTCCGGAATTTTAACGCCGGCATGTTCTTCCAGTAATGCCACGTACTGCTGGCCCCGCAACTCATCATAGCGACGCTGCATGCGCCCGAATCGAATATGGGAAAGGTTTCTTATCCACTCAAAATAGGACACGATGACACCACCTGCATTGACATAGGCATCCGGCAGAACCACTATTTTTCTTTGCCGTAAAATTTCATCGGCCGCAAAAGTCACTGGACCGTTGGCAGCCTCGGCGATTAGTTTCGCCTGAATCCTGGGGGCATTCTCTTCAGTAATTTGCGCCTCGAGGCATGCCGGGATAAGTACATCACATGGCATTTCCAGTACTGACTTGCCATCTTCAATATATTCTGCCCCTGGAAAGGCTTTTACGGATTGTTTATTAACAATATATCGAAAAACATCTTCGACATTCAGGCCATTTTTATCAATAACTGCACCGGTTCTTTCAATTATGGCAATAACTTTTACGCCATCCTGTTCCGACAAAAATTTGGCAGCGTGATAACCGACATTGCCCAGACCCTGGATAATGACCCGTTTACCGTCAAGCCCGCCCGACATGCCGGCCTGTTTTACAATTCCTGGGTGGCGAAAAAATTCCTGCAAGGCATACTGAACCCCCCGACCCGTGGCCTCGGTGCGCCCGCGGATACCACCATGCTGTACCGGCTTGCCGGTCACGCAGGCCATGTGATTAATATCTTCTGGAAATAAATGTTTGTAAGTATCTGCAATCCAGGCCATTTCTCTCTGGCCCGTACCCATATCGGGTGCCGGCACATTGGTCGCAGGATTTAAAAAACCTTTTCTTGCCAGCTCAAGGGTGAAGCGACGGGTAATTAACTGCAGCTCATCACGAGTGTATTTTTCTGGCTCAATTATGAGTCCACCTTTAGAGCCGCCAAAAGGAACATCAACCAGTGCGCATTTATATGTCATTAACGCAGCCAGGGCTTCAACTTCATCCTGGTCTACCATGGCGGCATAACGAATGCCGCCCTTTGCTGGCAAACGATGACTGCTATGGAGCGCCCGCCAGCCACGAAATACCTGCACCTTGCCGCGGATCATAACGGGGAAACTGACTTGCAAGACAGCATTACAGGATTTGATTGCGGCGGCCGTGCCGGGGTCGATGTCCAGCACCTTAAGTGCACGGTCCACCATGCGGTCGACACTTTGGCGAAAGCTTAATGGTTTTTTATTATTATTCTTATTTTTGCTGGCCATGTTGAGCTAATCCCTCAGGAGTTGATGCCGCTATAATATCTGATGATACTATGATTTAAATATTAGACCTTGATCTAAATAGTAGCTCGTGATCCCTTCCTCATAAAGCAGCTTCTTGGCCCCGCTTTTCATCAATTGTTAACAGCATTAAACCACCTGCTACGAAAAATACGGTGGTAATCAGCAGCGCCAGTTTATGATCACCTTCTGTCAGGTAAGCCGTAATGCCATAACTCACCGGGCCAATAATTGCCGCCAGACGGGTCGCGAAAGTCCACAACCCAAAAAATTCTGCCGACTGACCAGGCGGCGAAAATTGTCCCACCAGCGCCCTGCCAGCTGACTGGCTTGCACCCATGGCAATGCCAATCAAGTTGGCTACCAACCAGAAAACAATCCGCGTTTCACTAAAATATGCTGTTAACAATGCGATCACCCATAAGGCCAGGGTTAGACCCAGTGTTTTGATAGAGCCTATTTTGTCTTGCACAAAGCCAAATACAAATGCACCCAGTGCTGCTGTGATGTTTACTATTAGTATTAGTGTTATAGAGTCCTGGGTCGTAAATCCCATCACTTCCTGGGCATAAACGGCCGCAATTACAATCACTGTATGGATGCCCGAATAAAAAATTGCCAACGCAATTAAAAAACGAAATAAGTCTCTATAATGATGTACGCGCTTTAACGTTTTAATTAAGTTGGATAGTCCTGAAAAATAGTTATTTTTTTCACTTATTATTTTAACTGGTATCGCTCTTTCCCGTAACCACAAAAAAGTTGGCATTGCCGCGATGGCAAACATGGCAGCAGTAATCCACATGGTCACGGGGATATAGTTTTCAGCACTCATGCCCTGATTTTGAGCCCAGGAGACATAAGCAAGACTTAAACCTAAAACCAGTAAGCCGCCTATGTACCCAACCGTCCAACCGAAACCGGAAACTCTGCCCATATCTTCCAGGGGTGATATTTCCGGTAAAAATGCCGCGATTAAGCCTTCCCCCAGGGAAAACATATAATTCGAAAATATTATCAGGCCGATTGCCAATGCGATGTCGCCGGGACCCACCCAGCCAAGCAAGGCCGTAGCAAACACACAGCCAATGGTAGTGATAAGCAGGAAATTCTTTTTTGAGGCCCGTTGATCTGCAATGGCACCAATAATGGGGGCACTAACAAGTACCAGTAAGTTTGCTACTGCCAGTGTCAACACCCACAAGAAGGTGGCTTGACCGTTTTCCATCCTGGCAGCAACGACACCAACAAAATAGGCATTAAACACGGCCGTTAACACGACCGTTGTATAACCTGAATTGGCAAAGTCATACATGGCCCAGGAAAATATTTCTTTTCGTGGTGCCAACTGTTTGGTTACAGACATAAATTTTTACTCATTCTGTCTGCCAACCAGGTCGCTGACAGGTAATGTTTTTGTCTGAATTTATTACAGGAGCGCTGGTTCTGGCTGTGCCATGACCAGGGAAAAGTATTTGTTCGTAGGCTGGAAATGATCGGTTACTTTCATGCCAGATTTTTGCAACAAGGTTTTGATATGGTCGGGTGTGAATTTTCTGCTAATTTCGGTAAGGATGGTTTCATCCGCTGCAAACTCTACCTCCAGATTGATTGACTCAATTGTAACTTTTTGTGACTTCACAGACCTTAAATGCATCTCGATCCTGGATTCTTTCTCATTAAACCAGGCGTCATGTTCAAACGCGCCCAGGTCAAAATTCGCTGAAAGCTCACGGTTAATGACAGCCAGCACATTTTTGTTAAATGAAGCAGTCAACCCTGCACGATCATTGTATGCCAGGTTAAGAACATCGTGATCTTTAATGCGATCAAAGCCCATCAGGAAACGATCATCGGGTCGCATGATTGACTGTAGCTGTTCAAGAAATTGTTGCGCTTCATGTTCATGAAAATTACCGAAGGTGCCGCCAAGAAAAACAAATAGTCGTGGCTCATTGTGGTCGGGAAGTCTTGTCATATCATCGCAATAATCAGCAACCACGCCTTTTATATTTAACCACTCGTAGGTTTGGGACAAGTGCAGGCCAGCTTGTTCAATAATCTCACCACATATATCGACAGGATGGTAATCAATAGATAAATTTAAATACTCACATGCATCAAGTAAATGGCGGGTCTTTCTGGAAATACCACTGCCCAGTTCAATAATATGTGCCGGCCTGGCAGACTCCATAATTTTCACCGCACTGCTGGCCAGCAGCGCGTCTTCTATCCTGGTTGGATAATATTCCCTGGTATTGCAGATTTGATCGAACAATCTTGACCCGCGGGCATCATAAAAGTATTTGGGGGCCAATGTTTTTGGATAAGCCGACAACCCTTTAAAAACATCGTTAGCAAGATCCGCGTAAGCATCTTTATACGTGACTGTTCTGAGACTAAATTGACTGGGCGATGGTGCAAGTTTCTCAGATACTTCCATTTCTAGATCTCCTGTATTCCAGCCTGGATTTTTTTCTTCAGAATCTTGAGATCAGAATCATACAGGAAGGACCGGATGGTCTCAAAAATGGTCAAATGCTGGATATATATGACAGGAGGAATTCCCGATATAGAACACGGGTATTAAGGGCAAACAAGATCTCAGCAGATTGTATCTGGTACACTTTAAATATGTGTCGACTCGCAATATACATTGGCCCTGAACTCTCCCTGGAAAACCTGTTGTTAAAGCCCAAGTACGGCTTGATGGAGCAATCGTGGGGACCAAAAGAAATGAATGAAGGCAAACTTAATGCCGATGGTTATGGTTTTGCCTGGTTCAACAATGGTAATCAGCCTGCCAGTTACCGCAACCCGATGCCAATCTGGACCGACATCAACCTGGTATCACTTGCCCGAACCCTGACTGCCAGTCAATGGTTTGCCAACGTCCGCAGCGCAACTGTTGGTCTCGATGTCAGTCACGCGAATACCCAGCCTTTTACAAACAAAAAATTTATTTTTTTGCACAATGGTTATATTAAAGATTTTAAAATAAACTACCGGGCAAAAATAAGATCACTAATAGATGATGACTATGATAAACAGATTGATGGCACTACAGATTCAGAATACATCTTTGCATTGATTTCCCAGGCAGCAGACAAAAATCCTGGTGCGACAATCCCGGATATTTTTCGTATTGTTTTTGATCAGCTTGGCGAAGTATTGAAAAGTTCAAGGGCCCTGCTCAACATCGTGATGGGTGATGGTGAAAAAATATTTGCCAGCCGTCATGCTATCAACGGTGATTGCCCAAGCCTTTATTATAATACCCGGGACGATCTCTATCCAGGTGGTCAAATAATTGTGTCGGAGCCATTCCACGAGTCATCTAACTGGCGGGAAGTACCCAGGCATCATATTATAACCCTCGATGGAATTAATGATGTGCGCCTGGATAAAATATGAACACAGGAATATGAGCATGGGAATATGTTGGCAGACCCGGTAAAACAGCTTGATAATTCGTACCAGGACATCCTGGCACTGGCTGCCACGGTCCCGACCGACCAGTGGTATTTGCAATATCATCCCGACCTGAGTCCTGTCGGCTGGCACATTGGCCATTGTGTTTTTATCGAAAGTTACTGGTTACAACAGTTACAGAATAACAAGCAAAAAACCGGGAATGATTTAAAAAATCTGTATTTTCCCTGGTTAAGCCCAAAACATGAAAGAGCAAAAAAGCTTCCGCAACTGGAATACCTGGTCAGGATGTTAAAAGATCACCACCAGCAAAATCTTGATCTTTTAAATAATTTTATTGTAATTAATAAATCCCATGCACTCCTGAAAAATAACTATTTGCCCGCGTTTCTCACCCAGCATTACTGCCAGCACATCGAAACACTACAGCAAATAATTTTAGTCAAAACACTTAAGAATGACTACTCAATACATGAATGCTCCGCTGCTATTGAACCGGCCTGGCCTCGTCTTCCTGATATTAACTTCAACTCAACACAAACCATGACCGGCTGTCCAGAAAACACCTTTGCCTATGATAACGAAATGCCCCGGCATCAAAATAATATCGACGGCTTCTCGATCGCCAGACAGGCCGTGACAAATTCTGAATACCTGGGGTTCATGGAATCAGGCGGTTACCGGGATAAAAGTTACTGGGACAATGCGGGTCTGGACTGGTTAAGGCAAGCAACTTGCGATGCACCCATTCACTGGCGAAGGGATTTGAACAATACGTGGTATTGCCTGGAATATGGTAAACCTGAAAACCTGGCGCCAGGCGCGGCTGTTTACGGTATCAGCCATTTTGAAGCCCGGGCCTTCGCCCGTTATGCCGGTTGTCGCCTGCCTACCGAAATTGAATGGGAACACGCGGTAATACATAGTGGCGGCAATGATCTAAAGATTGGCCAGGCATGGGAGTGGTGTCAAAACACTTTTTATCCCTACCCGGGATTTACTGCGTTTCCATACGAGCAATATTCAAACTCCTGGTTTGATAACACGCACTATACTTTACGGGGCGGTAGTATATACACCGATGCCAGGATCAGGCGTGCTTCATTCAGGAACTTTTACACGCCGGAAAAAAGACATGTATTCGCAGGCCTGAGGCTCGCCGCTAGTAAATAATGGCCGGCCAGAGACATAGACCAAAGACAAATAAAAAAATTCAGTCTTTTTACATATGGATGATATAAATTTTATTTCACGCCTGACAACCTGGTCAGGTGATCTTTCAGGGTTGCTCTGGGGCAACTACATCACATTAACGGTGCTGGTGGGCACAGGTTTTTACCTGACCTGGAAAATGCGCTTTGTCCAGCTACATGGATTTCGTCATGCCATCTCGCTTATTGCTGGCAAGCACAGCAACCCCAAAGATGCGGGTGAGGTTTCACATTTCCAGGCCCTGTCCACTGCGTTATCGGCAACGGTAGGCACGGGTAACATTGCCGGGGTGGCCACGGCCATCTCTCTTGGCGGGCCAGGAGCATTGTTCTGGATCTGGATAACCGCCTTTGTGGGCATGGCAACAAAATTTACCGAAGTCACACTGTCATTACGTTACCGGGAAATAAATAACGGGGAAGTTGCCGGCGGCCCCATGTACACCATACTACATGGACTGAAACATCGCGGCCTGGCAATAACGTTCGCCGCGTTTACCGTTATTGCATCATTCGGGATTGGCAACATGGTGCAGGCCAATTCTGTTGTCGATGGCCTTGGTTATATTTTGCCCAATATCAAGGAATATAAGTTGGCTATTGGAATTTTTATGGCTGTCCTGGTTGGCCTGGTAATTCTTGGCGGTGTCAAACGAATTGCAAAAGTTGCCAGTGCAATTGTTCCTTTTATGGCGATACTATATATAACAGCTGCCTTAATTGTATTGTTCAACCATATCTCTGAAATCCCGCAGGCATTCATCACTATATTTAACTATGCCCTTAACCCCTGGGCGGTGGGTGGTGCAGCCGTTGGTGAGGCAATTCGCTGGGGTGTCGCCCGCGGGTTATTTTCCAATGAGGCCGGCCTTGGCTCCTCCCCTATTGCCCACGCGGCTGCCAGAACCAATGAGCCGGTCAGGGAGGGATTGGTTGCCATGATGGAGCCATTCATTGATACCATTGTTATTTGTTCCATGACGGGACTGGTTATTATAGTTACCGGTGTTTACCAGACAACCGATGACAGCCTGGTTGGTGCCGCTTTAACGGCCCATGCGTTTACGCAGACTCTTGGTATAACCGGAGGCTGGGTTGTCGGTATTGGTTTGTCTTTATTCGCATTCTCTACAATCATCGCCTGGTCATACTACGGCGACCGTGCGACCCATTTTCTATTTGGTCACCGTGCCGTGCTACCCTATCGCATCATTTATACATTACTCGTTATCGCGGGCGCTTCTGTCCCGTTACAATTGGTCTGGAATATTGCCGACGTGATGAACATACTGATGGCATTACCGAATATAATCAGCATTGTATTGTTAGCAGGTGTTGTCAAAAAATTACACGCTGATTATTTTTTAAAATTATCGACGTCTCAATAAATTTCTTAATATTATGGCAGACTGGCCCACAACGTGAAGACAGCAATAATTAAAAGCAATGTTACTGCGGCACTTAAAGAGGATCTGGGTGAAACAGGCGCTGACAGAGGTGATTTAACAGCTAGCCTCTTGCCGGCAGGGGTTATTATAACCGCTGATTTATTTTGCCGGGAAAATGCAATACTTTGCGGAAAACAATGGTTTGAAGAAGTCTATAACCAGCTTGATAAAAATATTGCTATTCGTTGGGATTTCTCCGATGGTGACCCAATAACGAAAAATAGTAAAGTATGTCGTATTACCGGCCCTGCAAGAGAAGTGCTCACAGGCGAACGAACGGCCTTAAATTTTTTACAAACATTATCGGGCACTGCCACACGTACCAGGACATATATCGAAGCAATTGCTGGTACTGATGCCGTAATTCTTGATACGAGAAAAACACTACCCGGTCTTCGGGATGCACAAAAATACGCTGTTCGCTGTGGCGGTGGTTTAAACCACAGAATGGGATTGTATGATGCGATTTTAATCAAAGAAAATCACATTAATGCAGCTGGTTCGGTACAACTGGCACTTGAGCAAGCCAAAGCAATTAACTCAGGCAAACGCGACTCAAAATGCCGGTTTATTGAAATAGAAGTTGAAAACCTGGATCAACTGACGCAGGCCATAGAAGCTGGCGCCACAAGAATAATGCTCGATAATTTTTCTGTTGAAAATATTAAATTAGCTGTCAAAACTGCCGGTGACGCAGTTGAACTTGAAGCCTCCGGGGGCATTAACCTGGATAACATTAACAGTATTGCCATGACGGGCATTGATTATATTTCGGTTGGCGATATTACTAAAAATCTCCATGCCACGGATTTTTCCTTATTAATTTCTGCTGACGTCTCTGCTGAGGTCGGCAAAGAAGACTAAACAGGATGCAGGATGTATACTTGCACCCCATAACTGTCAGGAATGCGTCTAATTGATTCTGTATAAAACTATTATGTTTATTAAATCGCTCATTGTTACCACATTTATTTCTCTGTCTGCGCTTCTTTCACTGTCTTTTGTGGCGGCGCCTGCATTTTCCCAGGAAGGTGAGCCCCAGGCGCAAATAGAAAACAGGACTGATGGGCGTTATGTGATTGATGTAACTTTGCATACTGCTGAAGAAATTGAGGCATTGCTTACCCGGGCTGAAGAATTATATGAGTCTGGTAACAATAAAAATAATGGCGTTAAATATACCCGTGTTGGCATTGCCCTGGTACTACACGGTGATGAAATTAAGTTATTTGATAAGAAATATTACAAAAAATATAAAAAAATTGTCGACAAGGCCGCTAAACTAGATGCCAACAACGTGATAGAAATTAAAATTTGTAGCACTAAAATGAAAGAACTGGGTTTGGACAAACAAGATATGCCGCCCTTTGCCGAGATTGTCCCTTATGGGCCAGATGAAGTAGATAATTTGGTTAAAAAAGGTTACCTGTATTTATAATTAATTATAAACTTTGCGCCTGAATAACTCGCGCGTTGATATTATCCGGTCCAAAAACAACTTGCCATCAAGATGATCTATTTCATGTAGCATTGCCCTTGCCTCAAAACCCTTGCATTCTATATTTTTTATTTCCTGATTCACCGTCTTCGCCCTGATTGTAATAACACCGGGACGTTCCACGTTAGCCGTATAATCTGGTACGGATAAACAGCCTTCGCGCGCAACCTCAGCGCCACTGGCACTCGTGATTTCCGGGTTAATGAGAATTAAACGGCCGTGGTTGCTGGATTTAAAACGTCTTTTTTTTGTTTTTGCCATATTGGCCATCGGGCTTACGTCAACAATGATAATTCTCAGAAATTTATTGACTTGTGGTGCTGCTATACCGACACCACCTGGCCCGGCATCCATAGTTTGCTCAAGATCGTGGATAAAGTTTGTCAGGTTTTTATCGAAGGAATCCACAGGAAGCGATGGTTGCTTTAATCGCGCATCTGGATAGGTAAGGATATCAAGAACCGCCATGGATCTAACCAACCATGGTCTCCAGTGGTGTCAGGGAAATTTCGATTCCTTTATTTTCCAGGCTGGCGAGAGACTCTTTCAGGTGATCCAGCCCTTGTGTTGCGTCGCCATCAATCATCAGGATATAAACAGGTTTTTCAACACTGCCAGCTACATCTGAATTCAGGTCAAGTATATCCAGTCCGCTATCTGATAGTGCTGCAACTGTTTCGGCTACAATGCCCGCACGGTCAGCACCGTAAATTGTGATCTGTACATTCGGTATTTTATGGTCGTGTAACCGCGCCTCTGTTTTATCCACATGAACTCTTAAATTGAATTTTTTTACAGCTGGTTGAATTACCGCTTCCAGTGCCTCGTTACTCTGGGCACCGCTAACCATCATCATAATGGTGAACAGCCCGCCAAGTCGCAACATGGATGTTTCGCCCAGGTTACATCCCCCTTCGTAAAGCGAAGCGGTTACACCGGCAACAATGCCAGGACGATCTTCGCCAACCACTGTTAGCAAATGCCAGACGACTTCACTTTGGACAGCTTCACTTTGATGGTTTTTATCCATACAACCTCCCGAGGAGAAATCCGCCAGTATAAAATCAGCGCAGAATCAGTACAGATTTTCCTGCATAAAATAAATAATTGAAACACCTGCCAGTATCAAAACAAACTGCTGGATAGTTGTCTTGAGGTCGACGCGTTTATGAAGACCAGGAATCAAATCTGCTACTGCCACGTAAATAAAACTTGCTGCTGCAAAAGCAAGCACGTAAGGCAGAATTTGTTGCGACTCCCTGAAAAAATAAAATGCAATCACACCACCAACCACGCTGGTGATACTGGTAGCAATATTGTAGGCCAAGGCCCTGGCCCTGCTGTACCCACTCTTTAACAGAATTGCAAAATCGCCCACTTCTTGTGGAATTTCATGGGCCGTTACAGCCAGGCCGGTTAAAATTCCCAGCTGAATATCTGTTATAAATGCACCGGCAATGATGATGCCATCAATAAAATTATGGAAGCTATCGCCAATCAGGATTAACCTGCCGGCGGCATACTCCTTGGCATCGGGACTTGGGACATGGGCCTCACAGGTTTCATGGTGGCAGTGACGCCACAGCACGAGCTTCTCAAGCAGAAAAAATACCAGTAAACCAATCAAGATGGTTGCTGCCACATCACGAGGGCCAGCAATATATTGAGAGTCCAGTGCCTGGGGTAACAAGCCCAGGAACGCAGCGCCCAGGAGCGCGCCTATTGCCAGGCTTATTAACGGGCCCAACATTCTCTCTCTTGTTTTTTTTGGTAATATTAAAAAAATACTGCTGGCAATAACGCTTAGTATTCCCGCAAAAAACGTGAAAGCAATAATCCAGAGAAGGGTTGTATCCATATTTATAATTTTTAAGCGGTAATCTTTATTTAAATTTTCTTATGAAATTTATTATACGTGAACTTAAGGTTCGGATTTTACCAGGCACATATTTCTTAATCCTAACATGGTAAAAAATATTTCAACGGATTTTAATTCAGTAGACACTAAAACAAAGCGTTTCTAATCTGCCATCCAGATCATACTTGCCATACGACCGCACATTTTATCCCTGCGATAGGAAAAAAATCGATCCTTATCGCTATATGTACAGTAATCACCGCCATAAATATGGCGCACGCCACAGGTTCCAAGTATTAACCTCGCGGCGCCAACTATATCAAGATGGCGCTTGCCATTAATCGGTTCTGTGAATATTTTGTTACAGTCCGGGTATTTTTTGTCAAATGCCTGGTATACCTCCTCGCCAACCTCAAAATACTCGGGCCCAATCGCGGGCCCCAGCCAGACAAGTATCTGACCTGGTTCAGAAGCCATAGCTGTTATACCATTTTCGATGATTCCGGATGCCAGGCCACGCCAGCCAGCATGGAATGCGCCCACCCTATCGCCTTTTTGATTTGTAGCCAACAGTGGCAAACAATCCGCTGTTTGCACGAGGCAGACAATGTTGGCCTGACTGGAAACACTGCCATCTGCTTGTGCCTGGCTACCAATCAATTGCGATGTTGCATTTACAATTTCAGTGCTATGAGTTTGTTGCAGCCAAACAGGCTCCGAAGGTAACTTGCCCTGTGCTTTCAGCAGGCTTCTGTTTTCATTTACGGATTTTATTTTATCATCCACATGGCTTGCAACATTGAAACTATTATATGGAAATTCACTTACACCCCCCTTTCGAGTTGTAGAAAGTGCCCTGATACTGGATTTTACCGGCCAATCTGGAATTATAAATTCTGGTTTCAATTTTTATTTTTCTTTTACTGTTTTGAGTCTGATCTAAGTGCGCCAATAAGAAGTTTCATGTCTTCTGGAACCGGGCTTTCCCAGGACATATTTTCTGCTGTCAGTGGATGAACTAATCCAAGTTTTTGCGCGTGCAAGGCCTGGCGTTTAAATCCAGTGAGAATATTTCTAAACTCTTCTGTTATATTTTTTGGTAATTTCAACCGCCCGCCATAAACCGGGTCACCGAGAACAGGGTGTTTTATGAATGCCATATGAACCCTTATCTGATGGGTTCGGCCAGTAGATAAATTTACCTTCAACAGCGTGTGTTGACGATATTTCTCACTGACACGATAGGTTGTCAATGCCGGTTTCCCGGATGGTGTTATTGCCATTTTTGTTCGGTCTCGATAATGCCGGCCAATAGGCTGGTTAATTTCACCGCCTGCGATAATTGTACCCTGAACCACAGTCAAATATTCTCGTTTTAGTGAATGGTCCTGTAATTGCTGAATCAGGGATAACCTGGCAACTTCATTTCTCGCCACCACGAGCAACCCTGATGTGTTTTTATCAAGCCTGTGCACAATGCCGGCTCGGGCCAGTTTTGCCAATCCCGGATCATGGTGAAGTAATCCATTTAAAAGTGTCCCCGAATAATTTCCAGCCCCTGGGTGGACAACCAGGCCAGCTGGTTTTTCGGTCACGATAAGATGTTCATCCTCGAATATTATATTTAGTTTTATTGCTTCTGCCTGCCACGGAATTTCTTCTTCTTCCGGTACATTTATTTCTACAATTTGCCCCAGGCTCACTTTGTCTCTTTGACGGGGCACCTGGCCGGCGATCGTGACCTGGCCGTCTTTAATCCATTGCTGGATTCTGGCCCTGGAATAGGCCGGCAGCAAGGCCGCCAGTACCCGGTCCAGGCGTCGGCCCGCCATTGTGGCATCGATTTCCAGGTGTAAGATTTCGTTACTCATGATTTTTAGGTATACATTTCAATTAGTTATAGTATTTGTTGATGGCCATTCCCGTCACAATAAAATCGCGCTATCCTTGCGGCCTCCTTGATACTTGGGCCACCTGATCCACGAACCGTTATGCAAATAAATTCTAATCACATATTGCGCTTTACCATAGTTGCCAGCTTCCTGATTATGTCAGGTTGTGCCAGTCTTGACGAAGACGAAACTAAAGACTGGACACCCCAGAGATTCTACGTAGAGGCCAAAGAAGCCATGGAAGCGGGCCAGTATGACAGCGCGATAAAAAACTACGAAACACTGGAAGCAAGATTTCCCTATGGGCGTTACGCCGAACAGGCCCAGCTGGAAGTGGCCTATGCTTATTTTAAAAATGAGGAGCCGGAACTTGCTATTGCTGCCGCTGAACGTTTCATTAGACTACACCCGACTCATCCCCATGTCGCTTACGCTTATTACTTCAAAGGTATTGTTTACTTTAATGAGAAAAAAAGCTTCATTAGTACAATTTTTGGTGCCTCTACGGATGCCACTCATAGAAACCCAAAAGCAATTCGCAGTGCCTTCAATAGTTTTCGGGAGTTGACAGAGCGTTTTCCTGATAGCCGTTATGCGGCAGATGCCAAACGACGTTTGGCGTATTTATTTGATGCCCAGGCAAGATATGAAATCAACGTGGCAAGATTTTACTTTAAAAAAGAAGCGTATATTGCCACGGTGAACCGCACCAAAACGGTACTCAAGAAATATCAGAGGAGCCCTGCAGTTGAAGATGCACTTTGGCTCCAGTTAATGTCGTATCAAAAAATGGGTTTGGGCGCACTTGAAAATGACACATTGAGAATACTTCAGGCAAACTTCCCAGAGAGTAAATACTTGCTCAAGCATCTCTCCACGCCTCTTTCGGATGAAGAAAACGAAGCTAACGGATAAACAAACTCCTTGTGTATTAAAAAATATCATCCGCCCCTGTTTAATAAATAGTTCGAATGATTCAAAATGGCTCAGAGCGGATCAAATACTTCAGCCAAGCTGGATAAGCGCGCTAGATAGCGTCGTGATCAAGTTCCCCCGTTCGAATTCTTACAATTTTCTCAACGCTTGAAACGAATATCTTGCCATCACCAATTTTACCGGTCCTGGCAGCATTGGTAATTGTCTCAATACACTTGTCTAGCAACTCTTCTGTCACAACTACCTCAATTTTTACTTTGGGTATAAAATCCACCACGTATTCAGCGCCGCGGTATAATTCTGTATGGCCTTTTTGACGGCCAAATCCCTTAACCTCGGTCACAGTCAGGCCAGTAACACCAACTTCTGACAGCGATTCCCTTACATCATCAAGTTTAAAAGGTTTTACGATGGCTTCAATTTTCTTCATATTTACCTCTTTTTGAATATCGTGCTGCTATAGTGTTGCCTGACTATACGTTATAGGCGCTGGCCAAGCTTAGCAAGCCAGTAAGGCTGTGTGCTAGCCTTTTCCATAGCCCGATGTAACTGGATAACGCCGATCTCGCCCAAATGCCCGTTGTGTTATACGCACACCAGGCGCAGCTTGCCTGCGTTTATATTCATTCCTGTCTACCATCTTGATGACCTTGCTCACGACATCCGCATCAAAACCTCGATCAATAATATCATGGGCACACAGGTCAAGCTCAATGTAGGATTCCAGAATCTGGTCCAGCACGTCATATTCCGGAAGAGAATCACTGTCTTTTTGGTCTGGCGCCAACTCAGCTGATGGCGGTCTTGTAAGCACCCTTTCTGGAATTACGGTTGAGCGCTGGTTGCGCATTTTTGCCAGCCGGTAAACCATTGTTTTGGGCACATCTTTAATTGCCGCATATCCGCCGGCCATATCACCATACAATGTTGCATAACCAACGGCCATCTCACTTTTGTTACCCGTTGTCAGCACCATTTTTCCAAATTTATTGGAAATAGCCATTAATAATACGCCGCGAATTCTGGCCTGGATATTTTCTTCGGTTGAATCCGGGTTGGTACCGGAAAATTCCTCTTTTAAACTGCTGGCAAAAGATTTAACCACAGGTTCAATTGAAATTTCTCGCAACTTGACGTTTAGTGTTTCGGCCTGGGTGCGTGCATCTTCTATGCTCATGGTGGCGGTGTATTGGGAGGGCATAATCACGGCCTCTACTTTATCCGAACCCAGTGCATCAACGGCGATAACGAGTGTTAATGCTGAGTCGATACCGCCGGACAAACCAAGAACCACACCCGGGAAGCCATTCTTTTCTACATAATCCCGTACACCCAGCACTAGCGCCTGGTAAATACTATTTTCCAGGTCAGGGACAGGCGACAATGGTGTACTGGTCAGGGTCAATTTTTTTTCGTTGGTAAACGTCACGGGTAGTAATTTTTCAAGGTATGCTGGTGCCCGCGCACAAACCTTGCCCGACTGGTCCACGGCAAATGACCCGCCATCAAATACCAGCTCATCCTGACCGCCGACAAGGTTGACGTATAATACTGGTAGTCCCGTTTCCCTGGCACGCTTTTTAACTTCCACTTCCCTTTCTGATTGTTTGTTAATATGAAATGGCGAGGCATTTAAGTTTACAATTACATCTGCGCCTGCTTCTTTTGCTTGCCTGGCAACATCTGGCACCCAGATGTCTTCGCAAATCGTAATGCCCAGTTTAATATTTTTGAGCTCGAATACGCACGGATCCCGGCCGGTGGTAAAATAGCGTTTTTCATCAAAGACACCATAGTTAGGTAGATTATGTTTGCAGTAGGTGGCCACCACCTGGCCATTTCGCAACAGGCTTGCACCGTTAAAAAGCTTTGATTTACTTGCCTGGTCGGTGCTTGTCTCAATTAATGGATGGCCAATAATTACTGTGATGCCCTGCGCAGTAAGCGCTAATTCGGCAAGGGCCTGCTGGTTTTGATCCAGGAATCCCTTGCGCAGCAAAAGATCTTCCGGGGGATATCCACACAAAGCCAGTTCCGGGAAAACAATCAAGTCTGCAGATAATTCATCTCGCGATTTATCAATGGCTGTACGCAACTTGATTAAATTCTGCTTAAAATCACCAACAATAAAATTCTGTTGGGCCAGAATAATTTTAATTGTATTGTTAATGATGTCGGGCATAGTGATTTAAATAATTTTGTTTTCTTGAATATTAATTTCAGACTCGAATACTAATTCTGAAATGTTATTACGGTCAGAATAAACATATCTACGCCAATCATGAATTGACAGTCATTATCTGCTTATTTAACGAAATTTTAAAATTTAAAAAATTATAACCACGTTATTGTGATGCAAACTGAGCTATTAATCAAAACCTTGTGAATTATATTTGATAACGATCGACTGCTTGTTTCGGTGGTACAATAAGTCGATGGATATCAGAATTATCAACGTTTTTTCTTCGATTAAAAAAGCGCATTGGCAAAATTTACAAACGAATGGCAATCCTTTTCTTCGATATGAATTTCTGGATCAACTCGAGCGAAGCCGTTGCGTCTGTGATCAAACTGGCTGGTTACCCTACCACGTAACACTTTATGATAATCATCCTGGTGAAAATTCGTCACTCATTGGCGCTGTACCGCTTTACCTCAAAACACACTCTTATGGTGAATATGTCTTTGATTGGGCCTGGGCGAATGCATTTGAGAAAACTGGTCAACAGTACTACCCAAAACTGGTGGCCGCCGTTCCTTTCACGCCCGTGACAGGTCCGCGACTGCTTGTGGCTAAAAATCAGGATCAAAATATAGTACAGAAAAAATTAATTTCGGCTGCCTGTGAGCTTGCTGAACATTTAAAAGTCTCCTCACTACACTGGCTGTTCACGACTGAAAATGAGCTGGATCTATTATCCAAAAACAAATTTCTAAAAAGAGTTGGCTGTCAATTCCACTGGAATAATAATAACTACCAAAATTTTGATGACTTTTTGGCAAGCTTTACTTC
>CAJVXY010000035.1 GCA_913009895.1 uncultured Acidiferrobacteraceae bacterium | reverse complement strand
CAATAAAATCGGCCACAAAACGACAGTTTGGTTCGTGGTAGAGATTATAGGGCGTATCCCACTGTAGTAGCTGGCCTTCATTAATTACGCCTATTTGATCACCCAGGGCGAAGGCCTCGTGCTGGTCGTGGGTCACCAGTATTGCCGTGGCCCCCTGATGCTTAAGGATGCCACGGACTTCCTCGCTCAGGCGTTCTCGCATATCAACATCTAGATTGGAAAAAGGTTCGTCCATTAATACCAGATCAGGTTTCGGCGCCAGCGCCCGTGCCAGGGCCACCCGTTGTTGCTGGCCACCGGAGATTTCATGGGGAAAGCGTTTTTCCAGTCCTTCCAGGCCCACTAATTCCAGCATTTCACCGACAATACGCTGGCATTCAACCCGGGTCTTTTTATCCAGGCCAAAGGCGATATTGTCCTTCAAATTAAGATGGGGAAATAATGCGTAATCCTGAAAAACCATGCCTAAATGGCGTTTTTCCGGGGGTAAAAAGTGGCTTGTGGAGGAGACAATTTGTTCACGAATCCGAATTTCACCGGCTTTTAAGGCATGAAAGCCGGCAATGGCACGCAAAACCGTGGTTTTACCGCAGCCACTGGGGCCCAGCAGGCAGACCAGGTTGCCTTCATTGATATGCAGCGACAGGTTGTCGACGACAATACGGTCATCGAACTGGCACTGGATATTTTTCAGGGAAAGTAATGTCTGCACAATGGTTTACCGGCTTAATAAAGCCAGATGATAACAAATCTCAATAAGAATTGGCTAATTATTGTCGTGAAATGTGTTTAAGTCGGGCGCAGAGGAATACATCGGTTACACGCCTGGTTTTGGCGGCGGCTTACTTTGACAACAACAATTCCAGCAACGCCTTCTGTGCATGGAGGCGGTTTTCGGCTTCGTCCCAGACCACGCTTTGGGGGCCTTCGAGGAGTTCGGCAGAGACTTCGTATCCGCGATAAGCGGGCAGGCAATGCATGAACAGGGCATCTTTTTTTGCGCCGGCCATTAGTTTGTCATCAACACAGAAATCGACGAAGGCTTGTTCTCTTGCTTTCTTCTCATTTTCCTGGCCCATGCTGGCCCAGGTATCAGTGACCACCAAGTCAGCATCGGCCACGGCTTCTCCAGGCGTGGCAAATATTTTTACATTGCTTTTACATTTTTCCAGTACCGATGCATCAGGCGCATATCCTGCTGGTGTCGAAATATGTAATTTGAAATTAAAAAGTTTTGCCGCATTCATCCAGGAATGACAGACATTGTTGCCGTCGCCGATCCAGGCGGCTGTTTTATTTGTAACGTCGCCGCGGTGTTCTACCCAGGTCTGGATGTCTGCCAGTAATTGACAGGGATGAAACATATCCGTCAGGGCATTAATCACAGGCACCTGGGAAAAGCTGGCAAATTTTTCCAGGTCTTCGTGTTTGTGGGTGCGAATAATAATCGCGTCAACCATGCGCGATATGACCCGGGCCGTATCTTCAGGTGGTTCGCCTCGTCCCAGCTGGGTATCACCAGGTGACAAAAACATGCTGTTGCCGCCCAGCTGTGTCATGCCTGTTTCAAACGAGACCCGTGTTCGCGTCGAGGACTTGTCAAACATCAAAGCCAGCATTTTGTTATTGAGTGGTGCGTGTTGTTTGCCGGTCTTGTGAATTTTTTTTATTTCAATCGCGCGCGTAATGAGTGCCGTCAGCTCGTCGACTGAAAGATCAAACAGGGTCAGAAAATGACGTGTCGCCATATGCAGGTACCGTTCCTGAAATCAGGAACCAACGTATTCCTTGATTAACGAAGTCAGGCGCTCAACAAGGATGTCCATGTCTTCGTCATTGAGTATGAGCGGCGGTAACAGGCGAATGGTTTGTCCCGCCGTGACATTAATTAACAAACCTTTGGCCAGGGCTTTTTCCATGAGATCCGTGCAGGGTCCATCCAGGTCAAAGGCAATGAGCAGGCCTAGCCCACGAATATTGCTCACCTGGGGCGTGTCTGAAAATTCCTTAGCCAGTTTTTCCAGTAATGATTTACCCAGGCTACCGGCTTTTTTATCCAGTTGTTCTGATTCCATGGTATCAATGACTGCCAGGGCGGCGCGGCAGGCAAGGGGATTACCGCCATAGGTGGAACCATGATTGCCTGGCTGCATCAGGTTGGCAGCCTTGCCACTGGCCAGGCAGGCGCCAATAGGCACACCATTGCCCAGGGCCTTGGCCACGGTACAGACATCGGGCAGGATATTTTCATGCTGGTAGGCAAACCATTTACCGCTACGACACATGCCCGTTTGAATTTCGTCGATCATTAATAACCAGCCCCGCTGATCACAAATTTCTCTTAATGACTGCAGGTAACCTGTATCTGGAATAATAATGCCGCCTTCGCCCTCGACCGGCTCTACCAGGACCGCAACAATTTCATTGTTGTTTTCAGCGGCATGGTTTATGGCCTTAGTGTCATTATATGGTACCCGGACAAATCCGGAGACCAGGGGCTCAAAACCCGCCTGCACCTGGCGACTGCCGGTGGCGCTTAAGGTGGCCAGGGTGCGGCCATGAAAACTGCCCTCGGTGACGATAATATTTGGGTTCTTGATTTTTTGCTGGTGGCCATACAAACGGGCGAGTTTGATTGCGGCTTCATTGGCCTCGGCGCCGGAGTTGCAAAAGAATACTTCTTCCATACCCGCGTGCTGACACAACTTGTCGGCCAGCTCTTCCTGGACGCCAATGCGATACCAGTTCGAGGTGTGTATGAGCTGGCCCGCCTGGTCACGCAAGGCTTCAGTGACCGCAGCATGACAATGCCCCAGGCTGCAGACAGCTACCCCGGCCATGGCATCGAGATACTTATTATTTTCCGTGTCCCACAACCAGACCCCTTCACCACGGGTAAAGGTAACTGGCAGGCGTCCATAGGTATTCATTAAATGTTCTGACACGATTTTCTCATTAATCTTAAAATAGAAAAGCGCCCCTTTCGGGGCGCCGTTGGCTCTCCAAACAGCAATTCTAGACACTTGGGATCAGGTTGCCAAGGGTTTTTAAGGCAAAAAGTGATGTTTACTATGTAAATATACGGGATTTTTAATACTCACGGATTGAATGCAGTCATTCCGGCGAATGACTCCAGGGATGAAGGAGGTAGAGCGACGCAGGAAGCCACCGAAGCCGGATCCATGTTGAAGCGGAGTGGTATGTTGAAGGTTAGTGCCTTTTTTGAGATGGATACCGGCATGCACCGGTATGACGTGTGAAATTAATCATGTTGCGAGGTAATTGTTTTACATTCTTTGATAAAAAAAGCCCGGCAGGACCGGGCTTTTTAATTTAATACTATTTTGACAAACTTTCTGTTGTTTTAGTTTTTAACCCCAGAAAGCCGCACCATGGGCGGCCGTGCCTGTGACCATGAAAAACAACATGGGGATAGACAGCATGGTATTGGTGCGTGACGCCAGTAAGGCAATACGAGCAGCCTTGGCTTTTTCCTCGGCACTGGCTTCGACAATACCCAATACTTTTTTCTGGTTTGGCCAGATCAGTACCCAGACATTAAATAACATAATAGTACCTAACCAGGCGCCCATGCCAATGGCGGCAGAGGATCCCTGGAGCATGAATGCCGCACCAAAAATGCCCAGTTTGCCCAGGTAATATGAGCCACTTAACCAGGTGACCAATGCGGCCCAGCGAAACCAGAGCAATGCCAGTGGCGCGATAATTTTAGGGACAACATCTGCAGCTACACCATCAGCTTTTGCCTTACCCATGGAGGGTACTTGCACGAAGTTGAAGTAATAGAGCAGGCCGATCCAGGTAATACCGGCCAGAATATGAATGTAACGATCCAGGATTAGCGCAAATTCCATGATTTTTTACCTTATTTATAGAGTTTAGTTTTTAATTTTATTGCCGGTGATTGTTACTTTCCTGATGAGTAAAGTAGCTTACATACCAATCAGGAAATTTTTAACAATCACGTAAAGGATCACGGTCAATACTGCGCCGGAGACGAGTGTTCCGATGATGGAGTCCAGCGGATTTTTCATTTTATTCCCCCTAACTAATTGAATTTATTAATAAATAATTAAAATAATAGTTGACTGTTTTAGTCGGGCGCAAGCGTATGTCAGAATCTTATGGAATACAAGCCAAACTCCTCGAGGGTATTGCCAGTAAGGTCTCAATTCTGGTTCGGATATTGGCGGGTTTATTAACAGTGCGCGCAAAATTTATGATTAAATATGTAGCAATATCAATGTATTAGAGAGAATATAGGTGTAATCTGGCAGCACGTGACATGATGGTGGACGGTGGGTCAGGAACTGTCCTTGCTGAAATTTTTTAATCGCCCGACTAACCTTGACCTTCAGCACTAAAAAAACGATTATACCGGCGCTTTTGGGCTGGCGGATGAATAAGCCCATTAATAAATAGATACCAGGGAAGCCCCTACAGGAGATCCATGGAAACATCAGACCAGAAGCGCTTGTTGCGCGAAATGATTTTTTACCGTCGTTTTGAGGATCGTACCTTCGAGGCTTACATGGAGCGCAAGGTCGGCGGTTTTTTGCACCTGTATTCCGGCCAGGAAGCCGTGGCGACGGGTGTCCTGGAAATGGCGCGTCCCGGCAGTGATTATGTGATTACCGGTTACCGTGACCACGTCCACGCACTGAAAGCAGGTGCGCCAGCCAAAGAAATTATGGCCGAGCTCTACGGTAAAGAAACCGGTAGCTCCAAAGGCCGTGGTGGTTCCATGCATATTTTTGATCCCACGGTAAATTTCATGGGCGGTTATGCCCTGGTTGGCCAACCGTTTCCCCTGGCAGCAGGTCTGGCCAAGGGCATTAAAATGAAGGGCACAGACCAGATTGCCATTTGTTTTCTCGGCGATGGCGCTAATAACCAGGGCACTTTTCATGAAACCCTGAACATGGCATCCGTCTGGAAATTACCGGTATTGTTCGTTTGCGAAAATAATCTTTATGCCATTGGTACTGCCATTGATCGTTCCACCGCCGTTCGCGATCAGTACAAACGCGTGGCCGCCTATAATATTCCCTCGAGTCAGCATGATGGCCAGGATATCGACATTGTCATGGAGGCCGCCAAAAAAGCGGTTGACCATGTACGCAGTGGCAAGGGCCCATACTTTCTTGAATTGATGACGTATCGCAATCGCGGTCATTCAATGTCTGATGCCAAGGGTTATCGCACCAGGGAAGAAGAGGCAGAGTGGGCCAAGCGCGATCCGATACTTATATATAGTGAACGTCTTAAAAAGGCCGGTACTATTTCTGATGATGATGTTAAAAATTGGGAAAAAGAAATCGATAAGGAAATCGAAGATGATATCGTCAAATTTGCGGAAGAAAGTCCAGAACCCAGGGTAGAAGACCTGGGGAAATACGTGCTGGATGACAACCCTGATCCTCGCTGGATCGGGCCGCTGCAATCATAACGAGGTAAACCATGGCAGAAATAGCATATTGGGAAGCGATTCAGCGAGCCCATGATGAAGAGATGGCTAATGATCCCATGGTGATCGCCATGGGCGAAGACATTGGTGTGGTGGGGGGAACCTATAAAGCAACATTTGGTTTGCATGAAAAATATGGTGACGAGCGCGTAATCGATACGCCTATATCAGAAAATTCATACACCGGCATCGGCATTGGCGCATCCATGATTGGTGTTCGTCCCATCATAGAGATCATGTCTATTAACTTTGCCCTGTTGGCACTGGATACCCTGATTAATGCTGCCGCCAAAATCCGTTACATGTCAGGTGGCCGGGTACACTGCCCGATTGTCATGCGCACACCCGGTGGCACCGCCCATCAGCTAGCGGCACAACATTCGGCGAGACTGGCACGCATGTTTATGAGCACATCGGGACTGCGCGTGGTCACACCTCGTAGCCCACTGGATGCCTATGGCATGTTGAAATCAGCCGTGCGTTGCAATGACCCCGTCATCATTATTGAACATGAGCGCATGTACAATATGAAGGAAGATATTCCTGACAAAGAATTTTTTCGTCCGCTGGAAGGCGCCGAAATTGTTCGTAAGGGAACTGATATTACATTGATAGGTTACAACTATAGTGTCCATTTGTGTCTTGAGACTGCTAAAAGACTGGAGTCCGACGGCGTCAGTGCCGAGGTGCTGGACCTGCGTTCCCTGAAACCACTGGATCGGGAAACAATTCGTCGTTCAGTTGAAAAAACCCATCGTTTTCTCATCGCAGAAGAAGATGAAGCAGCTGTTGGCGTCGGCTCAGAAATTATGGCCGTGGTAACAGAAGAATGTTTTTATGCCCTTGATGCCCAGCCTGTGCGTATACATGCCGCCGATGTGCCTGTGCCCTTTAACCGTGAGCTTGAGAAGGCCGCGATTCCTGATGTAGATGATGTTTACCAGGGTGCGCTTAAAGTAATGGGCAAGATTTAGACTTAAATTATTCTATTTTTTGGTAAAACCAGAATTTTTAGTTGGGCTGAAATTGTAAGCAGCACCTGAAACATTAACCATAATTTATATTAATAAATAAACATGGCTGAACCCTTTACGATAAAAATGCCCCAGCTCTCTGACACCATGACAGAGGGCACCGTAGTATCCTGGGAAAAAGAGATTGGCGATAAAATTGAACGTGGCACCGTGGTCGCGACCGTTGAAACCGACAAGGCAATAATGGATGTCGAGGTTTTCCGTGATGGTTACTTATCGGGCCCACTCACGGCAGAAGACAGTGTTGTGGCGGTGGGTGATGCAATCGGTTATCTCGTGGAAGAAAAAAGCCAGGTTAATGATGCTGCAGTCAGTGCTACCAGTACGCCAGGCGGTCAACCAGGTGAAGTGGACAAACAAGTTATTGATGAATCGGTCGTTGCCGAGGTGCCTGTGGCAGCAGACACCGTGCCTGAGGATTCACGACCCATCTCAATGCCACAATTATCAGACACCATGACCGAAGGCACACTGGTCACATGGGAAAAAACAATTGGCGAGAAAATCTCACGGGGCGAAGTCGTAGCCACGGTGGAAACCGACAAGGCGGTGATGGATGTAGAAGTATTTCATGATGGATATCTCTCCGGCCCGGCCGCCGAAGAGGACTCAGTGGTCCCCGTGGGTGAGCCCATCGCTTTCCTGGTGCAATCTGCTGACCAGGTGCTCGACAGTAAAAAATCAGCCACTGTTGCAGCGGCTACGCCAGTACAAAACACGCAACCCCGGGCCCAGCCCTCGGGGACTGCCATGCCTAAAACCCATGTGCCAGCCATGCCCCATGGCGCAACACCGGCACCACGGCCGACTACCGGCAGCGCCACGCCTTATGCCCGCCAGCTGGCCGGCGCCCACGGTATAAATCTCAATAGCGTCAAAGGAAGTGGCGCCGATGGTTTAATTGTTGCTGCTGATATTTTAAACAGCGATGTCCAGAAAACTGCGACCAAACGAATTTACCAGGTGCCAGGCCAGGGCCGTCCCATGAACGGAATGGAAAAAGCCGTGGCCCACAACATGGAATATTCCCTGTCCATGCCGCTGTTCCGGGTGACGGTAAACATGCAGCCACAGCTTTTACAGAAAACTTCCAAGTCCAGGGGTTACTCATTAACTGTTGCCCTGGCCAAGGCCGCGGCTTTGGCAATTGAAAAACATCCTGTAGTGAACGCTGTCTATCAACACGAAGATCGTATTGTTGAACGCGACCAGATTGATGTTGGCCTGGCAGTAGAAACCGAGGGTATGGGACTTGTCGTGCCCGTACTACGCGATGTGATTGGTAACAACATGGAAGCCTTGAATACAACATGGAAAGACCTGGTGGGACGCGCCCGTGCCCGGCGCCTGAAACCTGATGAATATTCAAACCCTACTTTCACCATTTCCAACATGGGCATGTTGGGTGTGGCCAGTTTTGATGCCATCCCCACACCGGGCACCTCGGCCATTTTTGCCATCTCAACTACCGGTCCTGAAGGTATGCCCGTGACGGTCACGGCGGATCATCGAATTGTTAATGGGGCCGACGCTGCCAAATTTTTAAATACATTTAAAGGCCTGGTTGAGAATCCGGACTGGCTTGATGGCCAGGGCAAACCAGCAACTACGGCCGTTGCCACTTCCGCAGCCAAAACCATGCCCAAAGTAGAAAGCGTCTCTCTGCCAGCCGGTGACTGGGATTATGACGTGGTTGTTATTGGCGGTGGACCGGGCGGCGAAGATTGTGCCCGTGACCTGGTACAGCATGGCAAAAAAGTAGCCATGATTAATGATTCGGCTTTTCCTGGCGGTGAGTGTTTGTGGCGTGGTTGTATTCCGTCAAAGGCATGGCGTGCCGCTGCCGACCGTGTGCGTGAGCGTGCCCATGATAATTTACTCGGGGTTGGTGGTACCAATAAACCCACCTTGAGCTGGCCGAAGCTGGAAAAACATCGTCGTGGCGTGCTTGAAACTCGTGGTGATATGGCCCTCAAAACAGACAAGGGCGTCAAGATAAATGTAATACAAGGTTTCGCACGTTTCACCTCAGACCATAGTATCGAGGTCGACACGTCAGGCAATAACGATGACCCCCATACCCGGGCCGAATATGGTGCCAGTAATAAGAAACAGAAAACAATTACCTTCGGTGCTGCTGTCATTGCCACCGGCGCTCCACCATTCGTACCACCCATTCCCGGTGCCGATAATAAAGGGGTGCTGACTTCCGATACGGTCTGGAATTTAAAAAAGGCACCCGCAAAGGTAGGCGTGATTGGTGCAGGTGCAATTGGTCTGGAAATGGCGCAAATATTTTCTGATTTTGGTGCCAGGGTCACTGTGCTTGAGGCGCAGGATCGTCCCCTGGCCGAAGTAGAGCCGGAGATTGCCAGGACCCTGGCCACTCTCCTGAACGAAAAAGAAAAAAATCTTACCGTGGTTACTTCTGCCAAGGCAAAAAAAATCAGCGGTAAACCTGGCGACATGACACTTGCTTATGAAGATGCGGAAGGAAAGAGTAAAAATTTTAAATGCGACTACGTGTTGATTGCGACCGGTAAACGACCGGTGCTCGAGCCATTACAACTGGATAAGGCCGGTGTAAAAACCGACAAGGGCGTGGTTGTTGCCGATAATTATTGTCGTACCAACGTGGCCAATATTTTTGCAGTGGGTGATGTGATTGGCGGGTTGATGCTGGCACACACCGCCGGCCAGCAGGGCAGGGTAGTGGCAGGTTTGCTCACCGATGAACCCTTCGCCTACGATCAGGACAAGGATTGCGGCGTCATTTTTACCCGACCACAGGCAGCATTTGTCGGCCTGTCTCTTGAGCAGGCCAAGGAAAAGGGTATTGAAGCTGTTGAGGTAAAAGTGCCCATGAGCATAGACGCCAAGGCGATGATTACTGGCGAGACAGATGGATTAATCAAAATGGTTGTCGACAAGGCCAGTGAACAGGTTGTTGGTGTCCATTTCCTGACCGACCATGCCGATACCCTGATTGGTGAGGCCGTGATGATGGTGGCCGGTGACATGACCCTGGAGCAGGTTGGTCGCGCGATTCACCCCCATCCAACCCAGACCGAGCTCTTTGGCGATATGGCCCGCAGGTTGTCATCCAGACTCAGGCGCAGTAAAAGAAAAGCAAAAGCTTAACCGCTGTGGGCTTATTGGCCAGCAAAAACCACGCCTGAGAAGTCAGCGTGGTTTTTTATTGCTTGTTTAAACTGCTTAAACAGGGTTTTTTCGTTATAATTCACGATTCTGAAATTAGAAAATTACATAATTTAAAATTACAAGGCAAATAAGTTTGATGGGTAAAGTGAAAAAAGTGGTCCTGGCCTATTCAGGCGGGCTGGATACATCGGTCATTCTCAAGTGGTTACAGGAAACCTACCATTGTGAAGTGGTGACATTCACTGCCGATATTGGCCAGGGTGAAGAGGTAGCCATTGCCAGGACCAAGGCCGAGGCCCTGGGCGTAAAAGAAATTTACATAGAAGACCTGCGCGAAGAATATGCCCGTGATTATGTCTTTCCCATGTTTCGCGCTAACGCTGTTTATGAGGGCGAATACTTACTGGGTACTTCTATTGCCCGACCGCTTATTGCTAAAAGGTTAGTTGACATTGCCAGGGAAACAGGCGCCGATGCCATCTCCCATGGCGCGACCGGCAAGGGGAATGACCAGGTCCGTTTTGAACTCGGTGCTTATGCGTTAATGCCGGATGTAAAAGTCATTGCGCCCTGGCGTGAATGGGATTTAAATTCCAGGCAAAAACTTCTGGATTACGCTGAGAAAAATGGCATTGCCGTAGAGATGAAAAAGGGCAAAAAATCGCCTTACTCTATGGATGCAAACTTACTGCATATTTCCTATGAGGGCGGCATCCTGGAAGATCCCTGGGCCGAACCAGAAGATGATATGTGGCGCTGGACTGTTTCACCTGAAATGGCGCCAGATAAACCTGTTTATATCGAGCTGGAATTTGCTGGCGGGGACGTTGTTTCAATTAATGATAAAAAAATGACGGCCGCTACTATCATGGAAACATTAAATACCCTGGGCGGACAAAATGGCATTGGCCGGGATGATATTGTCGAGAATCGTTACGTGGGCATGAAGTCACGCGGTTGTTATGAAACCCCTGCCGGGACAATCATGCTCAAGGCCCACCGTGCCATGGAATCGTTAACCCTCGATCGCGAAGTAGCGCACCTTAAGGATGAGCTCATGCCTCGCTATGCCAGCCTGATTTATAACGGTTACTGGTGGAGCCCGGAAAGAAAAATGTTACAGACTATGATTGATGAGTCACAGGTTAATGTAAATGGTAAAGTCCACCTCAAGTTATACAAGGGTAACGTCACCGTCGTTGGCAGGATGTCGGCAACAAACAGTCTGTTCGATTCAGAAATAGCAACTTTTGAAGACGATGCGGGCGCATACGATCAGGCCGATGCTACGGGATTTATCAAGTTAAATGCGCTACGCATGCGCATTGCAGAGAGACTGAAGAAGCGGGGTAAGTAATCCGCTTATAGCAACCCTTTATCTATAAGCACTGGTTATATGCAGAAGCACTGGGTAATTATGCGGCTAAACAGGAAGAATCAGGTAAAATGACTATTTTATTTCAATTGGACTCCAATGGTTAAAAGTTTTTCTCCAGGCCAGATAGTGGATCTTGAAAAGAATCCGGAAATTTTTCAAAAAATGACGGAAACGGTCAGCTGTGGCATTTTTATTGCGCGAAAGGGGTTTCTGTATGTAAATCCGGCCACAGCCGAATTTACCGGTTACTCAGAAGCTGAATTACTTTCCATGCCCAACTGGGCAGAGGTGCTGCATCCTGACGATAAAGAGTGGGTCGTCAAGAATGGGTTGGCGCGCTTGCAAGGAGAAAAAATCCAGCGGCGATACGAGTTTAGAATTATTCATAAAAACGGTGAAGTTCGCTGGCTTGACTATACTGCCGATCTTATAATTTATGATGGTCAACCAGCCATTATCGGGTCAGCATTCGATATCACTGAACGCAAAAAAATTGAAAAAGAACTTCGTTATTCCGAGGATCGGTTTAGTAAAGCCTTTCGTTCTACACCAGCCCTGATTGGTATTGTTTCCCAGGATGATGGCCGATTTATTGATGTTAATAAAACTTTCCTGGATGCTTTTGGTTACAAGCGAAGCGAGATGATAGGCAAGACTTCACTAGAGCTGGGTTTATGGCAAGATTATGACTTGCGCAACAAAATAGTCGAAAAAATCAAAAGCACTGGATCGCTAAAAGGACTGGAAGTACCTTATGTGGCTAAATCAGGTGAAGTTATCCAGTTATTAGGATCTGTAGAGCCCATAAAAATTGATAACGAGTCATGTTTGCTCGTAGTTGCCCAGGACATCACTGAAAAAAAACGTGCTGAAGCAGAATTACAACAGGAAAAAGAGCTCGCCCAGATTACACTGGAATCAATTGGTGATGGTGTAATTACCACTGACATTGAGGGCAAAGTTGAATATATAAATCCGGTCGCGGAGCAATTGAGTGGCTGGAAGAATGAACAGGCAAAAGGCAATCCGGTTGAGGACGTCTTACGATTAATCGACGAGACAAAACGCGCACCCATACGATCTCCTATTGCCGATTGTATCTCGCGGGGCCATAGCATCAGGCTCAGGAAGCAGCCTTTATTAATCAATAGACAAACAGGCACAGAATATTCTCTTGAAATAATTACCTCGCCAATACGAAACAGTAAAGGGGAGAACAAAGGGGCTGTACTTATTTTTCATGACGTTACTGAATTAATAGGCATGGCTCGACAGTTATCTTACCAGGCTACGCATGACGACATGACTGGCCTTATAAACCGACGTGAATTTGAAGATCGTCTTGAGTCAGTGTTACGTCAGGCAAAAGAAACAAAAAGCACCCATGCCATTGCCTATCTTGATCTGGATCAGTTCAAGGTGGTGAATGACACATGCGGCCATGCCGCTGGTGATGAGCTGTTAAAACAATTGGGAAATTTGCTGCAGTATAGAATGCGAGACAATGATACCCTGGCCAGGCTCGGTGGTGATGAATTTGGCATACTGTTGGTTAATATACAGCCACGGCAGGCAGTAAGGAGAATTGAAGAGTTACACAAGTCAATTGGAAAATTCCGGTTTGAATGGGAAGACAAGGTATTTGAAGTGGGCGCCAGTATCGGCCTGGTATCGATTACCAGTGAAAGTGGCACCCTGGCCGATATCATGAGCGCAGCAGATTCAGCCTGTTTTGTCGCCAAAGATAGTGGTCGCAACAGGATACATGTGTACAAGGTTGATGATAAGGAAATCGCAAAAAGACAAAACGAAATGCAGTGGCTGCAAAAGATTACCCGGGCATTTGAAGATCAGAGGTTTATGCTTTATTACCAACCCATAGAACCGCTATCTGAACATGCAAAAGAAAATGGCGTGCACTGCGAATTTTTATTGCGGATGATTGATGATTCCGGAAATCCGGTTTTGCCTACCGGTTTTATTGCAGCTGCAGAGCGCTACCAGCTAATGCAAACAATTGATAAATGGGTTGTCGAAGCTGCATTTGAGGCGCTTACGAATGAAGGGCTGGCTGCCGATTTAAATTTTACCACCTGTGCGATTAATTTATCAGGCCAGTCATTTAGTGATGATTCATTTCTGCAATATGTAATCGAGAAATTCGGGAATTCACCGGTTGACCCAAAACGTATTTGTTTTGAGATAACCGAGACTGCAGCGATTGCGAATATTAATCATGCAATGAAATTTATAAACAGTCTGAAAGACCTGGGCTGCCTGTTTTCACTTGATGATTTTGGCCGGGGTTTAAGTTCTTTTGGTTACCTGAAAGATTTACCGGTTGATCATTTGAAAATTGATGGTAGTTTTGTCAGGGATCTTGCCCACGACCCCATTGATTACGCGATGGTAGAGGCTATAAACCAGATTGGTCACGTCATGGGCATTAAAACTATTGCCGAACATGTTCAGACCGAAGCGGCCTTGAAGTTGCTGAACGATCTGGGGGTTGATTATATACAGGGATCAATCATATCTGAGCCCAAACCAATTATACCAATTTCTGTTACCCATCCCCTGATAAACCCTGTTTGAGACACATCCTGTCTCAAAATATTCCATTAATATAGGATCTGTATGCGCATACTTCACACCATGATACGGGTAGGAGACCTGGAGCGATCAATAACTTTTTATACTGATGTACTGGGCATGTCTGTAATCAGGAGCAAGGATTATCCCGATGGTAAATTTACGCTGGTTTTTATTGGATATGGCGCTGAATCTGAAGAAGCGGTGATAGAGCTTACGCATAACTGGGATACTGATTCCTATGAGCAGGGAAATGCTTTTGGCCATATTGCCCTGGAGGTAGATGATGCCTATGAGGCATGTGACAGGATTCGTGCCCTGGGTGGCAATGTTGTACGGGAAGCGGGGCCCATGAAGCACGGGGAAACGATTATTGCCTTCATAGAAGATCCCGATGGTTATAAAATCGAACTAATTCAAAAATAAATATTATAAAAATATAAAGGACTGAATAATTATGAAGTGGCTGGATAAAATTGGTTATGTGCCTTTAGTTATTGTTGCAGTACTGCTTGGTTTGGCACCGTTTGTTCCTGAACCGCACTTATGGCAAAAACTAAATATGTTGATGGACGGCACGCTGATCAAACCAATGGATATATTTGATCTATTTTTTCATGGTGCTGCACCAGCCTTGTTAATTTTAAAATTATCAAAAACGATCCTCAAGGCCGGTTGAAAGTAACAGTTTATGGAGCCTGCAGTTAATACAAACTTTCCATTGCCAACTATTTCTATAGTCATTCCAGTCTATAATGAAATTAAATCAATAGAAATTTTTATAAACAGGTTATTTAATAAAACCGGGAATGTGGATCAGGTCATAATTGTTGACGGTATGAGTAATGACGGTACTCATGAAAAATTGAAATCAATACTGGAGACTCATCCAGATAAGAATAATATAAAATTATGTCAGTCTGAACCTGGTCGAGCCAGGCAAATGAATGTTGGCGCAGAAGAATGTTTTGGAGATGCCATTATATTTTTGCATGCAGACACGACATTGCCAGATGATGGTATTGCGTTGGTCCAGGAAAAAATAAATGAGGGCGCTTACTGGGGACGGTTTGATGTCAGGCTGGATGCCGGGCCAGTTATGTACAGGGTCATAGAAACCATGATGAACTGGCGATCTGCTTACACGAGCATCGCTACGGGTGACCAGGCAATTTTTATCAGAACTGATGTATTCAATATGAATGGTGGTTTTCCTGTTATGCCCTTGATGGAAGATATAGCCATATCAAAGCAACTGAAAACAGTTGCTTTGACCAGTCGTATTAAAAGTCCAGTACTTACCTCGGCACGCAGGTGGCAGCGCCATGGCGTGTGGCCAACAATTTTACTGATGTCGATGCTTCGCCTGGGCTTTTGGTTTGGTATAAAACCGGAACGTCTGGCTCGCTGGTACCAGAAAACCAGCTAAATGCTCAATCCTGCACTCGTAATATTTGCCAAACAACCTATAGCAGGAGAAGTCAAAACAAGACTGGCAAAGCATTGTGGTGAACAGGTTGCAGCGGATATTGCCTCGTTATTGGTAACGGAGACGGTTAAGTTATGCGCCCGGTTTTGGCCCGGCCCACGAAGTTTATATTGCTGGCCAGACCCTGATCACGATTTATTCAGGCATCTTGCGGGTAAGTATGATATGGAGCTGGCAAGTCAGTGCCCGGGTACGCTGGGAGACAAAATGTTTGACGCGTTATTAACCGAGAGCAAACGCCATGACTGCGCCGCAGTCATTGGTACTGATGTGCCGCATTGTTCAGGGAATATATTAAACCGGGGTTATGAATTACTGTCTCATGGAAAATCGGTTATAGGCCCTGCCAGTGATGGCGGTTATTATTTTATCGGTATGCAACATCCTGATAAAAGAGTTTTTGAAGGGCCCAACTGGGGCAGCGAAAATGTTTTTGACGAGACAATAATTCGTGCCAGGGATATTGGGTTATCATTTGATAAATTAGATGCATTACAGGATATTGATAATTGGCAGAATTTGGTGGATGCTTCTCAAAAAGTGCCAGGCCTGAAAAAATTCCTGGCCTGATGATGCAAAGCCGGCTCAGGCCAATGCACCACCACAACTGCTACCCGCACCCGCGGTACAGCCAAAACAGTGGTCGCGAATACCAATATCTTTTCCATCCAGACTATAGTCTGTCATATCCCAAAGTAGTACAGGCGCTTTAGCAGAAATTGGCAGGTTTATCATCTGGTTAAAATCACAATCATAAACATAACCCAACCAGTCGACGCTAATAAGGTGCCGACACATTAGCCCAGGAATGGTCTCGGCATTAAAATTATCACTAAGTAATTTTTGATAGGTATCAACCTGTCCGGATTTCTCAAGATAGTGTTTAAATCTGCTAATCGGCAGATTGGTAATGGTTAGTAAATTTGAAAATGAAATATTGAAATCTTCGGTAAGTCGTTGTCGATAGTCGTGTTCAAGTCTTTCCTGGTCTGGCGGCAGGGAGGCACCTCCCGGGTTGTAGACAAGATCCAGTTGTAATCCCTTGTTTTTTCCATAACCTGCTGCGTTAAGTTTTTTTAATGCCGTAATGCTCTTGTCGAAAACGCCTTTACCGCGCTGGTTGTCGACATTATCTTTCGTATAACAGGGCAACGAGCAAACCAACCTGATTTTTCGTTCTGCATACCAGCTCACCATGTCTTCGTAACCGGGCTCCCGCAGAATGGACAAGTTGCAGCGAGCGGTTATTTGTGTTCCATTTTTTATAAAAGCGTCAACCAGTTTTTTAAAGTCAGGATTCATCTCCGGGGCGCCACCGGTCAGGTCAACTTTTTTTATGCCCGCTTTATTTGACCAACGCAGGATTTTGTCCATGGTATTCCAGGTCATAATTTCTGTGCGTTTTGGACCCGCGTCGACATGGCAATGGTTACAAGCCTGGTTGCAAAGTCTGCCAAGATTAATTTGTAATTCCGAGAGTGGTGCACGGGTAAGTGGCCATAAACCATAATCCCGCAGGGTTTGGGAAAAGCTGATTAGGTTTGATTCAGGAATTTTATTGAGAACAGTTGCCATTTATCTATACTAGCGTAAAAATCAATATTAACCCCACATAATATTTGCGGGGTTAATATTTGTGATAGGTTTTTCAGGTTTATTTAAATTATTTCTTGAAATAATTGGCTATCCAGTAATCAACACTGACATAACGACCACTGCCGATGAAGAGCAATACAAGCAACATAATAAAGTAAGTGGCGGCAAACTCAATGCCGTTATTCAGGATAACAAAGCTACCATTTTCTGTAAGCCAGTCATAGTTGCCATATTCCTGTAATAATCCTTTTGCAGCCTGCAAACGTTCGCTTGCTCCTATGGTGCGCTCTGTCGCAAAAATACCGCCACCAGCGGAAATCGCTAACCAGCCATGTTGCCAGTGTACCGAAGCAGCCGCGACAATCATGGTGAACATTAATGGAATTGAAAACCAGCGTACGCCCAGTCCAAATAACAGGGCAAGGGAACCAACTAATTCTGTCAATGTGGCAAGCCAGGCCATTAGTGCCGGTAACGGCAGTCCCAGGCCCCATTCAGGGTTACCAAACCATTCGATAGTGCTTTCCATTGAGCCGAGCTTGTTGGTACCGGCCATCCAGAAAATAGGAAACAGGTACAAGCGCAACGCCAGTGGTCCCAGAAAATCAACTAATCTTGTTTTGTTTAATAATTCTTGTGCTTTTATCAGATAGTTCATTCAATTCCTCCGTCAGGTAATGGGCTAATTTTATTTTTTTTAAGATGTAATATCAGACCTGGCAGTACTGAATTGGTTCCCTAAGGTTATTATATTCAGCACAGCGATCACGAGTTAGCTATTCTTCTGGAGGTTTGATCTCTGGAAATACCTCATCGAGACCAGCCGAGCGCCCATTTCCCAGGGACAGGCGCGCATGGTAACGGCGCAGTTTCCTTGGATCATTGACGCCGCAAGAATGGGCAATTATGCCCACCTCGTGAACCAGGTTTTCGATATAGTGGGCCACGCGTATTGCCTTGGTTTTGGGGACCAGGCCTTTTTGCAACCTTGGATTGTGGGTAGTAATGCCGGTTGGGCAGGTATCTTTATTGCATTGCAATGCCTGTATACAACCCAGGGAAAACATAAAACCACGTGCCGAGACAACAAAATCTGCACCAGCACAAAGCGCCCAGGCCACATCAGTGGGCGTAATTAATTTCCCGGAAGTAATAACTTTAACCCTGTCCCTCAGGCCATGTTCACAAAGTTTGTCCAGGACCCGTGGCAACGCTTCACGTACAGGCAGACCCATGCTATCAATGAGGCTCATAGGGGCGGCACCGGTACCACCCTCACCGCCATCAATAGTAATAAAATCTGGCGCACAATCTTTACCCTGTTTATTAATTTCTTTAAAAAAATTATCCAGCCAGCCATAAGCACCAATGACCATTTTTATGCCTGTTGGTTTGCCTGTAACTTTGCGCACATGTTTTACCATGACCAATATATCGGGCACTGAATTTATTTCCGGGTGACGGTTGGGGCTGATAGAATCTTCGTGTAATGGTATGCCCCGGATACCAGCAATTTCCTTGTTGACCTTAATGCCAGGCAGAATTCCACCCTTGCCAGGTTTCGCTCCCTGGCTTAATTTAATTTCAAACATACGAACTTGCTGGTGGGCAGCAACAGCACGTAACTTTTCGTCATCAAGTTTTCCATTATCATCCCGCACACCGTACTTGGCCGTACCAACCTGGAAAACAATATCGGCACCGCCTTCCAGGTGGTAAGGAGACAAACCGCCTTCGCCTGTATTCATCCAGCTGCCGGCCATCCGTGCGCCATTAGACAGGGCCAGCACAGCAGGCCTTGATATGGCACCAAAACTCATGGCGGAGATATTAAACAATGAGGATGTGGTGTAGGGATGTTTACAGCCAGGGCCAATGGTGACAGGTTTTGCCTCAACCACATCCTGCTCCAGGGTAGGAAATGGGCAATTAACAAAATAAACTGTGCCCGCCGGTTTCAGGTCCCTGGTGGAACCAAAAGGCACGGTGCTATCAGCATTCCTGGCGGCATTATAAACCCAGGTGCGTTCGGCCCTGTTAAACGGCATTTCTTCCCGGTCCATAGCAAAAAAGTATTGCCGAAAAAATACACCCAGGTGCTCAAATAAAGATCGAAAATGTCCTATGACTGGAAAATTTCGCCTGATGGCATGAGTTTTTTGGGAGACATCTAAAATGAAAATAATTATCACTGCCAGCACACCCAGACCAATAACAAGAACAAAGGTATAGACCAGCACCTCAAGAGTGGAGAAGAGCATTTCGTGGGTTTCAGGAGAGAGCATTTTTTGTGTTGGCCTTTTTATTTATAATTATATGACAGACACCGGGATTAATAGTTCTAAGTTACTTATATTATTTTAGCACCTAACAGGATGTCACGATCATAAAGATCCGAAAAAATGGTTCTGCCACCATTGATTACAACATCAGGATCCGGGTGTTGCATTTCTTTGGCAACAGTCTCGAGTGCCGACTTGCCGGTCATGGATTCATTTTCACCAAAAAGTTGCAGCAGTCTCTGGGTCGCCGAATTGATTTCCAGAAAATGGACAGCATCATTTTTATCACGATACACCACAATATGGGTTAATGCTTCGCCCGCCTGTGTAGGCTGTTTTTCTTTGCTGATTTGATGTACGGGGAACTTGTAACTCAGGGGAATTGCCAGGGGAGAGACGGCCGGAATGCCTTCAAACATATCGCCATCACGATCAATGGTCTGCCAGTCAGGTTCTTCTTCAGAGAGTGATAACACCAGCTCCATCCATTCGTAGTGAGCAAGCTCGAGCAGAAAAGGCGGGTCATCCGGATCAGTTTCCCGTTCGTTTTGCAGGTAATCGACAAACTCGGACGGCATTTTAGGGAAATAAGGCGTAGTGGCAAGGTGGCGTGAAAAATAATCACGAATCATGGCTATCCAGCGGTCGTCACTTGTCAGCGCCCTTAACACCGGAAAACTGCTGGACATAAAATCTTCTACATTATTAAAAAATAATTCTCGATAGACGGCCATGCGGGTTTCGTCAACATCAGCAGGTGTTGCATTTCGTTCCGGGTCGCGGATATTGGCCGTGAATTCGTATTGTTTGCGAATAAATGCTGGTTGGTCAGACATGACTAAATTTCCCCTAGACACCCTGGGCGAGACGGGCAACGCGCTGGTTAGCCCATTTTTCCTGGGACGCCTTTATTCGATCAATTTCTTGCAGGAGTTCCGGTAGCGGGGGGATGTTAAAGTCACGCTCCAGCAGGGTAGGGGCAACACCAAAAGTTTCATAAGCAACATCAAGCAAATCCCAGACGTTGCCAATGATTGGGGCACCGTGGGTATCCACCAGTAAATCTTCGGCCTCTTTGTAATGACCGGCAATATGCATATAGGCAATGCGCTCACCGGGCAAGGCCTTAAGATAGGCCACGGGATCGTATTTGTGGTTAATGCTGTTAACGTAAATATTATTTACATCAAGCAATAAATCACAGTCAGCTTCTTTGATGACTGCGTTAATAAAATCGATTTCTTCCATTTCCTTGCCAGGCGCCGCGTAGTAGGAAACATTTTCAATGGCCATACGCCGACCAAGAATATCCTGCACCTGTTTGATGCGGCCGACCACATGCTTGATGGCTTCTTCGGTAAAAGGGATGGGCATCAGGTCATAGAGATGGCCGTCGTCACTACAGTAACTTAAATGTTCCGAGTAACATTTTATTTGATGAACATCCATGAAGTTTCGTACTTCACGAACAAAATTTTCATCCAGGGGGGTTGGCCCGCCAATTGAAAGTGACAAGCCGTGTGTCACAAAAGGGTATTGCTCAGTAAATTTTCTTAATTCTTTGCTGTATTTGCCGCCAATGCCAATCCAGTTTTCAGGCGCCACTTCCAGGAAGCCCACCTGCCCGGGAGATTGCTCGGCCAGCGGGCCCATGAGGGCCCGCTTGAGTCCGAGTCCGGCTCCCTGTACGGGAAAATTGCCAGATAACGACATAACAGATATTACTTCTTGCCGCCGCAGCTGCCTTCTTTACCTTTTTTATCGTTCTTGCCGCCGCATTTACCGTCGCTTTTCATTTTCTCGCCTTTTTTCATACCGCCGCATTTGCCTTCGCCACAGCTACCATCTTTAGCGCCTTTTTTGCCTTTCATTTCGCCGCATTTGCCGTCGCTTTTCATTTTCTCGCCTTTTTTCATACCACCACAACTACCTTCAGCTGCAACCTGGTAACCAGAACCAAGATCACTTGTTGTAAAAGGATTGCTGGCAGCACTGGCGATTGGCAGGCTGGCTAAAGCGGCGACAACACTAACGCCTACTGCGGTTGCGATTGGGGATAATTTATTTATCTTAGACATGTAAAAAACTCCTATTAAAGTATCAATGATTTGTGTTTCCTTTCCAGGGCACCGCAGTTAGTCAGTGCCTAGGGCGGACAACTCTAACCCGAATCATTTAAATTCGGAAGTAGCTTGTAAGTCTCCGCTACCAATACTCTGACTAGCGGTGGCTAGCAAAGTTCATATTACGTGTGAAATAACGGGTTATTTTTGGGGCATTGTCATGGTTATTACTGTTGGTATGCTTGTTCAGTGGGCCTGATACAGTCCTTTGTATAAACCAAGTATTGTTGAATACTGGTACAGGTGGTTGGCGTTATCCAACGGGCCGATTTCACCATTACCATAAAAACCAATAATGGGCAGGCCCGGGTAACGGGACTTGAGCTGGTCCAGGTCTCGATCATGGTTACCAAAACATAAAGGTGTCACTTCGGGATTTAGAGGTGTTTCACTGGATCCATGCACTGATGAAGCACGCGCACAATCGTGATACCGTGGTGCTGTCTCACGTAGTACAGAATATGGCTTTCATAGGGAAAGCTGAGCAGCCCTTCAGATATGGCCTCCCGTTTGGTTCCCAAACCGGGATTGTCGGCAAGGAGTTGTCCACGGGTATCCATTCCATCGAGATAGATAAGGGTCTGTGATTCCCCCCATTGTTGGAGGGTGTAGTCAATGATATCTTCAAGATCGTGTTCGGCTTTTTCTGCAAATTTATAATCAGCCACTTACCCGTTTCCGCAACTTGTCCATGACGGTTTTGCCATCCGTGATTTTACCGGCTTGCAGGTCGGCGATACCTTCCTGGATTGCCACTTTCAGATGTTCCGCTTTCAGTGCTTCAAGTTGAGCATATTCCAAAGCCGAGATCACCACGGCAACGGGTTTGCCGTTTCGGTTGATCCTGACGGGACCATGCTGTGCTTTAATGAGGACTTCGCCAAATTCACGTTTGGCATCACTGGCACTGAGTATTTCCATAACGCTCCCCAAGTTAATAAAAGTTTAATTAAATTAATTAAGTTAATTAAGTTAATTAATTCTAGACTGTCCGTTATGCAATGTCCACCTGCTGTTTTGGATGATCCCATTATGTTTTGCGATATAAACCAAGAATCGTCGAGTATTGATACAGGTGGTTGGCATTATCCAGCGGCCCTATCTCACCATTGCCATAAAAACCAATAATGGGCAGGCCCGGGTAACGGGACTTGAGCTGGTCCAGGTCCCGGTCACGATTGCCAAAAAAATGGGGCCCGCGTCCCATACAGGGAAATAACAAGGCAAAGTCCGGGTCAGCACCAAGCTGGCGGCCGGTATTGGTAATGGTTTGTTTGATATCTCGTTCTGCCACCAGGGCGTCGCGCATGCCCCAGAACAGGCGTTCTCCCGAACGGGGTTTGTCAGACAGCGTAATCGAACGATCACTGAGATTTGCCGAGACAATATGACTCAGGCGATAACGACCTTCACGGATGGCAGTTTCAGGGTCGCCAAAGGTAAAACCCCCCGTGAGCAAATGAAACGGCAGGGTTTTCTTATTGCGAATGTTGTCAGGTAGTGATTTTACCAATACGTTTAGCGCCGGGTAGTTACCCATTTTCAGGACATCAAAACCGGCGACCTCTCCCACCTCAATGGGCGAGGTTAACGCCCGCACCCCTTGAGAAACAGAAATGATGCCCGTCACGCCCCGCAACGATACCTCGGCCTGGCCGTCTTCTGTAATACGACTATTGTGCCAGACCTTGAAAGGACCCTGGCCAAAAATATCGCCGGAGACAGCCCCGATGCGGGAGGCGGGTATATCCAGCCAATCTGAGGTCATCCCGGCGGGCGTACAGAAACTTAAAATATCCAGTTCATCGTCATTGCGATCAGGAGACAAATCCAGGCGTATGTCGTCACCAAAAACCATGGCAGCGGCGGCCGGGCTATCCAGCACCCATTCTTGATCCGTTAAAATTCCGGCGCCGGTACAGCCGATGACCTGCATACAGCCAGCAGCGCCAGCCGCAGCCCGGATCGCCTGGCTGGGATCGGGGGCAAATTCCGGGGTTAAAAATAAAAGGACGCTATTGGCGCGTTTAATACCCGCCTTTTTGAGGGCCTGCTTCACTGCTCTGGCGGCGTGTTCCGGGTAGGGCTTGTCGCCATGGCTCAGGCCGGTGGCTACTGATATGCATCTAACTGATGCGCCACTGGAGTTGGCCGATTTCATTCCGCCACTTTATCGCCAAATTCACATAAATCATAGATGGCACAGCTGCCACAACGGGGTTTTCGGGCCACACAGGTATACCTGCCGTGGAGAATCAGCCAATGATGGGCATCTTGTTTGAATTCATCGGGGATATTTTTTTCCAGCGCCGCTTCTACGACAAGCACGTTTTTGCCAGGCGCCAGGCCGGTGCGATTGGCCAGGCGAAATATATGGGTATCGACCGCGATAGTCGGCAAGCCAAATGCCGTGTTCAGTACGACATTGGCTGTTTTGCGACCGACACCAGGCAGGGCCTCCAAAGATTCTCGATTTTTCGGGACCCGACCACCATGCTGCTCTACCAGTATTTTACAGGTTTTCATGATGTTCGCGGCCTTGGTGTTATAGAGGCCTATGGTTTTGATATAGGATTTTAATTTTCGCAGGCCAAGTGCATGCATTTTGGCCGGGCTGCCCGCTGCTTTAAATAATGCCGGGGTCGCTTTATTGACGCCTTTGTCCGTCGCCTGGGCCGATAATAAAACCGCGATGAGTAGCTGGAAGGTGGTTTTGTAATGTAGCTCGGTGGTCGGCGTCGGGTCGGCAGCTTTCAGGATCTCAAACAGCTTGCGGCGGTTAGCGGGGGTCATGGTTTGTTTTTTTTCAGTTTTACCCTTAATACCGCATCATTTATTTCTGCCTTGATGCGTACTCGATCCAGGTCAGCAGCGGTTTGTTTCTGTGACCGGCTTTGTTGTGAGACAATTTTCCCGAGACGTGCCAGTCGCTGATTAGTCCTGGCACGAAATTTTGTGGTGTCTTCGGTGGGATATTCCGGCCAGCGGTGACCAGCCCCTGGTTGCACATCGTAATCCCTGGTCAATATGCAATCCATGGGACAGGGCGGGACACATAAGTCACAGCCGGTACATTCGTCTGCAATAATGCTGTGCATGTATTTGCCGGTGCCGATAATGGCATCCACCGGGCAGGCCTTGATGCACAGGGTGCAACCTATGCACTGTGACTCGTTTATATAGTATACGCGCCGCGGCTGGTGCGGGCCGACCTCGGGGTCAAGACTGGTGTCGAACTTGGTATCAAATTTACTTTCTGGCACACCCAGTAATGCCGCCAGACCGTTAATGGTGATGTCATTTCCCGGTGGACAGCGATTAATCCCGGCCTCGTTATTAAATATTGCCTCGGCATAGTCCAGGCATCGCGGGTAACCACACGCGGTACACTGGGTTTGCGGTAACCAGTCGTCAATTTCCTGGATAAGTTTTGTATTATTTGTTGCTGGCATAGGCTGCGAAGTATGGCGGCGCCAGTCTGGGCGCGCAACTATTCAAATAAGCCTATAATGACAATCTCTTCCTGATTACAGTAAGATCATAATATGAGCGGCAAGTTGTTATCCGATAGCCTGATTAGATATATCAAACGGTCACGAAAGGCCACGACCATATTATTTACAGACATTGAGGCATCAACCCAATATTGGGATCGGCATGGTGATGTCAAAGGACGTTTGCTGGTAGATCGTCACAATCGCCTGGTGTTCCCGGCTATTCGCCATTTCAGGGGCAAGATTGTCAAGACGATTGGTGATGCAGTGATGGCCAAGTTCCGTAGTCCGGAACAGGCAGTTTTCGCGGCCATTGCGATTCAACAGGCGTTAGCAAAGGAGCGCGCTCAAGACAAAAAATTCAAACTCAGCGTCCGGATTGGTATCCATACAGGTAAAGCCATAGTCGAACATGGCGATGTTTACGGCGATGTAGTCAATGTCGCTTCAAGAGTGGAGAGTCGCGGCAAAGGTGGCGAGATACTGGTTTCTGCAACTACTGCCAGTAAGTTAAAAAATTCGGATTTTGGTCTTATCAAAAAAGGCAGCTTTATCCCTAAAGGCAAGAAAAAATCCATGATGCTTTATCGATGTCAGTGGCAGGGCCATCCCAGCCTTATCGAAAATATTACATTTAATGTATTTCTGCCACTGGTAAAACGACAAAAGATGGAGCTTTTTGTTTTTTTAGCAACTGGTGTGGGCATGTTTTATTTTGCATACCTCAATTATTTTCGCTACCTGTTATCAGATTCAGAAACCCGTGCCTTGCTGACTCTAAATCCGCAGGATCTTTTGGCGATACACCCCCTGGTGCCATCAGCGCTTATATTTTTTGTTCTTGCTGTAGTTTATTTTATTGTCAGTATGCAGACTGTTCCTCACAGTATTTTGCGTATCTTAAAAGGAGGATTTGGATTTACAGTCGGATTTTTTATATTTTTTCTTCCCCAAAAATATAATTTACTGCCCATTGACCTGGAACTACGAAAACCTGTTTATGAGTCCAGCCATCTTTTTGTGGAAGTAATAGGGGAAAATGCAAAATTGCATATCAGGCCGTCTATTGAAAGTAATGTCGTCAGAGAAATGAAAACAGGGCAACTATTGTTGCTGACTGACGTTAGTCGTGCGGGTGACATGGTGTGGAATAAAGTACTTATCGGCAAAAAACAATATGCATGGATGCCAAGAGTGGTCCCGCCCAGGATGGGTGTTCCATCCCAGAGAATGTCTGTTGCCTATAAATTTTATTTTCGTCGTGCAGATCTTTTTGCCTGGTTGTTCGGATTGGTCGGATTTGCCTGGGGTTACCTCAATTTTCGGTTAAGGCCAACTTGACATACCCGGAGTTTATTTTACACGCATGCCCGGTTTGGCGCCGTCATCGGGCGACAAAATCCACAGGTCTTTTTTACCGGGGCCAGCAGCCAGCACCATGCCTTCCGATAAACCAAAGCGCATTTTGCGCGGTGCCAGGTTGGCAACCATGACCGTCAGTTTTCCTTCCAGGTCTGCCGGGTCATAGGCCTCTTTAATACCGGCAAATACATTGCGGGTCTCACCGCCAATATCCAGTGTCAGCTGTAATAATTTATCGGCGCCCTCCACGTGGGCCGCTTTGATTATTTTCGCGATACGCAAATCAATTTTTGCGAAATCATCGTAAGCAATTTCGTCCTTGATCGGATCATCGGCCAGTGGGCCCGTTGTTACGGTCGTTTCTTCATTCATGGTTAATCCTTCTTTAGCGGCTGTGAGCATGGCTTCGATTGCTTTCGGTTCAATACGTCTTGCCAGGTGTTTAAATTTGTTAATAGTTTTCGGAAATGTTTTCAAATCTTGCCAGAGAAAATCCCGATCCAACCCAAACAGCTCGCGAGCAACTTTGCTGGTGAGGGTAGGTAGTATCGGCGAGAGCCAGATAGAAATAATGTAAAATGAATGCAAACTTCGCGAACAGACTTGATGCAATTTTTCTTTTTGTTCTGGATCTTTTGCTAATACCCAGGGTTCGTGCTCGTTTATGTATTCATTCGTGATATCTGCAATGTGCATGATTCTGCGTACAGCTTTGCTGTATTCTCGCTGCTCAAAGGCTTCAAATATGGACTCACTCTCACCACCTGTTGCGATTGGGTGCGTCATGTCAGATTCAGGTAATAACTTGCCGTCAAAATGTTTATTTATAAAATTCGCAGTCCGACTGGCGATATTGACATATTTACCCACCAGGTCACTGTTTATCCTGGCAGTAAAATCATCAAAGTTAAGATCAATATCTTCAATGCCATCTGACAACTTGGCGGCATAATAATAGCGCAAGTACTCCGGGTTCAGGTGCTCGAGATAAGTGCCGGCATTAATAAACGTGCCCCGGGACTTGGACATTTTTTTGCCATTCACGGTTAAAAAACCATGGGCGTAAATGGCCGTCGGTTTACGATAACCCGCACCATCTAATACTGCTGGCCAGAACAGGGTATGAAAACGGAGAATATCTTTACCAATAAAATGGTAGAGTTCACTGTCACTTTCTTTTCCCCACCAGTTTTCGAAATTCAAACCTTCTCTGTCACACAGTTGTTTAAAACTGGCCATGTAACCCATGGGCGCATCAAGCCAGACATAAAAGTATTTACCCGGTGCATCGGGGATTTCAAAACCAAAGTAGGGCGCATCACGGGAGATATCCCAGTCCTGCAAACCCGCATCCAGCCATTCATTCATTTTATTGGCCACTTCTGGCTGCACATGGCCGGACAGGTAATCGGCCAACATGTCTTTAAAATCTGATAATTTAAAAAAGTAATGTTCCGATTCTCTCTCGACAGGTTTGGCGCCGCTAATAACTGAAACCGGGTTTTTTAATTCGGTGGCATCGTAAGTGGCACTACAATTTTCACAGTTATCACCGTACTGATCTTCTGTGCCACATTTAGGGCAAGTACCTTTAATGAAACGATCCGGTAAAAACATATTCTTGTCCGGATCAAAAAACTGGTTAATGGTTCGTTTTTCGATATGACCGCCATCTCGTAGAGACAGATAGATAGATTCAGCAAACTCCCGGTTTTCATCGGAGTGAGTGCTGTAGTAATTATCGAAATGCACACCAAAGGCCTCAAAATCTTTCCGGTGTTCGGCATTCATTTTTTCGATGAGCGCTTCTGGTTCAATACCTTCCTGCTGGGCGCGCAACATGACCGGTGTGCCGTGGGCGTCATCGGCGCAGACATAATAAATTTCATGACCCTGCATACGCTGGAATCGTACCCAGATATCTGTCTGGATATACTCCACCAAATGTCCCAGGTGGATGGCGCCATTGGCATAGGGCAGGGCGCTGGTCACCAGTATTTTTCTTTTTTGGGTCATGTTTTTTGTAATTCGTGTCGTGTTGGCCGAGTAAATAATAAATTAAAAAAGCTGCGCCTCTGGCCCAGCTTTGGCGGGCTAAAAGTACCAGTTTTGGCCATAAGCAGCCAGCACCATTGTTCATAATTGAGGCTGGTTCTGTACCGGGTTGGTGGTTATGGAAAAAGCAGAATTCCGGCCTGTCTGCGGGGGATTTATCACTTAAATCAGGGTTTCACGGCATGACTTTCACCTGCTGCCGGTGTAGGATTGCGACCCCATCGAAATGAATACCTGACTAAATTAGTAGAGAATACGGGAGAGTAAAGAATGGCAGAGATTTCCAAGCAACAGATCGAAACGGCCCTGAAAAAGGTCATCGATCCCTACCTGGAGAAGGATCTGGTACAGGCCAAGGCAATCAAAAATATTGCCATTGATGGCGGTAAAATCACCATTGATATCGTACTGGGTTATCCCTGCAAAGGCTCGCAAGACGAGCTGGCTGCCAATCTCAAGGAAAAAGTCGCGGCTGTAGACGGCGTGACCGACGTTTCCTTTAATATTTCCAGCAAAATTGACTCCCACGCGGTCCAGCAAGGGGTTAAACCCATTGAGGGCATCAAGAACATTATTGCTATTGCCTCGGGCAAGGGCGGTGTCGGCAAATCCACCATGGCCGTTAACCTGGCCCTGGCATTGTCTGTTGACGGCGCCAGTGTCGGCCTGCTGGATGCGGATATCTATGGCCCCAGCCAGCCCCGTATGCTGGGCTCCACCGCCAAGCCGGACAGTATCGATGGCAAAACCATGGAGCCGATTGTCAGCTACCACTTACAAACCATGTCTATCGGTTACCTGGTAGACGAGGAAACCCCCATGATCTGGCGTGGCCCCATGGTCACCCAGGCCCTGGAACAGCTTCTGAAAGATACCAACTGGAAAGACCTGGATTACCTGATTATTGATTTGCCACCCGGCACCGGTGATACTCAGCTGACCCTGGCCCAGAAAGTACCGGTCAGTGGTGCCGTGATTGTCACTACGCCCCAGGACATCGCCTTGCTGGATGCGCGCAAGGCCCTGAAAATGTTTGAAAAGGTGGAAATACCGGTTTTGGGTGTCATCGAAAACATGAGCACCCATATTTGTAGCAAGTGCGGCCATGAGGAGCATATCTTTGGTGAGGGTGGCGGTGCCAGTATGTCTGATCAATATGACGTGCCTTTTCTCGGCGGCCTGCCGCTGGATATTCGCATCAGGGAAGAAACCGATGCGGGTAAGCCGACAGTGGCTGCTGAGCCGGAAGCCGCGATTAGCAAAATCTATCGTGATATTGCCCGTCGAGTGGCTGCCAAGCTGGCAATCCAGAAAAAGGACTATGCCTCAAAATTCCCGAATATCGTGATTCAGAATAATTAGCGGTTGGAAATATTTTTGAGCAATATAAAAGGCCGGGTTAACCGGCCTTTTATATTGCTGTATTTCCAATTTGGTCGCTGGCACGTCCTTGCGCCAGCTATAGGGTTAAATCCTTAAAATGCGGTGTAGGCGACTTTACGTTTTTCTGTCTGCCAGTGCCTGACCTTATAACTGGCCGTGGCATGGCCATTTGCGGCTGCCCGGGAGTACCAGCGATAAGCCTGTTCCTGGCTCATTTTTAACCCGTTGCCGGTTTGGTACATGCGGCCAATATGGTACTGGGCATCACGGTTGTCCTGTTTCGCCAGGGGAGCCCAGACGCTCAGTGCCGTAGCATTATCTCCCTTAATATAGGCGGCCAGGCCATCACTAAAAGTGGCGGCACCTGATTCACCGGCCATGGCTGTTATTGTGACAGGTGCGGCCATGAGACCAATAATGAGAACGAATCCTATGTGTAATTTTTTCATAACCCCAACCCTTC
>CAJVXY010000034.1 GCA_913009895.1 uncultured Acidiferrobacteraceae bacterium | reverse complement strand
GGAGCTGCTCCTAGTACGAGAGGACCGGAGTGGACGTACCTCTGGTGTTCCGGTTGTCACGCCAGTGGCATTGCCGGGTAGCTATGTACGGACGGGATAACCGCTGAAAGCATCTAAGCGGGAAGCCCCCCTCAAGATTAGATCTCCCTGGAGCTTTAAGCTCCCTAAAGGGTCGTTGTAGACTACAACGTTGATAGGCTGGGTGTGGAAGTGCAGTAATGCATGAAGCTAACCAGTACTAATTGCCCGTGAGACTTGACCATATAACACCCAAGCAGTTTTTTGGGTTGTTGGTTGAATAAGCAAATATCCAACTGCCAAACATTACTTACCCAATTCGAGGCTTTGTAGCCGTATTATTTTTAGCTACATTGTTTCAACCAGTTTGTCTGGTAGCCATAGCGAGGTGGCACCACCCGATCCCATCCCGAACTCGGAAGTGAAACGCCTTTGCGCCGATGATAGTATGGGGTTTCCCCATGTGAAAGTAGGACACCGCCAGACTTTTATTCTAAGCCCTTGATGCTATTAGCGTCAGGGGCTTTTTTTTGGCTTGGTGGTAATTTATGGGGCTGTGTCCTGCTTAATACAAAGTAGGACGTCGCTCCACACATCTGACCTCCATGGACGGAGGGAATGCAGGGGGATTGTCTGGAACAATCCCTGCCGTGTGCTCTCGCGACATAAGGCCATCCATGGCCAAAACCGCCAGACTTTCACTGCTCTCGCACCTCCATATGCTCCGCAGTATTTGTACCTCCTGTACGTCATATTTTAAAAACCCTGAAGTGCCTTTTGGCGCTTCAGGGTCTTTTTTATGTCTAAAGATTGACATATATGAAGTTATACTTCATATTATCCGAAGATGTGGATAAAACGTGACATCTCTGGCCTGATAAAAAAACTCAATGCCGAGCGACCGGCCTTGTTGCTTACCGGTGCACGACAAACTGGAAAATCCAGCTTGCTGAATCACCTTTTTCCAAAACATGCTTACGTGAGCCTGGATGTTCCGCTTGAAGCCAGGCAGGCGAGTGAAAGTGGGCAATTCTTTCTTGACTCTCACGGTACACCGCTGGTTATCGATGAGATCCAATACGCGCCGGAGCTTTTTAGACATATTAAAATACAAATTGATCAACACCGACAAAGAATGGGTCAATTTATAATGACGGGCTCACAGAAATTTTCGTTGATGAAAGGCGTCTCTGAAAGTCTTGCTGGCAGGGTATCGATATTAAATTTGCACAGCCTGTCGGCAAAAGAATTAACCAATCATTTTAAGACAGACTTAACTGCAGCACAGATCCTGGAATGGATCATCAAGGGTGGCTATCCGGAGGTTCATGAGCACGATCTGGATCATACGCGCTTTTTTGGCGACTATGTTGCTACCTATATAGAACGAGATGTGCGGCAATTGCTTAATATACGGCATGTACGTGAATTTGATCAATTCATGCGTTTATTGGCGATCCGCTCCGGGCAAATATTTTCCATGAGCAGGATAGCAACCGAAGTCGGTGTTAGTATTCATACGATAAAGAGTTGGATAAACGTGCTTGAAGTGTCGAATATCATTTATTTGCTCAAGCCCTACTATCAAAATTTTGGTAAACGAATTATCAAATCACCTAAGCTTTACTTTCTCGATACCGGTTTATTATGTTATCTCATCAACATTCAATCAAGTAACTCCCTGGTTAATAACCCGCTCTTAGGAGCGATTTTTGAAACCTATGCATTTGGGCAACTACTACGTAGTTTGCATAATCAGGGTAAAGCTGACGAAATTTATTATTTCCGGGACAAAGATGGTCGGGAGGTTGATTTTCTTATTCCAGAAGGCAATTTACTGAATCTTTACGAATGTAAATGGCATGACGAGAGTGGTGAACTGCCTGATAATATAAAAAAAATAATTGGTGTTTTTGGTAAAAAAATTATCAATCAGATAACAACCATTACAACTACAGAAAAAAAAATACGTATTAATGAGCTGTTTAATGTTAGTAATGTTGTTGAATTTTAAAATAGATATTGATGGGGCAACGGTTAAAGGTGGTTAATGTAAAAGTATAGAAATCTGTGAAGCTACACCAGTATTGCTTACCATATAACACTCAAGTAATTACCCGAATTGAAAATGAAACGGGTTGTTTAAATTGGGAAAGCCAGCTATTGTTGACGAAAGCAAGAACTTATAACTAAACTTACTTCTTCGAATTGTGACTGCAGTGAATGACTATAATTTGTTTTCATGACGGTTCAAAGTTTGATTGGCGGCCATAGCGAGTGGACACCACCAGACTTTTATTTAGAGCCCTTGATGCTATTAGTGTCAGGGGCTTTTTCTTGGCTTGGTGGTAATTTATGGGGCTGTGGTCGCTCTCGTACTTCCCTCGGCTCGGGCTCCTGCTTCCATGCAGTCGTGTGTCTCGCGACACCTGCACATCCATGTGCAATGTCCTGCTTAAATATGAAAGGCCGCTCCTGTACATCCATATACCCGCGGCACTAGCACTTCCATGTACGTCTTCAAGTCTGGCATGACGGGTGTAGGGTGGGCACTGCCCACCAATAAAGCCTGTAGAAACCATGATGGTGGGCGGTGCCCACCCTACAAGAGCTGTGCTCCGCAGCATTAGTACCTCCTGTACGTCATATTCTAAAAACTCGTCGTGCCTTTTTGGTGCTACGTGTTTTTTTTAAGCTTTTGGCTGAGCACTTGGTCGCTCCCGGCCATCCCTGTCCTCCGCGACATAAGACCATCCATGGTCAAAATTGTGGCTTTGATATTAAGATGTCTTTGTGTAATCTGGTCATACAATAATTTGTACACATAACATAATTCTCAGGCCTTCAATATGGCAAATAAAAAACTAACAACCTAGAGCCGCAAATACTCGCCAAGCAAATCGATTTGTTATTCGATCAGGGATTTAGTTACCTGGTAATCGGCGCGCTGATTATGCCTATGCTGGTTTCTTACGTGCTGTGGGGTGTAGTAGACAATAAAGTATTGGTTAGTTGGGTTATTGCAATCTTCATTTTAAATAGTTACCGCGCTTTTGTTTTTCGACAATATAGCAAATCTGATAAAAATATACTTAATACAAGACGCTGGGCAACCTACTTTACTATTCTGGTATTTTTATCTGGTTCACTGTGGGGTTTTGCGGGTTATCGCTTTATTCAGGAAGGACAACCCCTGATTAATGCTTTTGTAATTTTAATTAGCATGGGAGTGGTTGCTGGCACTATTCCCTGGCAATCAGCTTATGTGCCAGCGATGACGACTTTCACTCTGAGTTCGTTGTTACCACTCTCGTTACGCCTGGTAATGGAGCAAGAGCGAATCTATCTCGTGTTCGCTATTTCAATTATTTTATACATTATTACGGTATTTATGATTAGCCGTAGTACTCAAAAATTGATTCGTGAATCAATTATTTTACGTTTTGAACAATCAGAGCTGGTTGAAGATTTAAAAGAACAGCGAGATAAAGCAACATTGGCGAGTAATACGGCTGATGCTGCCAACCAGGCAAAATCAAATTTTCTTGCCGCAGTCAGTCACGACTTGCGCCAACCGCTTCATGCCCTGGGTTTGTTTGTCAGCAACCTGAAAAGTAATGTGCAAAATACAATACATGCCAGCACCGTGGATAAAATTGATTCACTGCTTGTCGGCCTGGAATCCATGTTTAATGGCTTGCTGGACATTTCACGTCTTGATGCCGGTATCATAAAGCCTGAGTTCCGGCATTTTGATATCGCGCCTCTTATCGATAAAGTAAGTGGAGAATTGCAGCAGGAAGCTAAAAGTAAAAATATCAAATTAAGAAGACGTCAGCGTAATCTCATAGTTTACAGTGATCCTGTATTAGTAGAGCGCATAATCCGAAATTTATTAACCAATGCAGTGCGTCATACCCGGCGTGGCAGTGTATTAATTGGTGTCCGTACTGCCAATAAAAAAGTGCAAGTGAGCATTTGGGATACGGGTCCGGGTATTGCAGAGAATCAAACCCAAAAAATTTATGATGAATATTATCAATTAAAAAACCCGGAACGTGATCGCAATAAAGGCCTGGGTCTGGGCCTGGCGATTGTCAGCCGCCTGGTTGAGCAGCTTGAACTATCAATTGAGTTGCAGTCGACATTGGGTAAAGGCTCGCGATTTTCGATTAACTTACCATTTGGTGATGAAGAAAAAGTTGCCGACTTGCCCCAACAACTCACGACCGGCAATACCATTACCCTGGATGGTACAACCATACTGGTTATTGATGATGACAAATCCATACTGGAAGGCATGGAGACCTTGCTGGAAAGCTGGGGTTGTCAGGTGTTGTTGGCTGAATCAATTTCCAAAGCAGAGGAACAAGTTACAAAAAATATTCCAGACATGGTTATTGCCGATTATCGATTACGTGATAATTTAACCGGCATGGATGCGATTAATGCCATCAATAAACAAGTGGGCAAGAAAATGCCGGCTGTGCTGGTAACCGGTGATACGGACCCCGATCGTTTGCGCGAAGCAAAAAACAGTGGCCTGCCGTTACTGCATAAACCTGTCAGGCCAGCAAAATTACGTACCATGATTGGCCGTTTAATCAATAAGCCGTGAATATAATATTAGCGTTTAGTCAGATTTAGTTTCAACTATTTTATTATCACTTAATACAGGAAATGAGAAATACGGCTGGCCGGATAATACCTGTTGAATCGCATAAATGATTTCATCAGGTTTGCTGGATTTTTCTACATAACCCATCACACCAGACTTAACTGCGGGCAATATTTCATTTTTAAGATCTGTTGATGACGTTAACAAGACGGGTAGATGACAATGGTGTTGTTGTAATTGTTTTAGTAGCCAATTCGCTGACCCTTTAGATAAATTTAAATCCAGCACTAATAAGTCAAATTCAATATTATATTCAGGCTGTAATAATTCCAGTGTCTCGTTTGCCGAGTTCGCTGTCTCCAGGTAAAGCGGCTCCCCAAAATTATGAAGGCGTAACGCTTCAGCCAGGCCTTCGGCAAATAATTCACCATCTGCGATTAAGATGTTCATGATAATTATTTCAGCCTGTCGTCAGAATTTATCGCAATACACCATTATTTCAACACATACAGGATTTTACTTTATAGGGCGCAATTAAAGAGTCGGGTGCAATTAAATAAAAGGGATGGAGAGATTAGAAATAATCCCTCCGTCCCTTTTTTCATTCATTGCTAAGGTGCATCTATAACAAACACATCGTAACGTACCCGGATATCCCCTGACTGGTTATTGGGGTTCAAACCTGTAGTATTTGTGGGCGTAAAATAGTTCCACAAGAACGGTCTGGTTTGATATTGAATGGGAAAAATATTTTCTGTTTGCGTTGTTGTGCTGCCCACAAAACCGGTGTTTGACGTGATGCCCGATGTGGGTGACGGTGCTGAACCGATAATACCATTGGCTACTGCTTTTGGATCGTTGTTAGGTAATTGTGATTCGATTGTCCAGATACCAAATCCGGGCGGTGACGAATCCCGGCATAATTCAGCAGTATCAATTGCCCTGACTGGATCCTCCTCAGGCGAGGGAAAGGAAACAAGCTGCCAGCCGACATTGACGTTTAATTCTGCCACTTCTACTTTTATGTCGTAACAACCTACAGTCGCAGGCACCCTGAATTCGTAAACGGGGACACCTGTTATAAGTACATTAAGACTGTTCTGAATACTTATAGAAGTGTCTATATAATTCCAGCCACCACCAGTATAGATATCACCTCCCGTCCCAATTGCTGGGTTTATCAGGTTCGAGTCAGTATCGGCAAAAATGTCCGTACCCACACCCGAGGCAGTGGTTTGGATATTCGATTGAAATGCGTTAGAAAAAGCCACTTGCCGTGTCAGAGATTTAGACGGATCGCCTGGGACAAGACCATCTTCGAGCACCTTACCATCAACAATCAAATTCCAATAAGCATCAAATGTATTATCGAGACCGCCCAGAGTGCTATTATTTATCAGTCGTCCACCCATCATCCGTATCTGAATAATTTCAGAAGCGCTTGAGGCGAAGGCTATTTCATCGGAACGTGTGTAATCCCCGTTAATTTGAACATAAGCGATATATTTGAATGGCCCTGTACCCACACCCAGGCTGCCATTAGTTCCATCAGCCAGTTTCACGTCAGGAAAATTCCTTGGTGAAGAAAACGATGTAAACCCGTCTGCAACTGGATCATAAAAGTCTACCACCAACCAGTCACACGTTGAGGAAGCAGGGCCTGTCGATGGTGTACCGAGTAATGCAGGATCGCACGCCAGCTTTGTACCTGGGGAATAATTCGCATTATCAACGGGGCTCGGTTCAGGAATATTCGGATGCTTTAATTCATTATTAAAGCGTAATATCAGCACTTTATAATTATCTATATTATTTCCCGTGCTAGCAAAATCACCCGTGCCCATGACATCACTCAGCATGTAACTCAAATCAACATTAGCAGGCATGCCAGCATTAAAAGTTACAGACAGGCTGCTGATATCGGTTACATCAAACACATTGGCCAGGCGAGTTGCTGGCATCAACAAGGTAAAATCATCATCCAGATCAGGAATACCATCACCGTCGGTATCGGCTGAGAGTGGATTCCGGCTTAATGTCGAATCGGTGGCGGCAAGATTGGCTTCATCAAAATCATTCATGCCATCGCCGTCTGTGTCCATCCTCAAAGGATTTGAACTAACGCTAAAGGTGATATCGATACCACCTTTGGTATAGGTCACATCCCAGCCATCAATTTCCTGACCATCCGTCAGACCATCGCCATCGGTATCCGACAACAGCACGTCTGTACGATAAAAGAATTCATCTCTATCGCCGACACCATCAAGATCAGAATCCTGTATATAAGACAGGCTTAGAAAATCTCCGCCACGCAGACTGATCATCGACAAATCATAACTCGTCACCATATTTGAAATTTGCGGGTTAAGAATTAACAGTCGAGTCAGTTGCTCAGGCGTCGTGTAAACTGTTGTGTTGTATTCATTGGTTCCTGCATTCGAAGCATGCACTATTACCCATACACCTTTATCGCCGTATGGATCTGCGGTACTAATCGGCATATTGTTGATGCCATCGACACCGGAGATCACACCTGGAACGGCTGAGGTACTGACACCCAGTCCCAATACCGAAGTGAGCGCATCCTGAATAGAGATTTTTGCTGCAGGATCACCATTGACCGCAATCCATTCATTGATAGGAGAACGTCCTGAAGATGTTCCAAAATCAACGGTTAGCATCGCATTCTGTGCCTGGATGCCTGCCAGATTAAAATTGTAGGCATCACCATTCACATCCAGTAAATTAAAAATAGACGGTTTTACCGTCAGCCCTTCAGAATTACCTAACAGGCGTTTTACGGTTTGCAGATTTATATTTTTGGCAATGAAATTTAATGGCCCGGTAGCTTGATCAGGACCCAGTGTGATACTGGGAAACGCACCTGAAACCGTATCAAAATCCATATTACCTACGGGGAGTACAGGCCTGCTCAGTGATGCATCGTAGTAGGTTGAGCTCAGAATAAGGTTTTCTACACTGTAACTCAGATTGCCCGAATTAACGATACGGGCGACGATGGCGACCTGGCCATCACCGGCGCTAATCTCTTTTGAGGTTTCAAATGCTTCTGCCTTCTCGAGCGCATTCGTATTTTCGTTCGTTTGCTCCTCTGACCAGCTGGTGGTATTTTCTTGCGAAAACGTCTGCGTTGCTTCGAAAGAAAGGGTCGCGCTAGCACTGGGAGGGTAAGCTGCAGTAACTTCCGTTTCTATACCCACTGTGTATGAGCGTTCAAAACTATTGGTAGATTCTGATGAATCTGATCGCGTAAAACTCGATGAAGATGACTCTGACCGACTGGTGGATATTGACGTGGTATTACCATTGGTTTCACTGTAGTTAATCTGCACTTCAGGTGCACTCAATAAAGTGATAGCAATTTTTGGCGTATCGGCAATCAATGGATTAAAACGCAATCGATTGCCATCTGGATCAAAACCCAGCGTGACTACTTCATCAAAATCACTAAAACCATCGGCATCAGTATCAAACAAGTTTGGATTAGTACCGTAGACATTCAGCTCTTCCAGATCAGACAGACCATCTTTATCCGTGTCTAAATCTCCACCAGAAACCGGTGCGCTACCTGGTGATACTACAGTTATCTCATCGGCGCACGCTGCCAGGAAAAATAAACTAACTACATATATGGTAATAAATAACATTCTTGATATTGACATAATTATTCTCCGTGCAAGCCTTTGCACATTTTTATGTATTGTATGTTCATGCCTATTCTCTGGACATTAGCTGCAGTAAACAGGAAGTGACATATGTTATAAAAAAACCGGGGGAGAAATATATACAACTGAAGGGGGAGTCTGACTACGACTTTAGTCGTAGTCAGCGATAGTTAGTGAATAAATTACGCGAGCGAGTTAGCTAGTTTTGAATTTAGCAATCGCCTGGGCACGGCTTTGCACGCCAAGGGTTCGTAGCAGGGCGCTGACGTGAACTTTGATGGTTGATTCGGCGATGCCCAGCTCACGGGCAATCACTTTATTGGATGAACCGGTGACGAGTAATTCCAGCACTTGTTTCTGACGCGGGGTGAGGGGCTGGCCCGAATCGTCATTAATATCTTTAGACTTTTTATTCGCTGTGATTGCGGTTGGGGGAATATAAATCTGGCCAGACAAAATAAGCCGAATCGCCGCCAGCAGGCCCTCGGAATCTGAAGACTTATGAATATATCCCATTGCGCCCATATTGATTGTTTGGGTGATGGTGTCCTGATCATCTGATGCGGATAAAACCGCGACCGGTGTATCCGGGTATTTGCTGCTAATGGTAGACAAGCCCTGCAAGCCATTCATTCCGGGTAGATTCAGATCGAGCAAAACCAGATCATAATCACTATCCGCATCAAGAATTTTGAATGCCTCTTCGCAATTACCTGCCTCGCTGATTTTGACCCCGGCCTCAAGACCAGACAGCAAATGGAGCAGGCCCTCGCGAAACATTTTATGATCATCGACAATCAATATTTTCATACTGTTATAGTCCTTTACAGGCTTGGCAGTGTAATAAGTCCTTTGCCGGGTTACCAGTATGAGGCCGAAGGAGGGCTGAGAGGTATTTTCTCGCTGAATCCTGAAAAATTGCCTTAAAGCCCTTATTTACAGCCTATATCTGAAATTTATTTTTGCGGGATTCTCGGAAGAATGCAGGTATAATCCGGCATTATTTTAATTAGAAACCACGTTTACATAGTGCGAAAACGACAGAATAAACCCATGAAAACGACCACAGAAAACCAAAATTCAGCATATACACCCCATCCCGTATTAGAAGACTACTACGAAGATTCTGATCATCGTCGTAAATATGTATCGACCCTGTTTGACGATACGGCCAAATATTACGAATGGATAATCCGTGCCATGTCGTTCGGCTCGGGCGAGTGGTACCGAAAATCTGCCCTGCGCCGTATCGATCTTGCTGCAGGCATGAAAATGCTGGACGTGGCAACCGGTACCGGACCAGTCGCCCGTTCTGCTCGGGAGATTTTAGGAGAGAAGGGTGAAGTGTATGGTCTCGATCGAAGTATTAATATGCTGGGTGAGTCAGCCCGGCAGGGTGATACGCCCTTAGTTCACGCCGGCGCCGAATATTTGCCATTTCCTGATAATTATTTCGATGTCCTGACCATGGGTTATGCCTTGCGCCATGTTGATAGCCTGCAGGCAACCTTTCAGGAATATGGCCGGGTGTTAAAACCCGGCGGGACAGTACTGATACTCGAAGTGACCCGGCCGGAAACACGCATTGGATTCTGGCTGACAAAATTTTATTTCAGGGTTATTATTCCTGCCATCTCCGCGATATTCACAAGAGACAAAAGAGCGGGTGAGTTAATGCGTTACTACTGGGACACCATTGAGAAGTGTGTGCCACCAGAAAAAATACTAACCGCCATGACCGGCGCCGGATTAAAAAATGCCAAACGGTATCGTGTATTTGGAATTTTTAGTGAGTATACGGCGACTAAATAACCTGGAACAAATGTAAACTACCCAGGTGCGCCCTATATCAAACCGTCATGCGCTGTCCTCCCATTAGTTAGAATATTCAGTAAGCCATTAAGGAATGCTTGATATAGACTCGAATATCCAGTGTTTTTATCGCTGCGTGTTTTCCAGGTGTCACGATTTCCAAGATCGATAAAGACTCCCTATAATAGCGCCATGCAAAACCCGGCCATAAAGCTTAATGCTCCAAAAAATATCCTCATTCGTGCCCCCAATCCCATTGGCGACCTGATTATGGCGACGGCGAGTTTTGCCGATATACGTAAACGGTTTCCCGAGGCGCACATCACCATGCTGGTCAGGGGCGCGCAAGCCAAGGTGCTGGTCGGCAGTGATTTTTTTGATGAGTTGATGATCGATGACAGCGCCAGGGGATTTGTTGAAATGTTTCGTTTGGCAAGGCGTTTGTGGCAACAGCGGTTCGATTTTTGTGTCTTGTATACCAATTCCTTGCGCACCGCTTTTATTGTGGCACTGGCCGGTATCCCTGAACGTGTCGGATTTGCCAAGGGCGGCCAAAGCCTGTTTCTTACCCAGGTGATTAAGCCCATATTAAACGAGCAAAAAAAATGGTTACCCATGCCCATGCCTGAAATATACGGCAGGTTGTCCAGCTTTATTGGCGCCGAACCCGGCAACACCTGGCCACAGTTGACTGTTACCGAAACCTGCGAGGCGCGGGCACGGGACTTAAAAAAATCCCTGGGCATTGATGACCATGAAAAACTCATTGGCCTGGCCCCCGGCGCTGCTTTTGGCCAGAGTAAATTGTGGCCACCCGGGCATTTTGCAGCCCTGGCAGATAAACTGACTGAAAAATATGGATTACGAACTATTATTTTAAGCGGGCCGGGAGAGGAAGCGAATACCCGTGCGATGGTCACTGCCATGAAATCCAAACCTGTGGTTACTGACAAGCCTGTAGATCTCGATTTACTCAAGCCTTTCATCCGTGATTTGGCTTTATTAATTGCAACTGATAGCGGGCCGCGACATTTTGCCACCGCCTTCAGGGTGCCGACGGTGGTGGTCATGGGGCCGACTGATCCTCGCTGGAGTGGTGCCAACCTCGACAGGCAAGAAGTGGTGCGCCACGATGTGTCATGTGGCCCTTGCCATAAAAAAATATGCCCCCTGGATCATCGCTGTATGATTGGTATTACGCCGGATGAGGTCATGGGGCGAATAGCACAACTGGATAGTCGGCTTGGTATTTTTGGGACTTCACTAAATTAATTGTTATATAGATAAGATCAAAACATTTTGACAGGATTTACGGGATTTACAGGATTACATTAGCTCTTATTTGAGTGGTTTTGGTTTTTCAGTTTTAATCATGTCAATCTTGTGAATCCTGTCTAGAGTTTTTTAGAACATATGACAAAAGTAATTATAGTTGGTGCACGCCGCCGCCGCCAGGGCATTGGTGAATTTCTGGCCCAGGCATTTTCAGCAGCCGGTGCCGAAGTGATTGCGGTGGTTGGCACCACGCCCGAAACCGCCAGTTTGGCCCAGGCTAATTTGCTGGCACAACATGGCATTAAATGTGCGGCCTACAGCTCGCTTGCAACCGCCCTGGAAAAAGAATCAGCAGATATTGTTGCACTCTGTACCCCCTTTGATTCGCACCTGGCGCAGTTGAAACTGGTGCTGGCTGCGGGCGCCCACTGTTTATGTGAGAAGCCGATTATTTGGGGAATGGGCGCGCGTAATATTCCTGAAACAACACAAATTATCGATGACTTTATTCATAACAAGCGATATCTAGCGCTTGTTACCCAGTGGCCTTATACCCTGGCCTCATTTTACGAGATTTATCCCGAGTTAAAAAATCAACCGGTATCAGCATTTGAGATGACATTAAGTCCCATCAGGCCGGGGCCGGACATGGTGCTCGATGCGGCACCCCATATAATAAGTATGTTGCAGGCGCTGGCAGGTGACGGGACGATCCAGAATGTAAAATCCAGTTTTACTAATAACGAAAACCGGCTGACCCTGGATTTTGACTACCAACAAACTGCCGGTGCTAATACGACTGTCAGGTTTATAACTACAGTCTGTGAGGACATACCAAGACCGGCGTCATATAGCATCAATGGCCATGTGTTGTCCCGTGAGATAGAATTACCTGCATACAAGATATGGTTTCAGGGTAAGGACAAGCGCATACAAGCAAGTGATCCCTTAAATCTACTGGTCACAGATTTTCTGGCGAATATTAAGAACAAAAATTCCGTTGATCGCCAGGCCTTGATAACAAGCATAACGGCCCTGGATGTGTTATATAAAAATGTAACAGGCAGCTAAACTAATCCTAACAGGTAAAAACAATACATTTCTAATTTCAGGACAAATGAATGTCAAATGATGCAACCGTAGCCGCCAACCCGTCTGGCACCGATATAAAACGACATATCGAATTATCCAAAATCCATGATTTTGCCTCAAAACTACAACAGCCCGAAATCCTGGCGGTCCTAAAGGAATACGTGAACTGGCAAGTGCAAAGTCGCAATCCTGACAATGACGCACTGTCGCCAGAAGAAAAAAATCGCGTACCGGATTTTGCGCCGGTATCCATTAATCTTGATATCACCACGGCCTGTAATTTTGCCTGCGATCATTGTGTCGACAAGGATATTTTAAATACAAAAACCAAGTACAAACATGAGGCCTTGCTGGACTCTATCAAGTTAATGGCCGAGAAAGGTCTGCGCTCGGTCATTATTATTGGCGGCGGTGAGCCGACTGTTTATCCCAAGTTTGGTGAAACGGTTCGTTTAATGAAGTCATTGGGCCTGCAAGTATCCGTGGTCTCCAATGGTTCCCGTTTACACCGGATTGCGGAAATTGCCGACTGCCTGGACGAGAATGACTGGGTGCGATTGTCGCTGGATTCGGGTGGCGATGAAGTTTTCCAGGCCATGCATAAACCCAAGCAGCCAATAACCCTGGACCAGATTTGCGAGAAAATTCCAGAGATAAAAAAAATTAACCCGCGTTTTAAAATCGGGTTCTCATTTATTGTTACCTGGAAAGGCGCGTCTATTAATGATACAAACATTGTCGAAAATATTCATGAAATGATCATTGCCGCCAGGCGGGCAAAAAAATATGGTTTTGATTATATTGCCTACAAGCCGTTTTTGACCCGGGCCGAGGCAAATAATGCCGAAGTAATGGACTTGCGTGAGATCGAAACACACCTGGATGAAATTATCACCCGCATACGTTCACAGGTTGATGAGGCCAAGCAGCTTGAGGATAAAAATTTTAAAATTTATGAAACAACGAATTTAAAAGTATTGGAGAACAAGAGTTATAAATCCTATACCAATCAACCCCAAACCTGTCATATGCAGTTTTTCAGACAAATACTGAGTCCTTTGGGCATGTATAATTGCCCTGTTTATCGAAACCAGATCCATGGCCGGATAGGGGGTAACGAAGCTTATGCGTCCCTGGAGAACTTTAACGAAACCAGGGGGCATACGGCGAATCTCATTAAAAATTTTAATGCTACTGAGCAATGCAAGGAAGTGACCTGCTTATATAACCACGTTAACTGGTGGATCGAGGATTTGATTCAACATCCGGAAAAAATTGACCTGGTGCAAGCACGACCAGGTGACGAGCCCGACTTTTTTCTTTAGAAATATTAAGGTGGGTTTGTCGGCCCTGCCAGACGTTAAGAAGTCACGGTAACCAGGCTTAAAAATTCACTGGCTCTTTAAAGTTCATAAAAACGCTAGGGTCTGGCCAGTTCTTCCAGCATTGCCGTGGTGCTGTGATCTTTCGGGTCTCCAACCAGTTCGACTCGTCCACCATAGGCTTCGACTATTTTACGTTCCGGAATTTGTTCCAGGGTGTAGTCTGTGCCCTTGGTGTGAATTTGCGGACGAAACAGTTCAAGCAGGGAATTTGGCGTGTCTTCACGTAAAGGCACAACAAAATCAACAACCGCCAGTGCAGCCATTAATTCAAAACGTTCAATATCCGGATTCACGGGCTTGCGGTCGGGTTTGATTCGGCTCATTGATTCATCGGAATTAACTGCAACTATGAGATGGTCACCCAGTGCTTTGGCCGCAGTGAGATAACGAATGTGACCCACGTGCAGTAATTCAAAACACCCGTTAGCAAATACAATCGTCTTGCCTTCATTACGCAGGTCTTCGATTGTTGGGCTCAGGTCTTTTGGATCCAGGTAAATTTTTTCAATGCTCATTTTTCAATAATTAGAAAGTTGTCATATCCAAAAAAATGATTTTTCTTTGCTGGCCAGATTAGCCGTCTTTGGAAAAGAGGGCAAGTAACCGGGTATAGATAAAAAATGGTGAGAATAGATGAATTTACCGGCCCTGGCATTTACGAGCTTTATGATAGCCAGACCAGTACCGTGAATCTTTCTGCTTCGAGAACAATTATACGCTTAACTTCTGGTTTAATTGCCCAATAACCCATTGAAAGAAAGAATATTTATTAATTGTACCTTAAGAGGGTAAAATCACCCCTGTTTATACCTTATAATGAGCGCGCTTGTCAGGGTCGTTTAGCCCGGGAGACATTGGACAGTATTTTTCCAAATAAAAAATCATATCGTGACCGTACATAAATTCAAATCAAAAGAAGGCGCTGTCTTGCTTCCGCTGACCGCCAGGTATTTGTCGTCATCAAACCTGCCAGAATTATTCTCTTCCAATGAGCAGGTGATGGCCGTTGTGAATTATGGCAGTGAACTGGACTTCGATATTCCTGCGAACCTTGTGTCTGTAAATGTCCCCCTGCACCAATTGTCAGCACCACCGATTACAGAAGTCTGGTTGTCTGATAGTGATGTTAAATCTGCGACCAGTAACGGCATACACTATTCCTTCAACAGCTCAATATTGTTTGGCCATGTAGTTGCAGATATTCCCGGGGTACAAAATCTTGAACAGGAAGTTGAAGAAAAATATCAAAGAATATCGAAATTTACCAAAGAGAAAAATTATCCCCATATTATACGAATATGGAATTATGTCCCTGATATAAATGATGAACCAGACGGCCTGGAAAACTATAAAAGTTTTAGCCTGGGCAGAAGCAATGCCTTTGAAGATCAGAACATTGACATGGTACGTGATTTGCCAGCCGCAAGCGCACTCGGCATAAAGAATGGAAAATTAATAATTTATTTTATCGCCAGTAAATCTCCAGGCAGCCAGATTGAGAACCCTCGCCAGGTCAATGCATATCACTATCCACGGAAGTATGGCCCCAAGAGTCCTTCGTTTGCCCGAGCTAACATCATGACATCAAAAGGTGGTTATATAAATTATGTTTCCGGTACGGCAAGTATTGTCGGCCACGAAACTTTGCATACGGATGATATCGAGGGGCAACTGAAAGAAACCATCACAAATATAAATACAGTGTTGGAGATGGCCACACGGAAGGAACATAAGAAGAATAATATATTATCTGAAAATGATTTATTAAAAGTTTATATTCGTGATGGTAAAAATTTTGCACTTATCCAGGATTTACTGGAAAAAGAAACCTGCGTAAAGAAAGAAAATATTATGTACCTGGAAACAGATATTTGTCGGGATGATTTACTGCTTGAAGTTGAAGCCGTAAGCATGGTATTTAAAGACTAATTTTATTCACAGAAAATTCCCTGTTTTTCCTTTTAAGATGATTCTCAATGCTCGTTGATATTATATTAATCGCTGTCGGTTTTATTGGCCTGGTATGGACCGCAGACCGTTTTGTCTACGGAGCCTCGGCAATCGCCAACATTCTTGGTGTTGCACCAATCATTATAGGTTTGACAATTGTCGGCTTTGGAACCTCGGCACCAGAAATATTCGTTTCCGGTATTGCCGCATGGCAAGGCTCACCAATTCTTGGCATTGGCAATGCATTGGGCTCCAACATTGCCAACATCGGATTAATCCTGGGTATAACAATACTGATTGCACCGTTGAATGTTCGTTCGGATACTTTAAAGCGTGAGTTCCCGGTTTTATTATTAGTTATCCTACTCGCCTTTATTCTGGTCCTGGATAATTTTCTTGGCTTCTGGGACGGCATTATCCTTGTTTCCGTGCTTGCCCTGTTGCTTTACTGGTTAGTGCGATTGGCCCTGACAACAGGTAAGTCAGATCCCATGATAGAAGAAATAAGCCAGGAGTTACCCGAGACGGTCACTATGTCGTCGGCAGTTTTCTGGTTCATGCTCGGATTGATTGGACTGTTAATCAGTTCGAAGTTACTGGTTTGGGGTGCCGTTAATATCGCACATACCTTTGGTGTCAGTGAGTTGATCATTGGGTTAACTGTTGTCGCTATTGGTACCAGTCTGCCGGAGCTCGCCGCTTCGGTTATTGGTGTACTGAAAAATGAACATGATTTGGTGGTCGGAAACGTAATCGGCTCAAATATGTTTAATATGCTCGTTGTATTTGGCTTGCCTGGCATTATTTCCCCGGTCGCAATTCCGGACGAATTGTTGATCAGAGATTTTTCAGTAATGACGCTTATGACAGTGCTGCTGATTGCTATGGTTTATGGCTTCAGACATTGCGGTGGTATCAAGCGTAGCGCCGGACTGCTGTTGTTAACGGGATACCTGGCTTACCAGGGCAGTCTCGTTTATATGGCAATGCCTGGCTGACATTCCGATAAACGGCCGTCAGCGTAATATGCTATAATCTACAATAGCTTGTTAGTGTTCCAGGGGCGTTCAGGCTTGCAAGGGGCGGGTGGCGGACTTGCTCAAAATAAAATCTGGGCTATTCTTTAAAATAGTCGCTTAAAGTCAGTAATAAGCTTGTAATAATAGCAGGGACAACCCATATCATAATGTGTGTGGGCGCCCGAAAAAGCTGATTATATTCCCGCGCAAATTATGCCTGCTGACACCAGCCCGCTTGATTGTTTACTGCCTACTGAAGAAATTTTGGGAAATTTTGGGCAAAACGATTTTGTGCATTATCAATACTGGATTTATTTATGAATTCTGCTTTAAAAAAAATTGATAATTTTGAAAACCGCATAAAGCATTCCAATGCTGGCAGTAGCGAGCATGACCCCAGAAAGAAATTACGATTAGCCACATATAATATACAAACCGGTATATCAACAAACAGTTACCAGGATTACTTTACCCATAGCTGGAAACACGTACTTCCCCATGCCCAACGAACAAGCAATCTTAATGCGATCGCCCATCATATGTCTGATTTTGATATTGTCGGTTTGCAAGAGGTTGATGCGGGCAGTATAAGATCCGGGTTTATCAATCAAACTGAATACCTGGCGATGCGTGCGCGGTTTCAACACTGGAACCATATTACCAATCGGAACCTGGGTAAACTGGCGCAACATAGCCTTGGCTTGTTGAGTCGTTATGAAATAAGTTCAGTGGAACGTCATCGTTTGCCCGGTTTTATACCAGGCCGTGGCGCATTGTTAGTCGAGCTTGGTAGTGGCGATCAAACACTGACAATAGCGATTGTCCACCTTGCCTTGAGTATGCGTGCCCGTTTACGACAGCTTGAAACATTAGCCGAAATTCTTTCTGACAGGAAAAATGTCATCCTTATGGGTGATATGAATTTTCAGTCAGACAGCAAAGAAATGAACTGGATTAATGAGAATATGTTTTTACGTGAACCAATTCACGGGTTATTTACTTTTCCAAGCTGGAAGCCAGATAAAAATATTGATCATATCCTGGTGTCGCCAAGCCTCGAAATAAAGAACGTTAAAGTATTGGGCCATGCGTACTCTGATCACCTGCCCATCTCCATGGAAATTCTGTTACCAGAAGATCTTTCGCTCGAAGTTATTTAGCTGCACTCTTCAAATATCTCATTATTTTCTCTCCCCCCTCCCTGTAGACATGGGGTTCATTCTCAAATAATCCAGGATACCAGGTAGTCGACCATGAATATTCTGTGTGATCTCAATAATCACACGGGCGTTAAGCGGGATCCAGTCAGGTGCGGTGTTTCTTTATTAGTGGTGAAAGCGTTATGATGTCGCAATAAACTTTTATAAAGATAGAGCGCATATCGTGGCAGCCACTATCGAACAAAGCGTTATCAGGGCTAACCCCTTCCAGGTTATTTGGCGAAAATTTTGCCAAGTGATTTCACGGATATTTTACAGCCAGCTTGAGGTAAGTGGACTCAACAATATACCAAAAACAGGTCCTGTCCTGCTGTGCGCAAATCATGCCAATGCCCTGGCCGACGCCGTCATTATTCAGTCAATATTAAAACGTCCAATTCACCCTTTGGCACGCAGTGGCCTGTTTGGGAATTTCCTGCTTTACCCGGTGCTAAAAGGCATTCAAGCCGTGCCCGTATATCGACGCCAGGATAAAGGCGATACCAGTAAAAATACGGATTCATTTCGCAAAAGTTATGAAATGTTTGCAAAGGGAGCTGTCTTGCTGATTTTTCCAGAGGGCCAGAGCCATTCCGACCCAGGCATTCGTGAGATAAAAACCGGTGCAGCCCGTATCGCACTTGGTTGCCGTGAGAGCATTGGCGTTAGTCCTCAAATAATTCCTGTTGGTTTAAACTTTGGCCATAAAGGCAAGTATCGGGGCGATGTGCTGGTCGAGATAGGCAAACCGGTAAACCTGGACGATGTTGCCAACGAAAAAAAACATGACCAGGTAGAACTAACAACAAACTTGATCCAAAAAGGTCTTGGTGAAGTAACGATTAATGTTGAAAGCTGGGAGACGATGAATCTTTTGCGCAGGGTGGAGAGATTTTTTGCCCTGCGTCACGGCAAATATCGCCAGCGCGATTTGTCACTAAAATTCCGTGCCCTGAAAAAATTGAGCATAGCCTATAATGAACTGGCGCACTTGGAGCCTAATCGTATCGCCTGGCTTGACAGAAAATTGCAACGGTTTGAGAAAATTTGCAAACGATTTGGCGTCCATGACTATCACTTAACGATAAAATACAGGCCTTCCCTGATCACCCGGTTTATATTTCATAGCATTTTCATAATCACAATTGTTTTGCCAGTCGCATTGTGGGGGCTTGTAAATTCAATTATTCCATTCCTGCTGACAAGGCATACTGCCAGATTCATTTCTCGGGGTACGGATCAATATGACACTGCGAAAATGTCACTGGGGTTATTTTATTTCAGTGTATTCTGGATAAGCCAGTCATTGTTAATGATGCAATATACGACAGCCGGCTGGGCCTTGTTTTATTTTCTCAGCTTGGTACCCGGCGCGATTGCTGCCCTTATTGTTCGCCGGGAGCGGGAGAAAATATTTGATAATGTTCGCGTATTTATCCTGTTTGTCCGGCGTCGACGACTAAGGCGCTACCTGGAAGCGCGACGAAAGGAAATCGAGCTGGAACTGGTTAAACTGGTCAGACTTGCTAAATCCCGCTAATTGTATGGATTTAAATCCACGCTTTACTACAGGTAGTTTGAATAAATAACCCCGATTGGCTAACGCTATCTGGCGTGAATCTTGCGGAATGAAAAAATGAGTATTGTCCCGGGGTGAGACGTTCTATGGCCTAATGTCAGGCTAACCAAAATAGACACCCATGCTGGATAATTATCTATTAATTAATTGATAATCGGGTCTTTTTATCAGGGCAGCGTTTTGGGTAAAGTAAAGAAAAAACCACAGGCCAATGATTTGCCCCTGGCGGATGGCCGCTGGGACTCAGCAGTCGTTCGCGGTGCGCTTGAGTTATTGCTTGATGCAATTCAGCCGCCAGATCATTGCCAGAGTTACCTGGATGAGCTGAAATCACTGGCCCGTGATCCGCTGTCATCAGAACAGCTGGCGGCATTCCTGACCCAAATTGCCAATGTGATTGCCGAGACGCGTTTTTATAGTGAAAAGAAACACCAGGACCAGATAGGCTTTATGGGTAACCTGGTTTCAGCCCTGCAAAATATCGATGAGAAATTACAAGGCACGGAACAGTCTACCCTGGCCAGTTTTCATGCCAACAAGAAGGTTGGCAATATTCTGGAACGCACCATGACCGATATCGAACACCGGATTCGTAAAACATCAAACCTTGAAAGTATAAAATTATGGCTCAACCAGCGGCTGGCTATTTTACGAGTCAAGGTTGATGATTTTCGATCGAAAGGCACCCAGTCCCATGCCTCGCTCCATGGCCAGATGCGGGCAGTTGCAGATTCGGTTAGAGAACTTGAGGGTAATACCCAAAGTTTGCAGTGCAAACTTGACGAAGAAATTGATGAAGCCCTGATCGATGTAATGACAGATGTTGGTAGCCGGGTGGCCTATGAGCGGAGAATGAGAGAAATGCTGTTTGACCCTGATAATGTAAACGGTGTTCTGCAAATTTGGGATATCGATAACCTGGCCGAGATTAATCGTTGTTTCAGCTGGAAAGCAGGGAATCGCACACTCAAGGTGATTGCAAATATGTTGAAACACCACTTACGGGAACAAGATTTCATTGCCAGATATGGTAGTGATAAATTTGCCATTATCCTGCCCAATACAAACCTGAAAAATGCCAAAGAGATTGCTGGTCGCCTGAAGCTGGCGATTGCCAAATCAGGCATGCACCACAAAGGGAAAGACATCAAGGCCTCGGTTTCTGGCGGCGGCACAGTTTTGCTACCCAAAGATACACCAACAACTGCCATGTTGCGGGCAAACGTGGCCTTGAATAAAGCCAAAAAAAACGGGGGTGGCGAAATAGTAATCCTTTAATGCTTCCCGATGTATTAGGAAGAGACTGAAAAGCTGAATGGCTGATATTGCGAACCCTGCGAGCCCTTCGTTATGGGACATCTGGTACACTTTGCCCATGACCACACGGGCATACATATTGAATCTTCTTGCTGATGGACAGTTTCACTCGGGCACCGAGATAGGTGAAAGCCTGGGCGTGTCCCGGGCGGCTATCAACAAGGCAATCAAGGTATTGCAAGTTTCAGGATTGGAGATACATTGTGTGACCGGTAAAGGGTATAAACTTACCAGTCCATTAGTGCCACTGTCGCAAGAGAAAATAAATCAACATCTCAAAAAATCACACATAAAACCGGTGTACATACATCTACTGGATGAGGTCGATTCAACAAATGCTTACTTGCTAAACTTGTCACAGACTAAAACGGTGTCACGGCATGTTTGCCTGAGCGAATCACAACTACAGGGCAGGGGTCGACGTGGGAATAGCTGGGTCGCACCGGCCTATCGAAATATTTTGTTGTCTCTTTCGTGGCAATTCCAGTTAGGGCCTGCAGATTTGGGTGGCCTGAGCCTGGCAGCTGGCGTGGCTGTTGCAAATGCCTTGCTGGAGCTGGGTGTTGATGACGTAAAACTAAAGTGGCCCAACGATATTTTGCTTGCAGATAAAAAGATTGGCGGCTTGCTGGTTGAGATGCAGGGAGAATCAACTGGCCCATGTTTGATTGTACTTGGAATCGGTATTAACGTGGACATGGGCCTTGCTACAAAAAATGAAATTAACCAGCCCTGGACTGACCTGAAAAATGAGACCAACTCATCGTTCGATCGAAATCAGCTGGCCGCAAGCCTGATTAAACATTTGTTGCAAGCCTTTGCAGATTTTGAACAAAATGGATTCGAGCCGTTTAAAAAACAATGGTTGTCACTACATGCCTATTCAGACCGTTCTGTAAAAGTGATTCGGGGAGATCAGGAATACCCCGGCAGGATTATAAATATCGGGAATAATGGCGCACTATATTTGCTTGATGAAAAAGGCGAGGAACATTGTTTTGTTTCTGGAGAAGTTAGTTTAAGGTCAATATCGTGAGACAGTTGCTTGTAGATATCGGAAATTCGCGACTTAAATGGGCGCTGTACGAAGAACAGATACTGCAGTCAGGTATTGTAGTAATCACGGACAACGACCTGGTGGCGAAATTGCAAAACCCGTGGCAACAATTACGGCCGGAATTAGCAGTGTTATGCAGTGTCGCTGATGAGCAAATGACGGAAACGATTTCTGCCGCCATCAGGGAAAATTGGCCATGTCCGCTACACAAAATTACCGTATGTGACAACACACTGGGCGTGACCAACGCATACACCAACCCCTTACAACTTGGTGCCGACAGGTGGGCAGCTTTATTGGCTGCCCGCAATCTGGTACCGGGCCCTGTCTGTATTGTTGATTGCGGCACGGCCATTACAGTAGATGTGATGAATGAAAAAGGTCGACATCTGGGTGGCGCCATTTTGCCAGGCGTCAATTTGCAGCGGCAGATGCTCAAGCAGGAGACGGCCGGGGTGGATTGGCAGGAATTAAAATCACCCAAGCTTACGGGCTTGCCAATAACAAGCACCACTGCTGCTGTTGAATATGGCACCAGCTACGGTCTTGCCGGTGCCATTGATCGGTTGATAATTGAATTTTCTGCGCAGTTGGGCGACAACATGACCGTATTACTAACGGGCGGCGCAGCTCCTGATATTGCAGATTTGCTGTCTTCGGATTACAGGATGGAGAAAGACCTGGTGTTTATTGGGCTGTCGCTTTTGGGGAGATCACTAGCCAAAAAATCATTGGCGGGGGCATCTATAAAATGAAATGGCTGGTGGCTTCATTGGCCATAATTAACCTTGGGTTCTGGATGTGGCAAAGCTGGTATACGGTTGCTGGCGGACCTGTGCCTGCACCCAAACCGAAACCAGAGATTAATGCCAGCCAATTAAGCCTGCTAGATGCCCAGGGCTTAAAAATAAAGCGTTATAAGCCAGGAAAAAACAAGCGTGCCCGGGCGCTGGTGGATGTCACACCGCCACAACTTTGTTACCGTATTGGTCCTTTTGCCAAAGAAAAAGCTGCGACCCGGGCGCGCAGTCAATTGGTGAGCGTCGCGATCTCGGCAAACCCTGAAAAATCAATCAAACAAAAGAAAATCTATCGCGTTTATATCCCGCCACTAAAATCCCAAAAGGCAGCGCTGCGCATGCAAAAAAAGTTGACGCGATTGGGATTCAAGGATCACGCCTTGATAACCTACAAGAAACAGAAGCATGCTATTTCACTGGGTGTTTATTCTGTGAAGAAGAATGCCGATAAACGACTTGCCAGGCTGAAAAAAAAGAAAATCAAGGCCAGGCGGGAAACCATAACCAGCTCAAAAAAAACCTACTGGCTGGACGTAAAAACTGAGCAGGAATTATCGCTTGAGTTTAAGGAAACCTGGGGAAAATCAGGCGTCAAGGTATTGGGCGCGAAATGTAATACACCGGCCTGACTGGCTAATTGAGCCGATTTTAGATGACCTGAAGAACAGGTTGGAAATAAACAATTACGCTAATTTTATTGTAAAAAGCTTACTACTGTCCCGTTAAGTGTTTAAACCATTTAAAAATTTGAACCGCAGAGGATGCACGACTGCATGGATGCAGGAGGTAGAGTAACGGCCACTCTCGTACTTCCTGTACTTCCTGGCACTTGGGCATCCATGCCCAGCGCATGGAGCAGTTACCGAGAGGTACACAGAGTTGTTTTGTTGATAAATTATAGAAAAATCAGGGTATATCGTAGACATTCAGACTCGTTTTTCACAAAACGCCAGATTTATCTCTCCTCTGCGTTCTCTGCGGTGAATAGTGTTTTACAGGTGCTTTTCAGGTTGCACGCCAATGGTTGGCTCTATATGCCTTTGAGTAACAGAGAGGACGCAAAGGCACACAGCGATATTTTGTTAAGACATTGTAGAAAAATCAGGGTATATCATGGGCATTCAAGCTCGTTTTTTATGAAACGCCAGGTTTATCTTTCCTCTGCGTCCTCTGCGGTGAATAGTGTTTTATAAGTACTTTTCAGGTTTCACGCCAATGGTTGGCTTTATAACCCTTTGAGTAGCAGGTAGATGCCCAATTCTTTTAATTTCTTAACGGGACAGCAGTGTAAAAAGCCATAATCTGCGCTGTTCCACATAATTCCTGATAATATTCAGTCCAAGGTCGTTTTACCTGTATAAATACGCTGTAAAAATATTTGCACAAGCCGGGTGGTTTTTCATAGAATGCCGCTCCGCAACATTGCCCGCATAGCTCAGTTGGTAGAGCACCTGATTTGTAATCAGGATGTCGTTGGTTCGACTCCGACTGCGGGCTCCATTTTTTTTAACCAGGAACAGAGTGATGGAAAAATTTCCAGTTGACGCAATCTCCATGATCAAGGCTTTTTACGAGGCCCTGCCAGGCCGCGTGAAAAATGTGCGAAGTTTGACCGGCCAACCCCTGACATTGGCAGAAAAAATCCTGTTTGCACATCGCGCGGACCAGGACGAGGCATTGCCAGAACGTGGCGTCACTACGGTTGGCCTGCGACCTGACCGGGTAGCCATGCAGGATGCCACTGCCCAAATGGCAATCCTGCAGTTCATGACTGCCTGTAGGCCTGAAGTTTCACTTCCCACGACCGTCCATTGCGATCATTTGATTCGTGCCAAGGTCGGTGCCGTTAAAGACCTGCAAGTTGCTAACACAAGTAATCACGAAGTGTATGAGTTTCTGGCCTCAACCGCTGCCAAGTATGGCATGGGTTTCTGGCAGCCAGGCTCCGGTATTATCCACCAGGTCGTGCTGGAAAATTATGCCTTCCCCGGTGGTTTGATGATCGGCACTGATTCGCACACTCCCAATGCCGGTGGTCTGGGCATGGTTGCAATCGGTGTCGGTGGTGCCGATGCCGTTGATGCCATGGTGGGCGTGCCATGGGAAGTTCTTTGGCCAAAAGTGGTGGGTGTGAAACTGGTTGGCAAGTTATCTGGCTGGACTAGTGGCAAGGATGTTATTTTAAAATTGGCAGGCATGCTAACCACTGCCGGCGGCACGGGAAAAATTATTGAATATTTCGGTCCGGGTACGGCATCATTAAGTTGCACCGCAAAAGCGACCGTGACTAATATGGGTGCCGAGCTGGGCGCCACGACATCTGTGTTCCCGTTTGATTCGCGGATGGCAGACTACTTGCGAATTACTGAGCGGGAACAGATTGCAACACTGGCCGAAGGTGTTAGCGAGCATTTAGCAGCAGACCCGGAAGTTTTACAAAATCCTGAAAAATATTTTGATGAGGTGGTAGAAATAGATTTATCGATACTTGAGCCACATATTGTCGGGCCACACACGCCTGACCTGGCCCGACCTGTTTCGGAAATGAAAAATGATGTTGAGAAAAATAACTACCCTGTGGCGGTATCAGCAGCCCTGATTGGTAGTTGCACCAACTCATCCTATGAAGATATCGGTCGGGCAGCGAATGTTGCGCGCCAGGCCAAAGCGAAAGGATTAAAAGCAAAAATTCCATTCATGGTCACGCCCGGGTCTGAGCAAGTTCGGGCAACCATCGAGCGCGATGGGCTGCTGAAAGATCTTGAGGACATTGGTGCCACGGTATTGGCGAATGCCTGCGGCCCTTGCATTGGCCAGTGGGAAAGGACAGATAGCGATAAGGACAAATCCAATTCAATTTTAACTTCCTACAATCGCAATTTCCCCAAGCGCAACGACGGCAGCCCCAAGACCCATGCCTTTATTGCCAGTCCAGAAGTAGTCACTGCTTATGCTTTAACCGGGTCATTTGAAACGAATCCACTCACTGATGAGGCCCTGGATTTGCAGGCACCCACTGCTGAGGAGTTGCCTGCCGAAGGTTTTGATCATGGCGAGAGTGGCTATACTGCCCCCCAGGACGATGGCAGTAAGTGTCAGGTCCAGGTAGCAGCAAATAGCGAACGACTTTCGTTGCTGGAACCATTTCAACCCCTGGACAAAGTGGCAGGCTATAAAAATTTACTGGTCTTGTTGAAGGCGGAAGGTAAGTGTACTACTGACCAGATTTCGCCGGCAGGCCCCTGGCTCCAATACCGCGGACACCTGGATCAAATCAGTAACAATATGTATATCGGTGCCAACAATAAGTTTGGCAAGGAACCCGGCACCGGGTTTAATGTGCTAACCGGTGACGAGGATGTTTCCCTGCAAAAGATTGCCCGTAGTTACAAGGCAAAGGGACAAGGCTGGGCTGCCATCGGCGATCATAATTTTGGTGAAGGCAGTTCCCGGGAGCACGCCGCCATGAGTCCCCGGCATTTAGGCGCCCGTGTAATCCTGGTGCGCAGTTTCGCTCGCATCCACCAGACAAATCTGAAAAAGCAGGGAATTTTACCGCTGACATTTGTCGCGCCGGATGATTATGAAAAAATTCAGCGTGATGACAAACTTACTTTCCTGGATCTTGATAAGTTAACATCAGGAAAAAATGTCGTGGTTGAGGTCAAACATGCCGATGGCTCGACGGAAAACATCGAGGCGGCACATACTATGACAGAAGATCAAATTGAATGGTTTAATGCAGGGTCAGCCCTTAATCTGATTCGGCAGCATAATCATTAAGATATAATTGCGTTGCTGGGGGGTTATTTTTCGTGGCAGTAATATCCAAAACACTCGCTACGCCCATGGGGTTGGTTCTATCGCTCATGCCTGAGAGGTGCTGTTTACTTACTTTGAGAGTTCGCAAACCTTGATTAATGTCAAAGTCATAAATTCATTTACAGTTGTCAAAAGGAATGCCGTAGCCTACCTCCCCTGATCAGTCCAAGATATTCAATACAAATAAAACACATATAAAATGTGTTGGTATTTATAAATTTTTGTGTTTGACTTTACGAGCATACCGTATTTCACTGTTGGCTGATATTACTTCCATCAAAACAGGGATGTTTATCGTGAAATTTTTTATCAAGCCCCGAGCATTATTGTTAGCATTATATTTATTTACACAATAGGCGCGATCCTTCCTCAAAAAGCTAATGCTGATTTTCTATCTCCAATTTGGTTTTCCGATCAGGTTTGTTTTTTACGACCAATACCACCTCCCCCTCCATTTGGTTGGAACACATTAGGTAAATATGCCTTTTATAACCAATCAGAAGGTAAAACCTGTGATATCTATGGACTGCCCTATCATCCTGAGAAATGGAGAACAACAATTTGCACATTTGCTACTTGCAGATGGTGGCAAACAAGATGTAGCGGTGCATTTACTGACGGTGGTTATATTGGTCCGGATGGTTTGCTATATTGCATTGAAAAAAAGAATTACAAAATAAAGTTTTTTGATCAAACAGGCGCAACTGAATCTGCTAGCGTCATTACATCAATTGAGCCAAATAAAACCAAAGGACTTATAGCAAAGGTCTTTGATAGCAGCGGGGCAGTTAAGTCAGGAATTGGTATACAGATAAAAGTAAAAGTAAAAGAAAAATCTGGAGGACATGAGCACCATGACAGGGATCGACCAAATGGAAATTTAACTGGTCCCGAGGGCTCGGGGGAGAAGATATCTGGAACAACAAACACAGATGGTCTCCAATTTTCATTTACTTCACCAGCCATCTCTGGAGATTATCTACTTGAGGCCACGTGCACCACCGGTACTACTTGCACAACGCAAGGACCAAAGACATTATGGGCCGGGATAAAGGATTTGGATTCACTATTTTCACAGAGTAGCGATTACGTGCTCATCGGTAGTACAAGCATTCATCCTGACAATCACTACATGACCCTAGATGCAAGGAAAAAAGTTATGCTGTTGGCACAGATGTACCGCAATGAATTTCCAGGTGATCCCGTGTTACGTTTAAATGATGCCAGTTTGGAGCGAGGTGGGTTGTTCGATATAAAGGCCGATCAGGATGCGCCCTGGGTACCGCCTCATAATGAACATCGTCGGGGGACGGTGATTGATGTCCGGGCTAATAAGGCCCCCGGAACGATCCCTGGTAAAAACAAAAAAAGATTCAAGGAGCTTGTGAGATTCCTTGGTGTAAAATTTCGACATGAATCTAGAGGAACCACCAACGAACACTTCCACATTCGCTTAATGGGAGCAGCAGAATGAATAGCACCAAAGTGACTTTACTATTTCAACTGGCCCTTGCTGTATTTCTAAGCCTTGCTGGACCTATTCAAAGTGCGGCCCAAGAAGAAAGTATTGTGCTCGATCCAGACACGAGGGACTACATCATCACCTATCGCAGCACCTATGATCCTAACAAATTTGAGACAGTGGTGTTTGTGCCCGCGACCAAGATTGACCCAACCGTTAAGTCGAAGTTCAAACAGACAGAAAGTGGAACAATTAAATATCGCTATAAGGTAAAGAATGGGAAAAATGGCCGCCAGCCGTTGATTGGGGTACGCTTTTTAGCTACCAGTGCCGATAATACCAGTCAGGTCACGCCAAATGGGTGGCGTGGACTGATAGTTTCAAACATTGGTGGAGTTGGTGTTCGGGTGAATTGGAGCTATCGTGATTTAAAAGAGCATACTCTTAACGGTCTCAAGCCCGGACGCAGTCAGAATGGTTTCAGTGTTGATAGCAAGGATTTACCCGGAATAGGCATGATTGAATTAAATGGTGACACCCCTTTACAAGGGTTTCCAGATGAAGGGCCGGACTTCAGAAGTGAGGTGGGTAAAAAGTTAGTTGTGCTTGAATCGAATGACTTTGTCCCTCTCAACGCTGCCGTCCCCAGAATCCCCATTCCCGACCCATTCGACGCGGCGGCGGTGTTAACTAGCATTCAGAAGCATGTGAAAGTGGATCTGGTCATCATGGGACAAATCGATTCCGTCTTTGCCTCCCAACTCGACAGATTGTTTGATACTGCCATTACGGCCGTGAATCAGGGTAATCTTGTTGCGGCTCGCAGTGACATCAAGGCGCTCAAGCAATTACTTCATGAGGAGCATGAGGAACTGAACAAAGAAGACGATGATGACGAAGCGCATGACAAAGACAAAACCGGTCTGATAACAAAACTTGCCGCCAAGGTTTTGGTTTTTGATCTGAAATACATAGAGAAGCAGTTGAAAGGTAAGTACGACGACTGAGGCCGGTTATCATTCTTTCAGCGTAGCGCGACCTTCGGTGTCCCGCCGACTGCAAAATTACTGCCACCTGTGTTTCCAAAACCGGCACCCAGAAAGGATCAAATACGCTATGGGCCGGAATAAAGGATTTAATATCGATCCCATCAAGTGGCTCTTATGGATTAATAGGTGCTACAGGTTCACATCCTGATAATCACTACATGACCCTCAGTCGCAATGCAAAAGCTTATGCTGTTGGCGCAGATATACCACAATGAATTTCCTAATGGTCCCGTATTACATTTGAATGATGCCAGTTTGGAGAGAGGCGGATTGTTTGATATTTACCAAACTTGGGCGCCTAGCCACCATGAGCATCGGCGAGGGACAGTAATTGATATTCGTGCGAACGATGAGCCAAATGCAATCCCATTTAAAAACTTTACAGTATTTAGTGGGCTGGCTTCTAGATTAGGTAGTAACTGCCGCATACACAGTAGTGGCACTAACCGGCATTTCCACTGTCGCCCTAGAGGAGTAGCCGAATGAAGAAAAGACATAGAAAAATTCTTATTAATACATTGGCGGTGTTTTTAGTAGGAATGTTTACGGAAAATTTAGTTGCTGGTTCGATTACAGAAGATACCGAGTCTGGAAACTATACTATTGTATATGAGGGTTTGATTCTATAGGGCAGCCAGCAGTTCACACTGTTACGTATGTGCCTGCAACTAAAATTATTCCTCTTGTAAAGCCAGACTATACTTTTGATAATGAAAATTTGATTAAATATAAATATAAAGTGAGGAATGTGACCGATACAGAACAAAGCATTACAGGCTTTCATTTTGAAGGTGTAAATGTTGGTAGTGGGGTAATGGCAGCCCCATCAGGATGGTTTGCCATCTCTGCAAAGATCAGTTCTTCTTCATATTCTACAGGCTGGTTAGCAGTTGGAAAAGAGTCAGTCTCTGAAGACAAGTCTGATGATAAAGATGATTCTGAGATTGGTATTTTACCTGGAAAGACGGAAGGGGGGTTTGGTTTTTCAGTGAAATTTCTTCCTGGAGTTCTAAACTTTAAGCTGAGCGGTAGTGCGCCAATACTTGCATTCCCTGACGAAGGACCAACTGGGGAAATCGGAAAACAACTCGAAAAATTAGAAAGAGTTAATTCCGTTGGTGTTCCTGTAGCCGCACCGCTTATTTCAATTCAATCTACAAACAGCCAAATTATTGAAATGCTAAATAGTCATTTGGTGGATTTAAATAATGAAGGATACTTGTCACAGGAATTAAAAAACTCCCTTTCAGATTTATTGGTTATCGCGAAGAACAGCATTGATTTGGATGACATCAGGAGCGCCAAAACAGCCCTCGAAAACGCATTGCATCTCTTAAAGA
>CAJVXY010000033.1 GCA_913009895.1 uncultured Acidiferrobacteraceae bacterium | reverse complement strand
TTCCTCGTTCCTGGTTCCTGGCACCTGTGCGGAAAATACATTAGCTGCTAGACTCGCGCCCCGTAATGAATTCGTTCTACAAATACCACTTGTTTTTTTGTACCAACCAGCGTGATTCTGGCGGGGCGTGTTGTGCCAACCATAATGCCCAGGCGTTGCGTGACCATATGAAAGCGCGCATCAAGACCCTGGGCCTGACTGGCAAAGGGGGCATCAGGATCAACACCGCCGGTTGCATGGATCGTTGCGCCCTTGGACCTGCCCTTGTGGTTTATCCCGAGGCAACCTGGTATCGCTACCAGAACGAGCAGGACATAGAAGAAATCATAAAAACACACTTACAAAAGGGGCAAATTGTCAGTCGCCTGCTTCTTGAGTAGCGAGTTTCTAAACCCTGGATCCTGGTTCCTCACCACACAGCACGTCTCAGTACATATTGTACAATGCCAGTATGTTGCAACCGACACTCAATGAAATCATCCTGGAACAGGCCAACAAGTGTGTGCTTTGCGGTTTATGCCTGCCCGCCTGCCCTACTTTTAACGAAAGCCAGCGTGAAGCCCGGTCACCCCGCGGTCGCATATCTTTTGCCAAGGCCCTGGCTGAAAAAACACTGCCAGCAAGTGCGGCACTACTGGAGCACCTGGCGAGTTGTTTGATGTGTCGGGCATGTGAGCAAGTCTGTCCGTCAGGCGTAGGGTTCAGAAAAATGATGCTGGCGACACGCTCCCTCATAAAGAAATCCTTCAAATCCAAAATGGAGCGTCCCGTTACGGCTCGCGTTATTCTTTACCTGGCCAGAAAACCGAAATCCTATTCTCTGTTGGTGACAATTTATAAAAAAAGTGGCCTGCGCTGGTGTTTACAAAAAACCAGGGCGTTGAAATTACTGAGGCTCGACCATATCGACGCGCTTTTACCAGCTGGCCCGCCACCTGTCGACCAACAGTGCAATATCTCAAAACTTCCCAAGCCAGACTTGCGCCTTGGGTTTTTTGCCGGATGCCTGGGCCAGTCACTGGATGGCCAAACCAGCCATTCAGTCCGCCAGATTTTTAATGCCTTGAACATAGAACTGGTCATGGCGGACAGACATTTATGCTGTGGTGGCCTGAGCAATTCCAGCATTAATGAGTTTCAAGCGGCTTTCCCTGCTGATATAAAAACAGTCATTTCTTGCGTGAGTGGTTGCACTGCCGAACTTTGGGAAAACCTGGCCCAACACAAAGGCGGTGACATCAACCTGCTGGATGTGTCGGAATTTTTAAGCCGGCAAAATTTACAAGATTTAAAGTTTAAGCCCTATGAAGGTCTGATAGCAGTTCATGAACCCTGCTCGCTACGCTATCCCCTGGCAGCAGAGAAATTCGCTTATAACTTGCTCGAGCAACTACCAGGGGCCAGAATTATCCCTATGCCTGAAAATAACAAATGCTGTGGTGGTGCCGGAGATTATATGTTTCGTCAACCGGTCATGGCCAAAAAACTGCGTGATACTAAACTGCGGGCTATGGCCATGCACCAGCCTGCAGTTCCTGATATTATTGTTACCTCAAATCTGGGATGTGCAACGAATTTACAGGCAGGTCTTCGGGATCAAAATAAACAATGCCAAAATAAAAAAACCGGGCATAAACATATTGAGGTCATTCATCCTGTCACCTTGTTGGCCAGGCAATTAGAACCACTCAAGACTACTCAAGACTAGGGGGTAGAATGTAATGAAACCTGAAAACATATCGCACTCACCACTGGATAATTTTATAACCGCAATAGACGATGCCTTACGCACCACCTTTGGACAAGCCCCCAGGGCGCAGCGTGCCAATCCAGCTGCCGGTTTAAAAGAATCAGAACTGTCGGAAAACGAGAAAATGCTCGCCGGGCAATTCATGCGTATTAATCATGCCGGTGAAGTAAGCGCCCAGGCCCTTTACCAGGGACAAGCGCTCACTGCGAAATTACCCAATGTCCGTGAAAAAATGGAGCAGGCGGCTGCTGAAGAAAACGACCACCTGGCCTGGACCGAAGATCGCATTAAAGAACTGGGTTCACACAAGAGTTACTTAAATCCCTTCTGGTATGCCGGTTCATTCACTATTGGCGCCCTGGCCGGACTGGCCGGTGATCGCTGGAGCCTGGGTTTTGTAGTTGAGACAGAAAAACAGGTCATCAGGCACCTGGATGAACACCTGGCCAAACTCTCGGAAAAAGATCAAAAGAGCCGGTTGATTCTTGAGCAAATGCGCGAAGATGAGGCCCATCACGCCACTACAGCACTCAAGGCCGGGGCGGCGGCCTTTCCTGCCATTGTTAAAAAAGCCATGACGTTCGCTTCAAAAATCATGACCCGTTCAGCGCGCTGGATTTAATCTCTCCAGGGTAAATTCTCCGTCGCTTGCGACGCAGTGATCTGTAGATTGGCGCTGAGGCACGGAAGCCCAACAACTGAGTCATGGAACGCCGCCAATAATAATGTTGGGCTTCGTGCCTCAGCGCCAACCCCCGTCTGTTTGCGGCGGGGTTGTTTATTGTTTAACGGTTGATGGCCAAATTAAATTGATCATTAACTTTTCCCCTAAAAAGCATTAAATTCTACTTTTATATCTTTCTCGACATTTTTGACCCAGCCATTAAATCTTCTATGGATAATGCCAGCAGCCTTGTCATAACTGAATCCTTTCGATGAATAGTATTTAATACGGATCGATTTGTTACTGTAATAAATATTTATCACTGCCTTGAGAGAAGTTTTTCGACTTGCCTTGGTATAGGTCGCCCGGATCAGGCCGCTTTTAACGTCTTTCGCTTGCCAGCCCCTTCTATATAACGCTCTTTTGATTCCTTGTTTAACCTGGCTTTTCGACATACCTTTAACAGAAATAGACGCTGGGTTATAGACTGGCTCTAAGCGCGGTTTTGCCTCAGCAGTCGAAGGAGGCAGCAACAGCGCAATAAGTGGCAGCAAAAAAAGTCCGGGTAGAATTCTTCCAAGTAAAATTCTTTTAGTCAAGTTTCGTTTAGTCATCATGGTCTCCTTATACGTAATAATATTCTAACTGTTTAACCATATAGTTATGGTATCAATAAATAAAGATAAAATTGTGAACTACTTCACAACCAGGAAATAGTTTTTAATGACATATGTGACTTGACACCAAATCAGGTCATACCACCGTCTATAGAGATACATTGGCCTGATATATAACCCGCCTCATCAGAGGCCAGGTATGCGACCAGGGCAGCGACCTCCTCTGGACTGCCGACACGGTTGGCAGGCACCATTGCCTTGATTTGCTCTTTTGTGAACAGCTCATCTGTCATGGGTGATGCAATTATCCCGGGGGCGACCACATTGACCGTGATGCCCCGGGAAAGTATCTCGTGGGACAGTGATTTACTGGCACCCAGTAAACCTGCCTTGGCAGCAGCATAATTTGCCTGGCCACGGTTTCCCTTCAGGGCCGCAACCGATGCCATGCTGACAATCCGGCCCCAACGGGTAGACATCATTGGCAGCAACAAGGGTTGGGTCACGTTATAAAATCCACCCAGCGAAACATCGATAACACTCTGCCATTGCGCCGCGCTCATCCCGGCCAGGGGAGCATCATCATGGATACCGGCATTGTTCACTAAAATCTGGATAGGGCTATTTTCCAGAATTTTCTCCAGATTTTTCTGGCAACTCCCGGCATCGGTTACATCGAATATAATACTTTCAGCGGAACCACCGGCATGCTCAATTTCACCAACAATACTGTCAGCCTTGTCTTTATTGGCATAACCATGGACATAAACATGGATGCCCGATGCCCCAAGCCGGCGACATATGGCGGCACCAATACCACCGCTACCACCTGTTACCAGTGCTCGCCTCATGTTTCCATCACCTCAAGCAATTTAACGGCAGCCCGACCTGTGATCAACGAAGCATTGGCTGTACTAACGGTAAAGGCATAAAGTGAACTATCGTTATCCCCCATTAATAACTCAGCCTCAATCAGCAGATCATCCGGCAAATCATCAAGCACAGGCCGGCCCACCACGATATTCCGTAAACTGGCCAAATAACCTTTGCGGGGTCGATGTCCACCCGGGCTTTCTGAAGCCATAAGACCACCATGCAGTGCCATGGCTTGCCCGGCATATTCAATTGCGGCCATGACAGTTAAGGTATTTCCGGTCCTGAGTGGGTTGGCAGGATTCAGATGAGACCTTGCGCTGCACTTGATATGGGTTTCATCCCAGGCGAGCATCTTGTCCAGCAAACACATGTCGCCTGCATGGGGGATGCGCTCACATATTTGTGCCCTGTTTAATTGCATCTATTTAATTGCATAGGTCTAGTTGCATGGGCTGATAGTTACTTGCAAATGTTGATAATCATTATAGGGCAGGACAACACTACCGCTTTCATTACGAGCAATTTGCGCCAACAATGGTAAACACCGGGCTGCCGGGTTTCCCAAACGAATTTTATCAATAGCCTTTATCCCAACTTCACTCAAAGTTTCAGATGCCGGAATCACTTTCCAGTTAATTGCTGCCTGGCTGGTTTTCTTTTGTGCACCAGTAATAACCATTGCTGTTCCATAATCTGATTCAATGTTGGCAACCTTGCTTATGGGATAAGGCATAGTGACATCATGGCATACATAAAGCATATCATTTGATTCAGTTTCTATTTGTAAACAGGCCTCGATTAAACCCAACGAAAAACAACCTTCATGGCCAGCGATACTGGTTGATGGTTTTAGTGACTGCACGGCCATGCACCAGTAACCCGCCGGTGCATTGGTAACAGAATTATGGAACAGGGTGGGCGACACCACGGGCTCCTCTTCACAAATGGCGCGACAAATAGCATCTGTAATTGTGCCATCACTTTCTGTGGTTGTGAAAACACTGGCTAACCGGGAGGGATCAAGCCCGGAAGAATCTACTGCCTCGGTAGCGACTTCAGCTGCCAGGCGAATGTAGCTACCTGCCCGCCTGCGCACCCCGGCAGGTAACAATGCTGGCGCCAACTTTGGTAAATCGGCAAAAACATATTTTTCATGACCGGCGAGTACTGGCTCGCTAGTTTGCCAACCGACAAGCCCGGTACCAAAAATACCTATTCCTGAAATGTAGTAATCAGCCACGATCAATCGCACCCTTTCCCCAGCAATAAACTGCAATTACTGCCACCAAAACCAAAAGAATTACTTAACACGTAACGCAACTCTGCCGGACGATTCTCAAGGAGAATGTCACTGGTAAAGGTCGGATCAATGGCTTCTGTATTTTGGGTGCCGGGTATTAATCCATGTTCCAGCGCCAGCAATGAAATAGCCGCTTCCAGCATGCCGGCTGTTCCTAATGTGTGGCCGGTCCAGCCTTTTGTTGCACTGCAAGGTGTCGTGGTACCCACAACCCGGGTAATCGCCTTGTCTTCCATGGCATCATTCACGTCACTGGCTGTGCCGTGCATATTTATATAATCAATTTCCGCTGGATCGATAGCTGCCCGCTCGATCGCTGCCGTCATGGCCATGGCCGCGCCAGAACCATCCGGCCTTGGGGTCGACATGTGGTAGGCATCAGAGCTTTCGCCGTAACCCTTAAGAAAAAAATTAGACTCACTATCGGATTGCTCAGGCCATTCAAGCAAGGCAAACCCTGCTGCCTCACCAATTGATATTCCTGATCTGTCTGGCGCGCAAGGCCGGCAGGGTGTTGCGCTCACCAACTCCAGGGAGCTAAATCCATATAATGTATTAAGTGCCAGACTATCAACCCCGCCGACCACGGCAGCATCACACAAACCCGTCTTCATCATTCTCCAGGCACTGGCAAAAGCCTTGGCGGCAGAAGAACAGGCAGTTGAGATCATGCTTGTGTGGCCAGTCAGCCCAAGATAGCGGCGGACGAAATCACTGGTGGCATAAAGGTTATGTGTTGCCGAGTATTTAAAATTATCTGGCAATAAGTCAGTCTTGTTATCCCGATTAATATAGGCCAGTTCCGTTTCCTGGATGCCAGATGTACTGGTGCCCAGGATGACGGCAATCCGGTCGGACCCATATTTTTTTCGGGCCAAATCTACTTTTGCTACAAAATCATCCTGCTGTAAACTTAATTGCGCCAGCCGATTATTTCTGCAGTCAAATTCAGACAAATTTTCCCGCACTGGTAATGTTTCAAGGCCAGCGACCATGCCGCAAAAGGTGTCCAGTCGCGGTTCAAAACTACAAGGTTTCAGGCCGCTTTTTCTTTCGCGTATTGAATTGAAGCTGGCTTGCTGACCAATGCCAATGGCGCTGGTAACTGTATAGGCAGAAATTCTTAATGGTTTCATAAATTTGAGTGAGTATTTTACCAGGTCAATACTACAGTGATGCGGCTGTCGATGAAAACCTTCTTGACCAGATCAACCCAAATAAAAAACTAAGCGTGACACCCAGTGTTACCGTCTGGCCCAGTGCTTCCAGGACGGCCGTATCCGAGATCATAAGACTGCCAAAAACAAGCACCGTGGTAAGCCAGGATTTCCAGATGGCAGGGAAAGTTGTGTCCCATTCTTCTGCGTTGGACCGTATTCTGTTAAAAAATAATGCGTAATCTATACCTAAACCAGCGACCAGCAACATGGCCACTAAATGAAACATGGTTAAACCAATGCCCAGTAGTGAGAGGGTCGCTGAATCTACTAACAGCGCCGAGAACGGGATGACCAAAATTCCCATCGCCATGCGCAAAGAGCCCAACCCCGCCCAGAGTACAAGCATGATTGCCAACACACCAAAACTGAATACTTCCAGCCCATGGCCCCTGTAATCGGCCATGATTTTTTTTGTTTCAACAGAAAGATTAATATATGTCCCGGAAGATTTTTTCAGTAATGATTGAATGCTTTCAGGATTTTTCAGATCGAAAAGTAATACCGGGGCCACCCAGATAGTTTTATTCTTGCCATCACTTTCAAACAACAACGTCGTGAGCTTTTCTGATAACAAGGTTCCAGAAAAAGACCCAAGGGACAGTAACGCCATGTTCTTCGCCTGCTTGATATCACCAAGAAAGGGGGCGAACAAATCCTCACGAAAGGGTAACCCAATGCTTGCCTGCTCAATATTATTTTTCAGCACTTGCCCGGAAGGGAGTTGTTCCAGCCTGGCTGTTTGTAGTTTTTTGCTGGGTAAGTATTTTGAAATTGATTCAAAACCTTCAAGTACACCCAGCTCGACCAGTTTATCCAGTTCTTTAACCAGTTCTTCGCTAGACTGCAATACGGCTTCTTGTGTAACACCGGTAACCAGTATTATTTCGTTACTATATTGAAGATTTAAATCATCCCGAAGTTTTTTATCAAGGGATAACTGCTGTTCAGAAGCCGGGCTTAATGCCTGGAGATTATCATTCCAGATCATATTTTCGGTGCCCCTGAAAATATTGCTCCGGTCTATTTGAATAAACACTGAAACCACAAGCAATATAATCAGTACCGGCCATAAAACACCCGCTTTAACTGCCAGGTTTTTAATGCTTGATTGCAGTCCAGGCAAGGCTGTTTCAAAACGAGATTTGCTGGTTAATATTCCTGGGAGAATAAACCGTGTGACAAGTACTGCAGCAATAATGCCTGATATTGAAAAAACAGCTAACTGCGCCAGCCCGCTATAACCGGAAAAAAGTAAAGAAGAAAAACCAATAATTGTAGTCAGCACACTCAATCTCAGGGTTCGCCATATATGACCGATAGCTTCAGACGGCGTTTTTCTGCCGTTTAGGTGGCTAAAGAAATGCATCGGGTAGTCGACGGCAATACCAATAAGCGTTGCGCCAAATGCAATTGTAACGCCATGTACCGAGTTAAAGATAATTGTAACGGCTGCAGCGCCTGCCAGCATGCCGCTGGCCAGGGGCACTACGCTTAACAGGACAACCTGTGAATTACCAAAGGCAAGATATAAAAAAGCAATAACGATTACCGTCGCCAACAAGCTTAATATTTTTACATCGCCGCGTATTTTCTCACTGGCAGATAGTGCAATAATACCCGGGCCTGACAACAAGAGTTTTGTTTGCGCGTGTTCAACATCCAGATAGGCATTATTAACCTCATCAATCGCCTCTTGTAGCTTGTTAAGGTCTGTCGCGCCTGCTTTGGGCATCACAAGTATCAGGCTGCGCTTGTTATCTCTTGAAAAATAAATACCATTTATTTTTTTTATATCCAGGCTGCTACGCCAGTTGTCTAAAACATTTTCAAACTCTCCCGTGGGGTCCCTCGGTAATGTTTTCTTGATCATGGGAGCTAAAGCTGATGACAAATCTTCCAGTCGCCGCTCCAGGTGTGCCCGCAATGACTTTACCTGGTAATTCTCAGGGCCAGAAGCATTACTCAGAATAAACCTGTTTCTGAATAAAAAATTGGCTTCTTTCTGTGGCAGTGAAGACAAACCATTATTAACAGCAGAAAATAAACCGGACTGTTTTAACCTGTTTGATATTTTTTTATTAATCCTGACCAGTTGTGCTGAGTCATCTCCTTCAATGCCTATCATGACCGCACGACTATTTGCGGACTGTCGATATTGTGTAAAAAGTATTTTTTGTGTTTGAGTAGCGCCTTGTGGCAAAAAGGCGCTCATATCACTGCTCACTTGCATATAACGAAGGACAAGAAATAATGCCGTAACAACGACAAGCAGGTAAACAAATATTATTATTGCGCGCTTTCTTATTTCAGTATTATTCACAATGGTGAGATATTTATTACTGTCCGGTCGCCTTCCTGGTCGAACATCTCAATTTTTCTAAAATCTGTACCTGAGCCTGAAATGACCAGTTTGCTTACGATATTATCAAACAATTTGTCAGGGTCCGTTTCGACCACGTTGGTTATTAAATCAAGTCTCCAGCCTGACCTGTTACCAGTAAACCTTACCTGATAGTTTTTTTTCAGACTGTCTAAATCACCCGCAAATGTCGCCCTTAAACCCACTACCATTGTTTTAAGAAAAGGGAAATCCTCAATAGCCAGAGTCCTGGTAATTTTTTTACCATTTTCCAGTTTTTCATACGCAATACTATCGCCTTTTATTTTCAATGTTTCAGCTACCGGCGTAATATTCTCTTTAATCAGGAGGTCCGGTTTTTGATAAAATAATTTTCCTGTGATGCGCACAGGATTTTTTAACAGGCTGTTATATCGGAGTTCAACAAACGTACCGCTTGATTCTTGTTTGCTCGCCAGCAACTTCATAAATGAATCAAGCGTGAAGTTGTCAGCTGCTGCCAACACCCAGACTGGTACAAATAAAGAAACCAATAAAAAATATAGTAGTGAAATTTTTTTCACGGGATTTGCGCGGTTTGTTGTTCGTCAGCGCTTTCTTTTTCAGGCGACCCCGGTCGTGAATCCTTACGCCAATAATCGAAATAGTTAAACCAGTTGTAGGGCGCATAACGGCAATAAAATTCCAGCCGGTCTGCATATCGTTGCACCCATCGTTGCAGGTCTTTATCGCGATTACCCCGGGTTAGCGTGATAACTTCACTAAAAAGCTCAAAATGAACCTCGTATCGGTTACCACCCATATAGAGCGGGAAAAACAGGATGACAGGCGTCTTCAATGCGGCTGCAGTCAGGAACGGTCCTGCTGGCAAATGAATTTTGTCACCCATGAAATCTACTTTGACAATTTTATCACCGCTTAATGTTCGATCGGCCAAAATTGCCAGCATCTCTCCCCTGTCGACACATTCCTTGGCCCTGATTAAACTGTCAATCCCGCCAATTGGCAGCACTTTCACAAGGATGCTTTTGTTCAGGCTTGCAACAACTTTTTGCATTTTTTGCGCATTATCCTCATACATCATTATGTTGAAGATCATATTCCAGCGCCTGGTGCCACTGATGCGCACGATGTCAAAACTGCCCAGGTGTGAACCAACAAAAAGACAGCCTTGCCTGGCAGCAACATCACGCAGCACATCAACTCCATATTTGTTCAGCTCAAATTTTCTGCAATCTCCCCGAAACATAAAAATTTTATCGAGAATAGTAGAAGCGAACCAGTAAAAATGCCTGAATACTTCACTAATCCTGGCGCGACGATGAAAAACTCTTGTTAAGTATTCTTTTGATGCCCTTCTGGCGCGTGGTATAAAAATATAGAAATAAAAACAAATTGGAAATAATAATAGCCTGGCGATCGGCCTGCCAATAATTAATGCAATCCATGTGATTAGTCGCATGGCTAATACGCTACCGCGTTCTTGATGATTGTCCCAGGATTTGCGCATATAATAATTTTGATTAAAATAGTTGAACTATTTTCTGGTCAAGTGGCTTAATAATTAAAATTACCTTGCGAGATATTAAATTACTTGAGCTCAAGACTTCCGCTCAGGAAAGTTTTCTCACGGGAAAATACTGAAAAAGTAATTTTTCCTTTATCTTTTTCAGTAAAACTGATATCAAATTCTTCATCTGGCCCAATTGGATTAAGAAACTTTATAGCCGGAAATGTTTTAACCTCTAGTCTCACGCCTTTCAGCTCTGCCAATTCTGAAATAACTTTATCAAGAATAACCACACCGGGAACAACGGGGCTGCCTGGAAAGTGGCCTGCCAGCGCCGGATGGGTAACAGGAATTTTCACTGGCTAAACCGGTTGCTGCTGAATAAGTGAACGTGATTCTTTTCTGAATAATTTACACTGCCATCTATGAAGTGTTGCCAGGGCAAACATTAACCAGACCCAGAGTTTTAGGCTCCAGAGGTAACGTGGATTAAACACATCAGCCGCCAATACAGTTACGATTGCGCTTTTCACGCCCAGTATATTTTTTGATAAAAAAAACAGGTCAAGGAATGCCGGGTCATACCAGCCATTGATAAACCTGAAAAATAGCTTCTGGCTGCCACGCAGAATATTCTCATAGGCCTTGAATTGCCGTGCAGTAAAATCATTTTTTTCAAAACACTTCAAAATGGTCTGGGAAGCTAATTGTCCTGACTTCATGGCCAAAAAAACACCCGACGAAAAGACAGGATCAAGAAATGCCCCGGCATCACCCACCATAACAAAACCATTGCCTGCATACCTGGACATGCCATAGGAATAATTACCAATAGATTTTGCTGGCCATTTCTGGGTTGCATCCTTCAGGCGATTTTTTACGGCAGGTGTTTCATTGATGGCGCGCCACAAGGATGCATCCATATCATCGCCCTTGTTTCGTTCCGCCAGAAATGCCTCATTTACTACCGCACCCACTGAAGTAGTATTGCCTTTAAATGGAATCATCCAGAACCAGCCATATCGATAGGCGATAATTTGAATGTCTCCTTCGCGATCTCCAGGGTCTCTTTGGGCATTTTCAAAGTGAGCAAAAAATGCCGCCCTGGTCTTTAATGCACTTTTTTGTTTTAGTCCTAGATGTTTACCCATCAGGATACTTTGCCCGGAGGCATCAACTACGATCGAAGAGCGTACTGTGACTTTTTGACCGGTTTTATTTGAAGTTGCCTCGAGACCAACGGCATGGTTATTTTCAAACAACACTTTATTAACTGACCACTCTGAGCGCAGATCAACACCGAGTTTTTCCGCATTTTCAGCCAGCATTTGATCAAATTCGCTGCGCTCTACCTCGTAGGCATAGGGGTACTTTTTTGAAATGGCCTGGGCAAAAGGGTAACGAACTGTCCGGGCACCCGTGCGGTCAGAAAAATTCGCCGCATACTTCCTGATAAAACGTTTTTCCATCTCAGGTAACAAACCCAGTTCTTCCAGTAACGGGACATTGTGCGGCAGTAATGACTCACCAATATGAAAGCGGGGGAATGCCTCACGCTCAAAAATAATGACTTTTTTACCGGCCTTGGCCAGGTAACTGGCGACCGTTGAGCCTCCAGGACCTGCGCCTACCACTGCCACATCAAAACTTAGGATCTCGTTATCTGAACCTTTCACTAAAACACCACTCGAATCTGAATTTTCAATAAAAATACTTAAAGCAGCCTGCCGGAGCCTGATTATCAGGGATTAAGGCAGGCTTGTTCAAGGGTTATATAAAACATTTTTTCTATTCCAGCCTGCCTGTCCGGCAGCAGTTGAACCTGCTATTCTTGGCAGCCGCCCGATTGTGCTGGAAAACCACCATGGAAGACGAAGAATTTGTTGCTGTCCGCAAGGTGAGCAAGATGTATTCAAACAGCAAGTTACCTGCTGTTGATAATATCGACCTGTCAATCAGGCAGGGCAGCTTTTTTGGTTTGCTGGGCCCGAATGGCGCTGGCAAAACAACCCTGTTGTCCATGATCTGCGGACTATTGGCACCCACTTCAGGCAGTATTTCCATTGGCCCGGATTCTGCCAAAAACCGGCAATCACAGGATAATAGCTTACTTGGCCTGATCCCCCAGGAACTGGCCCTGTACCCAACACTCACGGCCGGTGAAAATCTTGCTTTTTTTGGTGCCATGCAAGGGCTCAGCGGTGTTCCACTAAAGAACAGGATAAAAACCTGTCTCGAAATCACTAAATTGGTCGCCCGGGTCAACGACAAAGTAGAAAACTTCTCTGGCGGCCTGAAACGTCGACTAAACCTGGCTATCGGTTTATTGCACGAACCAAAACTACTGGTTCTCGATGAGCCGACTGTCGGCATTGACCCGCAATCACGCAATTTTATATTTGACAGCCTGCGACAATTAAACAATGAAGGCATGACATTAATCTACACAACTCATTATATGGAAGAGGCCGAACAGTTATGTGATGACATTGCCATCATCGATAGTGGAAAAATAATTGCACGGGGCACGCTGGATGAACTGTTACATGACAACCAGTGTCAGTCCATCCTTTTTCGAACCAAGAACCCGCTACCATCAACATTAATCGAAAAAATCAGCGCCTTGCCGTTCGTAGAAAAAATAACATCGGCAAACAATAAAACTGAAATATTGATTGGCAACAATACACCTGATAATAATTTCCTGGCAGATATTCTTGATAGTATCCGGAATGCTGGCCTTGATATCACATCTTTAACAATGGGCGCGACAAATCTTGAACAATTATTTCTGCAACTAACAGGTACACAATTAAGGGATTAAAACGTACACATGTTTAATATGTTAAAAGCTGCAGTCATCAAGGAAACACGAATCATTTTCCGTGATATAGAAGCGCTGGCAATACTATTTGTCTTGCCTGCCGCATTTGTACTGATTATGTCCCTGGCGCTACAGGATGCTTTTCGCGAACAGGCTGGCATCAAGTTCAGCATGTTGATTGTTAATAAGGATAAAGGCGAGGTAGGGAAATCACTTGTTGATGCATTTGTTGAAAGTCATTACTTCGATGTAATCATACCTGAATCTCTTCCCGATCCAGAAACCATCGACAGGGAGACCAATGAAGGCAAGTATCAATTTGCCCTGGTCATCCCGGAAAAGGCAACCAGCCATGCTGTCGAAAACTCAAAATATTTATTAACCGGTTTAAAGAAATATAAAAAAGATGCTGTTGAGATAAAATTATACGTTGACCCTGCTATCCGGGGCGATCATCGCAGTGTTGTACTGGCGACACTAAACAGATCGATTAAGGAAATAGAAAATACGATTATTGTTGAAGCCATTGGCAGAAGATCCGGGTCAAAATCAAAAAAGGATGATAAACCGACGTTATTTTCTGAAGTAAAGGATCCTTTTGAGAACAGGATCAGCGATAAACCTTCACCAACCTCGGTGCAACAAAATGCCCCCGGCTGGGGCCTGCTTGCCATGTTTTTTCTGGTCATACCCCTGGCCGGTACGTTAGTGCGGGAACGCAGTGAAGGTAACTTGCTGCGACTGCAAACCATGGCGGCACCTATCTCTATATTACTAGCAGGGAAAATTGTCCCCTATTTTGTCGTCAACCAGATACAGATTGGCCTGATCCTGCTTGAAGGTGTTTACCTGCTGCCTTTACTTGGCGGTGAAAAACTGGAAATGGGCCCCCATCCGGAAGCAATTATTCCATTGTCATTTGCCATAAGTTTTGCGGCCATTGGCTATGGTTTAATGGTCGCAGCTTTTTGCCGCACCGCAGAACAAGCCACTTCTTTTGGGGCGACCTCGATCCTGATACTCGGCGCCCTGGGCGGCATAATGGTGCCCAAAATAGTGATGCCGCCATTGATGCAGGAAATTACCGTGTTCTCACCAATGTCCTGGGGGCTTGATGGATTCCTGGCGATATTTGTCAGGGGCGCAGATATCAGCGGTATTCTGCTCGAAGTCGGTGTCATGTTGGCATTTGGATTTATATGTTTAACAATTGGCATTATTCGCTTTAATTACAAGCTCACGCACGCATAACTAAAAATTATCCCGGTGGATGAAACATGAATTCTGGCTCCATGGATGACAAGCTTAAGCTTGATCTAAAAAATATAATCATTGATGCCTGTGAAAAAGAACTTGAGCCGGAGCAAATCGCTGATACGGATTCGCTTGTTGGTCTTGGGTCAAAACTTGAGCTTGATTCCCTGGATGTCCTGCAGGTAAATGTTGCCCTGGCTAATCGTTACAAAGTACGAATTGAAGATAGCAAACATGCCCGCCGGGTCATGAAAAATATTAACGCCCTCGCTGACTTTGTCCGGCCAGCTAATAAAAACGATCAATGACACAGACCTGTATTACTGGCACCGGCATCGTTTCTTGCTTTGGTGTTGGTGCTGATGTTATCGCCTCCGAACTTTCCAAAGGCCACTCAAATGAGAAGCAACTTTCTGCATTTAAGTTACAGGATAGCGAGTACTACCTGGTCAATGAAATTGACAGATCTGACCTGGACCAGGGTTATGCTGGCGAGATCCAGCTATTCATAAATGTTATAAAACAGGCTCTGGAACAGGCAAACGTTAAACTACCGCTCACTGATTGCGGGCTCATCATAGGCACATCAGGTTTTATGTTTGCCGCAGAATCTGAATTTCGCTTGCATGAACACAGTGGCAACAAAACAGCTGCTGCTGGCTACGATGGTTTAATTATCAATCCTGTTGTTAACTATTTCGGGATAGGTGGCCCGGTTTTTTCTGTCCATACGGCATGTGCCTCAAGCGCTAATGCCATAATTCTTGCTCACGAAATGATAGCCCGAGGCGAAACCAGGCGGGTAATTGTTGTTGGTGCTGAAGGATTAAGTGCCGTTGCCCTGAGTGGATTCCAGTCACTTATGTTACTTGATAAAAAAGGCTGTCGCCCGTTCGATAATGATCGCAGTGGATTGCAAATCGGGGAAGCCTACGGCGCAATTATTATTGAGGCAAAAAATAATAATACAGAAAATGAGTCAAGAGCTTTAACAATTCTTGGCGGCGAGAATTTATGCGACACCCACCATGTCACAAGTGCCAGCCCGGATGGCATCATGATGCAGCAAGTCATACAGCAAGCGTTGAAAACTGCGGACATCAAACCAGCAGATATAAATTTTATCAAGGCCCACGGCACCGGTAGTCCAGATAATGATACAGCCGAAGCTGCCGCCCTGAACAGCGTCTTTGGACAAGCCATGCCGCCCATTACAGTTCTCAAGCGCTACTTTGGGCACACCCTGGGTGCCTGTGGCGTTGTCGAAACAATCGGCTTGTTTGCTTGTTTGCAAGCAGGTTTCCTGCCGGCAACCGCAGGATTTAAAAATAGTGACCCGGCACTGAAAATAAGTCCGCTCACTAAATCAATTGAGGCCACGTCTGGTTATTTTTTATCAAACTATTTTGGTTTTGGTGGCAATTATGCAGCCCTGGTAATGCATTACAGGCATGAGACACCTTGAGTACTGAAAACAAAATCTTTGTCCGGGCCGTTGCTTGCGTCAATCCATTTGGGGGAACAGCAATCAAACACCATGAAGTGTTGGCTGCTGGTTATGCCGCACCTGATCTCAAAATAATTATAAAAAAACTTTATGGGCAACCACTTCGACAGGCATCACACCTTGTTGAGCTGGGGGTGATTGGTGCCCTGACACTAAATCAATCTCTGGCTAAAACCCCGGGAGAATCACTACCTCAAGCAACCCGTCTGTACAGCGCAACTGGCCTGGGCGATGTCAGTAAAAATATGAAGTTATTTGAACAAGTCTCACCACCCCGGTGTGGTTTGGCTGCGCCTTTTGATTTTATCAACTCCTCTGCAAATACAACTGCATTTTATGTGGCAAAAATACTGGGTCTCAATTCACGTAACCTGACAATCTCCAGAGACGAATTTTCACTGGAGGTTGCCCTGCAAACCGCCATCTCTGATTTAAAAAACGGTGCTTGCAACTACGGTCTTGTCGGTGGGTTTGACGAAACAGCCAATGCTGCCTGTCCGCATTTCCTGCAAATGGCAAAAGACGCGGGTGCAATTCCGGGACAAGGTGCTGGCTGGTTATTCCTTAGCAATCAGGATAAAGAAGCGTTGGGAGAAGTTAACCTGGTAAAGTTAATAAGTGCTGACAGTTCCATGGACACGGAGGCATGGTCAGGAGCGATAACGGATTCTCTGGTCAACTATATTGATAGCGATAGACCCATTTGCTTGCTACCTGGATATAACATTAGTCAGTCTGAGTGTGGGGCCATGACTGAAAAGTTAAGGAATAGTCAGGTACAAGACTATATCCAGTATTCCGGCGCATATTTCACTGCTGCTGCTTATGGCATAAGCCGACAGTTTGTCAGTAAACATGGGCACGATAGACGGTACCTGCACATCATGAAAAATGAGGCGGGGGAAACCATGTGTGTTTTATTTCGGGTCTACCAAAACTAAAAAATGGAACTCCGCCAATAATAATGTTGGGCTTCGTGTCTTGTATAGACCGGGCGCCAACCTACAAACCACTACGCCGCAAGTGGCGTGGAATTTATCCTTGAGAGATTAAACGACCTGGCGTAATTTTTTATATACGGCTTCTTCGCCATCGGCACATTCCCGGACTATCGCCGCGAGATTTTTATAGGCAGATGCTGATCTTTCCTTCTGGCGCACGATCTGGGCACCCATCACGGCAAATTCACGCCAGCGATCACCGACATCGCTGAGTTCTTGTGAGATGGCCAACAACTCATTGTTGTTAATTATGTCGGCAGACTGCTGCAAAAACGCGGCGTAAATAAACCGGAAACCTGCGCCACCGGTACCAATTTCTTCCTGCATACGAACAACATTGCCCACGTGCCTGGCTGCATTTTTAAGTCCGTACTTTGCCGGCCACTTCTCCATACGATTTGCCATGAAACGTATGCCCCTGACACCCATCAAGGGAACAGGAATATCCAGCATACGTTTGATTGTGCTGCGAATTGCCAACGGGATAGCGTGTTCGAGATCCGGATTTTCAGGAATAAACTCCGGGTAATAAATCAGGCCTTTGGGCGCCAACATGCCTTTGGAAAATCGTGCCCGCTGCAAGTCTTCTGCTGAACAAGTCACTACATGGTCTGACACCGGATCGCTGATCAAATAATCATTGCCCTGCTTGCCATAAACAACAATATTATGGCCGTTGTAATGAAAGCGCATGTCATCCGGAAAATAAGTTAACCAGTAAACATTTGTTTGAATGCCGACGGGTATACCTTGTTCCAGCAATTCGTCCAGGGCTTTGGCGCCAAGTTCTGGCGTACGAAATCTTTGTGACTTCATTCGCACGCCCAGTCGCTTACAGATATTTTTTATAATACTGTGGGGCATATCCCGGTAAGCGGTCACGGGGTAACCGGCGAGTTTTACCCATGGAATATGGATAAAAAACAGGCCACTGCCGATACCAAATACCATTGCCTCACTCAGCTCAAAACCGTTGTTACGTAACAAGGTGGCTACAGCACCACTTTCACAATGAGCGGCATGATGATGCTGGAATTCACTAATCACAACGTCTGTTTTTTTAATGGCGACATTATCCACGGTAGGATATGTCCTTAACGACCTCATCTGGCACCTGCAATAATTCCTCTACGGTCATAACCAATGCCTCGGCGTAGCGCGCTAGCACTTCATTATTCAACTTGTTAAATGCTGCGGGTTTTAAATGTCGTTTTACGCGCCACTGCCAGACGCCTGCATTAGCCGCCAACATTGAAGGCGTCATCTGGCGTCGTTTCATATGAAATTCCAGGGGACTGGCTTTACCGGCAATAACAGCAAGCCTGCTCAGCTCGGCTTCACCACGAATTTCGTTATTGGCCTGGGTATTAACGACTGATTCAACATCCCAACCAGCGCTGGTGACAATTTCATAGTTGCCTTTCTCATTTTGGGCGTAACAGGCGCGCAGGTGGTCGCCATACAAATCATGTTCTTGGGGAACATCTTTCTTCTTCATGGATTTTTATCGCCAGGCTTTTTGACTTTAAACGACGGTGAGATGCATATAACTGACGCTAAATCGGGCGCTTTCGGGGACATAACACAACAGGCGATCACCCTTTTTTAACTTACCTGAATCAAAAAGCTCGTTGAGTATGAGGAACATGGAGGCCGATCCGACATTACCCACCTCATAAAGGTTGGTAAACCAGCGATTATCAGGAATCTGGAAATTGATTTTCTCCATTTCTGCATCAACCCGGGCTCTGAAGTAATCTGATGAATAATGAGGTAAAAACCAGTCTATCTCATCAACCTTAAGATTGTGCTTCTTGATTGACGCGCCCAGTCCCTGCTCTACTGTGAGCGTCATAATCTGGTCGTTCAGTAAACGGGTATCTTGTTTAATGGCATTGACGCTCTTTTTAATAATATCCAACGGGTCGTCATAACTTGCCCAGCTCTTCATTGATCCGTCTTCTTGCGTATTCCCGCCACTATACATGCAGACTGGCATCTGGCCTGCATAAGACACGTAATCAATCCAGTCTATTGCCAGAGACAAACCTTCAGATTTAGGTTGTGACTGAATCATCATAGCGCCGGCACCATCGGAAAGCATCCAGCGCAGGAAATCTTTCTCAAAAGCCAGTTCCGGTTTTGTTTTCAGGGACTCAACCATGGCATCAATTTCTGGCTCAAAATTTTTCCCTCGCATATACCTGGAAGGAAACTCTGATGCCACGCTCACGGCGCTACTGTGATGCCCCGTTGAAACATTCAATGCTGCATGTTTCAGGGCAGACATAGAAGCCGTACAAACACCATGTGCAGAATGAATTTCACAGGGTGGTGATTGCAATTCGCCATGCACCATCGAGGCGTGTGAAGGTATATTTAAATCCGAACTGCTCGTGCCTACGCACAGGCAGGTTAAGTCTTCAAGGCTCGCACCTGACTTGGTCATCAAGGCACGAACAGCCTCGGCGGCAAGTTGGGCATTACTATGAGTATATTCCCCGGTAGCAGGATCAATGGCGTAATAACGCTTCTTAATCTTGTTATTGCGCAAGACAAGCTTCCTTGATCGGGAAGGTTTGCCCGCAACCATGCCCAGCACCTCTTCGATATGGTCGTTATCGATAGGTTCGTTGGGTAAATATCCTGCGATGTCCGTTATGAATGCTTTCATACTTAATTTCTTAATAAAACTAAAGCCTGCAATCTAATAATAATTATACGAAAGCATTCAAATTTACTGCTTTCTGGTCTCTATATACTTAACTTCTACGCACTATCTGTACCAGTCCCTTTTTCCCCACAGATTGTTCCTGCAAAAATTGCGCTAAATCGTTCCCAGCCTTTCAGTCGATGACCCGGATGGTGCCTCCAGTTGTCTAACCTGCTCCCCCAGTTTTGACCGCATGAACGGTCGGATCAGGGCGCGGAACACAATTCCCAGGGGTAATACCGTCAGGATTAAGGTCACCAGGAATATGACATAAAATACCAAAACGGCCCTGCGACCCGGACTTCCTGCTAATCCCATTGAGCGCAGTAGCCTCCCCCACATTTTAAAGCTGCGGTGTACCAATCTTTCACCAGCGATATAACCCGGGTTCACTTTAACTGCACCCAGGCCCGTCAGGAAGGGTCCGAGATGTCCGGATTGTATCAGAGGCAAGGCCAGAGTAAGAGCCCGTCCAAAGCGTTTTGCCGAAATAATTTCATGTTCGGATATGCCCGCGGGCGGGAATATACCCCAAAACCCGTTTTTTTTGCCAGTTAGTACCCACCTGGGGGTGGTAATAAAGGTAGCCCAGGGTGGTCCCTGATCCTGCAAAACCACGTTATCTACCAGATGGGCGCCAAGTCCGGTCAACATTGCTCGCATTTTGTCCTGTGCCGACAACCACATATTTCGACAGCCAATCAGGGTGACGACTGGTTTATTGGCCAGTAATTTTTTGGCATCTGCTGATTGCAAGAAGGCAACAATAGGTAATGAGGGTGATAAGAACCAGACCTGGTAGGCGATTATAATTAAATCAAATTCTTTGTCAGTATCAATCGTCAATGGTTTGATCGGTGATGGATCCAGGTAAACACACTCGGGGAATGTGTCAAAGAATTGCCAAAATGGCCAGGGAAACGGGTAGGCTTGTTCAGGTTGCAGATTCTGCCAAAACACTTCTACCTCGTTTTGTGCCTCAAGTGGTGCCAGCACAGACCTGGCAATCTTGTCCAGTTGTCCGCTCTGGGAGTAGTGTAAAACGAGAATCCGAAACATAATCTAGTCTAATAAAATATATAATAATTTTTCAGTAACTGCAAAATCAACTTGTGATGGTTTCTTGCCCTAATAATTCGAGCAGCTTGCCACGGGGCAATTTACCGGTTTTATTGCGCGGCAAGGCATCAACAAATTTAAGCGGCCTGGGTAAAAAAACAGGGTCTATGTTGGTGCGCAATTGATCAAGTAATGCATTTTTTGATAAACCCGGTGCCACAACAAAAGCAGCCAGCCTCGTTTCCCGGTGCCCTGAATCACCATGGTTTTCTGCGTCTGGCATAAAAAACGTCCCGTCCTTAATGCCATCAATTGCCAGTAAATGATGATTAAGATCGCTGAGTAAAGCACGCTTGCCCGCAATTTTGATTAAATCTGTATTCCTGCCGAATAATACAAATTCGCTTTCATTGTGAACCTCGACATTATCCGGTAATAACATGGGCGACTGGTAAAAATAATCTGCATAAACAGCAAAACCTTCATCGGTCAAACCAACAGTAACATCCTCAAATGTTTTCCAGACATCGTTATCAGCCTGCCTGCGTGAGGCGATGGCACCTGTTTCGGTGCTGCCATAAAATTCCTGGACCTGGGTCGAAAACAAGGCCTCTGCATTATCCGATAACGAGGCATCAAGAGGTGCAGTAGACGATAATATCATTTCCAGTCCATCAATTTTCGTTTGCTCCATAACACAGGCACGTAAATGAATTGGCGTAGTAACAAACAGTGCTGTTTCTGCACGGGCTGCGATTGCATGTTTAATATCTTCCGGGAAAAAAGGCTGGTCAGCGTTAATGACATATCGATGCTGCAGGGGCAACATGATCGAAGCAACAAAACCATACATGTGTTGCGGCGGTACGGTGGCGACCAGGTAACCCCCTTTTTTTGCATCAAGGCCCAGGGCTTTGCCGGCACCAATGGCTTCACGGACATAACCCCCCCAAACTTTTATGTATGGCTTGGGCTCACCGGTACTGCCTGACGTGAAGGCCACGGCTACTATCTGATCCGCCGGAAAAACCAGTTCGGCGATGTTTTTCTCATTACCCTCGATATCCATTTGCTCGGGAATTTTCAGGCTGTCCATGCCGGCAAGTGTTTCATCCTGATCAGACAAACAATACACATCTGGATACTGACTAATCAGGCGTTTAATTACCTGCGGTATCTTGCCGGGGGGGAACAAACTAATTTGTTTTTTCAGTAACGCCGCTGCCAAACCAAGCATGAAGTGGTAACGGTTCTGGCAATGGTTAACGATATAGGACTTTTCGGGTAATTTACTGGCAAGGTCCACCGCTCGGGCTGCAAATTGGGCACGATTAATTTCTTTGCCATTATCAATCGCAACAATGTCTTCTGGACTGCCGGCACAAAAAAATGAGAAACGATCAGTGGTTTTGCCGCTATTCATTCCGACCCCCGGTTAACGGTTGGTCAGTTTTACTAAAAGAAGCATACATGCGTATAAATTTATAAGCATTCTGCCAACTGGTTTGTACACCCAGTTTTCGATAACGAAAATGCGTGTACCCATGCGTAATCAATATAAACAAAGCCAGGAAAACGAAGTAAAGCACGTTGGCAAATAATGACCATGTTGCCAGATCTGTCAAGATGGCTAGTACCAGTGAAATAGTGGCCATGGCAAAAAAGAAAACAACCCAGATCAAGGTTAATATTCTGGCCTCACGAATTACCAGCCCAGGCAATTCCGTCACTGCGTTGAAACGAATAATCATTTCCATCATCGGCGTAGCACCCTTGCGCAAGCTGGCGGCAACCACCATGGCGATGACAAAGTTAATGACGACTGACGGTACAAACAATACCTGGAATGAGCTGGTTACCAGGTTCGTAAAACCCCACAAAACGATAACTACATAAATCAATATCCTTAATCGATCGGGCTTCTTGCGTGCGCCAGCAAACAATCCCGGAATGATAGAAAACAGGCCCAGCGATATCAGCAAGATAACCGCCACGTTAGGTATGCCGTAGATAATCAAGCCGTGGGCAATCAGGGGATAGGCAAGCAATAGTAAAATTAACAGAAATATGCGCACACGATTATCCAGCCAGTTTTTGCTGATGTTAAACAAACATAATTGTTTAACTTAAACGTCAGACGCGGTTCGTCTCAACATGTTTTGCCAAAGCTCGTAGTGACGCAAAAATGTCAGCATTGTCCTTCGCATCGGATTTTATTTTGAACCCGTATTTTTGCGAAATAGCCATGGACAGCTCTAACGCGTCAATTGAATCAAGCCCCAGGCCGTCTTTAAACAACGCCGCTTCAGGGTCTATATCGTCTAATTCGGTATCCTCAAGATTGAGTGATTCTATAATAAGGTTGGCGACTTCTTTTTCCTGATCATTCGTTTCAAACATTCATACTCACCTGCTAAAATTTTATTACAGCCTGAACTGCTATTTCATTTTTCCCCGATAGTTGCCTACTGCGCCTGACACGGCACCAGATAGTCAACAGGAGGGGGATTCTAAAACAAACAGGCCCTTGTCCGCCAATCATTAAGCTTGCTAAATCAGTCACAAATCCCGCATTTTACCAATTATTAGGGCTAGTTGGCCTCAATTATCTCAAAATCATGGCTAATGTCCGCTGTTTTAGCCAACATAATAGAGGCAGAGCAATATTTCTCGGCAGAAAGGCTGATTGCCCGGGAAACTTTATCTGCAACCAAATTACGGCCCGTCACGGTGAAATGCACGTGGATTCGGGTAAATACCTTCGGTATGTCGGGTGCCCGCTCGGCCTCAATGGTGGCAACACAGTCGACAATATCCTGTCTGCCCTTGCGCAAAATACTCACCACATCAAACGCCGCACAACCACCCATGCCCATTAATAACATCTCCATCGGCCGGGGGCCCTGGTTGGTCCCACCTGCCTCCGGGGGGCCGTCCATTTGCACGGTATGGCCACTTTCTGAGTCTGCCGCGAAACTGGCCTCGCCAGTCCATCGTATCTTTATATTCATAAGCTTAAAGTTAGTTCCCGAATTCTGGTCTAATAGAGTATATTCGAGCTGCTGGATTATGAAAAATGCCGGAATTTCAGCCAACCTGGCCAGGCCGGATATAAGTGCCAGCTATAGACAAAATAAAATAACAGGGACCCCCATATGTCGCGCTTGCTGCCCTCACAGATTACACCCGAACTTGAGCTCATGCTTTCTCATGCCATTGAGCGCAAACACGCAGCCAAGGATTTTATTGTCAGGGCTGGCGAAAAACCGAAATACCTTTATTTCATCACAGAAGGTTCGGTCACCGTTTACGTGGAAGACGAGTCCGGGGATGAATTAATTCTGGCATATTTGGGCCCGGGCAATTTTTTTGGCGAACTTGGTTTATTTGGTAACCAGGAAGTGCGTAGCGCCTGGATCCGGGCCAGAACCGATTGTAAAGTCGCCTCAATTTCTTACGACAAATTCCTCAATTTATGCAAGGATCACCACGATTTGTGGATGCAGTTAGGCAGTCAAATAGCTGATCGCCTGCGCGAGACCAGCAGCAAACTGGGGCAACTTGCCTTCCTTGATGTCACCGGGCGCGTGGCCCGGGCAATACTTGAGTTGGCTAACGATTCCGAGGCTATTACCCACCCCGATGGCATGATGATCAAAATTTCCCGGGAAGAACTGGGCAAGATTGTCAATTGCTCACGTGAAATGGCGGGCAAAGTACTGAAAAATCTGGAAGGCCAGGGCCTGATTCAAATTGATGGTCGTAGCCTGGTGATCAATGGTACGCGCTAACTTAAGGAGCCCCTGATTAATTAAATAACTGCGCCAGTTTTTCGCCAGGATCATCGGCACGCATAAATGCTTCCCCGATCAGAAATGCATTTACCCCGTTATCCAGCATATATTTAACATGGTCTTTGTTATGAATACCGCTCTCGGTGACGACAATTCTATCTCCGGGAATTTGCTGCAACAATGATACTGTTGTTGCCAAATTTGTCTCAAAGGTTCGTAGATTTCTGTTATTGATCCCTATCAATTTTAGATCAAGCCGCAATGCCCTTTCCAGTTCTTCGCTATCATGGACTTCGATTAATACATCCAGGTCCAGTTCACTTGCCAGGGCTGCCAATGTAGCTAATTGATCGTCATTCAATGCCGACACAATCAACAGAATACAATCAGCGCCTAAAACCCGGGCCTCATATACCTGGTAGGGATCAATAAAAAAATCTTTACGTAATACCGGCAATGAACAGGCAGCACTTGCAGATTGCAAATAGGCATCACTGCCCTGAAAATAATCTATATCAGTCAGCACCGATAAACAGGTCGCACCGTTGGCGGCATAACTTTTGGCAATTTCATCTGGTTGAAAATTTTCACGTAACAAGCCCTTACTGGGTGATGCCTTTTTAATTTCGGCAATAATGGCGATTTGGTTAGTCTCGAGTCGACACCGGATAGCCTGTTCGAAGCCCCTGACAGGTGCTGCCTGAGCTGACCGGGATGCCTGTTCTTTCAATTCCGCCAATGAAATTTTATTCAGGCGTTCGTTTACTTCCTCACGTTTGCGAGTCAGTATTTTTTTCAGGATATCGGGTGTTTGTTGATTCACTATACAGAAATATTGATTCGTTACCCGGCCAGTCGCTGGGTTAAAGTTGTTAATGCAGTCAACTTTACCATGGCCTTGCCACTGGTTATTACTTCACTTGCGGTTGTCATGCCTTGCTGCAATGTGTCGGCCAGGCCTGCTGCATAAATTGCTGCACCCGCGTTGAGCACAACAATATCTTTTGCCGAACCAGTAGTATTTGATAATACGCCCTTGATGATTTGTAGACTTTCTTCAGCGCTATTAACGGCCAGGTCAGTTAATTTCCCTGTGCTCAAGCCAAATTGCTCCGGGGTAATAGTATAAGTCTGGACCTCACCATCTTTTAACTCTGCCACAAAAGTGGGCGCAGCAATGCTGATTTCGTCCAGGCCGTCTTCGGCGTGAATCACAAGCACATGTTCGCTACCCAGCTGCAGTAATACCTGGGCCATGGGTTCGACCAAATCCTTGCTAAAAACACCTAACACCTGGTTCGGTGCACCGGCAGGGTTGGTTAAAGGCCCGAGTATATTAAATATAGTGCGCACACCCATTTCACGTCTTGGGCCAATGGCATGTTTCATAGCGCTGTGATGCATGGGTGCAAACATAAAACCTACCCCTACCTCATTTACGCATTGGGCAACCTGCTCCGGACTGATTTCCAGTTTGACCCCGGCAGCTTCCAGTACATCGGCACTACCGGACTTACTGGAAATAGAACGATTGCCATGTTTGGCCACTTTGCCCCCGGCTGCAGCAACCACAAATGCACTGGCAGTGGAAACATTAAAAGTACTGGCGCCGTCACCGCCGGTACCACAGGTATCAACCAAATGGGGGCCGTTGACACTGACAGGTGTTGCCAGTTCTCGCATGACGGATGCAGCGGCGGCAATTTCCTCTATGGTCTCCCCTTTCATGGACAAACCAATCAGAAACCCGCCAATTTGTGCCGGCGTTGCCTTACCAGTCATGATCAGGCCCATGACAACACCCATCTCTTCGGCAGTTAAATCTTTACGCTCAGTGACCATTTTTATGGCTAATGGTAAATCCATAACTCTCTCTCCAGTTAACGGGCGCAAGCATAACACTCCATTGAGATTGCCAAAAGGGCAGGCCGTTTGGTCAAACCCGGGAAACCTGCTGGATAAATCGTGCTGGTAAATTCTGGCTGGTTATTATTTCTGAGTCGATCGGTACCGTGCCAGCTCGTTTAGTAACCAGTCTTTTGTCTGGATAGTTTTCTTGCCAGGACAGGACACGGTGTAAAAATCACCGCTCATGGTACTTTTTGTGGCTGAATACTTAATAAATTCTTCGGTGTTTTTAATATCGTCCCTGAAATAATCGTACTTCCTGCTAATATGCGAAAGACCCTTTTTACCATTATAATTAGTACCATTTCTGTTAATAGTGCAATTACTGTTTTTAACAAAACTTAACAGGTGGTCTACTTCCTTGACCTGTTCTGGCGATACGTCTGCACTCGCCGGTAAAGCTAAAAAGAAAAATAGGGCGAACGGATAATTTAACACTGGCTTGATCCTGTTTAATTTCTCAGCTGTTTTACAACTGTGATTCTATTGGTAAAATGGAATAAAGACCTTCGTTAAAACGCCGCCAGGCACTCGTTTTTGGATCCGTATCATAACGGATTTCTTTGCCATCTATTGTTTCAATCCAGTAAATTTTCTCCTGCTTGTATTCTATGTCGGCTTCATCAATTGCATCGACAGTCACCAATTCCAGCCTGTAGGTGAATTCTTTTAAATCATTATCAAATACTGCCGACCCAATCAACTGCGCCATTTCCGGTATTTGATAAAGAATACCAACTTCGGCATTAATATTAGCTGAACGTGGATCAAAATTAAAAGAGCCGATAAAAATTTCCTTGCGGTCAAAAATATAAGTTTTGGCGTGAAGACCGCTTTTTGCCTTACCCCCGCGACGCAATGACCTGCTAGCCCTGGTTTTTTCTTCGGCTTTTAGCTCGTATAATTCGATACCGCCTTTGAGCAAATTAAGGCGCTGCCGGGCATAGCCTGATTGCGCCATAATACCATCGGTAGATGATAATGAATTAGTGACAACGCGAACTTTAATTCCCCGTTTTACCAAAGATGTTAAATACTCTGTCCCTCTACTGCCAGGAACAAAATAGGGAGAAATCATTTCAAACCTGTTTTTAACTTTATCCAGGTGAGGTTTCAATAAAGACTTTAGAAATACGATCTCTTTATCTGATTTACCCAAACTTTTTTCAGGATCATCATACAGCACCAACACATCACCACTGAATAGTTTGCTGAATAATTTTTTGTAATTTTTATTCTGTGACTTATTTTCGAAGTACCTGTACAGTTCCGAGTCTTGAATATCCAGGTCGTATTTTGATCCCTTTTGCTTTTTCCAAAATTCGGATAATTCTATTTTTAGTTTTTCAAGATCTGCCTGGGTTGATTTGTTATGGACAAATAATTTTACAGAATAAACTACCTTGCTATTCCAGTAAGTATCAAATTGTTTTCCGACATCATTGACAATCTGACCAACAGAAATCACATCAAGGTCTTTAAAATTACTTTCCTTGTCTGCCGAGAAATATTCATTGCCAATATTACGACCACCGACCACTGTATACTGGCCATCGACAGTAAACGATTTATTATGCATACGACGATTAATGCGAAAAGTGTCCGTCAGATAATCTGCCAGTCGAAAACCACGGGAAGCAAACGGGTTATACAGGCGTACTTCAATATTTTTGTGTTTATCCATTGCGTATAACATGGCTTCAATTTCCGATGTAACATTAATATCATCCATTAGCACCCTCACACGCACACCCCTGTCGGCAGCCTTGATCATCTCGCCATATAAAAGTTTTCCGGTTAAATCTGCACGCCAGATATAATATTGCACATCAATTGATTTTTCTGCCTCAGCCAACAACAGCAAACGCGCAAAAAAAGCTTCTGTCCCTTCATTCAATAAAAACATCGCGGATTTATCGGCGCTCTTCTTCAGCCAGGCTGAAGATTTTTTTCCCAAACTACTTTTACTGGTATCACTATACGCATAACTTGGGTATGTATTATTATTTACTGGCAACTGGGCGCAGGCTGACACCAATAAAATACTAATCGCCAGAAACAGAGGTGCTGATTTTTTTATGATTTTCATTATTTATATTTTAAAATCAGTATTTACAAATGCTTCTCGTGCTGCGCTGGGTGAAGTACCGTACCAGCGACGATAGGCTCGTGAAAAATTCGCCTGCTCGGAGAATCCAAGCAAGAAGGAAATTTCTGTCATGGACATTGTTGAATCCTTGATATACTCGCCCGCCATGTCCTGGCGAATTTTTTTGTAGAGCGAACTAAAACTGGTTTTTTCTTCGCCCAATTTTCGTTGCATGGTTCGTAAACTTAAATTCAGTTCACTGGCCACTACATCCTCAGTAACCTGGCCCGACGGCATCAATTCAATGAGCCTGGACTTTACTTGCATCGCCACTGAATTACGATCAAGTGTCTTGAGATATTTTATTGCGATCTCATCGTTAACTTTTGCCAACTCACTGTTGCCGGTGGGTTGTCGTTGCTCGGCACGCATGTGGTCAAAGACAGTCAGGTTTTGTTTACAGTTGTAAATAATACTGGTACCAACAAAGTTCTCCAGCCTGTCGCCACACAGTGATCGTTTTCTGGTTACCTGAATTTCAAGGGGGGAAAAATTCTTACCACATAATAGTCGGCACATAACTACCACTGCAACCATACCAGCATCACGTGCAGCATAGTGCACATTACGCTCATCTTCACCGGAGCTCATAATCAAGTGTAAATTTGTACCGTGGACCTCTAATGAAGCATTAAGGGAATTATTTACTATCCGCGAATAACGCACTAGCCGCATTAAAGCATCTTTCAAAGTATGACTTGCCAGCCAGGTAAACCCAAGCGCATGAAAAGTAGTTGCCGTCCACAATGTACCCACTTCGATACCAAAACAGGGATCTTTTGTTTCGTTAATAACTGTTTCCCACAACTTGCTCATTTCGACTAAACGATAACGCGCATTGCCATCGCCCAGTTTCGCCGGATCAAGCCCGGCCTGGTTAAAAATAGCACGGGGATCATGGCCATGGGCCTGCAAAGCCTTCCAGACAAGCAGTGCCCAGGAAGAGAGTGTGGTTGAAGTGGTAGCCATGGGTAACCGATCCTTTTTACCCCATATTTAAATGATAAGTGATTGGCGCCAGATGACAAATTCATGATAAGCGGTTGGCGTTACCTGACAAGTTAGACAATCCGCGAACACATATCCTTTCAGCATCAAATCAACAAACAAGAGGGTATATATAATGAATAGGAATAAGGATGCCATTAACACTTCATATTATCAACATACAATAAAAGACTCATTTACGTGTGTCGGCCCTGGTTTGCACACTGGCTTAAAAATCCTGATGCGGGTTTTCCCGGGTGAGGCCAATACCGGCATTGTCTTCTGTCGCCGGGATGTGGATTACAGTTGTTCAGAAATTCAGGCTAACTGGCACAATGTCTCTGACACTCGCTTATCTACTTCTATTGCCAACTCAAGAGGTGTGCGAGTCAGTACCATTGAACATATCATGGCTGCCCTCTACGCATGCGATATCGACAACGTTCGCATCCTGGTTGATGGCCCGGAAGTGCCCATTATGGATGGCAGTGCCGCTCCCTTTGTTCAGTTAATTAAAAATTCCGGTAGAGTCCAGCAGGACGAAGAACGAAAGGCAATTATTATCAAACAAGCGGTCTCGGTATTACATGGTAACAAGTTCGCCAGTTTTCAGCCTTCACCCATTCAATGGATGGAGCTTGAAATTGATTTTGAAGCTTCGCCCATAGGTAAACAAAAAATCAGTGCGCCGATACACAGTAAAGTGTTCGAGGATGAACTTGCTGCCGCACGCACCTTCGGATTCCAGGAGCAAATCAAAACCTTGCATAAACTGGGACTGGCCCAGGGTGGCTCACTCAAGAATGCTGTCTTGATAGAGAACAATGAGGTTGTTAATGATGAAGGTCTTCGTTTTAAAGATGAATTCGTGCGACACAAGATGGTTGATTCCATAGGTGACATAGCCCTGATCGGCGCCCGTGTGATTGGCCGTCACCACAGTATCTGCAGCGGCCATCAACTAAACCATGCGCTCATTCAGAAATTAATGACCAATGAACACGCCTGGGAATATTCAACCGTGCGCGGTGCCCATGAATACTGGAGTGAAATAGCCAGGCCCCATTATAACGATAAAGAAATAAGTGAGAATCAGGAAATTATGTCTAACCCGGGTTTTTATATTCACTAATACCCCTTTGTACCACTTGGTGTGGCATTAAATTTTAATGCCACGCATTTTTTTGTTTTTTCTGGAAAATTAAAGTTGAATAGTGCCGCAAGCTGAACTTCTAGACAAAACATAAACAAGACGAATAAAAATTATTCTTTATAAAGCAATCCCCACGGATACAAAAGGCCCATTATATTTGTAAATGAATTCCCCGGCTAAATTGCCATCGGACCCTTTTACAGATAAATCAAACGCGATGACGCCAAAATTATAGTACACTCGTTTATGTGGCTTATAGGTCACAGCCAGCGAGGTATTGTTTAATCTGCCTTCAACATTTTCATAGCGCAATTTAAGGCCCTGCAACCAAAGCGAGAGATACCAGTTTTCACCGAACCGGGTGCTACTGGAGACCCCAAATGTTGGCAAGGGAGCCACAGTACTGGCTTCCGTTTCAAAATTCAGGCCAAGGTTACCTAGCGCACGTAATTTAAATCGCATATCTGTTATATGCAAACCGGCAAGCAACGCAACACTTGAATCCTGAGACTTATAAAGATTGTAGGCATAAGTCAGCCGGTAAATATCCGTTCGGAACTGGGAGTCAATGGTTGTGCCGGCCGTGTAATTTTCATCACCGACTGTGATATCTACATTGATTTCCTTAAACCCGTCACGTCGAAGTGACCAATACGATAACTGTAATGAGTGTCTTTGATTAAATTTATAACCAACGCTGAGGAATGGTGATGCCGTGCGATCTTCCCAGCCAAGGGTGTCTTCGCCACTAATAGTTGTACCAACTGAACCATCTGCCGATTCAATTTGAACAGCAGTGGTCGAGTCAGCCCAGAATCCACCCACGTTAATATCCCATGAGTTATTATCTTTCAGATCCAGGCCGAGATCAGCCTGGGCAACCGGCATCAACATGCTGGCCAGAAAAGCCCCTGCAAATATAACCCTGTAATATGATGCAACCATACTCCCCCCCCC
>CAJVXY010000032.1 GCA_913009895.1 uncultured Acidiferrobacteraceae bacterium | reverse complement strand
ATGGCATTCTCTGTAAACGCTCGCTCGTATAAAAAAGTGCCTCCGGTAGTCAAGATAGATAGAACAAGCATAAGCCTTAATGCCCTGCGGATGGTGTCTTGAGTTGTCATTGTCTATTGCACATAACAGTTGAGTATACGGCGGTGTCGATTTAATAAATCGACCTGTCCGTATATTGTAAGCTTAAGTTTATATTTTTATTAGATTTATTGCTCGTATATAAGCAGTTATTAATATTACATACACGGCAGTTGCAAATATGTAATTGCACCAATATTGTGCAGCTGACGATTTACGTTTAATAACTAAGAAAATGAGGGACAGACCACGGTTTAGAGTGAGCGCGAACGTCAGCTCTTGTCCGGTAACAGCAATTACAATCAAACACTATCGGTCAAACCAGTTCAGTACAACTACACACTTTGTATCTGCACGTACTCTTTGGCCAGGGTCGGGTACAGCCGGGGATTAAACAGGATGTTGGTAATAAAATAACATTCGTGGGTGCAATAACAGCGATTGTTATTAATTGAATTCAGCACGGGTCTGGCCATTTCGGAATGAACGATTTCTTTCATATCGTAGTCATAATCCCTCACGTTTCCAAAACTCGTGGACAAAATCTCGCACGGGTAAACCTCCCCGCTCTCGGTCAACACCAGGTTTAATTTGCCGGCATAACAGGGAATCTGTCTTTGCTGGTCGAGCAGTGTCTGGTGGATTAAACGCCGTTGTAAAATATCCTGGGCCGCCTTCAGGCGGGCACCACGAAACCGGTATATGTTTGATGTCTGGTTTTTAAGGTTGTTCTCAAGCCGGTTAATTGCATGGTGGTATTTTTCGTGATCCACTTCTTTGTAGTGGGTATCCGCAAGGTTACCGCGCACCATGGAAATGGTATGTGTTTTAACATTCGCCATAGTTTGTACAAAATCAATAATCTCATCCATTTTGTCCTGGTTCTCGGAACAAAATACCGTGTTGACGCCGAGTTCAAAATTTTCATACTTGTCCAGCAGTTCACCCAACAACTCATAGGTGCACAGGGTTTTAGCGAAGTTGCCCGGTGTGTCCCTTAATGCATCGTGATCACCATGCAGGCCATCAAGGGAAAGTTTGACGGTGACGACGGATTTTTTACAGTGTTTTAAAATTTGCTCTGTTTTGTCTTTAATCATATCCGGCATCAAACCATTGGTGGGAAAGAGCATAAAAACGGGACTGTTTTGTTCGTAGAAAACCTTGCTGATTTCCACGAGATCTCTTCTCAGGTAAGGCTCACCGCCGGAGAATGCCAACCACAACAGTTTGCCCATTGATGCCGATATTTTTTTAATCTCGGCAAGGGAAAGTTCTGCAACACCATTTTTATGATTTTCCGTTTTACCGGTGTTGTCCACGTAAAAGCAAAAGGGACAGCGGGCATTACACTTGCTGGTGACAAAAAAAGTGAGCTGGACAGGCTGCCCTTTCGAAAGAATTGAACCAGTATGGCGCAGCGGTGAAAACATTAAGTGCTCTCCCCCAGTGCAGACTCACCAACAAAATGCCTGGCCAGGCCTGCGAGCGCACCGGCGCCGACCGCCACCGGGTAGATCAACAGGTAATAAGCTGTCGCGATCAGCGCAAACCTGAATCCCCTGGTACGATAAAATGCCGCCAGTAAACCCCTGTTCACAAACAGGTTGATGGCTAGTAGTAATGAGACAAGTAATAAAAAGACACTATAACCAGTTAGTAGATAAACAAGCAAAAATAACACAATAGAAAACCAGGCTGCAACATTGGTCTTGAGGCCTGTGGATGCCGTGCCGGAATCTACAAACACATCGCCGTAATTGATAGAGTACATGGTCCAGTACATGGATTTTCTGATGGCATTAGACAAAGAACGATACAGGGAAAAATTAAAAATGTGTTGCACCTGGATGTCCGGGTTCATCAGCAGCCGGTGGCCTTGCTCGCGCAACCGGTGGCTAAAATCGACATCTTCAATTATCGGCAGGAAGGTCTCGCTAAAGCCGCCACTATTGCGAAAACTTTCGGCATTGATGGCCATGGCATGGGTGGCAATATAATCAGGGTGATCCGCTTCCCTGGTCTCTGAATAATTGACAAACACGGACTGAAACAGGCTGAAGAAACTGTTGTCGAATGGAATGCGCGTGTAACTGCCGCCAATCACGGTATCAGGATCTTCCGAAGATAGTGCCTGGTTGACCAGAGCAAGGGTATTTTCCTGCAGCAGGCAGTCGGCATCGGTAAAAAAGAGCGTATCCCCACGGCTGTGAGCAGCCCCGATATTCCTTGCCTGAGCGGCACCGGCGTGTGAGTCCAGGGGGACGAGCTTGCAGGGGAATGTTTTTATCACCTCGACCGAGTTATCCCCGGAACAATCATCGACCACAATGACCTCAAAGTTTTGATAACTGGAGGCAAATACGGCTTCGAGGCACCTGGCAATTGTGGTACCTCCCTGGTAGTTGGGAATAATTACCGAGATAAACTTTTCCATAGTCCAACTCTACTCCAATAGCCCCCAACGTGCCGGCAAAAAGGCACGCTTTGGGCATTGTGCAATATCCTGGCGCCCTGAAAAATGATGCAAATGCATCATTTCATTTGGCATAGATCAGTATTCTAATTAGGTCTGGAAGTACTGAAATTGGTTGTTCGGGCAGGCGTCTCGTGGAAAGGTGGAGGCGGCCCGGGGTTGCGCTCACGCGCGAGATGGAGAAAGGGAGTGACTACCGCAGGGTGTCGCTCACGCTCTGTATCCAGCCAGGCAGGTTATAAAAAAAACACTTCCTGTCAGATGTAAATACTCGATGTGTGAATGCCGTTTGCGAGCAGCGGGAAAGTGGTTACGGATATTTTAATTGATTAATTGGAGGTGAATCATGAACAAGTTACGAGGATTGAGAATTTCCAGTATAGGAATTCTGACACTTTTTCTTATTGGTTGGGCAGGGTTTGCCTCGGCGTCGAGCTGGACAAATCCTGATCTTCTTGTCACACCGGATGAGGTCAAGAAAAACATCAATAAGGCGAATTGGGTGGTTGTCGATTGCAGGGGCCTGGATGATTATGCCAAGGGCCATATTCCCGGCGCCATCAGCCTGGGTAAACGCTGCAAGAAAGCCCTGCGGGATCACACCGCGAGGGTTTATAAAGACACCTCAAAGTATGAAAAACTTTTCGGCAAAGTTGGTATCAGCAATAATACCCATGTGGTTTTTTATCATGGAAATATAAAGACGTTGACAGATGCCACCGTCGGATTCTGGATCATGGAGTACCTCGGGCACACCAAGACCCACGTGCTCAACGGCGGGATCGAAGCCTGGCGCAAGGCGGGCAACCGGCTCGACAATAAACCGGTTAAGAAGAGCCCTAAAAAATTCAAGGTCAGGCTTGTGGCCAGCAGGTATGCGCCGACAAGTGAGATTGTGAAGATTGCCAATGGAAAAATTAAAAATGTACAACTTATAGATTCAAGAACAAAAAAGGAATTTGACGGCAAAGACATTCGGGCAATCAGGGGCGGTCATATACCCAACGTGACCATGAATAAATCACACCTGGAGACCGTGCTGCAGAAAAAAGACAAAAAGACTGGAAAAATGAAACCAACCGGTTACCTTGATGCGGACCAGGCCCATAAGGTGTTCGGCAAGCTGAACAAAAACAAACGCACCGTCGCCTACTGCCAGACGGGTACGCGTTCGACCTTAACTTATCTTCAACTAAGGCTGCTTGGTTTCAAGAATCCCGCGAACTGGGATGATTCATGGAGGGTCTACGGCTCCTCGCTGATGTATCCTGTTGCCAACGAGCAATGGTTTAATTTTTCCAAGATGAATAAAGAAATGAGAAAGCTCAAGAAAAAACTCAAGGCAATGGAGAAAATATAAACAGGCCTATAAGCAGGCAAAGATAAGGACGTAAGTTTTAACCAGGTGGGATTCGTAAATCCTGCCTGGTTTTTTGTGGCTAAAATTTCAGGCAATTCTTTTATTTATGTCATCGAGCAACGTGGTTAGATCCATCTCCTTTTCTTTGGCCAGCCTTGCCATCGACCACATCATATTTGAATCATGGCCGCAGCCACACAACCCCAGGTCCATGAACCAATCCGTCAGTTCCGGATAATCTCTTAGTACGGCACCTACAGTTGTTGCAGCATCAATTTCCATCATGGCCAGGAATACAGTTCCCAGGAATATAGTTCATAGATAGATTGTATCTTAAAATCACACGGCTTAGTAAGGTAATTGGTAACGCTTGCTCTGGTGCTATCATTGGATATAAGGGCAATGGGATTAACCAGTATTAGAATCACAAAAGGAGCTTGTCGTCAGTGGCTGTAGATGATGATGCAATTTCTATTAGTGGCGCCGGGCCAGCGGGCCTGGCCGCAGCCATCACCCTGGCCAAAGACGGGCGCCGCGGGATGCGCCTGTACCTGGTGCCGTTGCCGGCACGCAGCTCTTTAACATTATGATGAATGATTTTCTAACTCTTATGGTCTTTCCCCGCACTGCCTCGATCACTTTCGATCGACTTGTTTCAGCCAGCAGCAGCTTGGCCCGTCATTTCGGTATTGATGCCAACCAGCACCCTGGTATCACCCAAAAAGACATGTGGTGGCACCACCAGGTTGGTAGGCGCCGGTACGTTCTTGAACACCCGGCCGGCCAGGTCAAACTTTGATCCATGGCAGTGACAGAAATAACCACCGGGCCAGTCGGCTTCTATCCCTGACGCTGCCCCAACAGGAAAGTGCTCCGTAGGTACGCATCCGAGATGGGTACAAATACCTATCACCACCATGACCTCCGGCTTGATAGATCGATACAGGTTCCTGGTATAAGGCGGTTGCTGGCTTTCCACAGTGGAATTCGGATCCACCAGGATGTCTGCGATTTTGTCCAAAACCGCCAACATCTCGGGCGTACGCCGTATAACCCACACCGGCTGGCCACGCCATTCGACAGTGAGCATCTGTCCAGGTTTGAGTTTGCTAAAATCCACATCGACCGGCGCACCCTGGGCCTTGGCCCGGTCGCTCGGCCTCCAACTGGCGAGAAAGGGCACGGAGGCGAGAACCAAACCGGCCCCGCCCATCACGCTGGTGGCGATCAACAGGCGTCGTCGAGTTTTATTCACTATTTCCGTCATATCTGACTCCGTCATACTTTGCGCAACATTTATTCCTTTGCAACATATAGGTAAGGTACACCCTGCACCCAAGGTTCAGGTCAAGCAAAAAAAAGATTATGATTATGATCAAGACTGTCTATCTCGTGGCCCCGGTGATAAAGGAATGAAGTAATTCAGGAGGTTTATGGACGACGACGCAGCAATACCGCTACACGATTTCCAGGTGTTGACCCTGGCACTGAACGTACCGGGTCCGATAGCGGCAGCCCGTTTGGTCGGGCTGGGGGCCAGTGTTATTAAAATCGAACCACCATCCGGTGACCCCCTGGCCCAGGTCTGCCCCGACTGGTACCAGGCACTGATCCGGCATCAGGAAATCATCCCGCTTGATCTCAAATCTTCGGACAACCGCTCTCGACTCGAGCAATTATTAAAAACATGCGATCTTTTGCTGACCGCCAGTCGTCCCGGCACGCTGGCACGACTGAACCTCGATTGGCCCACACTACACCAGCGTAATCCCCGGTTATCACAGGTAGCGATCGTTGGCTTCCCCGGTCAGCAAGCCGATTTACCGGGTCACGACCTAACTTACCAGGCGCGCCTGGGTTTGCTCGCTCCACCAGCCCTGCCCCGCACCCTGGTCGCGGACCTGGCCGGTGCCGAACAAACCGTGAGTGCCGCACTGGCATTGCTGCTTGCCCGTGAGCGTGATGGTATTGGCGGTTATCGCCAGGTCGCCCTGACCGAGGCGGCGGCCACCTTTGCCGAACCGCTGAACTACGGCCTGACTGCAACCGGTGGAAAACTCGGCGGTGGTTTGCCAGGATATAATCTTTACCAGACCCGGCAAGGCTGGATCGCACTGGCCGCCCTGGAACCCCACTTCTGGCAGCACTTGCAACAGGTAATGGAAGTAAACACACTGGAACAAACTGCGTTAACACAAAAAGACCTGGCGCAGTGTTTCCTGGCCCGCACCGCGGTGGACTGGGAGCGCTGGGGCAAGGATCATGACTTACCCATTGTCGCCCTGAAGGAGCCAATGAATAATGACGAGAACAGCTATGAATGAAGCAGTCATCCTGGGTGCAGTTCGGACGCCCTTCGCTAAACGCAATGGTCTTTATGCCGCGACCCGTCCCGATAGCCTGCTGGCCCATACCCTGCAGGCACTGACTACAAAGACAGGCATCGACTCGGGCAAGATTGAAGATGTTATCACCGGTAATGTCACCCAGGTCGGTGAACAAGGGGCGAACATCGCCCGCCAATCGGTGTTACTCGCAGGTTTTCCCGTTACGGTGCCCGGCGTCAGCCTCAACCGCATGTGCGGATCCGGCCAACAGGCCGTTCATTTCGCGGCCCAGGCCGTGGCCGCCGGTGACGCCGATTATATGATCGGTGCCGGTGTCGAGAGCATGACCCGGGTGCCCATGTTCAGCGACCTGGGCGGCGGCGTTACTGATGGGGGCGGATTCGCCGATGGGAACGAGGTGAGGGCCGCGCGCCAGGGAAGGCGCGTAAGCGGATTCGATACACTGAATCCTGCACTTCTTGAACGCTACGAGCTAATCCACCAGGGTGAAAGCGCAGAACGCATCGCCGAACAATGGTCGCTAAGCCGTTTGCAGTTAGACCAGTTCGCAGCAGAAAGCCATCGCCGTGCCAACGCCGCCTTTGCCGCAGGCCGGCACGGCGAGATCATTCCGACACCCGGCACCGACAAGACAGGTAATAAAATCAGCGTAACTCGTGACCAGGGCGTACGCGATCACATCGATCCAGACAAAATGGCGCAACTACCCACTGTTTTTCGTCCCGGGGGTAATGGTGTCATCACCGCGGGCAACGCCAGCCAGATTGCCGATGGCGCCGCGGCCGTGCTGGTGGCTCGACAAGAGATTGCACTGGCGGACGGGTTTCGACCCCTGGCGCGGTTCCGCGCCCGGGTCGCCATTGGTGATGATCCGACCTTACAACTTATGGGCGTGGTGCCCGCCACCAAAATGGCCCTGGACCGGGCGCAACTGACGTTGTCTGATCTGGACTGGATCGAGATCAACGAGGCCTTTGCTTGCGTGGTACTGGCATGGGCGCAGGAATTGGGGCCGGATATGGAGAAGGTGAATCCCTGGGGCGGTGCCATCGCCCACGGTCATCCCCTTGGCGCCACCGGCGCCGGCCTGATGGCCAAAATGCTCACTGGCCTTGAGGCCATTGATGGGCAGTTCGGTTTGCAAGTCATGTGCATCGGTCATGGCATGGCGACCGCCACCATTGTTGAGCGTATTTAGCTGGTGCACGAACAGTTTGTCACCGGGTATTTTCAGTGTAACTGGCTGGATTAACGGGCCCAAGAAAATGTAAATTGTGGTTCGAAAGCGCAGGATGTAAACGATCATGTTGGACAAATGGAGATTGATATGAAAGCCTGGTTGCAATGTGCTTGCGAGCCGAGCGTAGTTTGGCGAGCAACCAAGTACGCTTTTTTCGTCGGCATCATCCTGATCCTGATCAATCACGTGGATCACATTTTACAGAGAGAAGTGACGGCTACTCATCTCATTAAAATGGGGCTTACCGTGCTGGTGCCGTATCTTGTCTCTACCTCTTCCAGTGTCGGCGCCATCCTGAGACTGCAGGCGGTTAAACACAATCAGGTATAAAATCCTATTGGGAAGCTAAACAACAATGGACATAACAGATAAAACATTTCTCATTAGTGGTGGTGCCTCCGGCCTGGGTGCAGCCACTGCACACATGCTGGTTCAGCAAGGTGCCAGGGTGGTGATCGCCGACAGCAATGCCAAAACCGGTGCAGCAATCATTACCGAGTTAGGTGAGTTTGCTCGCTTTGCCCAAACCAATGTCACGGACGAGGACAGTGTTCAGAATGCCGTGACACTGGCACTCGAAACATTTGGTGGCCTGCACGGCGCCATCAGTTGTGCCGGTATCGGCATTCCGGAAAAAATCATTGGTGACGAGGGGCCCCATCGACTGGCCACTTTCGAAAAAGTGATCCGGGTGAACCTGACCGGCACTTTCAATGTCGCCAGGTTGGCAGCAAACGCCATGGCCAAAGGCGAGGCCCAGGCCAACGGTGAACGGGGCGTGATTATTAACACCGCTTCGATCGCGGCCTTTGAAGGTCAGCTTGGCCAGGTTTCCTACGCCGCCTCCAAGGGCGGCATTGTCAGTATGACTTTGCCCATGGCACGGGAACTGGCCCGCGACGGCATCCGTGTCATGACTATCGCCCCGGGGATTTTCGACACCCCCATGCTGGCCGGCTTATCCGACGAAGTGCGCGATTCCCTGGGACAACAAACGCCCTTCCCACCACGCCTGGGTCGCCCGGATGAATACGCGGCACTGGTACGACATATTATTGAAAACGAGATGTTGAATGGTGAAGTGATTCGGCTAGATGGCGCCGTACGTTTGTCAGCGAAATAAAAAAGCGCCTGGCTGTCGTACCTGTTTTCTGCTGTGTTACGGGCTGGCGCCAGCTCGCCCGATGTGGATGCGAGTTTCAGGCGGGAAACGTCACCATGTTCAAATGATAACAATTCTCAATTGTATATCAATGCAAATGAGAATGATTGTTATTTACATTTAGTGCCCGATCAGGCACAATCCCCTCTAGCCAGCCAATCGGCCCTCAATGTGAGCCAAGTCGTCCAGTAGCCAGCCAAACAATCCACCCTTATCCCGTTCTCATAAGGCCATAGTTTGGGTGGTTTTACCGTATAGCTGGAAACTGATTAATGAGGTTATGAAGTGAAAATACAGGTTAATTTATTGCGCGGCGCCTTAGCGGCCGCATTTTTTTTAGGCATGGTTTTACCGGCTGGTGCCGCAGATAATGATTCGAGCACTGAACCTGGCGCCAGCGTACCGGACAAGACCAGGGCCCTGCCGGCTGGTAACGCAGATGGTGATTCAAGCACTGATCCGGGTACCAGCGTACTGGACAAGGTTATGATTATCGGTAATCCGGCCAACATCGAAACCCTGCCCGGTTCCGCTCATGTGGTCACTAAAAAGGATATCCGTGAGCAAAACTATGATGACGTAAACCAGGCACTGCGCAAGGTACCGGGGGTTTATGTACGACAAGAAGACGGTTTCGGCCTGTTCCCCAATATCAGCCTGCGGGGGGTCGACACCACCCGCAGTTCCAAGGTGACAATAATGGAAGACGGTGTGCTGACCGCACCGGCACCTTATTCCGCGCCTGCTGCCTATTATTCGCCCACTGTTGGTCGTATGAGTGGCATGGAAATCCTCAAAGGATCCAGCCAGGTCAAGTATGGCCCCCAAACCACCGGTGGTGTGATCAATTACCTGTCCACGTCAATTCCGCTAAAGGAAACGGCTTACCTGAAATCATCTTACGGCAGCTTTGGCGATCTACGCACCCACGCCTATGGCGGCAACACCATTAGCACGGATGTTGGCCAGTTTGGTTTCCTGGTGGAAGGCTATTTCCGTCAGAACCAGGGTTACAAAACCATTGATGAAACCCCTGATTTTCGTGATGGCAACGACACCGGCTTCACCAAGTCCGATCCCATGATCAAATTATCCTGGGAACCGAGCTCCAGCATCTATCAGCGCTTCGAAGTCAAATATGGCAGCTCTGATCTGGACGCCAACGAGACCTACCTGGGACTGAGCGAAGTGGACTTTGCCGACGATCCTTTCCGCCGCTATTCGGCAACCCGGTTTGACAATATCAAGAGTAAACAAAACCGCAGCCACCTGCGTTATGTGGTCGCGCCGACCGAAAATCTGGACATCATCACCACCCTGTACAGCACCGATTTCTCGCGCAACTGGTACAAACTCAAGGATCTGCGCAACGTCAATGGCAATACCATCAAGCTTCCTGCCGCCCTGGCCGGTGCCCAGAATAACGAGGGGCTGGCCTGTCTGAAAGGCGAACTGGCCTGTACCCTGCGGGTTCGCGCCAACAACCGCGACTACAACTCAAAAGGTCTTGATACCGTCAGTTACTACCGTTTCGGTTCGGACAAGGTACAGCATGAGCTCGCAGGGGGCATCCGTTACAACAAGGATCGGGTGCGTCGTTTCCAGAGAGATGATGACTATAGCCAACTGGCCAATGGCACCATTGACGGCGTGACACCTGGCACCCCTGGTGGTGCGGGCGACCGTCTGCAAAAAACCGATGCCCTGGCCCTGTTCCTGCAGGACACCATCAAGTCCGGTGCCTGGTCGTTTACACCGGGCGTTCGTTACGAAATACTGGATCAAAGCTACGAGGACTTCAGTGACCCGAGCAAGTCTGGCACCAACAAAATGACCATGACCGCGGGCAGCCTGGGTGCTACCTACAAATTCAATGATTCCTGGATCGGGTTTGGCAGCGCCAATCGTGGTTTCTCACCCCCGAGTCCAAAGAGTGCCGTGAGTGGCATCAAGGAAGAAACCAGTAACTCATACGAGATCGGTGCACGCTATAGCAGCCCAATACATGCGCTGGCAATCGAGACGGTGGCTTTTTATACCCAGTTTAACGATCTGATCGTAACCGATAACATCGGTGGCACGGGCACCGGTGAAACCGAAAACTTTGGCAAGGTTGACAGTACCGGTCTGGAGTTTTCCACCCAGTATGATGCGGGTATCGCCAACGGCTGGAAATACCGTAATCCCTGGTACCTGACAGTAACCTATACCAATGCCATCCAGAAAAACGATGCGACTTCTACCGATGCGGAATCTATTTTCAGTTATGGCAAGGCCGGTAACAAGGTGCCGTACATTCCTGAACTGGTATTCAGTATGGGAACAGGCATTGAATCTAAAAACTGGGGCAGTTCCATTACCGGCAGTTATGTGAGTGAGACCTTCACCAGCGCGAATAATGTTGATGACCAGGTCAACGGCGCCGGAAATCCTGATGCCCGCTTCGGTAAAACCGATGCCTATTTTATTATGGATGTTTCTGCCTTTTACCGGATCGAGAACGGCATGAAATTCTTTGGTGGCATACAAAATCTTCTCAATGAACAATACAACGTTTCGCGGCAACCGGCGGGATCACGTCCGGGGATGCCGTTGTTTGCCTATGCCGGTATCGAGGTGGAGATTTAATTAATTTCTAATTTCGGGAGTGTAAATAATGCTTGATTTATTCAACCAGGGCGGCAGCGTGATGTACGTGCTACTGCTCATGTCTATATTGGCTACGGCCATCATCCTGTTAAAACTGTATCAGTTCTATCGCAGCGACCTGCGCCAAACCGCTTTTGTTGAGGACACGGTGTCGGCATTGCAGCGTGGTGAGCATGAGCAGGCGATAAAGAATCTGCAACAGCAAACCAGTCCCGTCGCCCGGGTACTGGAAAGTGCAGTGAGCTTTGGCGCTAATCCGGCTATGTCCAGCGGCGACGTTGAGGCCGAAGTAAGCCGGGTGGGCAGTGCCCAGATACGCAGCCTGGAGTCCTGGTTGCGCGGCCTGTCTTCCATCGCCCATCTGAGTCCGCTATTGGGCCTGCTGGGTACAGTAATAGGCATGATTGTCGCTTTTATGAATCTTCAGGAAGCAGGCAGCCGCGTCGACCCTTCGATTCTTTCCGGCGGCATCTGGGAGGCGCTGCTCACCACCGCTTTCGGTCTGACGGTTGCCATTCCCGCCATGGCGGCCTTCTACTACCTGGAAGGCGAAGTTGATCATGTGCGTGCGGCCATGAAAGATGCCAGCATCCTGGTGTTGCGCCACTTCGGCAAGAGTCCCCATGTTGATAGCCGTGATAATGAACGCGTTGAGGATGAAACCCATGGACTTTGAAGGCCGGGCGCGCATCCACTCGCATCTGGATATCGCGCCGTTGATTGATATTGTATTCCTGCTGCTGGTGTTTTTTATGCTCACCAGCACGTTTTTGGTACCGGAAGCAATTGAGCTGGAATTGCCCGAATCAAAAAGTGCCAGCCCAACAGAGGTTACGCCCATCATTGTTTCGCTTAATCAAACAGGTCAGCTGGCACTCAATGGCGAAAGTATAAAACTGGAACAGTTGAAGCTGGCGATAGCGCCATTGATAAAACAGGATGTGGACTCCGCCATCACGCTGAAAAGCGATGCCCATACCGAAGTTCAATTATTGCTTAAAGTGATGGATGAAATACGTGCCGCCGGTGGCACCAACGTTGGCCTGGCAACCACGCAGAAGTAAGCCTTTGAATATCACCCGGCAACATATGAGTGTAACCATAGTGATCGCATTGCTGCTGCATGGCGGTGTCGCCGTGTGGTTTTCACAATCTGAACCTGCGCCCCTGCCAGCAAAAGCTCAACCGTTTCGGGTTAACTTGCTGGCAGTGATTGCCGACACCAGCCAGAACACAGCGGCTAATATTGTCGAGCCACCACCAGCCCCTGAGCCGGTTACTAAAAAAATGCCCGTGGAACCAAAACCGGTTGAACCTGAACAGGTCACTGAGACTGTTGAGCAGGTCGCCCAGCCTGCCCCGGTAGAACAAAAACCTCTGAATGCGATCGCCACCGCACGCTATGAGCAATTGCTGGTTGCCTGGCTGGAAAAATACAAAAAATATCCGCGCCGCGCCAAACGCTTACGCATCGAAGGCGAGGGTATGTTGCGCATCCTGATTGATCGCACAGGGCGAACCCAACGAGTGAGCCTGGAGCAACGCACCGGCAACCGTCTGCTCGATAAAGCCGCACTTGAGATGGCGCAGCGAGCCAGCCCGTTTCCACCCATGCCGGAAAATGATCCGCGCCGGAAGCTGGAGTTCGTCGTACCCGTGGCCTTTGTACTTCAGTAAAAACAAAATTTTAAATGGTAAAGTAACCCGGCTGGATGACGCCGTGCGTTTACCCGTGAAATAAAAATGAAATAAAAAACGAAACAAAAAACAATTGCTAAACCGGCTCGTCTGTATATGATTATGTGTATGGTCTCTACTGCCCTACATGGTCCCCTCCCCTCACCGGAGAGAAGCTTATAACTACAAGGCGATACTCATGACAAACGTTGATACAAAAAAATTCAAGTGGCCGAACCTGCTACTGGTCCTGGTCGTTGTACTTGCCCTTGGCGGGCTTGTGATGACGCTGCTTAGCCCGATTATGGGCCACCAGGAAAATATCTCGTTTAATCACTGGTATGGTAATTGGCCAGTGATGGCCGGTGCCGCTGCACTTTTTATCGCTTTCCTGCTTGGTTTTGTCCGACCCAGGGGCGCGCCTGCCTGGCGCAGTGCCGGTATGGGCACTGCATTTTTTATTGCCTTGTTCACCGAAATGTTTGGCATTCCACTAACCATTTACTTCCTGTCGGCATATATAGATGTCTCACCCGGTTTATTTGGCCACCAGCAAAGTCACCTGTGGGCCTACCTGTTAAATCAGACTGGCCTGTTAACAATGCAATGGGCGGTCTATGTGGTGATGGCGCTGAGTATGGTCTTGATTACCACTGGCCTGATTGTGGTCACGCTCGGATGGCGACAAATTTACCTGGCTCATAGTGATCTGGTCACCAATGGCATCTACCGCTATGTGCGTCATCCACAATACATTGGTTTCTTCCTGGTGATAATCGGTTTTCTGATCCAGTGGCCGACGTTAATTACTTTGGCGATGGCGCCAATATTGTTTTGGATGTATCGACGGCTGGCTCGGCGAGAAGAGTTGGTGATGATCGACCAGTTCGGTGATACCTATCGAAATTACATGTCCCAGGTCAACAGTTTTATCCCCCGCATTCGCTGAATTCCCCTTTTGTAGTTAAACTTTATCGAAAAAATCGGGGCACTTGGTCATTCAGGGCTTGACCTGTAGGTGAGTAACAGGTGGTACTTTAAACCCAGTTGTTGCATAAACACGAGCTTGGTTTTGGGCCCTATCTAGAGAATAAGACTGGAGAATAAGAGGCAAATACTGGAAAAACGCAGCCGATCAAAAAGGAGTCGACAATGAAAAGTATCTCTACTCGAATCGGGCCCGGAACGAACTGGCACTTGATTTATAGCGCCTTGGTGACTGGCTTATTTCTCACGATGTCTCTCTATCACGGGACATTGTTAGCAAGTGAAGATAAAACCGGTAAGGAAATCGTGGCTTCTGTTGAAGCTCGGCTATGGGGTAACACCGTGTTAGGGAAGTATGAGATGACCATAACCACGCCCTACTGGAAACGGACACTCAAGTTGCAAATGTGGATGCGGCGCCCGGAAAAAAGTTTTGTCCGTATCCTGTCACCGGCCAAGGAGGCCGGTATTGGCTCGTTACGAATCAAGAGCGAAATGTGGAACTACCTGCCAAAGGTCGAACGGGTTATTAAAATTCCACCCTCCATGATGTTACAGCCCTGGATGGGTTCCGATTTTTCCAATGATGACCTGGTGAAAGAAAGCAGCATGATCAACGACTATACCCACAAAGTCGCTGGTTTCGAAAATTACAAAGGCACCGAAGTCTATCGCGTTATCTCTACTCCGAAACCCGATGCGGCTGTGATCTGGGGCAGCATTGTCTACCTGGTGCGCAAGTCAGATTTAATGCCTGTGCGCCAGGAGTACATTGACGAGCGCGGTAAAATAATCAAGGTTCTGAGTTTCTCTAAAATCCGCAAGTTTGGCGATCGTTTCTTGCCTTCGTTATGGGAAATGCAACCGACACAAAAACCAGGGAACGTCACCCGGATACGCGTACTGAGTGTCGTCTTCGACAAGCCGATAAAAGATTCTATTTTTACGCTTCGCAATCTGCGCCGCCGGCGCTAAGGGGGTATGTCATGACGCAGGTAACAGTTAAACAAGTCAGCAAACAGTACCAGCAGAACAGCATTGTTGTTAATGCGCTGGATAGTGTGGATCTGGCTGTCAATGGTGGCGAGTTCATGTCCCTGGTGGGGCCCTCGGGATCCGGCAAAACAACGCTACTGAATATTATTGGTGCTTTGGACGTGCCTACCCGTGGGCAAGTCTGGATTCAGGAACAGGAAATTGGTCGCCTGCAGAAGAGCCAGCTCTCACGTCTGCGCTTACAGGAAATCGGCTTTATTTTTCAAGAATATAATTTAATCCCGGTGCTGAGTGCTGTCGAGAACGTTGAATACGTGATGTTGTTACAGGGCGTGCCGGACAAGGAGCGGCGTGAGCGGGCCGAAGGCATATTGAGTGAAGTGGGTCTTGAGCAATATATTCACCAGCGGCCATCACAATTATCCGGTGGCCAGCAACAGCGGGTGGCCGTGGCCCGCGCCATTGTGTCGCAACCCGCTATTGTGCTTGCGGATGAACCCACTGCCAACCTGGACTCAACTACCGGCGCTGCCCTGCTGGATCTGATGCGCGACCTCAATGAACGCCACAAAACCACGTTTATCTTTTCCACCCATGATCCCATGGTGATGGAACGTGCCCGGCGCATCGTTACATTACGTGACGGAAAAATTATCGATGACCGCACGCAAACCGGGGTGAAAAAATGAAACTGTTGCGCCTGGCCTGGCGAAATGTGCTGCGTAACGTCAGGCGTTCCCTGATTACCGTAGTCGCGATTACCGTTGGCCTGGCGTCATTGGTGTTCCTGTGGGGACTCATCGATGGAATGAACGAACAAATGATCGAAAACAGCACGAGTTATTTGACTGGTCATTTAAAAATACACGGAAAAGGTTATCACGATGACAAGAAATTACATCGTGGTATAACCGATGATCCGGCAATTCGCGCTGAGATTCTGGAAAATAATAACATCAAGGCGTTGTCCGCACGGCTGGAAGGAAATGCCATGATAAGCGGTACGGACAAGAGTCGTGGCGTCATAGTGGTCGGCGTTGATCCCGAGAACGAAGTCAAGATTACCACGATTAACAAGACCATCATCGAAGGCCGCTACCTGCGCCCGGATGATAAAAATGGAATACTGATCGGCAAAAAATTGGCACAGATACTCGATGCCAGACCTGATACAGAGACCGTTCTGATCACGCAGGCGGCAGACGGATCAATTGGCGCCGGGCGTTATCGGATTGTCGGTATTTTCGATACCGGAATTGACGCTATCGATACCAGTTATGCTTTTCTTACCCTGGAGACAGCGCGCGACCTGTATTCCATGTGGGGGCGGGCCACGGCATGGGCGGTTCGGCTGAATCAACGTCAACAATCAGCCCAGGTGGCAGCAGCACTGTCGCGACAGCTGGGACCAGACTACGAAGTACTGGGCTGGCGCAAGTTACTACCATCGGTGGTACAGGCAGTGCAATTTCACGAGGCCATGACCTATATCATTCTGGGAATTATGTTTGTCGTAGTGGCGGTGGGAATTGCCAATACCATACTCATGGCTGTCATGGAACGTACCCGCGAGTTTGGCGTCATGATGGCCCTGGGAACCTCACGTTCCCAGATTGTCGGCCTGGTAATCCTGGAGTCGATGCTGCTAGGAATTGCCGGAATAATTGTTGGCAATATCGTTGGGCTTGGTATTAATTTTTATCTCGCCAGCACCGGACTGAATCTTGAACAGTTTTCTGCAGCCCTGGAAAGCATGCCCGGTCTTTCCTCTATTGTTTACCCGGTTTCACGCTGGGATCATATTACGGTGTTGTCGGCCATCGTCTTCTTCATCAGTGTAGTGCCGGCGCTTTATCCGGCATGGCGCGCGGCAAGTATTGAGCCGGTCGAGGCTATTCGTGGAATCCACACACAAAAAACGCGCGAGCACACAACGCGCGAGTTTAAAACACAGCGACACACGCGCGCCGTATTCTGGGCCATTGCCAGTCGTGGCATAAGGCGCAATCCGCGCCGGGCCCTGCTTACAATTAGTGCCACAGGGTTTGGGTTGGCGGCCTTTATTGTTTTATATGCCTTGATCGAAGGTTGGTATGGGCAACTGGTGGAAAACTCGACTCGGTATTTTAGTGCCCATGTACAAATAGAGCGCCAAGGTTTCCGTCTCGACATGGAGCCAGGTCTGCGTATTGATAATTATGAACAGGTCTTACAAAAAGTGAAACAAGACCCGGGCATTGTGGAGGCATCTCCCCGGGTGCAGACCCGCGCGATGGTTAGTAGCCCGATGGCATCGGAACCCTTGTTGATACTGGGTATTGATGCACAGCGTGAACAACAGGTAACACAGTTACAAAAGGTGATTATCGAGGGGGCCTACCTTACCGCGAATGAAAAAAACAGTATCGTGCTCGGGTCAAGGGTCGCGAAAAAACTTGGCATCCGCATCGGCGAGAAAGTTGTTGTTACTGCACAACAGGTGAATGGCGACCTGGGTTCTGCCGCCTATCGCGTCGCGGGTATATTTGAAACAGGCAATGAATTTTTTGATGGCTTGATGGGCCTGATTCCACTTTCGGCAGGGCAGGAGTTGTTAGGCCTGGACAACAGTATCTCCACCATTGCCATATTGCTAAAAGATCGCCGGGATAGTCGTGAATTTGCAAGTAGTTTGAACCGCAATATGGGCAATAATGGGCTTGAAGCCCTGCCATGGGAAACACTGATGCCGGCTGTTGTCCAGATGATTGAATTCAGCGATGTGTTCTTCTACATCATACTCGCTATCGTACTGTTCGTGATTGCCATGGGTATAATGAATACCTTGTTGATGTCGGTGCTTGAACGTACCCGCGAGTTTGGCGTCATGATGGCCCTGGGCACAGAGCCCGGGCAGATACTACGTATCGTCATCTATGAATCACTGGCGTTATCGGCAATCGGTATTGTTGTTGGCACGATCCTGGGTGTTATCGTGACGGCCTACTACCACAATGTGGGCATAGATTTGACCAATTTGATGGATGCCTCCGAAACCATACCGGGCATGACGCCCATTCTTAAACCGGCACTCATCCTGGGAAGCCTGTGGTGGGCGGCTTTTGCCTTGTTTGCTACCGGCGCCGTAACAGCAATCTATCCCGCCATTCGCGCAGCACGTCTGGAGCCGGTCACGGCCATTCGCCATGTCTAATAAAAAGTTCTGGCTGGCACTTGTGCTGGGTCTGTTTCTTGGCAGCTTTTGGCAAGCAGCGCAAGCGGAACTCGAAGTCAGCGGCTACTACAAGAATCTATACGTGAATTCACGCACGCTGGGTTTGTTAGAGCCTCAACAACCCTATTACCTTGACCTCAATCGACTGCGCTTAATATTGAAGGGTGACCTGGGCGAGGAAACGTCATTCAACGTGCAATATGACAATGAGGTCATCGTGGGCAGTTACCTGGAAACAAACCAGTTCCTTGTCCAAAAGAATTTGCCTTCGGATACTTTTTTTAATCTGGACAGAACCTATGCCGACGACACGTCAGTATATGCGCGTCACGGATTTTATCGGGCGTTTCTTGATACCCGGGTGGTCGGCATGGATGTACGCATCGGTCGACAACGCATTGCCTGGGGCAGCGCCTTGTTCTGGAGTCCCATCGATATAATCAATCCGTTTAGTCCTACACAGATCGAACGTGAGCAGCGTGTCGGTGTTGATGCAGTTGCCTTCGATTGGGACTATAACGACTTGTCACGTCTTAGCCTGGTCTATGCCGCTCATGCCAATCCCGTGCGCGATACCACAGCGTTACGCTGGCGCACAAATATAGCGCTCTATGATTTGGGGGTAACGGCAGGCCGATTTCGTAACGACTCTATGGCAGGTCTCGATTTTGCCGGGCAACTGGGACCAGTGGGACTGCGCGGTGAATGGACCCAGACATCGTCGCTCGTTGATGGTCAATATCAACGCGTTGTTCTCGGAGCCGATTACAGCTTTCCCAACACATTGTCGTTCATGGTCGAACTCTATTACAACGGGCAGGGTAAAAGTGATCCGTCAGACTATAATTTTGGTCGCCTGCTGTCGGGGGAAATCCAGAGCCTGGCGCGGCGTTATGTTGGTGCCCTGGTAGGTTATGACATATCGCCTATCTGGAAATTAGAAAACTACTATATTCAAAATCTTGATGACAGCAGCGATTTTCTTTATTTACGCTTGATTGTTTCCGCAACAGATAACATTGAATTGGCAGCCGGTACACAATTATTCAACGGTAGTACTGGAAGTGAATACGGGACATTCGAGGACAACGTTACACTGCAGCTTCAGTGGTATTTTTGAGGAACAGTTCAAAATCTGGCGCAGTCGCAGTGGATCGACGTTACGACATCAGGTCATCCATAAAATCATTTACCGCGGTCGCCTGCAGGCGTTCAGGATCCTCGAATAACTTTAACAACTGCTGACACTTCTTGTCGGAAAAACGTCTAGCAAGACTGTCGGCAAATTTCTGTTGCAACATGGGTCGTGCCTCCGCCCGTCGCCGCGGGTGGCCTAACGGGTAATACACCTCGATTTTTTCCGAACTGCTGCCATCCCGGAACCGGATCTGGATGGCGTTAGCAATGGCGCGTTTGTCCGGGTCCAGGTAATCGCGACTGTATTGCGGGTCTTCGACCACAACCATTTTTTCACGCAATAGATCGATGCGTGGATCGGCGGCCACTACATCCTCGTAATGATCGGCATTGAGTTCGCCAAACAATAAACCGATAGCAACCATGTATTGCAAACAGTGATCCCGGTCGGCGGGATTTTGCAGCGGGCCGGTCTTGTCAATAATTCTAAGGCCGGCCTCCTGGGTAGTGAGTGTAATCTTGTCGATGTCGTCCAGCCGGTCTTTGATGTCAGGGTGCAACTGAAACGCACACTCCACTGCTGTCTGGCCATGAAACTCGGCGGGAAACGATACCTTGAACAGGATATTTTCTATGACATAAGAGCCGAATGGTCGCGCTACTCGCAATGGTTCACCTTTGAACAACACATCGTTGAATCCCCACGTGGGTGCGCTTAAGGCTGACGGGTAACCTGGTTCGTTTTTCATCGCCATGAGTGCCAGCCACAGGGCGCGGCTGGTGGCATCGCCGGCGGCCCAGGATTTACGCGGGCCGGTGTTGGGCGCGTGGCGATACGTGCGCAGGCTATGACCATCGATCCAGGCGTTGGAAACGGCGTTAATGATTTGCGTTTTGTCCCCGCCCAGCAACCAGGTAGCCACGGCGGTGGAAGCCACCTTAACCAGGATAACGTGATCCAGGCCAACGCGATTGAAACTGTTTTCCAGTGCCAGCACTCCCTGGATCTCATAGGCCTTGACCATGGCGCTAAAAACATCGGCCAGGGTAAGTGGTGCCTGGTCTGCGGCCAGACGGCGGCGGCTGACAAAATCGGCAGTTGCCAAAATAGCACCCAGGTTGTCCGAGGGATGTCCCCATTCGGCGGCGAGCCAGGTATCGTTGAAGTCGAGCCAACGGATCATGCAACCGATATCGAAAGCGGCCTGCACCGGGTCCAGCCTGAACGATGTACCCGGTACTGGCACGCCGTGGGGAACCACGGTGTCCGCCACAATCGGGCCCAATAACCGGCTACATGCCGGGTACTCCAACGCCAATAACGCACAAGCGAGGGCATCCATTAAACACAACTGTGCACTCTCATGGGCGGGTGCATTTTCATTCCCGGTATTGATTACGTACTCGGTTATATCCAGCAACAGTTTGTCTGGGGGTGGTCGGGCATTTGTCGGGAATGGAGGCATATTGCTGGTTAGAATGATTTAGCGGCGCTGATCCAGGGGCACATACGCCCGTGGTGCGGGTCCGGTGTAGTCGGCACCGGGGCGAATCAGTTTGTTATCGGCGCGTTGCTCGATAATATGGGCGGCCCAGCCAGTGGTACGGGCAATAACAAACAGTGGTGTGAACATCGGCGTCGGAATCCCGCAATAGTGATAAGCCGTGGCGCTATAAAAATCCAGGTTGGGGAACAACTTTTTTTCCCGCCGCATCACGGCGTCGATACGCTCGGACACGTCAAACAACATCGGTTCGTCACTGGTTCCAGCCAGTTTATGCGACCAGTCCTTAATAATATCGGAACGCGGATCCGACGTTTTATAAACCCGGTGACCGAAACCCATAATGCGTTGTTTCTGCGCCAGCATGGACAAAACATCAGTCTCGGCTTCATCGGGCGAGTCATATGATGCGATCAATTTCATGGCCGCTTCATTGGCACCACCGTGGAGCGGGCCACGCAAGGTGCCGATGGCGGCGGTAATTGCCGAGTAAAAATCGGTTAAGGTTGACGCCGCTACCCGGGCGGCAAAGGTCGAGGCATTGTACTCGTGTTCGGCATACAGAATAAGCGACACATCCAGTGCCCGCACGTGCAATGGGTCCGGGCGTTTGCCGTGTAACAGATGCAAAAAATGCCCGGCCACCGAGTCCTCGTCACTTTCGGTATCAATGCGCTGGCCGTGGGTGTGAAAGTGATACCAGTACAACAACATCGAGCCGAAACAGGCAATGAGCCGGTCAGCGATGTTTAGCTGATCGTGGCCCTCGCCTTCCGGTTCCATTGAACCGAGAATCGAGCAACCACTGCGCATCACATCCATGGGGTGGGCGTCTGCCGGCAACTGTTCCAGCACGGTTTTCATCGCGTCCGGCAGGCGGCGCAGACCAACAAGCCGGGACTTGTAATCCGCAAGCGCCGTGGCATTTGGCAGCCCGCCGTAACACAACAGGTAAGCGACTTCCTCAAAACTCGATTCTCGCGCAAGATCGTCGATACCGTAACCACGATAGTTCAGACCGCTGCCGGTCTCACTCACCGTGCAAATGGCCGATGTGCCGACGATAATGCCGGCCAGACCGCCAGCTGTTTTTTTGGTGGCCGGTTCCGTGGTAGCCGCTTGCGCTAACTTCGCCGCAACCTGGTCGTAACGAAGAAACTCATAAAGCTGCTTGCGAGTTTCCATGAAGGGAATGAGCTTTTGTTGAGTGCCGTCATCGCGCAAGGTCTGATACACATTAAGGGCAGCGGCATTCATGGCCCGGAACGCAGACAACGGATAAAGCACCATGTCGACGTTGGCGTCCGCCAACTCATCGACGGTAAACAACGGGGTTAGGCCGAACTCGGTAATGTTGGCCAAAACAGGGACGCCAGTGGCCTCACGAAACTGGCGGTAGTGATCGAGCTCGGTCACCGCCTCGGCAAAAATCATGTCGGCCCCCGCTTCCTGGTAACGACAGGCCCGGTCGATGGCAGCCTCAATACCCTCGACGGCAACAGCATCGGTGCGGGCCATCAAGACAAAATCCGCATCGGTACGGGCATCCACTGCGGCCTTGATGCGATCCACCATTTCCTGAACAGGAACTAGGGTCTTGTGGGGCAGGTGGCCACAGCGTTTGGCCGGCACCTGGTCTTCAATATGGATGCCGGCGACGCCTGCCTCGATCATCCCACCCACGCAGCGGGCCATCATGGCGGCGGTTCCGAAACCGGTGTCGGCGTCAACCAGTAACGGCAGCTCGGTGATGCCGGTAATACGACGGGCATCCTCCAGCACGTCATTGAGTGTGGTCATACCCAGATCGGGCAGGCCGTGGGAGGCATTGGCAACGCCGGCACCGGAAAGATAGAGTGCGCGGAACCCGACATGCTCAGCAAGCATGGCACAATAGGCATTTATGACGCCGACGATTTGCAGCGGCTGCTCCTGCACCAGTGCAGTATGGAAACGTTTGCCGGGCGAAATTACAGGGTCCATAATGCCAGTATAGTTTGGTGTAGTTTATTGTCACCTGTTAGTGCTATCGGTACCGCAATTGGAATTGTACTTAGGGAGAGAAAAGCCATGTCAGAAAACAGAACCCAGCAAGCCCGTACCTCGCTCGCCGCATGGCAGGCCCATAAACCCACGGACTACCTGCAGGCCGATACCAATATCCAGCGCGTTCTGCAAATGCACATGGGTGAGGATTATTCACGTCATCGGGGCATGCTGGACAAGGCCGCCAGCCTGTCGGCAACCCGAATGGATGGCCTGGCCATCACCTCTAACCGTGATGAAAACCTGCCACTTTTGAGTCGTTTTAACGGTATTGGTGAGCGCACTGAAGAAGTGGTTTTTCATCCGAGCTATCACGAACTCGGCGCCTGTGTCTGGGATACTGGCGTCCTGGCCGTTCTGGAACAACCGGGTCATGAACTTCTCAGCGGCGCCCTCTCCTACTTTATCGCCCACAACGGTGAGGCGGGCCATGCCTGTCCAGTGGCGTGTACGGCAGGTTTGATCAAACTACTACAGCAAGTCGGATCAAATGAACAAAAGAAAAAGTATTTGCCACAGTTGTTTGATACAGATTATACAAAACGTCTGCACGGCGCGCAGTTTGTGACTGAAGTCCAGGGCGGCTCGGACGTTGGCGCCAACAGTTGCATTGCTGTAGCGGATAAAAAACACAAGGGGCTGTACCGGATCAGTGGTGAAAAATGGTTTTGCTCGGTCATCGACGCCGGTTTATTCGTGTTGGCCGCACGGCCTGAAAGGGCACCGCCAGGGACACAAGGCCTCGCCCTGTTTCTCATTCCCCGGATGGTGGATGGTAAGGTCAACGATTTTTCTATTCGTCGCTTAAAGTACAAACTCGGTACGCGCTCCATGGCCTCGGCAGAGGTGGACTTCAATGGCGCGCTGGCCGAACCCGTCGGCCCAATGGACCAAGGTTTTAAAAACCTGATGGGTATTGTGCTCGATACCTCGCGTTTACAAAATGCTGTCGCCGCTTGTGGATTAATGCGGCGCGCCTGTATTGAGGCGCAAGGTTATGCCGAGCACCGCGCCGCTTTCGGCAAGCCAATCATCGAGTATCCCACTGTCGCACAAATCTTTGCCCGCATGAAAGTCATTACCAGCGCCGCGGTGGCCACCACGTTTCGACTCCTTGCCATGAGCGACCGCATTGCAGCTGGAAAGGCATCAGCTGATATGACAGGGGCCAGGCGAACCCATGTCAACATCAACAAATACTGGACCTCGATTCAGTGCACCCGGGTGGTCCGTGATGCTATCGAAGTGCTGGGCGGCAACGGCACCATTGAGGAATTTTCGGTGCTGCCACGTCTTTACCGTGATGCCATTGTCCTGGAAAGTTGGGAGGGTACCCATAACACCCTGTGTGCCCAGATACTGCGTGATTTTGCTACGCGCAAGTTACATCGTCCCTGGTTAGCCGAATTAAGTGATGTGCTGGCATTAATCAAACACCCGTCGCTGGCAACACATGGTTCCCGTGGAAAGCAACTACTGGACGACTTAACGACACGCATCGAAAAACTGTTGGCAAGCGATGCCGATTACGCCGGCCTGCATATCCGCGGTGTCGTTGATCGCATGTGTTTACTCAATAGTTATCTTAGCCTGCTGCTGGAGCTGGATTGGGAGCTCGGTCAGAACATTGAATCCGACAAGGGACTGATAATAGATTTGTATACCTGCCTGTTTCTTGACCCTGGCGATCCAATGGACAACCCTGGTTTGTACGTACTGATCCAGGGGATTAGTGCCACCAGCTAGCCTGTAAGCAGCTGGTGAGAATACTGATTAGGCATACACAGGACATGGATATTCAGCCAGGGGAAAAACCCTTGACCTATAGGTAACACTGAGGTTCTATATTCTTACCCGGTGGCTCGACAAAGTTACATTTGCCGGTTTTCACTGACTCAAAAAACATTAGGATGATTAAAATGAAAAGATTAAGACAGGCTCTACTGGGTGCGGCTACCCTGGCAATCCCACTGGCATCTCTTGCAAGCCCCACCGTTTATATACCGCTGGGCGAAGCCAATGAAATACTGATCGTGGATGCCAAAACGGACAAGGCGATTGGTAAAATCACGGGCATCAAAAATCCACACGGACTTTCATTAACCACGGATGGCAAATACCTGATTGCCGGTTCTAATACTGAAAAAATACCAGGTCAGAAAAAGAAACCCAGCAAGCCTAAAAAATCTGGCATGGCGCCTATGCCAAAACCAACGGGTATGTCTGAAGCAGAACACAAATCTCATCACACGAAACCAGGTGCAGAAAAAGAAACCCAGCCTAAACCAGACAAACCATCAACTATGAAAAAACCCCCCGGCATGTCTGATGCTACGCACAAAAAACATCACTCCGCTCAAGGAGGCGGGCTGGCACCAACTGTTGGCATCAGCACCGTCTCACTGATTAGTGTCGCCAATAACAAGGTAAAAAAAAGTATTAAGGTAAGAGGTATGGCCCATCATAGTTTTGTCACGCCTGATGGAATGTATGCCGTATCCACCCACACAACTGCGGGCACAATAACTGTGATCGACCTGGGCACGAAAAAGATTTTCCGTACCATCCATACGGGACCACTACCTAACTATGTGGCCATCACAAAAAATGGCAAGGGTATGTATGTCAGTAATGCGGGAAATAATACAATAAGTGTAATTGATACCAAGAACTGGATTGTTAGTAAAAATATAATCGTTGGAAAAGGTCCGGAGCATATCGTCATGTCTCCCGATGAAAAATTTATTTATACAAGTAACGCCCGCGCTGGAACCATATCAGTTGTTTCGCTTGCCAAACAGAAGGTTGTCAAAACCTTCAAGACAGCTAAAGGTCCCCACGGTATCGATCTCTCTGCCGATGGCAAAACCCTGTTCTCCAGTGCAAAATTAGGCAACAAGCTGCTAGCCATTGATGTAAAAACCGGCAAAACACGGTCACTAAAACTTGGCCCGGCGCCTTATCATATCAAGGTAATTGGCAACACCGGTAAAATATATGTATCCAGCCGATTAAAACCCTTTATCTGGGTCGTTGATGCCAAACAACTCAAGGTCAAAGGCAAGATTCCAGTACGCGGTGCGGGCCACCAGATGGTGGTAAAGAATTAAACTGACGCGGTTGCGAGCCTTGGTAACGGGCCAGATCCGCGAAACGTAAGAGTACTCCGGAGGTCAAATGGCAAAGCGCGGAATCCTGGATCTTCTGAAGGACGGCATCGTCCTCGGTGATGGGGGCTACGTGCTCGAACTCGAGCGTCGGGGCTACATTCAAGCCGGCCCCTATACCCCGGAAGTCGCCATCGAGCATCCCGATGCGCTCGGGCAATTGCATCTCGAATTCAGGCGAGCGGGGGCCCAGGTCCTGCAAACGCTGACCTTTTACGCCAGCGAAGACAAGCTGCGCACGTCCGGACACGCTCACGAAGTCGAAGACATTAACCGTGCCGCCGTCAAGGTTGCGAAAAAGGCCGCTGGTGACGACACCCTTGTGGCCGGGGTCATCACCCTGACACCGACGTTCGAGCCGGACGATCCTAACTCGTATCGTCAGGTCCGCGGGATTTTTGATCAACAAGTTACACTGCAAAAGGAGGAAGGCGTCGACTTCATTATCGGCGAAACCTTCTTGAATCTGAAGGAGGCATTGATAGCGCTCGAGGCGATCAAAGCGGCCGGGCTCGTAGCCATGATTACCATGAACTTCAATGGGTCGGGGAGCCCTGACGGCTTCACTCCGGAGGACTGCGCGGAACGCCTCACAGGTGCGGGTGCGGATATTATCGGTGTTAACTGCAACTACGATCCGACACGGAGCCTGGCCATTGCCGAGCGGATGCGGGATGCTACCGGTGCATTCATCGCCTGCCAGCCAGCCGGGTATGCCACGCCCGATCCAAACGTGCCGTTTGTCGAAGAAGACCTGTTTCCACTCTCACTCGAACACATTCAGCTAACGCGTTTTGCGTTCACTGGATTCGCCGAGAAGGCCCGCGACGCCGGGATAAATTTCATAGGCGGATGCTGCGGCGTCCTCCCCTATCACGTCCGCGCAATAGCGGAAGCGCTCGGCCGCCAACCCGAAGCAAGCGAAAAATCACCCGACCTCGCCCATCACATCATCCCGGAAGTTCGAGAGAAAGACGACATCCGTTACTGGCGCGAACGGGAGGAAAGAACAAACAATGAACCTGCCCACAAAGTATAGGGAGATTATTCTGGGTGGACGAGAACCCGGTGAGGCCTATCAAAAATGCATGAAAGCGCTCGCCGCCCACGGTAGGAGGACCGACTACGGGTTCACCGAAGCGATCGTCTACGCAACTGAAGTTCGATATGCCACCGAGATCCTCGCCAAGGGTCGCCCGAAACGATTCTGGAACTTCGGTGATCTCGAGGGGGGTGCCGACGAGCGCCATTACCGCATTCTGGACAGGATCGAACATCTCGATATCGCTTTCGTTGGTAGCGGTCCCTACCCGGTCAGCGCGTTTCTTATCAAAGAGCGTTACCCGACGGCCAGGATCACCTGTATCGACAATCACATTGCGGCTCATATCCTTGCCGAGGCCGTGATCACCAGGCTCGGAATGGACGTCGCGACCCGGCTCGAGGACGCGATTGATGTCGATTACCGTCCCTTCAACGCCGTGGTGGTCGCCGCAATGGTCAGTGGAAAGCGAGGCCTTGTCGAAAAGATTCTTGAAACGTCCGACGCCATAGTCATTGTCCGTGGTCGCACCGATCTAAGCCATGAACGGCTGATCCAGTTGGGGTCGACGTTTCGCGACGACGGTTCATTCGGTTTGAACATTCCATGAAAGAGTTGCTTCGAAAATACGCGGGCTGTCAACCGCACCGGCTCGACTACACGAGCCTGTTGGTCGACACCAACATTTTCGGTCGTGGCCACGTGCTCGTTCGAAATGAAGATGCACTCGAAGAGCTCGCCACGCTGGTCTCAGAGGCCGAGGCGCATAACGATCTGGACGCCGCCATGCGCATCCTCGACGGCGAAAAACTCTGCTCTCCGGAAGAAATGAAGGTCGGCTGTGAACTTGAATGGTGGGCGTTCTTCGAACCAGGTCGCTTCTCTCGCGTGCTCTACATCGGCTCGGGTGCATGCCCGCTAATCGCCTTTTATGTGCTCGAAAGAGATCCAAAAATCATCATCGACGGAATCGACATTTCTCCCCAGGCAACCGTACTGTGTTCGCGTCTGGCCGAGCATTTCGGCTACCAGGATCGATTGCGTCCCTTCACGGGCAACGCCCTGGGCCTCGGGCCAAAACAGATTAGCGAGTACGATGCGTTCTTCATTTCGAGTGCAGTCCGGCCCAAGAACGACATCATCAGGCAACTCTTGGCGCAAAAAAAACGCGAAGCAAGGATCTACGCCCGTGAGGATGAGGCCCATCCCGATTTCTACGAACCGGTGCGTCTACGTCACCTGGATTTGTTGAGTGCGAAAGAGGCGCGTGGGCGCTGGACGGCAGAGAAAGGGACGCCCTACCCCATGCCACCGGGCTGTGAAATGATCGGTACGTTTCACAACCCCGTTCATTCCGGACAAGAACCACCATCCCGTCTGAAACCACGGCGTTTGCAGTAACTGGTATTAAGGAGATTTAGGACAATAGAAAAAAGCCAGATGACCCCGCCTTATTCCAAAACTGGCGAAACCGGGAGAGATTTAATCTGGCCTTAATAGTTTAAAATATTTCTTCCTGTGCTTGGTAAGCCGCACTTACAGAAAAAATAACCTGTAAGTGCGGTCTTTTTTTAGTCAGATGTTTTCGGATCCCGGTGCTTGATAGAAATTTTTACGTCCTCAAATGTAAGGTGGTAAAAAAACGAAAATGGTGGTGGCACGTTGCCTGTCATTGCAGGCCCGGGCATGTCATGAAATACCAGGTGAAATTCAAGATCATCGTCATCCACGACACCTTCTGATTTTTTCATGGGATTAAAAATACCGCCGGATTTGGTACGTATGGTTTTGTCTGCACCCCGCGCCCCAACAGCCGTCATAGTATGCCCGGCCCAAAGTGGAACAGGACCATCATAGGGATTTTCAAACGGCATGCCATCGAGTGTGACCTCGGCAGGACCCCAGGTGGTTAACAGGTTGAACTGGGTTGGCATCACCGGGCCACCGGCCGTGGTGTCACCGTGCAGGTAAACATTGGTCATCACCGGATCACCGGACACAAGCACTGTCTCAGAAGCAGAAGAGCCTACCCGCAAACCTGTAGGATGTCCTGGTGCTACAAACATGGTTTGTTTATAAGTCCAGTGACCGTTTTCATCTTCCCATTTTGCTTCAATTTTACCAGTGTTGGTAACCGGGTCGATTTTTAATTTTGCCGAGCCCTTGATCGCTACCGAGCCAACGCCATTCCATACGAAAGAATCCACTGGTTCGCCTGGAACACCATTTACTGTTGCCATTACCGGCCCGGTTACCCGGCGTTGCAACGAACCATTGCTCGCTTTAACTTCATAAACAAGCTTGCCCGCCTTACCTGAGTCAGGATCTGCCATGACACTTCCTGTATAAGCGAATGCTGAAATACAAAATACCAGCATTCTCCAGCTCTTAAAGCCATCATTTTTTTTCATAAGTCCAATCTCCTTTTATATTTATGAGACAGCGGTTTACTCACGTAGCGCAAGGAAACTTGTCACTAAGAGTAGACATGAGCTGGATAAAAAAGTTGCCCAATTGTTAAAAGTTATTTTCTGTGGCCCTCGTCATTTCCAGCAGGGCCAAAAAATCCCTGAATCAGCGCACTAATTAAGTCCTTTTATTGCTTGACCTGCGTCTTATACACAAGTGGTATATATATAGTATGTTCCGTAGTGCTATCAGATACGGATAACACCAGAAGGGAACAAAGGAGGTGTGTTATGAAAGATGCACGATGGCAAGACTGGACTAATGTCCTGTTTGGGGCGTGGCTTTTGCTGGCACCGTTTATCGGTATCGGTACGAGTGGCGATGTGGCCGCAATGAACTCTTACGTGGTCGGTGTGTTAGTGGTGTTCTTTGCTTTCGCAGCAATTAGCCACATAGATCTATGGAAGGAATATTCCAACCTGGTTCTTGGATTGTGGTTAATTATCGCACCATTTGTACTGAGCTTCACGGCACTGATAGGTCCTACCTATAACCAGATTCTTATTGGTCTTCTGATTAGTGGTGTTGCTTTGGCAGCCATTTTACAAAAGACGCCAACATCTGGGCAAGGTCACGGACATCACGCTTAGTGACTTCTTGCTGGCCAGGAGGAGGTAGTAAATGACCCTGGCTAAGTGGGTCGCCAGTCAAGCACGGTTGGATAGCGGATTTGACAACAAATCCGCACCCGTGCTTTTGCGCAATAAATTTGTCGACTTATATCTCCTTTCCAATCCTCCCTCCCACTGATATTAGTAGTAATTTGGCTAAAAACCTTGACCTGTGCCTAAGGTATTGGTGTTAGACTTCATTTCATAGAAACAAGTTTCTGATATTCACCTGAAAACAACAAATTAAAGGGGAAGATCGATGGAGCGTACACACAAACAAATAAGCAGCAATTACAGTGTGCCAGGATTCAAGCTCACTACCGGCACCACGAATGAAAGAGTTACATCATCCGCGGCAATTAGTGCCCGCATTATTTCTATCGTCCTAAACGGCTATCAGGGTAATACAGCGATTCAGCTCTGGGATGGCAGGCAGGTGGTCGGTAAAGCGGATGCCCGTTGCCATATTGTCTTTCATGATCCGGGCGTTGTTCGTGAATTGATTTTATATCGCAGTATATCGCGATTAACAGACGCCTACCTTGACGGCGCGGTGTCGGTTAACGGGGATATGGAAACGCTGTTTGACCTGGAATCACACCTTGGTTCACTACAATTATCACCGGGTAAAAAATGGCACCTGATATGGCTGGCATTAAAATTACCCGCCCGCCGCCAGAAAGTTGCGTCAGAAAAATCATCAGGCAAGACAACACACAAGAACGGACGCTCCAGCATTGCCTATCACTATGATGTCGGCAATGAATTCTACCATCTGTGGCTGGATCCGGAAATGGTGTATTCCTGCGCCTATTTTCGCGATGAACAACAGTCACTGGTAGACGCGCAACGAGAAAAACTGGATTACCTGTGTCGCAAGTTACGATTACAACCCGGTCAAACATTGCTCGATATCGGCTGTGGATGGGGTGCGCTAGCCATCCATGCGGCACGACACTACGGTGTAACCGTGCATGGCATTACCCTAAGCGAGGCCCAACAACACTTTGCCCGTAAAAGAGTGCAGGCCGAAGGCCTGGAAAAACAAGTGAAAATTGAGTTACTCGACTACCGGGATTTACCAGTCCAGATTAAGTACGACCGGGTAGTCAGCGTCGGCATGTTTGAGCATGTCGGGATTAAAAACTTCCCGACTTATTTTGGCACAGTCAAACGTGTCCTCAAACCGGGCGGCCTGTTCCTGAACCATGGTATAACCAGCGAAACCAGTTGGCATCGAACACCGGCAACGCGTTTCATTAATGACTACATTTTCCCTGACGGTGAACTGGCGCGAATCAGTGATGTTGCTGACGCTATGGAAAAAGCTGGCTTTGAAGTACTGGATACGGAAGGCCTGCGTCGTCATTACGCCTATACCCTGCGCCACTGGGTTGAGGCACTGGAAGCGAATCGTGAACAGGCAATAACCCTGACCAGCGAAGCCACTTACCGGTTATGGCGTTTATACATGTCGGGTTCAGCCTTCTTTTTCAATAAAGGCAGCATTGGCGTACACCAACTACTGGTGGGTCATTTACACGATCCTTTGGCAATCCCCCTGCGCCGTGATGATTTATATGTCCGTAATGATGTCAATACAGGACGTACCTGACACCGCAACCAGGCATGCCACAGGTGGATAACACAAAACCGGGTGAACACAAACACTGTCAATGCCAGGACACACAAAACCATTTTCTGGGACGGGCCTTTGAGTCGTTACAATTAGAAGACGCGCAAAGAGAAATGCTGCTGGCATCGTTTCGTGAAACGACTGTTAGCATTCCCTTGTTAACCAACCGCGCTGAAGGTGGTAAATTGCACACATTCATGGGATACCGGGTGCAACATAATCATGCACGCGGACCCTTCAAGGGTGGGCTGCGCTTTCATCCATCGGTCAACCTGGGTGAAGTCCGTGCCCTGGCGCAATTGATGACCTGGAAAACCGCCCTGGTAGACATTCCTTTCGGTGGCGCCAAGGGGGGAATTGCTGTTGATACCAATAAGCTAAGTCAACACGAGCTGGAGATTCTTACCAAACGTTTTGTCCAGAAAATGGAGCTGGTGTTTGGCGTTCACCATGACATCCCGGCACCGGATATAGGCACCAACCCACAAGTCATGGCATGGATCCTGGAGGAATATAGCAAGACCCACGGTTACACGCCGGCGATTGTAACCGGTAAACCTATTGAACTGGGAGGATCTGCCGGACGACTGGAGGCCACCGGCCATGGTGTTGCTTATCTCACCGGCAAGGTGGCCAGTGAGATTTCACTGGCCCTGGAAAATGCATCTGTGGTCATCCAGGGATTTGGCAATGTTGGCTTTCACACCGCCCAGCGTCTTGCCGCCACGGGCGCACGAATTATCGCCCTGTCCGATGCCCGTAGTGGTGTCGTTTGTGACAAGGGCATCAATATCGAACAAGCGCAACGTCATGTCACTAAAACAGGCTGGCTTGAAAATCTGGCTGGTACAGAA
>CAJVXY010000031.1 GCA_913009895.1 uncultured Acidiferrobacteraceae bacterium | reverse complement strand
ATGTCAGTGATGGAATAAAACAACTCAGCAGTAATAAAGCAGGTGAGCTAATGGCCGAAGACTTAAGACTCGCACAAATTGCCCTGAGCCAGATCACCGGTGAATTTACCAGCGATGATTTGCTGGGTGAGATTTTTTCCAGCTTTTGTATTGGCAAATAATCGTTACTATACAAGCACCATAGAGAAGAAGTTTTATGAACGAACAGTCAAATAAAATTTTCATAAGTTGTGGCCAACAAACAGATGAAGAAAAGGAGTTGGGCAAGGAAATACAAAATTTGGTGCGAGAGCTTACACCTTTTGATCCATACTTTGCGGAATTTCAAAATTCTCTTGAAGGGTTAACAAAAAATATTTTTTCAGAATTATATAACTGTAAGGGTTTTATAACTGTTTTGCACCGCAGGGGTAAGGTAGCGTCTGACGTTCGTTCAAGAGCTTCGGTATGGGTAGAACAAGAAATCGCAATAGCAGCCTTTATAAATCAGGTGCTTGAAAAGGACATTAAAGTCGTTCCTCTGATTCAATCAGGTATTAAGCTTGAGGGTGTACGGAAGCAATTAATTTTTAACCCAAGAGAATTTACTTCCAATAGTGATGCCCTGGAATTCATCAGAAAGAAATTGTCTGAATGGGAAGTTGAGCCAACTAATGCTGAGCCTCTGACTTTGGTATATAGAATTAAAGACAAGCATATTACTCATGAAAGACACGATTATGACTTTGTCTTAAAAGTTGAAAATAACAGCGAAAAGAATATTAGTGATTATCATGTTGATATTGAATTTCCAAGAAAGGTTTTGGTTGATAAAAAATTCAAACATGAAATACAAGGAAGAAAAACAGATGCTCATATTTTCTTAAGGGCGCCGGCCAAAGATGAAAAGAAAACTATTTATCCGGGCGATAGGGAGCCCTTATTACGTCTTGCTTTTTATGTGGACAGTGAAATATTTCATGATAAATTAATTATGGGCTCACAAGTTACGGCTACATTGTATAGTGAAGATAAATTGCTTAGTAAGATTGATATCCCATTTAATAAAATTAATAAATTTTAGAAACCCAAAACCTTGGCCTCATCAGTTGCTAGCTACAATCCTGTCATTCCCGCGAAGTCTGGAATCCATGAATTTTTAGCCACTTGAATCCAAAAAGGCCAGAGTCTTTTGAAAATATTTACGATAGGTAAAATAACCTGACTGCTTTCCCCTCAGTAAGAATCCGTAAGTACCAGTTATCCTGAATATAAATGTCAAGATGGTTTAAATTCTTGTACGGCCTGTCGCATATTTTTTAAAGTTATATCCATTCCTGTTTTTCCATACCGCAACAAAACATAATAATCTGTTATTATATTAACCGCAGTTGCCCATTCCGGTTTTGCCGTTTTTACCCTGGCGGCAAACGACAACGGCCCTTCTGACAACTGCCGGTTTAAGCCCGCTTTGGCCAACTTGCGACAAAATAACAAGTAAAGCTTTTGAGTCTTGTCGAGGTCGTCCTGTTTCCTGAGTATAAAGGCAGCAAAAATTGCCAGCATGAATATAACAATTGCTGTCAGGACGGCCACGCGTAACACCCAGCTGGTATCGAGCAGGCCAAGTTTTTTCAGGATTTGTTCCTGTCGCAGGGGTCCAAAATCCTCAACCCAGCGATACCAGGCAAAATTAACCGCATCCCACCGTAAACGCAGGCCGGTGCCCAGGTTGCGCAACCAGCCTGGTGCCAGAATTTTCCGCAGTTCCGCACCAGGCAACAAGTCCAGGCCCAGGCCTTTTTCAGACAGCGCCCGTAGGCTATCAATGCCGTACTCAATGCGGGACGGGGACACGGCCGCCGTGGGATCGGCCCGAACCCAGCCTTTTTCCGGATCCAGGTATTCGGCCCAGGCATGGGCATCAGACCGGCGGACGGTAAGATACTTGCCTGTCGGGTTATATTCGCCGCCCTGGAAACCGACCACAACTCTTGCTGGTACACCCGCTGCCCGCATCAGGGTGACAAAAGCAGCAGCGTAATGTTCGCAATAGCCTTTTTTTGTCTCAAACAAAAACTCGTCAACCGGGTCGCCGCCCAGTAACGGGGGCTCCAGGGTGTAATAAAATAATTGTTCACGAAAATAGGTCATTGCCTTGTTCACTATTGCAGTATTGATATTGTTGCCTGCGTTAATCGCTTGCCTGCGCCATGTGTTTGCCAGGTCACGTAAACGCTGGCTGGTTTGTTCTGGCAGCGCCAGGTAACGACCCAGTTGTTTTGGGATGGTGGTTTCATAACTCAGGTAAGATTGCAGTCGATATCGTTGTCGTTCTTGAAAAGCATGGGTTGCTTTCAGGGTTAAGCCCGTATTCTGGATATGCCGGTTTGGTTTGTTTACAGGCAAGGCCAGGGGAAACAACCAGCCCTGTTTGTTGGGTTCCAGGGTAACGTTATAAGTCACCAGTTGTTTGCCATTAATGACTTGTGCGCTGGGGGAGTTAATAGCTTTATCCTGGAACCAGCGCCGGCCATCGGTATCACTCAACACGGCGCCGCGCCAGTATTGCCGGGCGGCAGGCGGCGGTTGATTGCCGTCGAACTGCACCCGGAAAACCGGGACCCTTGATTCCACCAGTCGACTAAAACTGCCTGGTCGTAATTCTTCAGAGAAACCAGTGGTGGCCGTATTTTGATTGGTCAGTCCCCACAAGCCCCCGGAAATCCTGGGAAACAAAAAATACATTATGAGCATGAATGGTAAGGCAGCCAGTATTAATTTGCCCGAGACAAACAGCTGTTTTTTTACCGTCAAACCTGTGGGTTGCTGGATTTGGACAAGGGTTGCCAGGCACGCGATGACCGCCACCACCATGTAAGCTGCAACCCAGAGACTCTGGTTATAAAGAAAATTTCCCAGTATCAGCAAGAACAAAATAAAAACTAACAGTATGCGGTCACGCTCTGCATTCAGTTCGGAAAACTTCAAGCCCATCAGTAATAATAAAAAGGTCAGGCCGGCATTGCGTCCCAGGAAGGTATGGTAATACTGGTAAATGATAAGCGTGGCCAGTAACAACAAAACCAGCCGCACGATTCGGCCGGGGCTGCGCCAGCCGTGGGCGTGAATCATGTATCGCCAGCCCGCCATGAACAGAAAAGGCAACAAGGCCCAGACCGGCAAGTGTAATGTGTAGGGCAAAATCACCCAGCTGGCACTGGCGATTAGCCAGAGGACTGTTACGCGTGCGTGGGGGTCAGTCATTCAGGGGCCCCGTAATTTATATTTCCAGTAACGCAAGTGCTTTCAGGCACTCATGGCGATGCAAGTTGCTACGCGTCGGGTGTATTATTGTGCCCGGTATCCGGAGACCGTATTCCAGCCCGGCCTTGTCTGCATCCAGTACTGCCCGGGTCAATAAACTAATCCGTGCTTCAGGCTCGTGGCCGCCAAATTTCCCCCAGTCCAGCCAGATAATGTCACTGTGACGACCGGAAAATATTTTGGTTTGCATGCCGCGTCCCCGGGCAACGGCTTTCCAGTGAACATGTTTTGGTGGGTCCGAGATGTTGTACTTGCGCAGGCCCGCAAAATCATCACCTTGTTGATGATGGCCGCTGTGTTCGCTTCCGGAAAGTTGTTCCAGGCCGAGATCAATCTTTTGATTAGCCGGTTTTGGATAAACCAAACAGTGGCTTTCGAGTTTAATTCGTCGCGACCAGGTATAGAGCAGGCCCAGGGGAAAACGGGTTGACAGTAGTACTGTCGGGACTGGCAGGTAACCCCGTTGTTTGGCGACAATATTAATATCGACACACACTTGCCCATGGCCCGGTATATCGGTACGGGCTAGCACTGTTTTATTAAACACAGGCGTTATTTTTATAAAGGGTTCAACCATAATGCCCAGGCGCTGGTTTTGTTTGTTCTCAAAACAAATTGCAAAGCGGGCTGAACTGCCGGCAAATACAGGCATGCTGGGACCTGCCTTGATGATTAATCGGTGTAAATTTTTATGGGTGAACAACATGGACACCACGGCTGTGGACGCAAGTAAAAAAGTCAGTACGTATGCCAGGCCATTACTGTAATTCATGGCGGTCATGAGCATGACCAGTAACAGGCCAGAAAATACCCAACCCGCCCCGGTGGGCAACATGTATAAATTTCTTTGTGTCAGTACGACTTCAGAACCTTGCAGGGCGGGGCGCATTGTTTAGTCTGGTTTTTAATATTGTTGCTGTCAGGGAATGGCGACGTTTTCCAGCAACAGGGTGACCAGGGATGCGGCTGGTTCGCTCACGTGATCAGCGGCGGGCTGGAGCCGGTGTGTCATCACTACCGGAGCGACGGCCTGGATGTCTTCCGGTAAAACCATTTTTCTGCCATCAATCATGGCCCAGGCACGGGCGGCATTAACCAGGGCAAGACCGGCCCGGGGCGAGAGACCGTTAGCAAACATTACCGAGCTGCGGGTAGCATCAATCAAGTCCTGGACATAATCGAGCAAGGCATCGCTGTTATGAACAGATTGCACAGCGTTTTGTAACTGTAGTAATTTTGTGGTGCCAATGCCTGGTCCCAGGTTGGCCAACATTTCATCACGCCGGTGTAACTTGAGTAATCGCCGTTCCGCCTCGCGATCAGGATAACCCAGTGAAATGCGCATCAGGAAACGGTCTAGCTGTGACTCGGGCAACGGAAATGTCCCGAGCATTTGCTGGGGATTCTGGGTGGCGATAACAAAAAATGGTTCTGGTAGCTTGAAGGTTTCACCTTCGGTGCTGATTTGCCGTTCTTCCATGGCCTCCAGCAGGGCGCTTTGGGTTTTTGGTGTGGTGCGATTGATTTCATCGGCCAGCACCAATTGCGTAAAAATTGGGCCAGGATGAAAACGAAAACGTTCAGTTTCCTGGTTATAGATAGAGACGCCGAGAATATCGGCGGGTAATAAATCACTGGTGAACTGAATGCGTTTGAACTCCAGTCCCAGGACGGCGGCCAGTCCATGGGCCAGGGTGGTTTTACCCATGCCCGGCATGTCTTCAATCAACAAGTGTCCCCGGGCCAACAAACATGCCAGGGCCAGCCTTAGTTCATGGCCCTTGCCCAGGATAACACTGTCCAGCTGTTGCAGTAACGCAGACAAATCCGTTTGTAATTCCGTTACGGTGGCTTGTGATGTTTGGGTCATAATTCAATATATTAGTATAACCAGCATAGTAAACCAGTTAATAATTATAACGGTGCCGGCCGCCGGGCCTCGGCCTCAACAAAAACCCGTTTGACCTCGGGAAACGACTCTTTAATGGCGCGATCAAGCCTGGCGATCTTTTTCTCGATTTCGCCGACGCCCAGCTGGTCAATAAAATCCAGGCTGATATTGACCAGTATAAAGTCCGGACCCATGTGCATGGTTAGCACTTCATTGGTATGGGCCACACCTTCCAGTTTGTTTATGAGGGCACGGATACCCTGGACCACGCGCGGGTTGGCTGCCTCGCCAATGAGCAGGCCTTTTGTTTCATAAGCCAGCCAGGTTGCAGTGCCAGCAAGAATGAAACCGATCAGTATGGAGGCGATACCGTCTGCGATTAAAAATCCTGTTTGATCGGAAATATAAATAGCAATCAGGGCAATGCCCAGCCCCAGCAATGCCGCCGAGTCTTCGAACAAAACCACGAACAGTGATGGGTCTTTGGCCCGCTGTATTGCTTTAATATAACCATGTCTGCCTCTAACCCGATTAAATTCTTTAAAGGCCATGTACCAGGCGCCACCTTCAAACAAAATTGCCAGGCTGAGCACAATGTAGTTAATCACGGGGCTGGATATGGGCCTGGGGTCGAGCAGCTGATGCAGACCTTCATAAAATGAAACGCCCGCACCCACGGCAAATATCAGGATCGCCACGACAAAACTCCAGAAATAGATTTCCTTGCCATGGCCAAAGGGAAAAAATTCATCGGCCGGTTGTTTTGCCTGGCGCATGCCATATAACAACAGGCCCTGGTTGCCCGTATCGACAAGGGAGTGAATGCCTTCAGACAACATGGCCGAGCTGCCAGTGATAGAAGCGGCAATAAATTTACTAATGGCAATCAGGGTATTACCAGCCAGGGCGGCATATATGACTTTTTTTGATCCAGTGGCCATGGTTTTAAACGGTTAATCTCAGCGTTCATTCTATTAAACAGGTCTGATGATGCTAACCTAAAGTGGCTGGCACGACTAACTTTGCTCATGTTTTTTTAGTCGGACAGGCATCATTCAAATAAAGCAGTTTCCGGTGTTATACTTTGCCTGTTGTCCGAATCTCGTCAGTGAGTATTACCAAAAAAGATTCGTCCCAGTGATATATGAGGTTTCGCCGAGCATGCCATTTAATACATTCACAACTACTGCCACGACTATAATATTTTTTGTATTCGCGTCTGCCCTGTATGCCGTTGATTTCGAAAACGAAGCAATTGTGCGTGTAGACAGTAATCTTTATGAGTCTGCCAGCAATACAGCCAGGGTTACATCAAAATTAAAAAGTGGGACCAACGTAGAAATTCTGGCGCGTAAAAACGCCTGGTATGAAATTAAATATCGTCCGGTTATGCAACGCGGCGGCGCGCAAGGCTGGCTTCCCATGCGAAATGTTCAGCTAAAAGTAAGCAGTGGTTTTACCAGCTATTTTAAAAAAATATTGGACCCTGTGCCTGTCAGGGAGGCCGTGTCTGTGTTCGGTGATGAAGAAGATCCACTCAACGAACCTGAAACTAACACGGTTCGTGGCCTGAGTAGCATGAGCCTGGCCAATGTTGAGCCTGACGAAGCAGCAGTCAAAGCCATGGATAAATATGCCGTAAACAAGAAACAGGCCAGCAAATTTGCTTCCCGGCTGGGCTTGAAAACACGCACCATTAAATACCTTGTTGTCGCCGAATCAGAAAATATCCAGGAAACTAAACAATCTGAAAGCCAAGATGATTATTAACAGATTGTTATGAACAGAACCGCTATGAAAAAAACTGCATTATTTTTAATTTTGATCTCGTTGTCTGCATCTATGTATGCAGCCGGTTTTGGTATAGGCGGTTTTGGTTTTGGGGATGAAGAAGGCGGGTCTGTTGATTTGGGCGCAGTTGTTGATGTAATTAGTCAGAGCAAACAAGTACTAACAGATATTGATCCAGAAGCTGAACGTAAGCTCGGCCAGGATGCCGCTGCTATTATTGTGGCGGCCACACCAGTCATAGATAACAGACGCCTTAATGTTTATATCAATAAAGTAGGTCGTTGGGTTGCCCAACAAAGTGAACGCCCGGATCTTGAGTGGCGTTTTGCAGTACTCGATACCATCGGCATTAATGCCTACGCCACACCCGGTGGTTATGTTTTCATCACCGCCGGTTTGTTACTGCGACTCAAATCAGAGGCAGAGCTGGCAACCGTACTTGGCCACGAAATTGCTCACGTGGTTCAGGGGCATCACGTACGTGCCTTAAAAAAAACCGCTGCAATTGGGTTAGCGGGAACCATAGCCGGTGCTGCCACCGGCAATGAAGTACTGGCAGAAATTTCCGTGGACGGTATTAAAGATTTGTATTCACGCGGACTGACTCGCGATGATGAGCTCGAAGCCGATGAAATGGGCGTAGTGCTGGCGGCCCGCGCTGGTTATGATCCCTACGCCTTTATGTCAGTATTACTGCTGCTGGACAGTATGAACAAGGAAGACAGGAACCTGGCATGGTTTTTAGCCACACATCCGAGTCCGGCGGACCGGTTACAAAATCTTGAGTTCGATATGAGAGGCCGCATGGATAAGTATGATGATTTGTTACAAGGCGATAAACGTTTTGTAAAATCAATCACCGAGGCCTTTGAGGGTTAATTGTAAATTTCCGTTTACTATATTATTTTTATCTCGCCGCTGGTTCCATGGATCCATCCAGGTTCAGATCGTCACAAAATTCGGTAAAATCATCGCGCAGCTGGGCAATTGAAATATCCGCCGGCAAGCTAACCACCATATTAATTGAAAACATGGGTGTGCCCGTGTGGGCCGCGGCATAACAATCGGTTTCCATGTTTTCAATATTGAGGCCCTGTTCGGAAAAAAACTTTGCCACCTCGTTGACAATACCCGGGTGATCCAGGGCGACCACCTCCACTTCGTAGGGAATTTTGTCTTTGGTGCTGTCTCTCGGATCAGTACGTTTACTGACAATGGTCAGCTCCAGCTGCTCTTCCAGCGAGGGAATCATGGTTTCCAGTTTGGCAATGGCGTCCCAGTTGCCCGAAACCATGAGTATCAGGGCAAATTCACCACCCAACACCGTCATCCGACTGTCCGCGACACTACAATTACAGTCAAACACAGTGCTGGATAACTGATTTATAATACCGGGACGATCTGCACCCAGGGCAGTCAAGACGAGGTAGTTATTGTTAATATATTCTCCTAATAGCTTATGAGCAGGCCTTATTCAAGCATACGAGCATAGGTTTTATCCATAATTTCCCTGATATCTTTTTCCCAGTTATGGAAATATTTAGCCAGTTTTTTTTGTGGGTAAGCCGTTTTCAGGCTGATAGGATTGCTGGCTACCAGCAAGGTCTCGTCACCCTCAGCAAAAATAACAATTTTCAGGGGCAGGTATGGTGCCAGTGTCGGGAATTCCTTCGTTAGCATTTTAATCTCTTTATATTTGCCGAAAAATACCAGCCGATAGGCCGCTGTCTTGTGACCGCTTTTTGTCAGACCCACATCTACTCGCTGAACCCGGGAGACCCGGTAACCTTGTTCGACAACACTTTCCTGTAATTGATTCATGGCCTCGGGAAATTCTCCCTTGATCCGGGTCATGATTATTTCATCCGCCAGTAATGGACCGATGTTGAAAATATTTATCAACAAAATGTTGAATAAATAAACCGGTAGCAACAGGGTTTTTTTATTTAAAAATATTTTCATATAGTGGCCTCATCCAGAATATCTGTATATTTTTCGTACATTTCTTCACACAACTTATCCAGTTCTGAATTGTTAAAATGTGCTGAAAGACGTTTTGGATTAATAGTCATTAATTTTACTTTACCCTTATCTTCGATAATCGTTATTCGACAGGGCAGGAACAAGCCGACACGGGGATCAATTTTTAAGGCCTCGTAAAGAAAACTGAAGCCACAGGAGTAAACAATTATTTGTTTTTTGTTTTCTTTGCCTTTTTCTGCAATTCCTTTATCCAGCTCCTGGACCCTGATTAGGATCAGGTTGGCCCCTATTACCGCTTGCTTTACATTTTTCAGCGTGGTCGCAAGATCATACGGAGATTCGCGAATAATTATCGGCGAATCACTGGCCGCAGTTTTTATGGCCGGTATTTTTTTTCTTTGCCAACTGCGGACGTAGGATACCAGGTCATTGATGTCCTGGTTTTGCAGGCCCAGTTTCATGGCAGACGGCATTGGTGTTTTTTCCCTGCCATTGACAATAGTCTGCTTGATCAACTCATCAGTTGCCGAAGCGAGAAACCCCTGGTTGTTTAGTGCCGAAGGCAGTATGGGTAAACCACGGGGCCGGGAGAAAGTCACACCAGTGCCTTTACCGCCCTGACCTACTTCACCGTGACAAGCGGCACATTTTTGCTTAAATAGATTTTTACCCTTGGCGCGGTTGCCCTTGATGGGTTTGGCGCTGAAGCTCATACCCGCATTACCCGTCCAGGTACGCAAGAATTTTAGTAGTGACTGTACTTGACTCTTGGACAGACTTTTAAAGGCAGGCATCACCCGGCCCGGCCGACCGTGACGTATGGTCTTAATCAGGTATGCATCATCCACATGGTCGATAAATGACGGTAGTGACAAGGGCACGCCAACCCCGCCTGCGCCATTAGAGCCATGGCAGGCTGCGCAATATTTGCGAAATACTTCTTTGCCCTCATCCACGGAGCCAGACCCGGGCAGGGCCATGACGGGGTAGAGTAAAATCGTTAGCAGCAGAATTATTTTTTTCATAACGCTATTTGATCATCATGTTCCGGGTGGTATTAACATCCATCATTTAACAGCCAATTGCAACCAATCACATTGACCCAGGTCAAAGGCCCTGAATAAGATTTTAACATCGTTATATATGGCTTAGCCTGGTCAATAACGCTAGAATGTGTGCCCATTTTTAATAACTTCAAACGCCGTCATATACCGGCGAAAGCCGGTATCCAGAGTTTAACTAAACAGGCCTACACCATGAGCATGGAATACACGGAATCTTTTGATGTGATAGTCATTGGCGGTGGTCACGCTGGTACCGAGGCCGCCTCGGCCTGTGCCCGCATGGGTTGCCAGACCCTGTTGCTCACGCAAAACATCGAAACCATTGGCCAAATGTCCTGTAATCCCGCTATTGGTGGCATCGGCAAGGGACACCTGGTCAAGGAAGTGGATGCCATGGGCGGCATCATGGCCCGGGTTACCGACCGCGCCGGCATTCATTTTCGTATCCTTAACTCCCGCAAGGGCCCGGCGGTTCGGGCCACCCGGGCCCAGGCCGATCGTGCCCTGTACAAAAACGCGGTGCGATTTGAACTGGAAAATCAGCCCAATCTGCATTTATTTCAACAGTCAGTGGAAGACCTCATAGTAGAAAATGATCGCGTGGCCGGTGTCATCACCCAGATGGGCCTGAAATTCCGGGCAAAAACAGTCATTTTGACCACCGGTACCTTTTTGGGCGGCATTATCCATATTGGCCTGGAGAATTTTCAGGGTGGTCGTGCCGGTGATGAGCCCGCCAATGCCCTGGCCAAACGACTAAGAGAATTACCGTTTCGAGTCGATCGCCTGAAAACCGGTACCCCGCCCCGCATCGATGGCCGCACTATAAATTATGATGTGCTGGAAAAACAGCCCGGCGATGAACCGGTGCCGGTATTTTCGTTTATGGGCCAGGCCAGTGAACACCCCCGCCAGGTCGATTGTTATATTACTTATACCAACAACCAAAGCCATGACTTTATTCGAGAAGGCCTGGATCGTTCGCCCATGTATACCGGCGTCATTGAAGGCACCGGGCCCCGGTATTGCCCGTCTATTGAAGACAAGATCCATCGTTTTGCCGATAAAGACCGGCACCAGATTTTTATAGAACCGGAAGGCCTGGCGACCAACGAGGTTTATCCCAATGGTATTTCCACCAGCCTGCCGTTTGATGTGCAATTGCGTTTTGTCCGTGCCATAACTGGTTTCGAAAATGCCCACATCACCCGGCCCGGTTATGCCATTGAGTATGATTTTTTTGATCCCCGTGATCTCAAGCCCACCCTGGAAACCCAGGCGTTATCTGGTTTATTTTTTGCCGGCCAGATTAATGGCACCACCGGTTATGAAGAAGCCGCTGCCCAGGGCCTGTTGGCTGGAATAAATGCCGCCCTGCAAGTACAGGAAAAAGCGGCCTGGTACCCAAAACGGGATCAGGCTTATTTGGGTGTGTTGGTAGATGATTTAATTACCCGCGGTACATCCGAACCATATCGCATGTTCACATCGCGCGCCGAATACCGTTTGTTATTACGCGAAGACAATGCCGATTTACGTCTAACTGAAATTGCAAACGAACTTGGTTTAATTGATGAATCCAGGTGGAAGAGTTTTAGTAATAAAGTAGTGGCCATCGAAAATGAACAACAGCGATTACGCGATACCTGGGTTTCCCCCCAGACCTGTGACGCAAAACTGGCAGAAGAAATTTTAGGTCAGCCCCTTGGCAAAGAGCAAAACCTGGCAGAAATTCTCAAGCGCCCGGATATGGAACTGGCCGATGTACTCAAACTGGCAAGCCTAACGCCACTGAGTGAAAACCAAAACGTGGCCCAACAAATAGAAATACAGGCCAAGTATGATGGGTACATCAAACGCCAGACCGAAGAAATCAGCAAACAACGCAAACACGAAAACACCACCCTGCCCGACGACCTGGATTACAAAAACGTCCACGGTTTGTCCAATGAAGTGCAGCAGAAACTCAATGACCATAAACCTGCCACCCTCGGCCAGGCAGCGCGCATTTCCGGTGTGACGCCGGCGGCGATTAGTTTGTTAATGGTGCATTTAAAACGGAAGAAGGTGGGCTAATATTCGCAATACTCACCACAAATAAATCAAAAACTAAAAATAAAATCAGAGCTACTCAAATACACTACAATCTATAATAATTTATGAAACCCGTTGTCCAGCAAGAAGTTACCGGTTGTGCCATAGCCAGCGCGGCAGCCATTGCTGGGGTTTCTTATGTCAAAGCAAAAAAGATTGCCAATGATTTGGGTATTGTTGCCGCGGATTCAGCGCTGTGGTCAGAAACAAACTACATTCGACGTCTACTGAAAAAGTTAGGCATTAAAGCCGCTAACAAGGAAACACCTTTTAGAGACTGGTCATCATTACCGGATTGCGCGCTATTAGCTATTAAGTGGCGTTTGGAAAATGGCAAGCCCTACTGGCACTGGGTGGTGTTTATTCGCGACAAGCAGGGTGCAGTCGTGCTGGACTCAAAAAAATCACTAACAACCAATATTCGCTCAGACTTCGGCCGCATCAAACCCAAGTGGTATATCAATATCTATTCCTGATCTGTTTTAGACTGATCTGTTTTTGACTGGTAACAACACAGAATGTACGAAAATAAACATTAACGCATTGATCGGGCTTTAAAAATTACTATATTAGTAAACAGTTATATTAAATTTGGATCGAACCAATTGAGGCCAAAACGATGCTTTTTCTTTAATAGTTATAAAATTTTGTTACAGTAGGCTAACTACAAGCATTCTATAATATTTGTAGTAAATAACCTGTAATAAAGCGGATATAAGGAAATAACTAATAATAGTCGAGGAGAGCCATCATGACACCTGAACAAACTAAAAACATAAAATCATCCTGGGAAAAAGTTTTGCAAATCCAGGAGGCCGCAGCAGAACTTTTTTATAATAAACTGTTTGAGATTGACCCGGAACTAAAAAAATTATTCAAGTCAGACATGAAAGAACAGGGACAAAAATTAATGTCGACCATTAATATGGCTGTCCAGAACCTTGATGATTTGCCGGGCCTGGTGCCAATCGTTGAGGACCTGGGACGACGTCACAGTGGTTATGGCGTGACCGAAAAAGATTACGACTCGGTAGGCGAGGCACTTATCTGGACTTTGCAACAAGGATTGGGCGATGAGTTTACTGAAGACGTAAAACAAGCCTGGATAGAGGTATATGGCTTATTAGCCACTACCATGAAAGGCGGTGCAAATATTGCGGCCTGAGTGGGAATTTTAATAAATATCATTGAACCTGAAAAGCCGGTATTAGCCGGCTTTTTAGTGTTAACGGTAATTGTTTATGTATTACTTTATTATTATCAAGACAGACAGGCATTGAAAAATTTCAGGCCCTGAATTTTGCAAACCAGAAAAATTACATTTGGTTTCAGTGAACATTGGCAGGCGATCCAGCTGCGCAATGAATTTTTACGGGAACCGATCGGGTTTCCTTTTTTAAAGGATTTCCCGGCCGAAGAAAAAGACTGGCCGCATTTTGTAATTATGGACGATACTGACAATATCATTGGCTGTGTGGTGGCAATTAAAAAAAATAAAACCTGCGTTCGATTGCGACAAATGGTCATTCACGAAAAATTTCAAAACCAGGGAGTGGGCAGAGTCCTGTTAAATTATGCTGAAAAAGAATTACAGCAAGCGGGTCTGGAAACAATAATTGTTCACGCCCGTAAAGATGCCGCAGGTTTTTACCGAAAAACCGGCTATAAACAGGATGGCCAGGAATTTATGGAGGTCTCGATTCCACATTTTGCTATGATTAAGTCTATAGGCACAGCAAAGTAACCAAACCAAAGTAATTAAATAAGGCGTGAATACACGAGGGCCAATATTATGAGCTTGATTAATAATCTTTCCCGGTTACCGGTTTACATCGGCGCTGGTGTTATTTCGGGTGTGGTTTCCTGGGCCGGCGAGTATTTTTTGCCAAACGTGACCTGGGTTATAAATATCTACCCCGGCTTTATCCTGGGCCTGGCAATTTACCTGGTTCATAGCGGTGGAAAATTCAGCTTTAATGTAAAAACTTTTTTACCCCTGCTGATCCTGATAACTGCCAGTGTTGTCGGTTGGCGACTGGCGGTGGAAATAGGCTATGAATACGGTAGCCCCATGCGGTTTACCGCGGCCGGGGCCCTGGGTGGGCTCAGTGTCGCTGTTGGCCTGATCTGGGTTTGGTCGGTTCGTACCAGTAAAGCCATTTTTTTACTGCTTGTGATCCTTACGGTGGCCGGTGCTTTTGGCGGTTGGTTTTTCAAGACCGTACACGGCGCCAGCCCGGCAAGTACGGATGATGCCTTGTGGACGTCCCTGTTACTTGTGGAATGGCAGGTGATTCTTTTTGTCGCTATCTGGTTCGCGCGACAAATAGTGAAAACAGGGAAATAGAGATTATCTAACAAAAAGTTACGGTGCCAGCATTCCTGTTTAGGGAATGGCCGGCACCAGAACAATTTTTACAGTAACAATATTTACTGAGGCGTCGTCTGTGACTCAGTCGTGGCTTCTGCTGCAGCCGGCTGTGCCTCTGACTGTGCCTCTGACTGTGCATCAGCCTGGGGCGCGGCCTCATAGTTAAAGGTACTGACGCTCATGGTTTCACCATTGGCACTAATGACAGAGGCTTTCCATGGTCCCGTCCAGCTTGGGTCCAATTTTTTACTGGAATAAACCCGCCAGCGATTACCGCCAACGTTAAAGGGTATTTCTGCCATCACTTTGCCATTGTGTTCCCAGCGATGAGTCACAGATTGGCCGGCCATGTCACGCAGTTCGGTAAAATACATAATTTCACCCTGGTTGTTATTAATACTGCTTAACTGGTCAGTAGGTTCGCGATTCTCGACGGCACTGGTAAAGGATGCCCGGCTGACCGTACCGGTATTTGCCATCATTTCCGGCGCCGATGCCTCTGCTGTACTTTTATCTGTGGCAGTTTGTTTGCCATCCATTTGTTTTCCGTCCATATGATCGGCCTTGTCTGACATCATAGGATCAGCTGCCCAGGCTGTTGCCAGGCCCAAGGACATACTCAGACCCAGTACTAATACCAGTGTGGTTTGAATTGTTTTCAAGATACTCCTCCTTGTCTTATCTAAAAGACTGTAATTGACGTGATTTATACCATTATTTCAGGCGGAGCTTGAGGTTAATCCCTTTATTAATACTGTCTAGGGTCTTTGAGACAAAGGGGAGATTTGGCATGATAAAATGTTGGTTTTGCAAACATGTTGGGGGTATTGTCGAGCCCTCGTTTAAACAGGTACTCACAGTGAGCGATAAGGCCCACTATCCGTAATAAAATTTTAATAGTTTTCTGGCGCTCGTAATTACAACAGGAGGAATAAGCAATGAAAAAAATAATCGCAGGTTTGGTGATTGGGTTGATGTTTACAGGTTTGGCCCATGCGGGTGGAAATCATCTTGGCCTGGTTATCAAGAAGAGCGCTTTTAGTGTCAAGGTAACCCTTGATCGTCTGGAAAATGTACTCAAGAAAAAAGGCATTACTATTGTCACCCGCTGGAGCCATGACGCCGGCGCAAAAAAAGCGGGCATCGATTTAAGGCCAACCGAACTGTTAATTTTCGGTAATCCCAAGCTTGGCAGCCACATGTTTACCAGTAACCAAACTGCTGGTATTGATCTGCCCATGAAAGCACTGGTCTGGCAAGACGAAAAAGGCCAGGTATGGCTGGCTTATAATGATCCCCAGTATATTGCTGATCGCCACGGGATTAAAGATCGTGCTGAGACAGTCAAAAAAATGACCGGTGCCCTGAAAAAATTAACGGATAAGGCAACCAAAAAATAAAAATCGTTCATTCAGGCAATGAATAACATAGATTGGATGATTTAAAGCGCTTACTGCAAGTCGGCCTGGAGCAGATGCATTTATCGTTAGATGCCCCTGTCCAGGATCGGCTGGTGCAATATTTACAACTACTGCACAAGTGGAATAAAACCTATAACCTGACCGCAGTTCGAGAAATCAGGCCAATGGTGAGTCGCCATTTGCTGGATAGTTTATCTGTTTTGCCATTTCTCGAAGGCAATCGTGTGCTGGATATTGGCACTGGCGCCGGCCTGCCGGGCCTGCCATTGGCCCTGGCCCGGCCCGATGTGCATTTTGTGCTTTTGGACAGTAATCATAAAAAAACACGATTTTTGGTGCAAACTTGCGGTTCCCTGGGTCTGGAAAATGTTGAAATCATTCAGGAACGTATAGAGAAATTCCAACCGGCAGAGAAATTCGATACGCTGGTGTCCCGGGCATTTGCCAGCCTCGGAGATTTTATCCAGGGCACGGCACATTTAGCCCATGGGAATATTCGCTGGCTGGCCATGAAAGGCCAGTACCCGGAAGCAGAACTGGCTACATTACCGGGATTTGTCCGGGTAGAATCAAGCAATAAATTGTCTGTCCCTGACACGGAAGGTCAGCGACATGTTATCGTGTTAACAACAAAAAAAGTGTGAGACAAACTCACCGGCAATAAGGCCTGAAAAACGGTCTAAAACACGATCCAGTAAAGTAGTTTAAGTAAAAATTTGCAATACGGGTTTTAGAGGAGGCCCCGGTAACATGGGCAAGATCATTGCGATAACGAATCAAAAAGGCGGCGTTGGCAAGACCACCACCAGTATTAACCTGGCGGCATCACTGGCCAAGACCCAGCGCAAGGTTTTATTAATTGATATCGATCCCCAGGGCAATGCGACCATGGGTAGCGGCGTTAATAAAGATGAAATTGAAGCCGGTATTTATGAAGTGTTACTGGGATCGGTGCCTATGGTTGATACCTGTATTACTGTTGCCGGTGGTTACGATCTTGTGCCTTCAAATAGTAATTTATCAGGTGCCGAGGTTGAGCTTGTTTCTGTGGAGCGGCGCGAACATTGCCTGCAAAAATCCATTGAAACGGCCAAAAATAATTACGATTATGTGCTGATTGACTGCCCGCCCTCGCTCAACCTGTTGACGGTCAATGCTTTGGTCGCGGCCAATGCGGTGCTGATTCCAATGCAATGTGAATACTATGCCCTTGAGGGTTTATCGGCCCTGGTCAACACTATTACCAAGATCAGGCAAACACTGAATCCGGGCCTGCAAATTGCCGGTTTGTTACGCACCATGTTTGATCCGCGTAATAACCTGGCCAATGAAGTGTCGGCCCAACTGCGTGCCCATTTTGGCGATAAGTTATATCGCACCATTATTCCGCGAAATATCCGACTGGCCGAGGCGCCCAGTTTTGGCAAACCCGTCATCAGTTATGACCTTCAGTCGAAAGGCGCACAGGCCTACCTGGCGCTGGCCGGTGAATTATTGCGCCGGGAACAGGAAGCCGCCTGAGACTGAGTTTTAGCTGATAACAACTAACACAGAATTTTCTACACAAAATACACTTAAGATAAATATAATTTTAGATAAATATGATTTTGCAGGGGCAGTATGAAAACTAAGAAACCTCGTCTTGGAAGGGGACTGGATGCCCTGTTAGGGAATGGCTTGTCGGCCATGTCAGATAACGGCAAAGAAGAATTACGCCACATTCCCGTGGATTTGTTACAGCGCGGCAAGTATCAACCGCGCCACCACATGAATAAGGAGGCCTTGCAGGAACTGGCCGATTCGATTCGGGTTCAGGGCGTGGTCCAGCCCATCGTGGTGCGGACCCTGGCCAATGGTGATTTTGAAATCGTGGCTGGCGAGCGACGCTGGCGGGCTGCCCAACTGGCCGAGTTGCAAACGATCCCGGCAATAGTCAGGAATATCCCCGATGACGCAGCCATCGCAATTGCCCTGATTGAGAATATTCAGCGCGAGAACCTCAATCCCATGGAAGAGGCCAGCGCCCTGCAAAGGTTGATTGATGAATTCAGCATGACCCACCAGCAGGTGGCTGACAGTGTTGGTCGGTCCCGGGCAGCCGTCTCGAATTTATTACGGTTGTTAAGTCTCAACGATGATGTCCGGCAACTGGTTGATGAAAGCAAACTGGACATGGGCCATGCCCGGGCATTGCTGGCCCTGACCGGTGGTAAACAAAGTAACGCCGCCCGGAAGGTGGTTTTTAACGATTTGTCCGTCCGGGAAACCGAGCGTCTGGTGCGCAAACTGCTGGCCGATTCCGGCACCAGAAGCAAACCCAGCAGCCGGGCCCAGGATCCGGATACCCGCCGTTTGCAGGAAAAAATTTCTGGAACTTTAGGCGCTAAAGTGCGCATCCAGACCGGCAAAGGCGGTAGTGGTAAATTGACCATTGACTTTAACAGCGCCGATGAGTTGGAAGGCATACTTGCCCATATCCGTTAGTAGAGACCTTTACACGAAAGTCTTGCCTTCCAATACTGCCCGTACAAAGGTCTCAGGTTATTTGCGATTAAATATACCCGGGCAAAGGCAGTACCCGCCTAAAACGCCAAAATTTCACCGTTTTTACTGAAAAATCATCTGTTTTTTGGCTGAAAACTGCCTGTTTTGTCCATATTTGTAATAAAAGCAGCAAAAATTAGATAGACGGCTTATGAAAATGACTGGTCACGGATCAATATTAAGACTATATATTAAGAATGTTGACTATCTACCCGCAAACAAAGGATAATTTGGTTATGAGATTTCTATTAGTCATCATTATTGGTTTTTGGCTTGGCCCGGTCATGGCAGACGGCTGGACCGGACCCGATGACGTATTGCAGGCCGCCAAGGCAGGCAATCCCGAGGCACAGCTGGAAATGGGCATTCTTTATCAATATGGTTTTAACATGCCGGGCAATAATGTGCCGGCACTGGCCTGGTACCTGGCGTCGGCAGAACAAGGCAACCAAAGTGCTGCCGCGCGCAGTGATGTTTTACAAAAACAAATGTTGCCCACAGAAGTTGGCGAAGCGCGCGAATTGAGTAAAAATCTTGCTGTTTTATCTTCCCTTTCAAGCGAAACAACCGCCACCCCGGGTTACAAGCCGCAAGGTTATGCGGAGGGCGGGAACGAAAATGGCAATCCGCCTGCAGTCGTAGAAATGGCGACGGATCCCGACCCGGTAACGGCACAATCAGGTCAGGCCACCGGTGAAACAAGCCCGGAACCCTTGCCAGATCTTGGTCCCGAGACCGAATTACTGCCCGAGATTGAGACACCTGCCCAATAAAAGTGTTATCTGCGATTACGCCAATAATCACACTATTTACAGGTGGTTAACTTTGGTACGAGTAGCACACCCTTATCTGCCCATAAATATTGACCCCTGCCTGAGCTATCTTTATACTTCGCGCGCCCGTAAGGCTCTAAAGCCTTAAAAAAGCGGAGTTTTAAGGCAATATTCACTAGTTCTGACATTTTGAAAATACCGGTTAAAAATACTGGCATTTAAAACTACTGGAATCATGCCGCAGCAATCACTGCAAACAACTTCGCGACGGATCATATTTGTACAGGCCGGATTAGGTGTCTTCACCAGCCTCGCTGTTTATGTGGTTACCCTGAGCTGGTTAGCAATGATTTCAGCTTTATTCGGTGCATTAATAGCAGTTACTGCCAGTTTCGTATCTGCCAGTCGTTTGCAACGAGCCAGCAGACTGGCCTACCAGCAGCCCAGGGCGGGTCTTGCGGCACTGTATGCAGGCACAACGTTAAGATTTCTGATTGTGATTTTTGCATTTGCACTAGGGATTGGGTTGCTGAAATTACCGGCAATTCACATGATATTGGCATTTGCCATTGCCCAGCTGGGATATTTATCGCCTTTGTTTCAAAGGGATTGAATAAACCGCTGTTTTTATTATCCGGGGATTAACTGGTGCAATGCTGAAAGTATTTTAAAGTATTATAGATTTTTTCGGACTAAAAAATGACCGCTGAAACAACTGGTGAGGCACTGACTGCCACCGGCTATATTAAACATCACCTGACAAACTGGACATACGGCCAGTTCCCCGATGGTCGCCTGGGTTTTGCCCACTCCGCTGCCGAAGCCAAATCCATGGGTTTCATGGCGATTCATGTGGACACCATGCTTTGGTCTATCACCCTGGGTATAATTTTTCTTGGACTATTCCGGATGGCTGCCCGCAAGGCCACCGTTGATACTCCCGGGGCTTTACAAAATTTTGTCGAGTGGATTGTCGAGTTCATTGATAGCAGCGTGCGCGGCACATTTACCAGTAAAAATAATTTAGTGGCCCCCCTGGCACTGACAATTTTTATCTGGGTGTTTTTAATGAACTTCATGGACTTGATCCCGGTTGACTGGTTACCCAGCCTGGCCGGCTGGGTTGGCAGCACTGTATTTGGAGTTGATGCCAGCCATGTTTATTTTAAAGTAGTGCCTTCCACTGATCCCAATGCCACCTTTGGCATGGCCATCGCGGTATTTTTCCTGGTGTTGTACTACAGCGTTAAAAATAAAGGCGTGGGTGGATTTGTCGGCGAGTTAACGCTGCAGCCTTTTTCATCTGAAAATAAAATGCTCCAGGGAGTTTTTATCCCGATAAACTTTATTCTTGAGTTTGTCTCCCTGATTGCCAAACCAATTTCACTGGCCTTACGATTGTTCGGTAACATGTATGCAGGTGAAATGATTTTTATCTTAATTGCAATTATGTATAGCACTGGTTGGGTGTTTGGTATTTTTGGTGGATTCCTGCAATTAGGCTGGGCAATATTTCATATCCTGATTATTACCCTGCAGGCATTTATTTTTATGACCTTAACAATTGTTTACCTGGAAATGGCACACCAGGAGCATTAAAACAATACAGAACATTTTGAAGAATTAATTTTACTTAACTATTTTTGAATTTTAGAGACAGGAGATAAAAATGGAACAAGCTTTAATGTATATCGCTGGTGCCTTGATGTTGGGACTGGGCGCACTGGGTGCAGCTATCGGTATCGGAGTCCTGGGTGGGCGTTTTCTTGAAGGCGCTGCCCGCCAACCAGAGTTAATCCCAATGTTACGTACCCAGTTTTTTATTGTCATGGGCCTGGTAGACGCCGTGCCAATGATTGCGGTAGGTATCGCCTTTTACGTATTGTTTGCAGTGGCGGCCTAGACTTTAAATTACAAATAAGGTTCCGTTATGAACATTAACCTAACGCTAATTGGGCAAAGCATTACATTTTTCTTTTTTGTCTGGTTTTGTCTGAAATTTGTCTGGCCCCCCATTATGGGCGCCCTGGTCGATCGCAAAAAATTAATTGCGGACGGACTGGCTGCGGGTGAAAAGGGCAAACATGATCTTGACCTGGCAGAAAAACGCGTTGTCACCAAGTTGAAAGAAGCCAAGGGCAAAGCGGCCGAAATTATTAACCACGCTGAAAAACGTGCCGGTGAGATAGTTGACGAAGCCAAGGACCATGCCAAGGTAGAGGCAGAGCGAATTGTTGCCGGCGCCCAGAGCGATATTGAACAGGAAGTAAATCGTGCCCGGGAAGAATTACGTAAAAGTGTTGCTGACCTGGCCATTGTAGGCGCATCAAAAATTCTCGAAAAAGAAGTTGATGCCAAGGCCCATGCAAAAATGGTCGACAACCTGGTCGCGCAACTGTAAAGGGATAAGCCATTGGCCGAACGTAAAACACTGGCACGACCCTATGCTGAAGCCGTCTTCCAGATGGCCCTGGAAAACGATGCGGGTGATCAGCTAAAGACCTGGTCTGAGCAATTATTTTTACTGGCTGGTTTTGGTGCCAACCAGGACGTGATTAACCTGTCCAGTAACCCGGAGATTGAGCGCAAGGATATTGCAGATCTCGTTATTGGGTCCGCCGGAAAAAAATTAAATAAAGATGGCGCCAACCTGGTGCATCTTTTACTGGAAAATGGCCGATTGACCCTGCTACCTGAAATTTCAGAATTATTTGAAATTTACAAGGCAGAGCATGAAGGCAGCATTGAGGCAGAAGTAATTTCTGCTTACGAGCTGGCCAAAGACCAAATCAAGAATATTAGTGACGCACTAAAAAAGAAACTTGGCCGCGAGGTCAAGATCGTTTCCCACATAGACAAGTCTTTGGTGGGTGGTGTCGTCATACGGGCAGGTGATTTAGTGATCGATGGTTCGGTCACCGGTTACCTGCAGGAACTTTCTTCTCAAATTAATCATTAAGGAATAGCGGCAATGCAACTTAATCCTTCTGAAATTAGTGAACTCATCAAGGAGCGCCTTGAGAAGTTCGAAAAAACCGCCGAGGCCCGTACCGAGGGCACGGTCGTGGCACTGACTGACGGCATCGCCCGTGTTCATGGCCTGGCCGATGTCATGCAGGGTGAAATGATTGAATTCCCCGGTGATACTTACGGGCTGGCGCTGAACCTGGAGCGGGATTCAGTTGGCGCGGTCATCATGGGGCCTTACCAGCATATATCCGAGGGCGACAAGGTCAAATGTACCGGTCGTATCCTGGAAGTCCCCATTGGCCGTGAACTCATCGGTCGCGTGGTGGATGCCCTGGGTAAACCTATTGACGGCAAGGGCGCGGTTGACTGTAAGGAAACCTCACCCATTGAAAAAGTCGCGCCCGGCGTTATTTCCAGGCAGTCTGTTTCACAACCCGTGCAAACGGGCCTGAAGGCTGTGGATGCCATGGTGCCCATTGGTCGCGGTCAGCGTGAATTAATTATTGGTGATCGCCAGACAGGTAAAACCGCGGTGGCAGTGGATACCATCATTAACCAGAAGGGTCAGGGTGTAACTTGCATTTATGTGGCCATTGGTCAAAAAGCCTCATCCGTTGCGGCCGTTGTCCGGAAACTGGAAGAGCATGACGCTATGGCGCACACTATTGTGGTTGCGGCCACCGCCTCTGAAAGTGCAGCCTTGCAATATATTGCACCGTATTCCGGTTGCACCATGGGTGAATATTTTCGAGATATTGGTGAGGACGCACTTATTATATATGACGACCTGACCAAACAGGCCTGGGCCTATCGCCAGGTGTCTTTGTTATTACGTCGACCCCCCGGTCGTGAAGCCTATCCCGGTGACGTGTTTTATTTGCATTCACGCCTGCTGGAAAGAGCAGCCCGGGTAAACGCAGACTATGTTGAGAAAATCACCAACGGCAAGGTAAAAGGTAAAACCGGTTCCCTGACCGCCTTACCTATTATCGAGACCCAGGCCGGTGACGTATCGGCATTCGTACCGACAAACGTGATTTCTATTACTGACGGCCAGATTTTTCTGGAAACCGATTTATTCAATGCTGGTATTCGCCCGGCCATTAACGCGGGCTTGTCGGTTTCTCGTGTCGGCGGTGCTGCCCAGACCAAGATTATTAAAAAACTTGGTGGCGGTGTCCGGCTGGCACTGGCGCAATATCGTGAACTGGCGGCCTTTGCCCAGTTTGCCTCTGACCTTGATGAAACCACACGGAAACAAATCGAGCGTGGCCAGCGTATTACCGAGTTAATGAAACAACCGCAATATTCACCGTTGACTGTTGCCCATATGGCAGTGTCATTGTATGCCGCCAACGAAGGTTATCTCGATGATGTTGATGCCAGCAAAGTCAGGCCTTTTGAAGACGCGCTTCATGCTTACATGAAATCCAGCCAGGGTGAGTTGATGGACAAAATCAACAAAGAAACGGATTACACCGACGAAGTGGTTGCAGGCCTGAAGTCCGCACTGGATGATTTCAAGGCCAACCATAGCTGGTAGTGGTACAGGTTTATATATTAAGTTATTAGTTATTAATTCAAGGCAAGGTTCAGGTTAATTAAATATGGCAAGCGGCAAAGAGATTAGAACGCAAATCAAGAGTATTAAAAATACTCAGAAAATTACGCGTGCCATGGAAATGGTGGCGGCCAGTAAAATGCGCAAGGCCCAGGAGCGAATGCGTGCCGCCCGTCCCTATGCCGAAAAAATCCGTAATGTCATTGCCCATTTACGATTGTCCCACCCTGAATACAAACACCCGTTCATGATTGAACGTGACGCAAAACGTGTTGGTTTTATTGTTATTTCGTCTGATCGTGGTCTTTGTGGCGGGTTAAATACCAATGTATTAAAACTGGCATTGAACGAGATTATGGTCTGGTCTGACAAGGGTGCCGAAATTGAAATTTGCACCATTGGCAGCAAGAGCCTTGGATTTTTTAAACGCCTGGGCAGCAATATTGTTTCCGAGTTATCGGGCCTTGGTGATGCACCCCAGATAGAAAACCTGATTGGTTCTGTAAAAATTATGCTGGACGCTTACGACGAAGGCAGGCTGGATCGATTATTCCTGGTGTATAACAGTTTTGTTAATACCATGACCCAGCGACCAGAGGTTGAACAGTTGTTGCCTTTATCGGGTGAAGAGGATGAACAACTGAAGCATTACTGGGATTATATTTACGAACCTGACGCCAAAGATGTCCTGAATGATTTAATGACACGTTTTATTGAAAACCAGGTTTATCACGGCGTTGTCGAAAACCAGGCATCTGAACAATCGTCGCGCATGGTGGCTATGAAATCCGCCTCGGATAATGCCGGAAAATTAATTGATGAGTTAACGCTGCGTTATAACAAGGCGCGCCAGGCAGCGATTACCCAGGAAATTTCAGAAATCGTGGCTGGTGCAGCGGCGGTTTAAAAAAACAGGATCGAGTGGCTAGTGGCCAGTAAAAGACATTTTTTTACTCGCTACTCGTACTCGCAACCAGAAACTAAGAGGTAGTTATGAGTACAGGACAGGTTGTACAAGTCATTGGCGCGGTGGTAGATGCGGAATTTCCCCGTGACCAGTTGCCCAAGGTTTACGAGGCATTGTATGCTGATGAGTTTGATCTGACACTCGAAGTACAGCAACAGTTAGGTGACGGTGTGGTTCGTTGTATTGCCATGGGTTCATCAGAAGGTCTACGTCGCGGTGTAAAAGTAGCCAATACCGGTGCCCCGATCTCGGTACCAGTGGGCAAAGGCACGCTCGGCCGGATTATGGATGTGCTGGGTCGACCTATTGACGAGAAGGGCGATGTGGAGACCAAAACCACCATGCCGATTCATCGCCTGGCGCCTACTTATGAAGAATTATCGGCCTCGACGGATTTACTGGAAACCGGCATCAAGGTAATTGACTTGATATGTCCCTTCGCCAAAGGCGGCAAGGTTGGTTTATTCGGTGGTGCCGGTGTCGGTAAAACAGTCAACATGATGGAATTGATACGTAACATCGCCAGTGAGCATAGTGGTTATTCCGTGTTTGCCGGTGTCGGTGAACGGACCCGTGAAGGCAATGACTTCTACCACGAAATGAAAGAAAGCGGTGTCCTGGATAAAGTCGCGCTGGTTTACGGCCAAATGAACGAGCCTCCTGGTAACCGCTTGCGCGTTGCCCTGACCGGCCTGACCATTGCCGAAAATTTTCGTGATGAAGGCAATGACGTTTTATTGTTTATTGATAATATTTATCGTTACACCCTGGCCGGAACCGAAGTATCTGCATTGTTGGGTCGTATGCCTTCAGCGGTGGGTTACCAGCCGACCCTGGCCGAAGAAATGGGCGTGTTGCAGGAACGCATTACCTCAACCAAGTCTGGCTCTATTACATCAATCCAGGCGGTCTATGTCCCTGCCGATGATTTGACCGATCCGTCACCGGCCACGACCTTTGCCCACCTGGATGCCACCGTGGTGTTGTCACGACAGGTTGCCGAGCTGGGCATTTATCCCGCAGTGGATCCCCTGGATTCCACCTCGCGCCAGGTTGACCCTAATGTCATCGGTGAAGAACACTATAATATTACCCGCGATGTCCAGCAGGTGTTACAGAAATACAAAGAACTGCAGGATATTATTGCTATTCTGGGTATGGACGAATTGTCTGAAGATGACAAACTCGCAGTCCAACGTGCCCGTAAGGTGCAACGGTTCCTGTCGCAACCATTTTTTGTGGCAGAAGTATTTACCGGTACCCCGGGCAAATATGTTTCGCTCAAGGAAACCATTCGTGGTTTCCGCGGTATAGTTGATGGCGAGTATGATCATTTGCCTGAACAGGCATTTTACATGGTCGGTACCATTGACGAAGCCGTTGAGCAGGCGAAGAAACTTTAGGTCTGGCTAATGGCAATGAACATTCATGTTGATATCGTCAGCGCCCAGGAAGAAATTTTTTCTGGCACTGCCGAGGTTGTGATTGTGCCCCTGGTGACCGGCGAAGTGGGCATCTACCCCAGGCATACCCCGTTGCTGGCACCCATCAAATCAGGCGAAGTGCGCCTGAAAAATGGTGACGATGAACAGTTCTTTTATGTCTCGGGCGGTATCCTGGAAGTACAGCCCCACGTGGTCACGGTATTGGCCGATACCGCAATCCGTGCCAGTGATCTGGATGAGGCTCATGCCCAGGCGGCCAAAGAACGTGCTGAAAAAATTATGGCGAACAAAAAGACAGATGTTGATTATGCCAAGGCCCAGGCCGAACTGGCTGAAGCCATGTCCCAGTTAAAGGCCATTGCCAATTTACGCAAACGTGGCAAGACCTAAACACCTGATTTCAATTTAGTTCCCGCTAGTTCACTCACTCTCAATAACCAAAACTATCATGTCAGAACCAACAGTCGAAAAGGCAAGGTCATTTTCCTGACCTACACACTACACGATGAAAAAGGCGGGCTGTTTGAATATAGCAACCTTCCCATCTCCTGCCTGCATGGTTCTGGTGTTGATTTATTCGACAAAATCGAACAGTCAATTGAAGGACACAAGGTTGGTGATAGCCTCGAGGTGATACTGAAACCTGCCGATGGTTTTGGTAACCACGATCCCGCCCTGACATTTATCGACGAGCTGGCCAACGTCCCACCGCAATTCCAGAAGCTGGGGGCAGAAGTCGAGGCCCAGAATGACAAGGGCGTGCTAACTGTTGATGGCAACCACCCACTGGCTGGGCAAACAGTGAAATTTAATGTCAAAATTATCGAAATTCGTGATGCCACGGCTGATGAATTAAAAAACGGCACGCCGGAGAACAAATTTGGTCCCACCCTGCAGTAACAGGGCGTTTGCAGCGGTAGCAACTTAAGCCAGGCACGGCAAGCCTGAATCCACAAAATATGCTTTAATGGCCCAATGAGTGCTAAAAAACAGCAACGACTGGAAGTGGTGATCCTGGCAGCAGGCAAGGGCACACGCATGCGTTCAAGTCTGCCCAAGGTTTTACACGAGATTGGCGGCAAATCATTGCTCGGCCATGTACTCGACACCGCGGTGGGCATGGGTGCCGATGCCATCCACGTAATATATGGCCATGGCGGCGAGACCGTGCCAGAAAGTTTTCCTGACCATAAAGTAGACTGGATATTACAGGCCGAACAAAATGGTACCGGCCATGCAGTACAACAAGCGGTGCCCCACATAAAAAAAGAGGCCACCGTACTCGTATTATATGGTGATGTCCCGCTGATCAAAAACCACACCCTGCAAGGCCTGGTCGACAAGGCCCGTACTGGAAAATTATCTTTGTTAACCGCGGTACTGGCTGACCCTGCCGGTTATGGCCGCATTGTTCGCGATAGCAATCAAAAGATTCTCCGTATTGTTGAAAAAAAAGATGCCTCGCAAGAAGAATTACAGCTCAATGAAATCAATACCGGTTTCCTGGCCGCGCCATCTGAATTACTCAAAAAATGGCTCGCCAAACTTGAGAATAAAAATGCCCAGGGTGAATTTTATTTAACAGACATTATTGCCATGGCCGTAGAAGATGGCACCGGCGTCATCTCGGCACAGCCAGAGAATGAATGGGAAATCATGGGGGTCAATAGCAAGATTGATCTTGCCGCCCTGGAACGATACTTACAAAATCATATTGCCCGGGGTTTACTGGAACAGGGCGTGACCCTGCGCGACCCGTTTCGTATCGATGTCCGTGGTAAGTTGACCGTCGCCCAGGATGTCATAATTGATGTGAATACTCTCTTTGAAGGCAATGTTACCCTGGCAGAAGGCGTTATTATCGGGCCCAACTGTGTCTTAAAAGATGTCGAGATAGGCAGTGGTACCATTGTCCTGGCCAATTGTGTTTTTGATCATGCAGTAATTGGTAAGGACTGCCGCATTGGCCCGTTTTCTCGTATCCGGCCAGAAGCGAAACTCGCCAACGATGTCCACATAGGTAATTTTGTCGAAATTAAAAAATCAGATGTAGCCGACGGTAGCAAGATTAATCATTTGAGTTACGTGGGTGATACCACCGTGGGTAAAAAGGTGAATATTGGTGCCGGCACCATTACCTGTAATTATGACGGCGCCAACAAACACCGCACGGTAATCGGTGATAATGCGTTCATTGGCTCGGACACCCAGCTGGTTGCGCCCGTTACGGTTGAGGCCGGGGCCACGATCGGGGCTGGCACCACCCTGACCCGGGATGCCCCTGCAGGTGAATTGACCCTGTCCAGGAGTAAGCAAAAATCCATCAGCGGATGGGAAAGACCTAAAAAGAAGTAGCTGGTAGTTAGTGATATTAATATCCCCATGCGCTAATGGCGGGGAAGTTTATTTTTTTAATTAACAGGAATCAGATATATGTGTGGCATAGTCGGTGCAATTGCAGAACGTGACGTAGTTCCAATTTTAATCGAAGGACTGCGAAGACTGGAATACCGTGGATATGATTCCGCAGGTGTCGCGATTCTCGATGATGCCAATTGCCTGACCCGCATACGCAAGGCTGGCAAGGTAGATGGCCTGGCTTCAGCTGTAAAAGAAACCAAAGGCAAAATAGGCATCGCCCACACCCGCTGGGCTACCCACGGCGAGCCGTCAGAAACCAATGCCCACCCTCATGTCTGCCGCAAGACGGTTGCCGTTGTTCACAACGGCATTATTGAAAACCATGAGGCCTTGCGCGCCGAGCAAATCAAGAAAAAGTTTGAGTTTACTTCCCAGACCGACACCGAAGTTATTGTTCACCAACTCTACGGCTATCACATTGATGATGGTCTGGATATTCTAGAGGCCACTAAAAAAACAATTAACGACTTAAAAGGTGCATATGCACTCGGCGTGGTGAGCAACAAAGAGCCCGACAGATTAATTGCCGCCAGGTTTGGCAGCCCACTGGTAATCGGCGTTGGCATTGGTGAATATTTTATTGCCTCTGATGTTGCCGCCCTGCTGCCCGTTACCCGCAGATTTATATTTCTTGAGGAAGGTGACCTCGCCGATATTAAAAAAGACAAACTTGTTATTTATGATGCCAAGGGCAAGGTAGTTGAGCGCCCCATCAAAGAGAGTGAGTTAACGGCCGAATCAGCCGAACGCGGTGAATATCGCCACTTCATGCTCAAGGAAATTTTTGAACAGCCGCGCGCCGTTGCCGATACCCTTGAGGGCAGAATCAGCGGTAGCAAAGTATTGGAAGCAGCATTCGGGGCACAGGCCAGTAAAATATTTGATGAAATTCAGGGTGTGCACATTATAGCTTGTGGTACCAGTTACCATGCAGGCCTGATTGCCAAGTACTGGTTTGAGTCTATCGCCGGCGTGCCCTGTAGTGTTGAAGTGGCCAGTGAATTTCGTTATCGCAAGCCCGTGGTCAGAAAAAATTCTCTCATTGTCACCATTTCCCAGTCCGGAGAAACCGCCGACACCCTGGCCGGTTTGCAAGAAGCCAAACGCCTGGGATTCGGATTTTCATTATCGATTTGTAACGTACCGGAGAGTTCGCTGGTACGGGAATCTGACCTGGTGTTAATGACTCGCGCCGGGCCCGAGATCGGCGTTGCCTCCACCAAGGCCTTTACTTCCCAACTGGTGGCATTAATGTTGTTGGTGATTGTGCTGGGGCGCCGTTTTGAATTGAACGAAGCCGCCGAAAGAAACCTGGTAAAACAACTGGAAGGCCTGCCAGCAGCCATTGAAACTGCCCTGCAGCTGGATGATGAAATCAAACAATTGTCTGAACAATTCGGTGACAAAATGCACGCCCTGTTTCTCGGCCGCGGTGCCATGTATCCCGTGGCTATGGAGGGCGCATTAAAGCTTAAAGAAATTTCCTACATTCATGCCGAGGCCTATCCCGCCGGTGAATTAAAACACGGCCCGCTGGCACTGGTGGATGTGGATATGCCTATTATTGCCGTGGCACCCAATAACGAATTACTGGAAAAACTTAAAAGTAATCTCCAGGAAGTGCGCGCCCGGGGTGGCGAGTTATATGTCTTCGCCGACAGTCAAGCGGGCGTTAATGCCGAGCCCGGTACCCAGGTATTAATCGTCGCCGACACGGAAGACGCCATCGCCCCGATTGTCTATACCGTGCCCCTGCAATTACTCTCCTATCACGTTGCTGTGCTCAAGGGCACCGATGTGGACAAACCCCGCAACCTGGCCAAGTCCGTAACGGTTGAGTAGAAAACCTGTTTTTTTACTCGCCCTGTGCAGAAATTTTTATCAAATTGAAGTGATAAAAACCTATAAGCCACTGAATAAAATAAGTTAAAATAATTATCGGGGCTCAATTGATGGGTCTAAATGCCTCATTTGAGCCCTCTAATTTAAGTTATATGTTTTGAGGAGCATAGCATTCGCTGAGATCTAGGGGCGGATTTAACGCTAGCATGCTTAAGGATAATGCAATCGTAATCTATACCGATGGAGCAATGGATCGGGACACAAAACAGACTGGTGGTACCGGCTATGTAATTAAATTTCCTGATTTCGTCGGTGTCCCCGACATAGAAGAATCATTTCGCAGAGATGGCCAAGGTATCCATCGCCTGGAAATGATAGCGATACTAGAAGCGCTGGAATTGCTTAATAAGTGGCTTAAGAAAAATGGCGAACATATGAAAAACGTCTCTGGGGTTGTTATCAATACAGATAGACATTCACTAACCGAATTACTAAATCCATGGAAGATTTCAGGTTGGAGAAGAAAGGGGTGGAAAAATCATGAAGGAAAACCGATCAAAGATAAGGACCTTCTAGACAAGATAGATAAAAACAGAGCTAAATTAAGCAAGAGGATATACGGAAGAGTCGAAATCATTTACTTGAGAAGAAAATTCAATAAGGAAGCTGATAAACTTTCCAAACTAGGGAAAAAGGGTGTTGAAAAAAACAAAATAATTTTAGGTGAAAAAAGTTCAAAGATCTCAAAGAGACTATTTGACGGAGAAGAGATCAAATATTCAGACTTAGGCGTTGGAGAGTCTTTGGACGTTCGAGTTTATATGAAAGATCCTGTTCAAAAGGAATTTGAGGTCATGGGAGAGATTAGTGAAGGCGAACATTTTGGTAAAAAGATAAGAATCTATGTTTCATTTATTGATGAACTGGAGCTGCACAGGCATCACTACTATAGATTTACTATCAAAGAGGTATATAAGCATCACATAAGAGTAATGTCGGATTTCGAAGAGATAGAACCAGAATAGATTAATATTTGTGTTGAGCAGCAAAATGGAAACATTTAAAACATATAACAAGCGCATCCAGGCGACGGCAAAAAGCGCCGCGCCTGATGCTTGTCGTTAGAGCAGAATATTATGAAGAATATTGCATGTATAGGGTGGGGTTCGTTGATATGGGACTCACGAACTCTTCCAATTCAAAGATCATGGTTTCATGATGGCCCCCTCATTCCTGTTGAATTTGCGAGGCAATCAGCAGACGGTAGACTCACGTTAGTAATTGAACCGAACGCAAAATCGGTGAGAACCCTATGGGCGAAGATGGATGATATGGAATTGGAATCTGCTATAGAAGCGCTACGAAGTCGTGAAGGCATTCCGAAAAGTGCTATTGAAAAAATAGGCAATTGGTCTATTGATGACGAACCACCAAACCATATACCGGAATTACCAGAATGGGCCAAAAGTGTTGGTGTGGATGCAGTTGTTTGGACAGCTCTCGGCCCGAAATTTAATAAAAAAGATGGTGAAGTTCCTTCGGTAGAACAAGCGATTCAATATTTGAAAAACTTATCTGGGTCGTATCTAGATGAAGCTAAGAAATACATATGTCATGCACCAGTTCAGATCGATACGGAGTATCGTAGAAGATTCGAGGCAGAACTCGGATGGAATCCAATCCGTTGGAACACAACGTTAGGCGCTAAAAACAAATGTAAGAATTTATTGTAAATTTAAATTGGCTAGAAATAATTCAAACCATTGCAACTGTATTAATATTTAAGGTCAGTATTAAAATTTTATGCAGCAATGGTTGAATTATCACTCCAATCTTAAATATACTAAATATAAATTTATAAAAAGCTTAAGAAATGAATAAGACTATCAAGGGCCCCGATGGTAAACTACGTTGCAGCTGGTGTAGTGCAGCGCCCGAGTTTTTTGACTATCACGATAAAGAGTGGGGATATCCGGTAGATGATGACTATCAATTATTTGAAAAGCTGTGCTTAGAAAGTTTTCAATCCGGACTAAGCTGGCGCACTATCCTCTCGAAACGTGAGAATTTTCGTCAGGCATTCCATAACTTTGACTTTGAAAAAATTGCTCGCTTTACACAAAGGGACATAAATAGATTACTTAAGGATGCAGGGATCGTCCGTCATCGAGGTAAAATTGAGGCAGTAATTAATAATGCCAAACGAACGAAGGAATTAATCAAGAAAGAAGGTTCACTAGCAACTTTTTTATGGCGTTACGAACCCGACAAGAAAAATCTTGCTGAACCACAAACAGTCTCAACCTCAGAAGAATCAGTTGCACTATCGAAGGAGTTAAAAAAGCAGGGGTGGAAATTTGTCGGGCCAACGACTGT